>NZ_JBEPMC010000001.1:0-909955 GCF_040545535.1 Mesorhizobium robiniae
ACCTTGCGCCGCTTCTGGCGTTCCTCGGTGATCGCAGGCTCGGGTTCGGCGGCACGCCGTTTGACAGCTTCGCGCACCTTGCGCCGCTTCTGGCGCTCCTCGGCGATCGCGGGCTCGGGTTCGGCAGCACGCCGTTTGACAGCTTCGCGCACCTTGCGCCGCTTCTGGCGCTCCTCGGCGATCGCGGGCTCGGGTTTGGCGGTACGCCGTTTAACGGCTTCGCGCTCCCGCGCCGCAGGCCGCTCGGCCCGCTCGCGCTGCGCCGGCCTTTCTGCCCGGGGAGTCGGTTGCTCGTCGCGTCTGGCCTCCTTTCGTTTCTTCCTGCGCAGCTGCTTTTCCTCTTCGGGCGACTGGGCTTGGGCCAGAATAAGAGGGGCGGCGTGCGGCTGGGCGTCGCGCGAAAATGCGGGAAGCGGAGCAGGTGTCAACATGAGGCCGACCGCGGCACCCACAAGAATCCGAAAATGACGTTTCATCTGGGCAACGATCCCGTCGAGCAGTCCCTTGCGCATCCTCAACCTTGAAACAGGTAAGATTGTTCCCAATCGGTCGATTCCCGGGCGCTTCGAGGCGTTTTTCCGTCGAGAATATGGCCAGGGCGCGGCGCTTCACCGGCCGAAGCCGGGAAGGCCCCGAGAAGCGCGACGCTTTTGATGAGTTTTCACGGGACCGCTGTCGATGATCAGACCGATCTTCAAGAACGAAAAACAACGTTGGACCTCTGCGTACGGCATCGCGAGCGACAAGGTCGCCTCGATGTTGGTCCGGAAATGGCGCTACCTGCTCGTTCCGATCGATGAGTCAAAGGGCAATAGTCCACCCCCATAGCCGCGTTTCAAACTGCGACGTTTCCGGCTGGCGGCGCGTTGACGCATCATCGCCGGCCCGATACGGGATCGAGACAATCGAAGGGATTTGGCGCATGGTGCACTATGCTGACGGCCGGCCGATCGGCGATCTGACGCTCAGGACACTGGCCATGCCCTCGGACGCCAACGCGGCGGGCGATATCTTCGGCGGTTGGGTGATGGCGCAGATGGACCTTGCCTGCGGCATCCGCGCCGCCGAGCGCGCCAAGGGCCGCGTGGTGACGGCGGCCGTCAAGGAAATGTCATTCGCCAAGGCCATGAAGATCGGCGACACCCTGTGCATCTACACGCATGTCGAACGCGTCGGCCGCACCTCGATGACGCTCAAGGTCGAGGCCTGGGCACAGCGCTACCTCTCCGATCTGATGGAGAAGGTCACTCATGCCGATTTCGTCATGGTGGCGCTGGATGGCGAAGGCAGGCCGAAGGCGGTTCCACCGGAAAGCTGATCAGCCCGATTTCGGAAGCCCGAACTTTGGTTGGCCGCCCCTGCCGCGCTGGGGGATGCGGGCAATCATCGCGCACCGTCTTTGCCTGTAAGTGCCTGCGGCGCGACCGAAGGGGACCTTGGAGGAAAGACAATGCGTCAACACATCCTGAACGCTGCTTTGGCGAGCGCTTTTGGCAGCGCTGCTCTGCCTGCAGTCGAGAACCGCGTTTGCTGAAGTCGAGCAAGGTGACTCAGGTGCCAGTTCCACGTCGCGAACCGCACCATCGACGGGCAGGCAGTCAAGTGCGAAATCTGCGCGGCGACGACGTGGGACACCAGCGGCACGACGGTGAGCAATTGCCGCAAAAGAGACGACCTGGACGATCGGCGGTAAAAGCCGCCCTCCCGATCCGAAATGGACCGGATCGAGAAGTCCGACGTGCAGCTGCGGCAGTAGGGTTTGTCCGGGAGAGGGGACCATGCAAAACCCTTGCAGATCAAGGGCTTCAAGCATGCATACGGTCGAATTTTTCGCGCGCCACCTTCACTCGTTCGGTGTTCTTGCGCGCCCACTCGCCGAGTGCACCGACCGGCACCAGAAGTTCGTAGCCCAGGTCGGTCAGCTCATAGTCGACGCGTGGCGGAATGGTCGGGAACACGGTCCGGGTGACGAAGCCGTCGCGCTCCAGCCCGCGCAAGGTGGTGGTCAGCATCTTTTGCGAGATGCCGCCGACGGCGTTACGCAATTCGTTGAAGCGCAGCGGCCCTTCGCCGAGCTTGCCGACGACAAGCACCGTCCACTTGTCGCCGACGCGTTGCAGGATCTCCGACACGGCGCGGCAGTCTTCGGAGCGGTGCGGGTGCCTAGGTAACAAAAAAGTGCCTCCTTGCGCGTCAAGCTGTCAGTATAACATATAGCTTAGGTATCCAAACGATACCACTATTTCCTGCAAGGAGAGCCCCTCTATGTCAAAACCGAAAATCGCCATCATCATTGGCTCAACCCGTGCCGCGCGCTTCGCCGATGTGCCCACTCAATGGATCGCCAAGATCGCCAAGTCGCATGCCGACATCGATGTCGAAGTCGTCGACCTGCGCGACTTCCCGCTGCCGTTCTTCGACGAGGTCGCATCCTCCGCGTGGGCGCCATCGCAGAACGAGGTGGCGCAGCGTTGGCAAAAGAAGGTGGCCGAGTTCGACGGCTTCATCTTCACCGCCGCCGAATACAATCACGGCCCGACGGGCGTGCTGAAGAACGCCATCGACTACGCCGCCAATGAATGGAACAAGAAGCCCGCCGGCTTCGTCGGCTATGGCAGCGTCGGTGGCTCGCGCGCCGTAGAGCAACTCCGTCTCTACGCCGTCGAGTTGCAGATGGCGCCGGTCAAGTCCGCAGTCCATATCGCCTGGGGCGATTTCCTTGCCGTCCGGCAAGGTGAGAAGAAGCTCGAAGAGATCGAGCACCTGAACCAGGCAGCCACCGCATTGGTCAACGACGTCGCATGGTGGGCCAAGGTACTGAAGGCGGCGCGTCAGGCCGACGCCGTCGCCGAGGAAGTCAGAGCCGCCTGAACGACGGTTTCTTCCCAAGGATCTGGGGCGGCGCTTGCGTCGCCCCTTTTAGTTTCTGAGGGCGGGGACCGGCTGCTCTACCTGCCGAGGCCTGATGATGCAATCGGCAAGGCGGTCCATTTCATTCAGCTCATCCGCATGGTGCTGACCCCACTCGCAGAGCGCCAGAAGGATAGGCTCGAGGCTGAGGCCGAGGCGCGTCGCCGAATATTCGACGCGTGAGGGAATTTCGGCAAAGATCTCGCGGCAGACCAGGCCGTGTTCTTCCATTTCGCGAAGCTGCTGGATCAGCACCTTCTGCGCGATATCAGGCACCAGCGTCTTCAGCACCGACAGACGCCGGGGGCCGTCGAAGAGATGGTAGAGAATAACAGCCTTCCATCGGCCCGAGATCACTTTCAAAGCGCGTTCCGCCGGCAGCATGGGCAGTCTTTTGGTCAGCTTGGCCATGGTCACCTCCTGGTCAGCAGCGGACAAATGAGTGTGTAGTCGCGATCAGGCAGATAGTGGCAAAGAGCAGCCAATGCCATAGCGACGGGTGCATGCCATGAGAGCCATTCAACTGAACCGTTTCGGCGGTCCCGACGTCCTCGATGTCGTCGAGATGCCGAAGCCTGAGCCACAGGCCGGCGAGGTGCTGATCCGCGTTCATGCGGCCGGTGTGAATTTCTTCGAAGCGCTGATGCGCGGGGATCGCTATGCGGTGACGCCGGACTTGCCGATGGTTCTCGGCGTCGAGGCCGCCGGCACAGTGGAGGTGCTTGGGCAAGGGGTGGACGAACGACTGCTGGGCAAACGTGTGGCGGCGCCGTTATTTGCCTCAAAGCGCCCGTTCGGCGGATATGCCGAGTATGTGACGATCGATGCCAATCTGGCCGTGCCTCTACCGGATACACTCTCGTTCGAAGCCGCGACGGCCTTGATGGTGCAAGGGCTGACGGCTTTTTATCTGCCGCGGCAAAGCCCGCCGGCCGGCAAATCGGTGCTGGTGACTGCAGCTGCAGGCGGTGTCGGATCTCTGCTGGTCCAGCTCGCCAAACGCCAAGGCGCCAGCGCGGTGATCGCGGCCGCCGGCAGCAGGGCCAAGCTCGATCTTGCCCTGTCGCTTGGAGCCGATGCCGCGGTCGACTACAGCACGCCGGATTGGCCGACGCGCGTCCGTGAAGCGGCAGGCGGCGCCGGCGTCGATATCGTCTACGACATTGTCGGCGGCTCGATGACAGCGGCATCGCTGCGGGCGCTCGCGCCTGGCGGAGAGCTGGTCTTTGCGGCGCTGGGCAGATACGCGATCGATGCCTCGGAGATGGAAGCGATGATCCTCCAGAACCAGTCGTTGAGAGGGTTCGCCCTGCTGCCGCTGCTCTCGCCCGATGTGCTCAGGGCCAGCCTGTCAGAGCTTTTCCACCTGGCCGCGAGCCGCCAGCTTGCCGTAACGCAAGGCGGGCGCTATCCGCTCGACCGGGCGGCCGAAGCGCATCGCTCGCTGGAGGAGCGCCGCTCGACCGGCAAGGTCGTGTTGATACCTTAGTATCGTAGTCAGTTAAACTGCCACACGCTGGAATTTGTCCGCTTTGCGCCTATGTCGGCCGTAAAGATCAGCTTTGCGGATTCCTGGAAGCAGACAGCGCGGGTGACCACGCTGGAAGTCGTGGTTGCGCCAATACTGCATTGACCTTTCGCTCAAAGAACGCTCTTTTCAGGGCCGTAAGCTTTGGCGAGGCGGACCATGCCTTTCGTTCGAAGGCGTTGGTACCAATAGAAAAGTATCATCAAGCCGGTTGTTGTGCCGGCACCAAGGCACAGTGCAGGCGCCAACGCTGATCCGACATATAGCGCTAGAAGGGTCACGCCCGCCGCCGCGACAATGCCATTTACGAAAGCGATCATCGTCGCGGCTGTCGTCAGATGCGCCAGGAGCGGCCCGGAACGCAGCGACGGTTCGGCGTCGTTTTCTGGCCAACGGCCGAACTCTTTGGAAAACTGAAAAGCAGCATCGTCCCCCAGCGTTCGATAGTAGGCCCTGATCCGGGCGATGCCGATATGGGCCTGCATGTTCTCGGCGGCTATATCGACCAACCTTAGGACGGTGAAGCTACCCAGCAAAAAGAGTGATGGCAGCACGGCTAGGAGAAACGGCTGAAGGAATTCAGGCGACTGCGCGACAAAGCCCGTCGCCACTAGAGCGCTCGATAGAGACATGATGTAGATGGTCGTTCGCGACGCCATTTCGCTGATCGTTGCGCTGATCGCCGATTGCTGCACGAAATGCTCTGTCGCGAGGGCCGTGAGAAGCGCGGTCTGGGGTGTTGTCGTGTCGGCCATTGCATATGTCTCCTATGGTGAGCATGCCGCCGCTGGCGCATCCTGAGCGACAGAACCGTCGACCCAGGCCTACGCGACGGCTGTCAGGTCAGCGCGTTTGCGCAAAAAGCTGGTGGATGCTGCCGACGCCGCACTGGCCACGTCCTCGGGTCTCACCTCGTTGCTTGTTACGTATCGGACGGTGATGATTGGCATTGGTCTGGTCTCCTCGACGGGGCGGCATATCTGGGCGGCAGTCAGCCACTGGACGTGATATCAGGGGCTAGGGATCCGTACGACAGTACTTCCATTGGCTGCCAGCCGCCCAACGGTTTGCGCTTCTCAACTTCAAACTCGAACCAGCACCCGCCACCGCCCGGTCCCTGGTCGAACCGGCGATCGATGGCAAAGCCCGATAAGGCACAAAACAAGAGCGTGCCGACGCCGCCGTGCCCGACGAACAGCACATCGCCTTCCCCGGGACTGGAGAGGCAGGTCTCGACCTCTTCCACGATCCTGCGCTGCGCATCCTGAGCCGTCTCCCAGCCGCGAACGCTTTGCGACGGATTGGCAAAGAAGGCATCTGCTGTGTTCTCGAATTCTTCTGGAGGGAGGAAGCCGGTCGCACTGCGGTCATTCTCGCGCATGCGAGGGCGCATCTCCAGATCAACGCCGAGAGCATTTGCAATCGGTTGCGCGGTCTCGATCGCCTTGGTTTCGTTGCTACAAACTACCCGCCGTGTCAGGGCGAGCAATCCAGGACGCGATGCCAAGGCGACGACCCGCCCCGCGCCGATCTCGTTCAGCGACCAGTTTGGCACGCTCTTCTCGGGCTCGATCCGAACCTGCGGATGGGTCAAATAGCGAACAGTCCTAGGCATGATGCATCCTGAGTTTAGATGTTGGTGAACCGCCCAGCTCACATTCTAAATCAGGGGTTCAGGACGTGAACCTGGACATTGCTGCCGGTTCGACAATTATTGGCCTTGGGGGTATTTTGCCGCTATCTGCATACAAACTCTCGGCTCCATGGTTCAGACCAGGCGCGGTCAAGCACCGAGCGAGCTAATGAGACGCCGGGCCGCCCTCGAACGGACGCTCACTCTTTCAGCCGTGTATAGACGCCGCGCGTGGCCAAGGCCTCTTGCTGTCCGGGACGTGTGAAATAGAGTTCGAAGACATGGCGATCGTTGTTCTCGATTTTGATTACTGTGCGCATGCCGACCGACTTGCCGACTGTGTCTTCGCCAGCCACACCCTGGTCGGTGAAGGCCCCGGACATGCTGATGGGCCTTTGATTTCCCGATCCGGCGGCGCCTTCGTAGTACATCATGGTTGTATTGACAGGATCGATCGTGATCCACTCGTATCGGTCGTCCATGATACTGTAGCCGAGCCAGCCTTTGCGCCAGATTGGCGCACCATCCAGCGTCCCCTCCATCGTGTCTTCGATGTAACGGCCGCCTGCCAACCACTGCCGACGGCTAATGAGGTCGTCCGTCACGAGCGGCGGCTGATCGGGGCTGCGGCCGAGCGTGCCGTAGAAGCTCAACTGGACCCGCCACGTGCCAACTAGTGGCGCCAAAACCTCATGCGCCTGACCCGGCAATCCGCGACTAAGCCATTTGGGCAACTCGGACTGCGTCGAGGGCGCGGCCGAGCCATCTTGAGCCAATGCGCCGAAAGGAACGGGGAGGGCGAACGCGACGACAAATAGGGAAACGTGTAGTGTATCAATGATACTTTTCATCTGCGGTCCACTTGTTTATCTGAAATTTATGTAACGTGCTTGATTGACGGTGACCGTTGTAAAATTGCCGTATGGCTTAATCTGCTAGATCATTCGATGCTGACCAGCGTTTCGCCACCAGAAACCTCTAGAATGGCTCCGGTCACGAAATCATTAGTCATCAGGAAAAGTGCGGCCTTGCCGATATCGTCGACTTTTCCAACCCGACCTGCTGGGAAGCGCTCGCGCACCAACGCGAAAAACGCCTCGCGCTCGGTTTGCGGCATGCCGGCCCACATCTCACTGTCTATGACGCCTGGACGGATGGTGTTGACGCGGATCGGACCGAGTTCGAGCGCAAGGGCTCGTGTCAGCGCCTCCAGACCAGCGAACGCGACCATCATCATCGAAGCGCCCATGCGAGGCCTGGTCACCAAGCCACCGGTAGTGAATGTGATCGAACCGCCTTTCCGCATCTTGGGCGCCGCGTGCCGCGCGCAAGACCAACTGCCCAAGAGCTTGCCATGCAGAACCGCCTGCGCGTCGGCCATCGTTTGGGAGAGGAAGGTTCCTCCAGGCACCGGTGGAGTTGCGGTGATGAGAAGGTGGTCGAGCGCTCCCAGTGTTTCGAACACTTGCTCGACCGCCGCATCGTCGGTCATGTCCAGCGACTGGAACGTGATCGAACCGTGGGCGCTTTGCTCTGCAGCCAATTTCGCCGACAGGCGCCGTCCGAGCGCAATGACCTCGGCGCCTGCTTGAGAGGCTGCGCGGGCCGCTCCCATACCCATGCCGCTTGTACCGCCGACGATCACGACGCGCTGATTCGAAAGAGGCTGCGCGTCACCGATCATCGTGGATCTCTGCCGCCGGCATATGGGCTCAGCATCTCGAGCCACTGCGTCTCCATGTCGCCAGGCTCATATTCGCCGGCATCGGCGACGAACCTCTGGACATAGGCCTCGCCGAAGTGACTTTTGAGTGCAGCGATACTGCGCCAGACTTCGTAGATGACGATGAGGTCGGGGTCAGATCGATCCCGATGGATGTGGAACTGAAGGCAGCCAATTTCTGATCTCGTCGCTTCGAGATCCTCAAGCATCCGGGTAACGAGCGCTTCGCCTTGACCAGGAGCGGCGCGATGCTTGGCGATAATGCAATAGGGCGTGCCTTCGCCAGTTGCTGGTGGGGGAAGATCAGGCAACGTCAACGCCATGTGGGTCTCCTACTGGATGGGCCTAGGAGGTATTCTGCAACTCACGCGTCATGCATTCATGGCGCACTTGAAATGCCGACGATCGCTCCTTCGATAAATCACCGCGATGCAATCCGTACTTTCGCTCGCGAATGGGTCGAGTGATTCCGGAATTGAGAATTTGCAGATCCTGGCGCGGCGCCGCTATGGCAGAAACGCTTGAATGTCTGACCGTTTGTCGCGCCGATTACATCGGCTGTGGATCGCATCAGGCGATATGCAGGACCGATCCGGTCTCTGTTATGCTCACCCGCGGCCGGAATCTCGGACCGCGCCTGGCGAGACGCCTATGAAGCGTTTGAATGCCCTGCTGAAGGATGCATCGGACTCATATCCCAACTCCGAGGCGACCTGGGACAGCGACATGTATCCGTTCCGCAACCAGGATTCCGCCAGCCGAAGCCTCCATTGCAGGAGATAGCGGGCGGGGGATACGGACAATAGACTCTTGAATCGCTGTGAGAACCTCGATCGCGACAGCCCAGACAATGCGGCCAGGCGATCGACTGGCCAGTCTTCCCCGGGGGAGCGATGGATTCTTGCAAGCGCAGACCCGATTTGCGGATCCCGCACAGCCGCCAGCCAACCAGTCAGATTGTCGGAACACGTCTCGACCCAAGATCTGATTACTTGCGTCATGACAATATCGGCAAGGCGCGCCATTACCGTTGCCGATCCGATTCTTTGCCCATCAGCCTCCCGCGCCATCATGGAGAGGAGGTTTGGCAGGTCAGTATCGCTGTGCTCTGCATAGCGAATATGCATCACCGGAGGCAGCAGTTCCAGCAGCGGATTTGCCGTCGGCCCCTCAAAGCCGATCGTGCAGCATGCGATCAGCGATCGCGGACCGCCGCCGCCGGACTTCAACTCGTAGGTTCCATTCCCGATCAACGCCGGCTTGATATCCTCCAGTGGCAAGGCTCTCCCTTTGGGCCGGTCGGACATGGTGTGCTCTGTCCCGTGGGGAAGAAGAAGCACATCGCCGCATTCCAGCAGCAGCGGTGGCAAGCTCTTGGCTTGTATCCAGCACTGACCCTCGAGCATCGCATGAAATCGAACGCCCTCCCTGAACGGCACGGCGATGCCCCAGGGCGCCGTCAACTCGCTGCGGCCATATCTCGCATGGGCAAGGCGCAGGTCGCGCAGCACCTCGCTCAACAAATCATTCTCGGCCGGCTGGTAGCCCATCGTTGCACGCCCAAGACCGGGCCGATTTATGGATCTAAGCGGATCGTCCATACGCACTCCTTTTGCCTCAAACCTTGGCATACTCTTTATGCATCCCGTTATCTCTTGGTGGGCAGCAGAATATGCTACGGAGGCGCATCCGTCTGCTGGACGAGCGCCGCTCGGCCGGCGAGGGCGTGCTGGTGCCTTGAGCATTGTGGTCGATTAAATTGCCGACACGCTGATCGTGGAATTCGTCCGCATTGCGCCGGTACGAGGCGTACTGTCCAAAAGTAAACTTGGCTTCGCCAGGATTGTTGCGATAGCGCGTCTACTGCTAGGTCTGCGGCCAGTACGCGGACGCATGCTGGCCGGGCTGGCAAACTCAGACTCGCGGGCACAGGTTGATTACCGACCCAACTCAAGCGACTTCGGCAGCGCACCTTGCGTCCCACTCACAGGGACAGGCCCGGAGCTACTTTATTGCAGTGACCCTGCCTGCCGTGTTGAGGCGACAGCCGACTCGCGCCCGCCGAACTTCGATGCCGCCTTGTCTTGCATAGTCTATTCGCACCTCGATCGGCGCCGTGAGTGCGCCTCGGCGTTGACGCAAGACACCTGCGCTTACCGCGTGGACACTGACGGCGCCAAGCGGCGTTGCAGCGGATTTGATCGCCGCGCGGCAGGCTCGTACGACCTGAGCTGGCGTACCCGGTTTCGATTTCAGGGGTCCCAGAGACCCAAGGGGATAGCCCCTGGTGGAGCCACCCTCACCGGCTTTGGAAGGCCTAAGCACGGGTGGCAGGGCCATCCGTTGCCTGTTGGTCTTAGCAGAGGCAGTGGCTGTCGTGATTGCGGCCGGACTACCGGGAGCGGTAGCCGATCCGTTTTCGGCGGACGGATGGTCGCCCACTGTCGATGGACTGCCGCTGGCACTAACGCCTGCGCCGACGGACACGTTACCTGCACCGACCGAAGCTCCAACGTTTGCTCCACTTGCACCGTCGACGGTCGTGCCCACCCCTACAGATGCGCTTTGCGAACCGGCGCTCACTCCAGCATCGACCCCAAGACCGCCGACGCTCGTACCGACCCCTACAGATGCGCCTTGTGAACCGGCGCTCACGCCAGCATCGACCCCGAGACCGCCGACGCTCGTGCCGACCCCCACAGATGCGCCTTGCGAACCGGCGCTCACGCCAGCATCGACCCCAAGACCGCCGACGCTCGTGCCGACCCCCACAGATGCGCCTTGCGAACCGACGCTCACGCCAGCACCGAGCCCGAGACCGCCGGCCTTACCGCCTAAACCTGCGTCAAGCGCCGAGGCAGGCCCGATTGCGATCCCGATCGTCAATGCGGCTGCGACGTACTTTTTCATTGTCGTACTCCCCTGCGGCATCCATTTCACGCGCTAGTCTTCACTGGCGTAGGTCGAGCTTTACATTGGTCGCGTCGGGAGCAATGCGGCGGGAAGAGCGATGGTTGCCGGCAGAACAGGATGGCGTGACTTTTGGACCTTCACTTTCTGTTTTTTCGGCAAGCCCGGTTTACGGGCTGGTTGGACGCCCGAACGCGATAGCGTACTTGCAAGTGGGGTACGTGATTTCGGCGCGCGCGCCACCACAGTGCGACGCTTCTCCTTGACGATGTCGATGGCCTCACGCGCAGCACTGAGGCTGCGAGCTAGACCGATAGCCCTTTGACGCTCTTTCTCCAGCGCCGAACTCAACGCTGCCGAGATCTGCTTTGAAGCGTCGCGTTCCTTGCGAACAATATCGAGGTCGCGTACGGCTGCACCTGCTCGTTCGCGTTCCAGTTCGAGTGCTTCTCCAGCTTGCCTTAGAGCGGTCTCAGCCACCGCTCGGTCTTTTATTGCGTTGGTCTTCTCGACCGCGGCCAGGTTTGCGCCTGTCTTAAGAGCGTCGATAGTTTGGCGAGCCGTGGTGAGTTCTTGTTCCAAGAGTTCAACCTTGTGCCTCTCCTCATCAAGCGCCCGCTTCGCAGCCACTTGAGAGGCTTCAACAGAGGGGTGCGCTCCGGCAGCCTTCTCGCGGTCCCAGAGAACGGCTTCGGCCCTAAAGCGTTCGATAACGCGCTGCGCGCTCTCCAGCGCTTCGTCTATTTGCTGCTGCTCTTTCAGGGCTTGTGCCTGCTTAGCCAGTTCCGCTCGTGCCGCGGCCAATTCGCGGCGTAAGGCTTCTTCGGATCCGAGCGCGCCGAGTTGCGCCTTGCCCAATTCTTGCGAAACCGCGACCGGCGAGCTGTCGTTAGCAGCGGCGATCTCTGACGCATCTGGCGCCACCTGACTGTTTGCCGGAGATGCCAACAGCAGAATGAGAAATAGCGGAACGAGGTACAGCATGGCGGCCCTGCCATGTGTCGCGTGAAGGAAATTCAAAGGCGGTGGTTTAATGGAGGTGAAGTCACAGCGGCGACATTTTGACCTGGTGCTCTGCACATGACCCATCACTGAAACTCACTGACCGCGGCTCACCGCTATTGTATTCTCCACTTACTGCACGTCGCGGCACTGGATGACGCGCCACCTCGAGGTTATCTCCGATTTCCTACTTTTCGTCATTCGAACGAACGAAATCTTGTTCATTTACTCTGGGAGTTGTTTCTCCTGGGAGTTGTCTGAAATTTTCGAAAGGCTGCCTGCTCAATGCCGCAGGCCATATTGCCGCGCGCTTCGGCCCTGAGCTAGGTTGGCCATCCCGCCAAGACAGGTACAGGTGATGGCCTTTAATCGCGCTGATTTCTACGACGCGGAGTTGCGAAAGCACAACGAACACTTTCGTGCTGCCGTCAACGCCGGACCACGGGACCGCGTGCTCGATATTGGCTGTGGTGCAGGGCAAACCACATGTGACGCTGCTCGCATCGCCGTCAAGGGAAGCGTGATCGGTATCGACGTATCAGCAGAGATGCTTGAGGTTGCTCGCGAGCGTAGCTCAGAGCAAGGGTTACGGAACGTCGGATTTGAACAGGGCGACGCTCAGGTCCAGGCGTTCCCCGCTGATCATTTCGATCTCTGCATCAGCCGATTTGGGGTGATGTTCTTTGCCGATCCGGCCGCTGCGTTCGTCAACATCGCGCGGGCGATGCGGCCGGGCGGGCGCTTGGTGTGGATGGTGTGGCAGAGCCGGGAGCGCAACGAATGGGCCACCGCCATTCCCCGTGCGCTAGCTCCGGACTCGGTCGCTCCTGTGAGCGCCAACGGCGCGTTCTCGCTCAGCGATCCCGCTGCCGCCACCAGCGTCCTGACCGCGGCCGGCTTTGCGTTCCTTGACTTTGCCGAGGTCCATGAGCCGGTCTTCTATGGTCCGGATGTCGATGCGGCGTATGACGCTGTTGTCGGCTTCGGGTTTGCGCAGCAAGCACTGGCGGGCGTCGGCACGGCGGCGGCTGACAAAGCGTTGCAGAGGCTACGCGCCTTGCTGGACGCGCACTTGACTGCCGACGGTGTGTTTTTCGACTCGCGTGCGTGGATCATCACCGCTCAGCGGGCGAGCGAGTAGTCACGAGCGGTCATTGCCGTGTCCGAACGGAGCGGGCAGCGGCGGGCGTTGGTTGGCCGAATAGCTTGAAATGACCGCTTCCGGCGCAAAGCGGAACGGCGCTTAGAGAGCCGTGTTTCGGCCTTTTGAGCCGAGTTCCCGTGCTAGCTCAACGAATGCTCTGTGCGCCGCGGATGGATTCCGTCGTCCCGGGTAATAGATGCAGAGTTCGTCGGTAGGCGGCAGCCATTCCTTCAGAACGCTGATCAACCGCCCTGCCTCAATATCCTCGCGCACGTCACGTTCCATTACGTAGCCCAGCGCCACGCCTTCGAGCACTGTGCCGCGGGACAGGCTTGCCTCATCCAAAGTCATCGGTCCGTTCACATCGATCAAGAGCGGTTCCCCATCCTTCTCGAAGCGCCAGCGAAAGAGCGCGCCATTCGGCAGCCGGATACGGATACACCTGTGTTGAAGGAGGTCGGTCGGCGTGGAAGGCGTACCATGGCTTTTGAAATAGTCGGGCGAGCCTATGACCACATTTCTCTGCGGCCGACCGAGCGAGATCGCAATCATGTCACTCGGCACGAGGGTGGCGCGACGCACGCCCAGGTCGAAGCCTTCCGCGACGATGTCCAAGAGCCGTCCCTCGGTCACCAGATCGATATGGACCTGCGGGTAACGCCTGATGAACTCCAGAAGCAGGGGTGAGAGGATTTCTCGCGCGGCAGTGGCATAGGAATTGATGCGGAGCGTTCCCGTGGGGTTTGCCTGCTTTGAGCGCGCTGCATCCATGGCACCGTGGATGTCCTGCAACGCAGGACCGACGTTCTCGACGAACAGGCGACCGGCATCCGACAGAGATACGCTGCGGGTGGTTCGGTTGAACAAGCGAACGCCAAGGTGGGCCTCCAACTTGCCGACGGCATTGCTAAGGGCAGTCGTCGACATTCCCAGGTCAAGCGCCGCGCCGCGGAAAGAGGACCTGCGAGCAACGGCTACGACAGCTTCCAGATCGTGAAGGCCAAGCCTCGCCATTATCCCACTTTCCGCAATTCGACATCCATGTTTATCCCAATTATCCGAACATCGGAATACGCCTACTTGTGGAGCGAACAACCCCAAGAGGAGATGAGAGATGCAACTGCCGCAGGCGATCCAGGCTTATTTCGACGCGGATCGGAAGAACAACTGCGAGGCTCTGCTGGCCTGCTTCGCGCCGGGGGCCGCTGTCCATGACGAGGGCCGTTCCCACTCCGGGCACTATGCCATCGGCAATTGGTGGGAATACTCGAAAGCCAGGTATCGGCACGTCGCCGATCCGGTCGAAGCCCTCACTGACGAGCATGGGACGAAGGTGATCGCCAAAGTCACCGGCGAGTTTCCCGGCAGCCCTGCAAATCTCACCTACGTCTTCCGTCTGATGGGCGACAAGATCGCAGCCTTGGAGATCGGCGCATGAGCGACTTCCTGAATCTATCAGGCAAGCGCGCCCTGATCACTTCCGGCACAAAGGGGGCCGGTGCCGCAACCGTCGACCTGTTCCGCGAACTCGGCGCGCGTGTGCTGACGACGGCCCGCTCGTTCCCCGCGAACTCTTCGGCGGACCTTTTCGTGGCTGCCGATCTTTCCACCAGCGAAGGCTGCTTCACGGTGGCCGAAGCCGTCAGGGGTCAGTTGGGCGGCGTCGATATTATCGTTCACATGCTCGGCGGTTCTTCCTCGCCGGCAGGCGGCTTCTCGGCGCTGGGCGACAGTGATTGGCACAAGGAACTCGATCTCAACCTGTTTCCCCCCGTGCGGCTCGACCGAGAACTGATACCGGGAATGATCGCGCAGGGAAGCGGCGTGGTGATCCACGTCTCTTCCATCCAGAGGCTGCTTCCCCTGCCAGAAGCCACGACCGCATACGCCGCGGCGAAGGCGGCGTTGTCGACCTACAGCAAAAGCCTCTCCAAGGAGGTGTCGCCGAAAGGCGTGCGTGTCGTTCGCGTGTCTCCGGGCTGGATAGAAACCGAGGCTTCCGTCAAACTCGCCCGACGTCTCGCGGATGAGGCAGGCACCGACGTTGAAGGGGGCAAGAAGATCATAATGGACTCCCTCGGTGGGATCCCCCTCGGTCGCCCCTCAAGCCCGACCGAGATCGCCAATCTCGTTGCCTTTCTGTCTTCCGATCGTGCCTCTTCGATCACGGGTGCGGAGTACGTAATTGACGGAGGAACCGTGCCTACAGTGTAAAAAAGCCTCCCCTGCTTGCCGGCTTAGGCCGTGCTCCTCCAGACGCCAGTATGTTCATAGATCGCGTCACGTAGCTCCCTGACGTCACGGTTGATCTGATTGAGATGCGCTGGGCTTTGCCCTGAGGAGGAAAGCAGAGCGTCAGCAAGGCAGCCCGCACGAGATCTGAGTTCGCGTCCCTTATCAGTTAGCTCAACCACTACCTGCCTCTCGTTCGCGGGGTTCCGTGTCCGGCGCAGAAGTCCTGCCGCTTCGAGCCGTTTGAGCAACGGCGTCAGAGTGCTCGACTCCAGCGCGAGCCTTTCGGCGATGCCGCCAACGGTCAGCTCGTCCTCGCGCCAGAGGACATTGAGTACGAGGTATTGGGGATAGGTCAGGCCTAAATCGTCCAGCAGTGGCTTGTACACCCTCTGGATGGCCATGCCGGCAGAGTAGATCGCGTAACAGAGCTGATCGTCGAGCGGCAATGGGTTGTTGGGTTTTTTCGTTGGCATGGTTGGCTCTCCTTGGGCCTGATATAGCCTACCCGATCCGAAAAAAGAATATCGCGATAAAAATTATGCTGGACATGTCGCGGCTGGAACCGTAGATAAAGATATCGCGATAATTGTTATCGGATAAGTAAAAGGAGATCAGCATGACTTCCAGGACGACCAACCTTCTGGCCGCAACTGCCGCTGTCGCAGGAATTGCCGCAGCCACGACCACTCACTCTGCCGAGAGAATTCCCGACAACCAGACCGTCCAGAACGTGGTGCTGGTGCACGGCGCATTCGCTGATGGATCGGGTTGGCGCGGCGTCTATGACGAACTGACCGCCCGCGGCTATCGTGTGTCGATCGTCCAGAACCCGCTCACCTCGCTTGCGGACGACGTTGCCGCAACCAAACGCATTCTTGACCGTCAGGATGGACCTGCGGTCCTTGTGGGGCATTCCTGGGGCGGCACGGTGATAACGGAAGCAGGTACCCACTCAAACGTGACGGGCCTGGTTTACGTATCGGCGTTGTCGCCAGATGCCGGAGAGACGACTGCGCAGCAGTACGAGGGTTACCAGACCCCGCCTGAATTTGTCATCGAAACTACCGCGGACGGCTTCGGCTTCGTTTCTCCCGACAGGTTCAAGATTGGCTTTGCCAACGACACGATGGACGCGGATGCCGCTTTCATGCGGGACTCTCAGGTGCCGATAAACATGTCCGCCTTCGCAACCAAGCTCGAGCATGCCGCCTGGCGAAGCAAGCCGAGCTGGGCAGTAATTGCAACCGATGACAAGGCCTTCGATCAGCGTATGTTGCAAGCGATGGCGAAGCGCATCGGCGCGACAATCACGGAGGTCGCGGCAAGCCATGCGGTCTTTATGACCCAGCCAAAGGTCGTCGCTGACGTGATCGACGAAGCTGCCCGCAAGGGATCTGTCGAAGCGCGATAGTTCGGCCACGCGCCGTGTGCGGACATTTCGAGCTTTCAGGTGTCAAAACGAAAATACGGCCGCCGGGTGGATCATCCGGCGGTTCTGTTTTGAGAGTGTTTTCTCTCCAACGTCCGCAGACCGCTGTCGGTTGTCTCCTTGAGGCGGCAATCCGGCAGAGGACTGCGCCGGCACTTCTTCGCCACGACCGAGGCGGTCGAGGAATGTCCGGTTTCAGGCTAATTCGGATATCGGCGAACGACCGAGTTTGAGGCGCGAAGCTGCCTTATGCCGGTGACGGTATGGCGACCCGCCACGGGCCGAGAGCTGGCATTCGAACCGGTGTATAAATCGTGTTGTTTGTCACCGCACGATTTCGCGATGGCCGCCGGGCAGGCGCGTGGCGATGAGCTTGTCGATGCGGCGGCCGTCGAGGTCGACGACCTCGAAGCGCCAGCCCTGCGCATCGACGCATTCGCCGGTCGCCGGCAGATGGTGCATGTGCGACAGGACGTAACCGGCGACGGTCTCGTAGTCGCGATTCTCCGGCAGGTCGATGCCGAGAATGTCCGCCATCTCGTCGGCCTGCATATAGCCGGCGAGCAGCCATGAGCCGTCCTCGCGCTTGACGGCGTTTTCCTCGTCGCCAGCGTCGAGGTCCGCCCGGAAGACGCCGGTGATGGCTTCCAGTATGTCGGCCGGGGTGACGATGCCTTCGAAATGGCCGTATTCGTCATGGACCAGCGCCATCGGCACGTCGGATTCCTTGAGTGTCGAAAGGACATCCAGCGCGTCGGCCTGGTCGTGGACGATGGGAGCGGCGCGCACGTGCCGGCGCGGGTCGAGCGCGCGACCGCCAAGCATCGCGGCCAGCACGTCGCGGGTCTGGACGACGCCGATCATGGCGTCGACGCTGCCATCGCCGGCCGGCAGTCGCGAATGCTGGGTCTCCATCAGGAGCTTGCGGGTCGCTGCGTCGTCGGCCTGCAGGTTGATCCAGTCGACCTCGGTGCGCGGCGTCATCACCGCGCGGACAGCGCGGTCGCCGAGCCGCATGACGCCGGCGATCATGCGCCGTTCGTCCGATTCGATGGTGCCGTGATGTTCTGCCTCGGCGACCAGCATCTTGATCTCCTCGTCGGTGACCTTCTCCTCGCTTTCACCACGCTGGCCGAGCAGCCACAGCATGGCGCGGCCGGAGATGTCGAGCAGGAACACCAGCGGTGCCGAGACAGTGGCAAGGATGGTCATCGCCGGAGCAACCCTGGCGGCGACGCGCTCCGGATCGCGCAGCGCGATCTGCTTGGGCACCAATTCGCCGATGATCAGCGAGAAGTAGGTGATGAGGGCGACGACGATGCCGACGCCGATCGGATCGGCAAGGCTTTCGCGGATGCCGGTCGATGCCAGGAACACCGACAGCCGCTCGCCGAGCGTGGCGCCGGAAAAGGCGCCTGATAAAACACCGACCAGGGTGATGCCGATCTGCACCGACGACAGGAATTTGCCTGGATTGGAGCCGAGCGCCAAAGCGCGTCCGGCACCGGTGACGTTGCGGTCGATCATCGCCTTGAGGCGAGCAGGCCGTGACGAGACAATGGCAAGCTCGGACATTGCCAGAAGGCCGTTCACGCAGATGAGGACGACCACGATAGCGATTTCAGCGTAAAGCATGAGGGGTCAATAGCATTGCGACGAGGTCTTCGAAAATAGAGGAGCATCATTTTTCGTGGCGGCGGAGGCAACCATCTCACGCGGCATCCCATGGCGGCGAGGAAAAATGCTCGATCAGGGAGTCGACGACGACACGGACCTTTGGCGTCAGGCTGCGTGTCACCGGCCAGACGGCATGCACGACGATGTCTTCGACGAGACAGTCCGATAGGACCGTCTCGAGTTCGCCGCTCCTGAGGCTGTCGGCCGCCAGCCAGCTCGGCAGAAAAACGATGCCGCAGCCGGCAAGCGCTGCATCCAGCATCGGTTCGCCGTGACCCAGGACAAGCCGCGCCCTTGGCACGAATTTTCCGACATGGCCGTCTGCATGCCTTACGGTCCAGGGTCGGACAATGCCGTCGCGGCCGTAGCCGATAACGCTGTGGTTGGCGAGATCCTCGAACGACCCCGGCCGGCCGTGTTTTTCGAGATAGGCGGGGGCCGCGCAGATGGCCGAGCGCTGGGCGTAGATGCGGCGCGCGGCGAGCGACAGGCTGTCATCGAGATCGCCCATGCGGACCGCCAGATCGATGCCTTCTTCGATCAGGTCGACGCGCCGGTCATTGAAGGAGATTTCCATCGTCAGATCCGGAAATTGCCTGGAGATTTCGAAGAGCACGGGTGCCACGCATCTACGGCCGAAAGCCAGGGGCACGTCGACGCGAAGCCGGCCGGAAGGCACCAGCCGACGTGCGGCGAGCAATGACTGGGCCGCTTCGATTTCGGACAGCGCCCTGACGCAGGCTTCGTAGTAGCCCAAGCCTTCGCTTGTCGGGCTCAGGCTGCGGGTCGTGCGGTTGAGCAGGCGAACGCCCAGTCGCTGTTCCAATTGCGCGACCGCCTTGCCGACCGCCGACTTGGTCACATGCAGCCGCTGACCGGCGGCGGTGAAGCTGCCGGCCTCGACCGTCCGTACGAATGCGAGGACGCCTTGCAGGCCGGCTGGTTCCAACGCCGCTCTCCATTTGTAGATTTTTTCTCGTCAATCTGTTTCCGAACATGCACCATAGGAGATCTTTATTCCATAGCAAAACCGCATAGATGTCCGGCGTAGCCACTGCCGATCTCGCAATTTTGACGGCAAAGCCAAGGCTGCTTGAAGGAGAACCGAACACCATGCCAGGACAACGCTTCAGGGTCGGTATCGTCGGATTGCAGCCGGGCAGGAGCTGGGCGGCACGGGCCCATATTCCTGCGCTTAATGCCCTATCGGAGAGCTTCGAGATCGTCGGCGTCGCCAACACCAGCTTGGCCAGCGCCGAGAAGGCGGCCGGAGCGACCGGGCTGCCGCGGGCCTTCGCCAGCGTCGCCGAGTTGATCGCGGCGCCGGAGATCGACATCGTCACTGTCACGGTGAAGGTGCCTCCTCACCTGGAGATTGTGAAAGCGGCGATCGGCGCGGGCAAACACGTCTACTGCGAATGGCCGCTTGGCAACGGGCTGGCCGAGGCCGAGGAACTTGCCGCGCTTGCTCGGTCCAAGGGTGTCTTGGGCGTGGTCGGAACCCAAGCGCGCGTTGCTCCCGAAATTGAATATCTGCGACATCTGATCGCCGACGGGTTCGTCGGCGAGGTGCTGTCGACCACTCTGGTCGCGCGGGGCGGCGGCTGGGGCGGCTCCATCTCCGAAAAGAAGATCTACGCCTATCTGCTGGATCGCGCCAACGGCGCCACCATGCTGACGATCCCGGTGGGGCACACGCTGGCGGCGCTCAGGGATGTGCTCGGCGACATCGCGGAGGTATCCGCTGTGCTGGCGACGCGGCGGCCCATAGCGCTCGCCGTCGATACCCGGGAAACGCTGCCCGTGTCCGCCCCGGACCAGGTGCTGGTCAGCGGGGTCCTCGCCAGCGGAGCGCCCCTGTCCATCCATTACCGAGGCGGCGCGGCGCGAGATGACAACGGCCTGGTCTGGGAGATCAACGGCACGGAAGGCGATATCCTGATATCGGGTCCTTCCGGCCATACGCAGATGGTGCAGCTTTCCCTCAAGGGCGCGCGGAACGGGGAGAAGGTGTTCCGGCCGCTGGAGGTCCCCGCCTCATACCGTTCCGGCTGGCCGGAGGATGTGGAGCCGGGGAACGTCGCCCGCGTTTATGCGAGGATGGCTAGGGATGTGCGCGAGGGTACCCGCTCGGCGCCGAGCTTCGAGGATGCGGTCGCAGTGCATCGGATCATCGCCGCGATCGAGAGAGCAGCCGAAAGCGGAAGCCGCACCGCGCTGGCGTGATCGGGCCAAGGATCGCCAGCAACGCGCCTATGGCAACTGCCTGAGCACGCCTACCACCGTCTTTCCGTCGGTGAAATAGGGATCGCCACCGCCATTGCGCCCGGCCTTTGTCGCACCGATGCCTGGTATCTCGCTGGTCGAGATCAGCATGCCTGCGGCAGACAGGTCGCGGATCAGGAAATCGCGCTCGGCGTCGATGTCGGGATCGATATGGTGTGTGATCGCACCGGTGTCGTGGCTGAGCCCAACGCCGCGATCGAAGCTTGCCGAACCCAGCCAGAGCGGCCGGCCATCGTCTCCGGTCGAGTCGGTCTGCCAGAAGCGGACGTGGTGACGGCGGTCGGCACTGTCGCCGACCGGCTTCTCGAAGGCCAGGTCCTGGGCGCGGCCTTCGAACAGCAACCGGCTGACCGGCGCGTCGGGATAGGGCCGATTGAACAGCACGCTTTCGCCGATCTCGATCGCGGTCTTCAGCGTGATGGCGTCGGCGGTATCCCATCCGGCGACGGCGAAGGCGTGGACCAGCTCTTTTTTGGTACCGACAAGGCCGACATTGATCGGATCGCCCGCAATGCCTTGCGGCGTGCGCGTCACCATCTCGAAGCGCTGCGAGCGGAAGTTGCGGTCCCGCAAGGTCCAGAATTCCGGCGCGGCGAAGTAGGCGAGCACGAGATAGCCGGCACAGAACGCCACCAGCCAGGTCGTTGCGCGTCGTCGAAGGCTTCGTCGGCTCATGATTGCCGCCCAATGGTGGCGAGTATCTCTCTCGCGATAGCCCCTGGAAATCAATGGCTATCGATGTACGGCCAATCTATCTTCGGTCGTCATTGGGGACACTGGGCAAAATGAGCCGGAAGCCGATAACCCGCAAGTCAATGGCCTTGACTGCCGAACTTGTCGCTCGGGTCGAGCGGATCGAGCCGGACCCAGGCCCTGAACCCGGTACCAGCGAGCATACAGACGCGGAGTTCGATGATCTGGTCGAACGTCTGCTTTCCGAATACCGGCCCGAAACGCTGTGGGTTTTTGCCTACGGCTCGCTGATCTGGAATCCCGAATTCACTCACATCGAGCAGCGCCCGGCCAGAGCGCCGGGGTGGCACCGCTCATTCTGCCTGAAGCTGACCCGCTGGCGTGGAACCCGTGAATTGCCGGCGCTGATGCTGGTTCTTGATCGGGGAGGCAGTTGCAATGGTATCGTCTACCGGCTGCCAGCGGAAGACCATTTCGGACAGCTCGGCCAGTTGATGCGGCGCGAAATCGATGCGAACCCACCAACCAACGTGCCATGCTGGATTACGGTCCGCACCCAGGATGGGCCGCTGCGTGCCTTGGCCTTTGTCGCCGCGCCGGACGGCAGGGCTTATGCCGGACGCTTGCCGCTTGATGAGGTAGCGCAGACGCTGGCGCGCGCCGCCGGGCATTGGGGCTCATCGGCGCAGTATCTGTTTCGGACCGTCAGCAAGCTCGAAGAAAGCGGCATCAGGGACAGGAATCTGTGGCGCATCCAGGATTTGGTAGCACAGCAAATCGCCGCTTCCACAGGCGCCACCCTGCGCGTCTGATCTAGCGGCAGGCGCGGTAGCCGTTCTTGCGGTTCTTGATGTCGAAATGGAAATGGTTGCGGTGGTCGTAATTGTAGCCGGGGCCGAGCACTGTGGTGAAATACTGACAGCCGTCGGCGCGCACCGTGTTGAGGAAGCCGCGCGTGCGGAAGGCGAACAGGCCGGGCTTGCGCACGTCGATGTCGTTGCCATTGCTGAGCTCGATGCTCATGATGTCGAGGGCGTTGCCTTTGCCGTGCTCCGACAGCACGCCTTCGCCGGCGATCCTGCGGCAGGAATAGCTCGAGCCCTGGCGAATGGTTTTGACGCCGGAGAAATAACGCCAGCGGGCGGACGGGACCAGTTCATTCCTGGTCCAGCCGGCGAAGGTGGCGGCCATATCGCAGGTCAGCGTCGCGGCCGGCTTCATCTGGATGCTGCCGATAGCCGAGACCTTGACCGGATAGTCGATGCCGCACTGGCCTTCCCGGATCGGCGCAAGGTCGGTGTAGACGGCGCCGAGGCGTTTCAACTCCTTGCGGCAGTCGATCTCGCTGGCCGGCATCTGTTCGGGCGGCGCCATCGGCTCGTCCATCCGCGGATAGGCGGCGGTCATGTATGGGTTGGATGGAACGAGGCTCTGCATGCCTGCGTATTTCGGAACGGCTGATGTCTGGCTGCCGACATCGACCGCCGGTTCCAGCGAAAGCACGCTGCCTGTAGTGCAGGCCGAGATCGCTGCGATGGCAAGCGCGCCGGCAACCATGCGCGCGCGTCTGGTTTGCCGCACGGCGACAAACGCTGCGCGAAATATCCCGGCCATTGGCAGGTTCCCTGTCCCTAGATGAGACAGAGCTTAGCCGCCAAGAGTAAAGGAAAAATCAGCGGCCGCGTTTACCGCTGCGGCCAAATTGCGGCGCTGCATGTCGGTTCGGCATCATGTCACTGGCAGAAGGTGCCGCCGTTGCGGCGCGGTGCAAGATCGAGATGGAGATGCAGCGAATGATCCGCATCGCTGCCCGGGCCGAGCACTGTCTTGAACGGTCCGCAGGCTGCCTTGCGCACCGCGTTCAGGAATTTCGCGTCCTTTTCCGACGGCACAGGGCCGACATCGATCTTTCTTCCGTTGGACAAGGTGAAGCTGGCGATGTCGAGCGCGTTGCCGAAGGCGTGCTCCGACAGTTTCCCGCCGCCATTGCGGTGTCGGCAGACAAAGGCGGATGCCTGGCCGATCGACTTTAGCTCGGCGCCGAATTCGGCCTTGGCCGCCGGCTGGATGATATCGGCGGCGAACCGCGCGGCGGCCTCGGCCATCCCGCAGTTCAGCTCGGCTTCGGGGCTGATACCCAACGACTTGCCCAGCGTCTTCAGCGCGATCGGATAGGGGATCGAGCAGCCGACGGCCGCATCGTGCTCGGCCTTGCGTTCCTCGAAGTCGACGCCCATCGACTTCAGCCGCCTGCGGCAGGCAAGTTCTTCCTCCGGCATTTTTTCCTGCGGCACAGAGGCCGAGCGCGGGTCGGGAGGGATTTCTTTTTCCTGCGCTTGCGCCGGCTTCTCCGGCGGTTTCGGGACGGTGGGCGGCGGTTCCGCCTCGGCGGGCTTTTCGCCCGGCGTTGGAGCGATTGCCGGCGGCTCCGGTCGGCTTTCCTTATGCTGGTCCGATTTCTCCGGGCTCAGCGTGCCGGTCGCGGGCTGATCAGGCTTTGGTGCATCCGCAGGACGCGGCTCGGGAACCGGCACGTTGGCAGGTGGGGCTTGCTGGACCGATTGCGACTGATTGAGCTCCGGGACGGGCACGGTGTCGGGCAATTCCGGAGCTTGGGCCGCCGCCCCTGCGAACAGTATCGCCGCTGCCAAAGGCAGCGCCAATCTGATCAATCCGGGAAGGGGGAACGCCGCCATTCGATCTTAACGGCGGGCGAATGCGGAAGTTGCCCTGAATGAAGGGTTGGCCGATCACGATAGGTGACCGCGGTGTTACGCACCGATCGCTTCCAGTCCTTCCTCCAGCCAGTCAGCCAGCAGCGGCATGCCGAGCAGATATTTCGCCGTGCGCTTGTTGGCGCGCTCGCGCGCGGCCGCCAGCGCGTCGGCCCATTCCGAGGCGTCATAATCGCCGCGGCCGACCCAGGCCAGTGCTACGAGCTCGGCCGCCTCGTCGACATTGAGGTCGTTGATCAGTTCGCGCAGTTCCTCTTCGGTGAGATCTTCGGAACTTTCCTCCGCCAGACCGTCATGATGGTGGTTGTCATGCGCTTCGCCATCGAGTTCTACCTCGTGCTCGGCGCCATCGGCATAGTCTTCGTTGACGGCAGCGCTCAGCGCCTTCGCCTTGAGGATGAACAGGCGCACCGTGTCGGGACCGATCGAAAGTTCCCATTCCTTTTCAAGGCGCCGCTGCACTGGCCGTCTCCGGATACTCCGTTTGCCGTCTTCCGGATGATAGCGAATTTGCAGCGCTCGTCACGTCATGTTCGACGCTTCAATTTTCCGACCGGCACAGATCGTTTAAAAAAGCTTTCAGCGGCTATGACTTTTCCGGGATGAAAAGGCTTTTGCCCGGCGTTAGTCCTGCATTGTCATGCTTCAAGGAGGCTTCGATGCGCAGACGATTGCTGATCCACGTTCTGGCGGTTGCCGCCCTGCCGCTGTTTGCGGTTACGGCGTTTTCGGCCGGTGAAGGTGGAGGCGGGAGCGACCAGACCACCACCCAGTGCAAGAAAGGCACGGTCTGGGACAAGAAGCTGAAGAAGTGCGTGGCGCCCAAGCAAGGCATGCTGGACGACGACAACATCTATGAAGCCGGCCACGCGCTGGCGATGGCCGGACGTTATGACGAGGCGATCGCGGTGCTCAGCCTGGCTGCCGACAAGAAAGACCCACGCATCCTCAACTATCTCGGCTACTCGCATCGCCATTCCGGACGCGTCACCGTCGGGCTCGGCTATTACGAGGAAGCGCTGCGCATCGACCCGAACTATACGCTGGTCCGTGAATATCTGGGCGAGGCTCATCTGCAGATCGGCGATCTCGCCGGAGCCCAGGAACAGCTCCGCGAGATCGAGAAGCGCGCCGGCAAGGGGTCTCGTGAATACGGCATGCTGTCGGAGCAGATCGACCATTTCATAAGGAGCTGATTCGGATCCCAATCCTCCTCAACCGGCTGTGAGCAATCGCAGCCGGTTTTTGTTGCCGGCGTGGCGGCATTTCCACAAACGGTCGATGAATTTTCAGAAACCCCCTTTTTTGGGCGTGAAAAACGCGCCAAGATTGCTATATCTAGGGAAATTGCGGTGAGACGGTTCCGTTAGCCCGAGGCTGCCGGACCGTTTTCTTTTTGTACCCATCGACAAGGTCGCTCCCGGAATGCGGGGGCGGCGGCAGGAAAGGTCAGGCATCATGAACAAGGTCCCGATGACAGGCGAGGGGTTCGCGTCATTGAAGGAAGAACTGCGCTGGCGCCAGCAGGAAGAGCGGCCGCGCATCATCGAAGCAATCTCAGAAGCGCGCTCGCATGGCGATCTTTCGGAAAATGCCGAGTATCACGCGGCGAAAGAGGCGCAGAGCCTTAATGAAGGCCGCGTCAACGAGCTTGAGGACTTCATCGCACGCGCCGAGGTGATCGACGTTACCAAGCTCAGCGGCGAAAAGGTCAAGTTCGGCGCCACCGTGGTGCTGGTCGACGAGGACACGGAAGAGAAGAAGACCTACCAGATTGTCGGCGACCAGGAAGCGGACGTGAAGTCCGGCCGCATCTCGATCTCCTCACCGATCGCGCGGGCGCTGATCGGCAAGGAAGTCGGCGATGCGATCGAGGTCAATGCGCCGGGCGGTGCGCGGGGCTATGAGATCGTCCAGGTGCAGTTCATCTGAAGGCCTTTTGATAATTCTACTCCGGCGGCCGGCTAACGCGGCTTTCTGCGCTTCCGGTGCTCACGTACCCAAATGTACGCTCCGCTCCGGTTCTCGAAAACCACGCCATCCGACTCGCCGGAGCGAATTCTTAAAAGGCCTACGTCGGTGGTTGCGTTTTGAGTGCCAGCAGCCTCTCGGCCTCTGCCAGCACTTCCGCAGGCAGGACGCGGCTGCCGGGCGGGGCCAGTAGCGTTGACGAGAACGGTCCGCGCGGGCCGGTCAGGCCTGGCTCCGTCGCCAGAAACACGGCGACGGTCGGCAGACCGAATGCACTGGCGAGGTGGGTGAGGCCGGTGTCGGCGCCGATGACCAGCACCGACCGGCCGATGATCGCGGCGATCTCGGCAAGCGGTGATTTCGGCACCGACACGGTTTGCGGAACGGCCTCGGCAATCGCTTCGGCAACCGCCTTTTCCCTGTCGTTAGACCAGGTGGTGACCGGCGTCATTCCTCTTTCTACGAGAAGCCGGGCAGTTTCGACCCAGTCGCCGGCCGGCCATTTCTTGTCCTCGCGGCTGGTGCCGTGCAGCAGGAAGGCCGGTTTTTCGCCGGCAAAATCCGAACTGCCGGCCGACGGCACGATGCCGGACTCGAGTCTTGAAAAATCCGGCTCATAGCCAAGCGCCAGCCCGAACAGCCGCCTTGTGCGTTCGATGGCGTGCAGATCGCGCGGCACCGCGTAGCGGCGGTCGTAGAATAAAGTCGCCGAAGGTTCGCGGGCGCTCGATCGGTCGAAGCCGGCGATCGGCGCCGCAGCCAGTTTCGCCACCAGGGCCGATTTCAGCAATCCTTGCGCATCGATGACGAGATCGTAACGGCAATCCCGCAAGGCGCGGCGCAATCTTGCCGCTTCGCGCCATGTGCTGGGGACGAGCGGGCGCGTGCGCCAGCGCCGGATCGCCACAGTGTGGATGGTTGCGATCGCCGGATGTAGGGCCACGATGCCGGCAAAAGCCTCTTCCACACACCAGTCGAACGACACATCCGGCCGGCTGCGGCGTGCATCCTCGACGGCCGGAAAGGTGTGGATGACGTCGCCCATCGAGGATGTCTTGACGATGAGCACCCTCATGCGGCGGCCGGCATTTCCAGCAGCCGTTCCGCTGCCGCCGCGACCTGTGCCACCTCGAGCGTTTTCAGGCAATTGAGATGGCCGAGCGGGCAGATTTTCCGGTGGCAGGGCGAACAAGACAGGCCGAGCCAGACAAGTTCGCGCTGCTCGGCGAGCGGCGGCGTATTCTGCGGCGAGGTCGACCCGTAGACGGCAACGATCGGCGTGCCGACCGCGGCGGCGACATGCATCAGCCCGCTGTCGTTCGACACCGCAAGCCTGGCCGCGGCGATCAGGTCGATGGCGTCCTCCAGCCGCGTCTGGCCGGCGAGGTCGACAACGCCTGGTGCAAGCGTGGCGATTTCCGCTGTCACCTCGGCGTCGTTCTTCGATCCGAACAGCGCGACCCTAAAGCCTTTTGCTATCATCTCGCGCGCAAGGCCGGCATAGCGTTCGCTCGGCCAGCGTTTTGCCGGGCCGAACTCGGCGCCCGGCATCAGCGCGACGAATTCTTTTGCCTTCAGCCCGAAACGGCTCAGCAATTCAGCCTGGTTTTTCGTGTCGACGGCGAGCTTGGGAGCGCGGAACGTACCTCCCTGCGCGAGACCGAAATAGGCCTGCGCCGTGCGCCGTTTCATATGGTCGGGCAAGGGAACGATATCCGTCAGCAGCCGGTAGCGCATTTCCTTGAGATGGCCGACACGGCGCGGAATGCGGGCAAAGAACGGCACCAGCGCCGACTTCCAGCTGCCGGGCATGACATAGGCGATGTCGTAGTGGCCGCGCAGCAGGCGGCCGAAGCGCCTTCGGATGCGGAATTCCAGTGCGCCGGATTTCAGCGGCAGATCGATCTGCTGGCGTATTTCGGGCATGCGTTTGACCAGCGGCGCCGCCCATGCCGGGGCCAGCACGTCGATCGCGGCGTTGGGGTGACGCTCTCTCAGCGCCGAGAACAGGCACTGCGCCATCACCATGTCGCCCACCCAGCGTGGGCCGATCACGAGGATCGTTGGGCTTTCAGCCATTCGACATAGTCTCTGACGCCGGTTTCCACTGTGCGAAACTGACCATTGTAACCGGCGGCGCGCAACCGGGACATATCAGCTTGGGTAAAACTCTGGTAGCTGCCCTTGAGATGGTCGGGGAAGTCGATGAACTCGATCTCGCCTTTGCCAAGCGCGCCAATCACCGTTTCGGCAATGGCGCGGAACGGCTGGGCACGGCCCGTGCCGCAGTTGAAGATGCCGCTTGAGCCCCGCTTCCATAGCCACAGATTGACGTCGGCGACATCGCCGACATGGATGAAGTCGCGGCTCTGCTCGCCGGGTCCGAAACCGTCATAGGCGCCGAACAGCTTCGGGTTCTGGCCCTGCTCGACCTGGTTGAACAGGTGAAACGCGACCGAGGCCATGGCGCCCTTATGGGCTTCGCGCGGCCCATAGACGTTGAAATAGCGCAGGCCCGCAACAGGCGAATGGTCTGTGCTGAAGACGATGCGGCGGACATAGTCGTCGAACAGCTTCTTTGAATAGGCATAGACGTTGAGCGGGCGTTCGCATTCCGGCTCCTCGCGAAACTCGGCGCCGCCGCCATAGACCGAAGCGGAGGAGGCGTAGAGGAAGGGCACGCGCAGTGCCA
Source organism: Mesorhizobium robiniae (assembly GCF_040545535.1). Classification (NCBI taxonomy): domain Bacteria; kingdom Pseudomonadati; phylum Pseudomonadota; class Alphaproteobacteria; order Hyphomicrobiales; family Phyllobacteriaceae; genus Mesorhizobium; species Mesorhizobium robiniae. The sequence continues at coordinate 28,569 of NZ_JBEPMC010000001.1, forward strand.
GGCACGCATGCAGCAGCCGCTTCGAATAAGCGTAATTCACTTCCATCATGAACCTGCCGTTCCACTCGGTGGTGGTCGAGCAGGCACCTTGGTGGAAGACGGCCTCGATGCGGCCGAGGTCCCCGGCCTCCAGCCGCGTCAGGAAATCGTCCTTGTCGAGATAATCGGCGATCTGGAGATCGGCGAGATTGGCGATCTTGTGGCCATCGGTCAGGTCGTCGACGACGAGGATGTCGCTAACCCCGTCTGCATTGAGCGCGGCGATGATGTTGGAGCCGATCATGCCGGCGCCGCCCGTGACGATGATCATGAAAGCCTCTGGTATCTTGTGCCGATTCCGGCCCTTATAGGGGAGGCTGGCGGGACTGTCGATAAAGCAGGCGATTGCCCTGTGTCATCGTCTTTCTTGTCTATTTTGTCTGTTTTGTCTATTATGCACAAAACGGAGTGGCCATGAAACACTATCCATCGACGGATCTGAAACAGAAGCTTGGAGACGTGCTCGCGGCTGCCAGCCAGCAGCCCGTCTCTATCACTCGTCACAACAAGCCTAGATATGTCCTGATGAGCATCGAGACCTACGAGGCTCAATTCTCCAAGGATAGCCGCCGGGCCTACGCGGCTAAGGATGCCCCATCCGAACATGTCGAGATGCTTGAGGAATACGCCGCCGAGTTGGATCGTGATTAAACCCAATACCGCCGACGTCTGGCGATATCCGTATCTGTGGCATCGCCAACATGGAGGCGGCGAGACCGAAGGTCGAAAGTCGCGACCGGTCGCCTTCGTGGCCGTCCTTCCGGGGAAAGCCGGCGGCACGAACCTCTTTATCCTTGCAATCATCTCCAAGCCGCCGGGCCGCGATCGCGTCGCTGTTGGCGTTCCGGAGATTGAACGTCACCGTGCCGGGCTTGACCCTATCCCCCTTTGGGTCATAGTCGACGAATACAACCACGATATCCTGGAATCTTCAGCCTACTTCGAACCCAGTGCGCGGATCGGCGCATTCAGTCCGTCATTCCACAAGAAAGTCATGTCCGTTTTCATTGCCGCTGTCCGTACAGGCCATCCCGCGCGCGGACTGAATCGCCTGCAACCGGATATGAAGGAGAAGAGATGCCGTCGACCGAACTGCTTATCGCCTTTTTCGCCACCACAGCGATCTTCGCTTACATACCCGGCCCGGCGATGCTTTACGCTGCTGCGCAAACCATGGCTCGCGGCCGCTGGTCCGGCCTGACGGCGGCGCTGGGTATTCATCTTGGCGGTTATGTGCATGTCATCGCCGCGGCTGCCGGACTGTCCGTGCTTTTCCATGCCGTGCCGACGCTCTACGTGGCGGTCAAGCTGGCCGGCGCACTCTATCTGATCTGGCTGGGCGTATCGCTGTTCCGCGCCAGGGCGCAAGACGATGCGGTAATCCCGGGCATTGTTCCGAAGTCGGCCCGCCGCGCCTTTTTCGAGAGCATCACCGTCGAGGTGCTCAATCCCAAGACGGCAATCTTCTTCATGGCGTTCCTGCCGCAATTCATCGACGCGTCGGCGACATTTCCCGTCTGGCTCCAGTTCCTCGTTCTCGGGACGATCGTCAACCTGATGTTCTCCTCGGCGGATGTCATGTGCGTGGTGCTGGCAGGTGCGCTGATCACCAGGCTGCGGCGCTCGAGCCACGCGCAGCGCCTCATGCGGCGTGCCGGCGGTGCGGTGCTCGTCGGATTGGGCGTTCATGTCGCTTTGCAGAAAAGCTGATCCGTCGGCCGCCATTTGCCGGGATCGGCCCGGCGCCTGCCGTTGCCTTAGGCGGAATTGCGGTATATCGGCTTCGCCATGAACGACCAGCCCCGCCAGTCCAGCGCTTTCACGGCATCGGGACTGGCTCCCATCGCACGTCGCGGATAACATGAGCGAGCAATATTTGCCTTCTCCCGAACCCCTTCACCGCGCCATTTCGCGGTTCAGCGGCGTCACCGTGCTGGTGGTCGGCGACTTCATCCTTGACCGTTTCGTCAACGGCGTCATCGAGCGGATTTCGCCTGAAGCGCCTATTCCAGTGTTGCGCGGGCGTGGTGAAACGTTGGCGATAGGGGGCGCCGGCAATGTCGTCTCCAACATTGTGTCGCTCGGCGCTGCGGCGCTTCCGGTCTCGGTGATCGGCGACGATCATGCCGGCGACAATCTCATGCGGATGCTCGCCGAGCTTGGTGTCGGCACTGGCGGCCTCGCACAGGACGCGAACCGCATGACCTCGTCGAAAAGCCGCTTCAGCGCGCTCAACCAGCAGGTACTGCGCTTCGATGAAGAGGAAATCAAGCCGCTGGGCGACGCGGAGCGGGCGACGCTGATCCGGCATTTCCGCGCCGCGCTCGCGCAAGCCGACATCGTTATCCTGTCCGACTATGGCAAGGGCATGTTGCTCGACGGCGTCGCCGGCGAGTTGATCTCGATGTGCCGTGAAGCAGGAAAGCCGGTGCTGGTCGATCCCAAGGGCCGCGACTATGCGTGCTATGCCGGGGCGACGGCGATCACGCCCAACCGCAAGGAACTTGGCGAGGCGGTCGGACGCGCGGTGTTTGCCGATGACGAGATTGTGGCCGCGGCACGTGAGCTGATCTCGGCGCATGGCTTCGATTTCGTCGTCGCGACGCGCAGCGAAAAAGGCATGAGCGTCGTCGGCGCGGACGATGCCCGCCACATCGCCACGCAGGCGCGAGAAGTGTTCGACGTTTCAGGCGCCGGCGACACTGTCATCGCGACGTTTGCACTGGCTCTTGCCGCCGGCGCCGACCGCAGCATGGCTGCCGCCATCGCCAACGCGGCGGGTGGCGTGGTGGTGGGAAAGCGCGGTACCGCGCGGCTGACGGTCGAGGAACTCAGCGGCGCGCTGTTTCGCTCGCACGGACCGATTGCCCACAGGGATGCGATCCTCGATGCCGCTGCCGCCGCACGGCTGGTCGCGACGTGGAAGGCCGAAGGGCTGAGCGTCGGCTTCACCAATGGCTGCTTCGATATCCTTCATGCCGGCCATGTCAGCCTTTTGCATGCGGCGCGCAGCCAATGCGACCGGTTGGTTCTCGGGCTCAACAGCGATGCCTCGGTGCGCCGGCTGAAAGGGCCGGGGCGCCCGGTCAACGACGAGCATGACCGGGCCTGCGTGCTGGCGGCGCTTGCCTCGGTCGATGCCGTCGTCGTCTTCGAGGAAGACACGCCGCTGGCGCTGATCGAGGCGCTCAAGCCCGACATACTGGTCAAGGGCGCCGACTACACGATCGATCAGGTGGTCGGCGCAGAAGTGGTGCAGAAGGCGGGCGGCCGCGTCGTGCTGGTCGATCTCGTCGCCGGTAAAAGCACGACCGGCACCATCGGCAAGTTGCGCGCCGGCAGTACAAGCTGAGGTTTTCATGTCCGAACTGAACGATTACCTGGTCCGCTCGGCGGCCGCGATCACCGCGATGGTCGAGCGCGACGTCACCAGCGAGATGGAGCGGGCGGTTACCGCTATCGTCGCCGCACTTTCGCAAGGGAAGGCGCTGCTGATCTGCGGCAATGGCGGTTCGGCCAGCGACGCCATCCATATCGCCGGCGAACTGGTCGGCCGCTTCCTTAGGGAACGCAAGGCCTACAACGTCATCGCGCTGCCGGCCAATGCGGCGGTGCTGACCGCCTGGGGCAATGATTACGGCTTCGACACGGTGTTTTCACGCCAGGTCGAGGCGCATGGATCGGCGGGTGCTGTGCTGCTCGCGATCTCGACCAGCGGCAACTCGCCCAGCATTCTTGCCGCCGCCGAACAGGCGCGCACGATGGACATGACGGTGGTCAGCCTGACCGGCGACACTGGCGGCAAGCTCAAGCAGCTCTCCGACATCCTGCTCAACGTGCCCTCGACCTTCACGCCGATCATCCAGCAGGGGCATCTGTGCCTGTATCACCATCTGTGCGAAATGGTCGAAGCGCGCCTTTGCGATGGCTGACAAAGCGGTGACGCCGCACTCGCTGGTTGAGCCGGGTCTTTGGGTGGAGCGGATCGGTACCTCGGTTTTTACAACTGGCACGCCGGCGCTGTTCCTCGACCGCGACGGCACCATCAACCTCGATACCGACTATCCCAGCGATCCGGCCGACATTGTGCTACGGCCTGAGATGCTGCCGGTGATCGCTGCCGCAAACCGGGCCGGAATCCCGGTCGTCGTGGTGACAAACCAGTCCGGCATCGCGCGCGGCTACTTTGACTGGAGCGTTTTTGCCAATGTGAACGGCCGTGTGCTGGAGCTGTTGCGCACTCGGCGCGCGTTCGTGGACATGGTGCTTGCCTGCGCCTATCACGAGGCGGGTGAGGGGCCGCTGGGCATCGCTGACCACCCGATGCGCAAGCCCAATCCGGGCATGCTGCTTGAGGCAGCCAGATGCCTCGGGCTCGATCTCCAGCGTTCATTGATTGTTGGCGACAAGCCGGCTGATATGGAGGCGGGGCGGCGCGCGGGCCTGTCGCAAGGCTGGCTGGTCGACGGCGAGGCGTCCGGAGAGCGAGGATTTTCGGTTCTACCGCTGCGCGACCATCGCGACTTGAGCGGGCTGCTGGCGGCGATCGAGGCGCTCTGGCCGTGATCTGTCCAGGTCAGGATAAATCGCGTCCGGCGTGCCCTGCCATCCAGATCAAGCCGAGAAAGCCACCAGGCCCTCGTCCTTGACCCGACGGATGGTCAATGCCGTCCGCACCGTATCGACGTTCGGCGCCGAGGCCAGCTCCTCGATGACGAATGTCTGGAAGGCGCCGAGGTCGCTTGCCACGCAATGCAGCAGGAAGTCGGATTCGCCCGACACCATCCAGGCGTCGCGCACGATCGGCCAACCGCGTGTGCGTTCGGCGAAGGTTTTCAGCTCGGCGTCCGCCTGGTGGTGCAGGCCGATAAGGCAGAAGGCGACGACGTCCAGGCCGAGAGCCGGCGCATTGAGCAGGGCGCGGTAGCCTCGGATGATGCCGGTCTCTTCCAGCCGCCTGACGCGGCGCAGACATGGCGGCGCCGAAATGCCGACACGGCCGGACAGCTCGACATTGGTCATGCGCCCGTCTTGCTGAAGCTCGCGCAGGATCTTCCAGTCGATGGCATCGAGGTCGGCTTTGAGCGGCATGGATACCTTCGGCGCTTCACGCAAGAATCTTTCGCGATTCTGTAATTAAACGACTTCGGCGTCCATTCCATCCCTTCGCCTGGTGATTTTCGAACAGTTACCGCGCAAGATGTTCATGGATCGTCTGTTTGTGCCGAAGCTTTCCGGGGACGAAGGCCAGGTCGTCTTGCTGGCGTCGCCTGCAACACCTAGATTAAGGCCGATATCGATCTCCCTGTGCCGGACGCTTCATTCGCGTCCGGTTGTTGTGAAAGCCCTGCTATGACCACCAAGCACGCGCCCGTTCTCATCATCGGCTCCGGTCCCGCCGGTTATACGGCGGCAATCTACGCCGCCCGGGCCATGCTGAAACCGATGCTGGTCGCCGGCCTGCAGCAGGGCGGCCAGTTGATGATCACCACCGATGTCGAAAACTATCCGGGTTTCGCCGATCCGATCCAGGGTCCGTGGCTGATGGAACAAATGCTGAAACAGGCTGAGCATGTCGGCACCGACATTATCAACGACATTATCACCGAGGTGGACCTCAATGTCCGCCCATTCCGCGCCAAGGGTGATTCCGGCACCACCTATACCGCCGACGCGTTGATCATAGCCACCGGCGCGCAGGCGAAATGGCTGGGCATCCCGAGCGAACAGACCTTCATGGGCTTCGGCGTATCGGCCTGCGCCACCTGCGACGGCTTCTTCTATCGCGGCAAGGATGTCGCGGTGATCGGCGGCGGCAATTCGGCGGTGGAGGAGGCGCTCTACCTTTCCAACCTGGCCAAGAGCGTGACGGTCATTCATCGGCGCAGCGACTTCCGCGCCGAGCGCATCTTGAGCGAGCGGCTGTTCAAGAAGGACAATGTCCGCATCATCTGGGACACCGTCGTCGACGAGATCACCGGCCAGTCCGGCAAGATGCCGCTGCCGCCCTCGGTAGAAGGGCTGAAGCTGCGCAATCTGGTGACCGGCCAGGAGATGCATCTGACGGTCGACGGCGTGTTCGTGGCGATCGGCCATGCGCCGGCGGTCGAACTGTTCGCCGGCAAGTTGAAGCAGAAGCCGAACGGCTATCTGTGGACGGCGCCGGATTCAACCTGCACCGACGTGCCGGGCGTGTTCGCCGCCGGCGATGTGACCGACGACATCTACCGCCAGGCGGTGACGGCGGCGGGACTCGGCTGCATGGCCGCGCTCGAGGCGGAAAAGTACCTCGCCGGGATCGAAGTTCACCGCGAAGCGGCGGAGTAAGAAAGCGGCGGAGAAAGCCGCGCAAAAGCCTGATTTCTCATTCAGGCGCTAAAAACAGGCAGACGCCAAAAACAGAACGGGGGCATCATGGCGTTGGACTGGGACAAGCTACGCGTGTTTCACGCTGCGGCGGAGGCTGGGTCGTTCACCCATGCCGCCGAGACGCTGCATTTGTCGCAATCGGCGATCTCGCGGCAGGTCAGCGCACTCGAACACGACGTCGGCGTGCCGCTGTTCAATCGCCACGCCCGCGGCCTGGTGCTGACCGAGCAGGGTGAGATGCTGTTCCGCACGGCGCATGACGTGCTGATGAAGCTGGAGACGATCAAGTCGCGGCTGACCGAGGCCAAGGACCGGCCCTCCGGCGTGCTCAGGGTGACGACCACGGTGGGGCTCGGCGCCGGCTGGCTGACCGAGCGCGTGCAGGAATTCATCGAGCTCTATCCCGAGATCAGCCTGCAGCTGATCCTGGCGAACGAGGAACTCGACCTCACCATGCGCCGGGCGGACTGCGCGATCCGGCTGCGCCAGCCGCAGCAGCCCGATCTTATCCAGCGCCGCCTGTTCACCGTGCATTTCCATCTCTATGCGGCGCCTTCTTACGTCAACAGGTACGGCAAGCCGGCGTCGATCGCCGAGTTGAAGGCCCATCGCATCGTCACCTTCGGCGTGCCGGTGCCGGCGCATCTGTCGGAATTGAACTGGCTCGAAACGGTCGGTGATTTCGAAGGCGGGCAAAGAGTGCCGACGCTGCAGATCAACGACATATTGTCGATCAAGCGCGCGGTACAGGGTGGCGCCGGCATCGCCATGCTGCCCGACTATGTGGTCAGCAAGGACTCAGGGCTGGTGCAGTTGCTGCCGGAGACCGAAGTGCCGTCCTTCGACACCTATTTCGCCTATCCCGATGCCATGAAGAACCAGGCGAAACTGCATGTCTTTCGCGATTTCATCATTGCCAAGGCGCGAAGCTGGTCGTTCTAAGGGCATGTCGATATTCAGGTGATGCCGGCCTGCGAAGGAGGGCTTCCTGCGCTTCCGGCCTTCGCCGGCCGGAGCACTCATGGGCGTTCGCGGCAGTTAAGGCTACGGCCGGCGTAGGCCGGTAGTCACGGACCCAAATGTCCGCTCCGTTCCGGGTTTCGGAATCCCCGTTCTCGGCTCGGCCTGACCTGAATCTCAACATACCTTGAAATAAAGCGGTTCCGTTTTCCGGGCTCACTCACGCCATGGCGTCAGGCGGGGCAGCCAGCCGGGAACGGCGCGGCGGTAGGCCTCGTAGTCGACGCCATAGCGGCGGGCAAGCGTCGGTTCCTCATGGAACTTCACGAATGAGACCATGGCCGCGGCCGCAATGACGGCGTAGGCAACGAGCGCCCAGCTCGAAAACAGCAGCGCCTGGCCAAGGATGATCGACAGCACGGCTAGGTACATCGGATTTCGGACATGGCGGTAAACGCCGCCGACGACCAGTCGTTCGGTCGGCGCGACCGGCGCGGGCGTGCCCAGCCCTTGGAGGGCAAAACGGGCGAAGGCATGAAGCAGCAAGGTCGTGGCGACGACAATCAGGACCCAGCCGACCGGTACCAAGCCGGGCAGGGTCGACCACGGCAGACGATAGCGATGGGTCAGCAACCACGGCAGCAATCCCGCGACCATGCCGGGTGCTGCGATGAAGAACAATGCGCTGCCGGCGATCGCCGAAACTCTCCGCACCGGTGGCTCCTTGCCAGATTGCCGCAGAAATGAACGCGAACTGCCCGATTCCACGCCATTCGGCGTTTTCAGTGTTTTCACCGAGAATTAATGTTGATTCGCCTTTTCCGCTGTGATTCCCGGCTCGCGAACGCCGCGTTTCGACGATTTTTCTGGTCCTATGAGGCCAAGGAATGGGTTAGACCACAGCCTGTGTCATTTTGCATGTGTGTGTTGCAAAATAGATGCTTGTTTCTTGGGCATGATGAGCACATATATAGATCATCTCCTGGGCGCGTTCTCCTCCCATTAGCGCCCTAGAGTGTTCCCCTCTGGAGGTTAGCCCTAACAGGCACTTCCAATCAAACTCAGCCGGATCTTCATTGATCCGGCTTTTTTGTTGCCTGAAACCTGCCGGCTCGAAGGGAAAGCCGCTCGAAATTGTCGCGTAACAGTGACATGTAACCTCAGGTAACATATCGCAGGCGCTCCGCATCGACTAAGCCTATCATAGGACGCGGTGTGGTTCGTGCGGGAGATGGGGGCATCACTCGGACGATCCGGGCTCAGGCGGCTACCGCGTCCGAACCATTCTTCCGCTGAAGCCGTCAGGCGCTGGCGGCATGTGCGGCGGACCTGCCGTTTCGCCTCCCACGAAGACGGTCCGCAAGAGAGCGGCGTCCGGATCATTCCGGGCGCCGTTTCCTTGTGTTCGCCAAGTCCAGTGTCAGGCGGCCTTGCCGTTGGCGCTCAACGCCTCGTCGGCCAGGCGGCCGGTGAGTTCGGCCATATGGTCGAAGGCGGCACGATAGCTGGCCACGCCGGCGGTGGCTGAACGCAGTTCGATGATCAGGTCGCCGATTTCGGCCTGCGGCATGGTTGCCTCGACGACATCCCATCCAGGCCAGCCGGGCCGCGCATCGTAGCCGAGGATCTGGCCGCGCCGTTGCGGGATCAGGGCGATGATCCTCGACGTCGCGTCGGACGGCGTGACGATCTCGACCTTCATGATCGGTTCGAGCAGCACCGGCGAGCAGGCCGCCATGCCTTCCTTCATCGCCAACTTTGCCGCCATCTGGAAGGCCATGTCCGACGAATCGACGGCGTGGTAGGAGCCGTCGGAGAGATTGACGGCGACATCGACCACCGGAAAGCCGAGCGGGCCGGATTTCAGATAGTCGCGCACGCCGGTCTCGACCGACTGGATATAGGTCTTCGGCACGGCGCCGCCGGTGATGGTGTCGGTGAACTGGAAGCCGGAGCCGCGCGGCAGCGGTTTGATCTCGATCACCACGTCGCCAAACTGGCCATGGCCGCCCGACTGCTTCTTGTGGCGGCCACGCTGCTGCGCCGTTTTGCGGATCGTCTCGCGATAAGGCACGGCCGGCGGATGGCCCTCGACCGGGATCTGGTTCTTGCCTTCCAGCCGCTCGCGCACGACGCGCAGATGCATCTCACCATGGCCCGACAGTACAGTTTCGGCCGAATCCTGATTGTGGCGCAGGCTGAGCGAAGGATCTTCTTCGGCAAGGCGCTGGATGGCCGCCGACATCTTCACCTCGTCCTTGCGTTCCTTCGGGCGCAGCGCGAAGGCGAAGACCGGTTGCGGCGGCGCCAGTGTGACCAGCGGCTTGATGCCGCCCTTGACCGAGCTCAGCGTCTGGCCGGTCGTGACGTCGTCCAGCTTACCGAGGGCGACCGTGTCGCCGGCCGTAGTCGAGGTGAGCTTTGTCTGGTCCTTGCCGAGCATTCTGTAGATGCCGGAGACCTTGGCCGTGGCGCCATTCGAAAGGAAGAGCTCGGAGGCGTCGGCAAGCTGGCCGGACAGGATGCGCGAGACCGACAGCTTGCCGCCATGCGCAGTGTGAATGGTCTTCATCACCTGGACCACGGTCGCCTTGCCGTCAGGCGCGCCGAGGCGCTTGCGGGTCGCCTCGATGTCGGGCGCGTCGTGGCGGATCGTCTTCAACAGGCGCAGCACGCCGTTGCCCTTCTCGGCGGTGCCGATCAGCACCGGCGTCACCGCGCCGTCACGGAGATCAGCGGCGAGGTCGTCGAAGATCGCGTCCTTCGGCGGCTCGATCTCTTCGAGGAGCTGTTCCATCAACTGGTCGTCATGATCGGCGAGCGTCTCCAGCATCGAAAAGCGCGCCTCGAGCTCGCGCGCCTTGTCGTCACCTGGAATATCGGCGATCTCGCTTTCGGCATATTCGCGATAGATGTAGGCGCGCTCCAGAGCGAGATCGATCGAGCCGATGACGACGCCGTTCTTGCGCAGCGGAATCTGGCGAAGCAGCAACGGCACCGAGCTTGCCGGCTGCAGCATCTTCAGCGTGTCGCGTACGGCTGATATGGCCTTGTCGACCTTGTTGAGGAACATGATGCGCGGCACGCCGAGATCGTCGAGCTTGCGCATGATCAGCTGCAGGGCAGGAATCTTCTTCTCGTCGGCTTCGGCGACGACGACGGCGATGTCGCAGGCGGCGAGCACCGGCTCTGCCTCGAAAGAGAATTCGATGGAGCCGGGACAATCGACAAAGGTGAGCTGCTCGCCCATGAATTCGGTGGTGGCAAAGGTCGCCTCTACGCTCATGGCGTGGGCGCGCGCCTCAGGCGAATGATCGGAAACGGTGTTTCCCGACGATACGGGATTCTGGCGGGGAATGGCGCCGGTGCGGGCCAATATGGCTTCGAGAAGTGTTGTCTTACCGCTTGCAAAGGGACCGACTATGGCAATGCATTTCGGTCCCGTACGTCGTCCTCCGGCGCGAGTTCCCATGACTGACCTCCACTCAGGCGTTTCCCTGGGAGCGGCGGCCGGCCTGTCGGCCGTCGCGGGCGGGGCTTTTTTCAGTTTGCCACCTACCCAAAAGCATCGTCCCACGGGTTAGCCGGGAGGGCAAGGGATTTGAGGTTCGGGGCAATCGGGTGGGCCCGATTGCCCTTCTTTCTTGCTGCTTCAAACGCCGGCGGTCGCATCTGCGACCTTGGCTTCACGCGCCAAAGGGCGCGACGGCCGGTCGGCCTTGCCATTTTCGCTTCGCGAAATGGTTTCCACCGCCGATACAGGACAGGAAACAGGATTTTTCCTTCACCCGATTGCCCTGATTTGAGGTTCGCCTTACGTCGCGGATGTTGCCGCAACGGACGCAGGGTGGACACCACCTCGCCGACAGGTTTCAGCCGGCCCGGGTTCGGCGTGGTGCCAGCGTGGCTTCGTCCCTGCTTTGCTCGGCTACCGTTTCGGCAAAGCGCGCCAGCAGCGGATTGAACAGGTCCGGATGCTCCCAGAATGGAGCGTGCCCGGTATTGGGAATGACGTGGCAATGTTCCCATAACGAGCCGTAGGCGAGCGTTTCAAAATATGTGAGCCGGACAAACGGGTCATTCTCGCCGTTGACGATCGCTAGCGGAAATGCGGCCTGCTCGACAACCTGCTTCTGATCGGCACCCTTGCCGGTGATCATGCCCCGCGTCACTGCAGCGCGCAGCCGGCCGTCCGTGCGCAGGATGGCCTGGCGGAAGGATGGATCGGCGGTGTCGCCGAAGCATAGGGCTTCGAAGCGCTCGGCATCGCGCTCCGAGTAAGCTTTCTTGGACGCGAGCAGCATGTCCCAGTGGGCATGAAAGCCACGCAGCATACCGAACGGTCCTTTCGACACCGGTGGGGCGCCGGTCAGCATCAGCCCGGCGACCGCCTGGTGAAAACTCGCGAGCTCAATTGCAACGTGCCCGCCGAGCGACCAGCCGAAAACGACGGCGCGATCGATTCCCAGGCTGTCGAGGAGCTGAGCCGCCGATTGAGCTAGGCCAGCTATCGTATAGGCGGTCGCCGGGTCATCGGCGTCGGACGATTCACCGTGGCCGGGAAGATCGAAGGCGATCAACCGGTGGGCAGCCGCCAGGGAACTGTCGAACTGCCGAGCGAATACCGCCCGCGAACTGCCCGAGCCATGGATCAGCACGATGGGGATGCCCGAGCCCGACGACTGGCTGAGGCGCAAATCCGCTTGCTGGGTGCGGATCGTGCGGTGGGAAACGACCATGCTGGATTAGACCCTCGGATTGGCTGACGGCCAACGTCGCATCTCAAGGTCACCATGTTGTTTAGGTTTGTGGTTAAGAAAGGATTTATCAGCGGCAATCGGGTACAATGACGAATCCACGAGAGCTAATCTAAGGGGACCATTGGTGATGGAAGGCGCGCTCGATCTTCTTGTCTCGATCACCAGCATCGCGACGCTCGGTCAATATGCCTGGTCCATGCGCGCTCATTTTCAGTCGCCGACCATGCCGCCAGGTGCCATGATCGTTTCGGCCGTTGTGATCGGCGTGGCGTTGTTCTTTCTCGCGATCCTGTGGATCGAACGGCAGCCGGTGGCGGCGAAGATCGGCGGGCTCGCCATCGAACTGGCAAGCTCCGTTCTGTTCTGGTGGGCGATCGCCATTTCCCGCAAGGCACGGCTGCGCTTTGCGTTCGACGCCGACAATCCCGACAGCCTGGTGACCGACGGCCCTTACTTCTATATCCGCCATCCGTTCTATGCGTCCTACATCATCTTCTGGATCGGATGGGGGATCGCGACCTGGTCGATCTGGGCGGTGGTGCCTGTCGCCGGGATCGTCGTCATCTATACGATCGCTGCGCTGGACGAAGAGAGGAAGTTTTCGCGCACTGCGCTGGCCGGCGCCTATGGAGCGTACCGCGCACGCGCCGGCTTGTTCTGGCCGCGCCTGCGCCGTGATCGGCGAAGCCGCCGGATGCGAGCATAGGCGTCCCATCAAATCCCGCGACAGAGCCGGCGCCGAACAGCCGCGAAAGCGGTTGCAGCATGATGGCTATCGGACGAAAGTGCCCGTTTCTAGCAACAAAAGGAACGGTCGCCGCCGACCGATCCACCATCAGCTTGAGGATTCGCAACGATGAAGATCATTGCCTGTGGCAGCGCACCGACCATTATTGCGCCGGAAAAGTACTTTACCGGCCGTGCGTTGCAGACGCCGATCATCGAGAAGGAAGCGCCGGCGCGGCTGCGCGCCGTGCTGGTCAGTTTCGAGCCGGGCGCGCGTACCTACTGGCATACACACCCGCTAGGCCAGACACTCTACGTAGTATCGGGCGCGGGCCTCGCTCAAAGCTGGGACGGCCCGATACAGGCGATCAGGGCCGGCGACGTCATCTCTTTTGCGCCTGATGAAAAACACTGGCACGGAGCCGCCCCAAAATCGGCGATGGCGCACATCGCCATGCAGGAGGCGCTCGACGGCGTCCACGCCGACTGGCTGGAGGCGGTGACCGATGCGCAGTATGGCGGCTAAGCCGGGACGCGACGGGCAGCCGTTGAGGTGATTTCCACACTTATGTTTGGAGTCGTGATGTCGAACCGTCGCTTGCCTCTTGTTGCCGCCGTCTATCTCGGCACATTCGTCGCACTGCTCGACGTCAGCATCGTCAATGTCGCCCTGCCGACAATCCAGAATGCGCTCGCTATCGACTTCGCTGGGTTGCAATGGGTGATCGACGCCTACACGCTTTGCCTGTCGGCCTTTATGCTATCGGCAGGCCTGATCGGCGACCGTTACGGGCGCAAGCGCTCCTGGCTGGCAGGCATCGGCATCTTCGTGGCCGGTTCTGCCATCTGCGCAATGGCACCCAACCTGCCGGTTTTGCTGGCGGGCCGGGTGGTGCAAGGAATCGCCGGATCGCTGATCATTCCAGGTGCGCTGTCGATCCTGACGCAGGCGTTTCCCGACGCCCGCGAGCGCGCCGGTGTCATTGGCGGCTGGGCGTCGTTTGCCGCCATCTCGCTGCTCGCCGGCCCGGTGGTCGGTGGCATCCTGGTCGAAGCCGCCGGATGGCAGAGCATTTTCCTGATCAACCTGCCGCTCGGCTTGGCCACGATCGTCCTGGGTGCGGCTTCGGTCGCAGAGACTTCGCACCCCGAGCATGCCCATCTCGACCTTGTCGGCCTGGCGCTCAGCATCTTCTGGCTCGGCGCGCTGACCTTCGGCCTGATATCGGCGGGCGAAAACGGTTGGGGCGATCCGCGGACGGTCATGGCGGTTGCTGTCGGCCTGGCCGGCCTGGCGGTCTTTCTTGCCTTTGAGGCGCGTACGCCAAGGCCGATGCTGCCGCTCGGCCTGTTCCGCGACATTCGCTTTGCCGTCGCCAATGTCGCGTCCTTCGCACTCGGCCTCACCTCTTACACCAGCGTCTTTCTCTATTCGATGTTCCTGCAGCAGGCACAGGGCTGGTCGCCGACACAGACCGGCCTGCGAATGGCGCCGCTGTTTCTTGTCCAGATGGTCGTGTCGCCGGCGATCGGCAGGCTCAGTCAGCGCTACGGACACTCGGCGCTGATGACCGCCGGCTACCTTTCGAGCGGTCTTTCCATGCTGGGCATGTGCTGGGTCGGACCTTCGACACCCTATCTGACGATAGGCTTGCTGTTTGCCATCGGCGGCTTCGGCAACGCGCTGTCGATCCCGACCGGCAGCGCTGCCGCGATGTCGTATGCGCCGCGCGAGCGGTCGGGCATGGTGTCGGCGGTGATCAACGCAACCCGCCAGGGCGGCACCGCCATCGGCATCGCGCTGCTCGGCGCCTTGATGAGCATGCGGGCAACGACCTTGCTGGCGACGCAGCTTGAAAATGCCGGCATCGCCAATGCCGGAGCGACAGCCCGCGCGGCTGTTTTGCGGCATGATTTCGCAACCGATGCGGCAATGGGCGAGGACGGGCTGCGCGGCCTGTCCGCAGCCGCCTATGCCGGGGGCTTTCATGCGGCGATGCTAACGGCGGCCATCGTTTCGTTCGTCACGGCCGGGCTTCTGATCGCCATTCTGGCGCCGGCCGAGGCGGCGCGCGAAACCAATCAGCCCGATCGGCAAGGATGAGGCTGGTGCCTATCGCCACCGAAACCCGGCTCGCGGCCGGGTTTCGGTGTTCGAGATGCGCCTGATCAGATCAGCGAAGCGGTGAAGCGCTGGATGCGCGTGCAGGCCTCTTCGAGCAACGCCTCCGATGTGGCGTAGGAGATGCGGAAGTTCGGGCCGAGGCCGAAGGCCGAACCGAACACGACCGCCACCCCCTCGGCCTCGAGCAGTTCCGAGCAAAATGCTTCGTCGCTATCGATCACCTTGCCGGCTTTGGTCTTCTTGCCGATCAGCTGGGCGCAGGACGGATAGACATAGAAGGCGCCTTCGGGCGATGGGCAGGAAATGCCGCGGGCCTGATTGAGCATCGACACGACGAGATCGCGCCGAGCTTGGAAGATCGCCTTGTTTTTCGCAATGAAATCCTGCGGACCGTTCAGCGCCTCCACCGACGCCCACTGCGCAATGGTGCAGGCGCCTGATGTCTGCTGGCCCTGGATCATGTCCATCGCCTTGATCAGCGCCACCGGCCCGGCCGCATAGCCGATGCGCCAGCCGGTCATGGCATAGGCCTTCGACACGCCATTCATTGTCAGGGTGCGCTCATAAAGCTTCGGCTCGACCTCGGCGATGGTCTTGAAGACGAAGTCGCCATAGATCAGGTGCTCGTACATGTCGTCGGTCAACACCCAGACATGCGGATGCTTCAACAGCACGTCGGCCAGATCGCGCAATTCAGCCTCGGTATAGGCGGCGCCCGACGGGTTTGACGGGGAGTTCATCAACAGCCATTTGGTGCGCGGCGTGATCGCCTTTTCCAGCGCCGCCGCTGTCAGCTTGAAGCCGTTGTCGATGGAGGTGTCGGCAAAAGCCGAGGTGCCGCCGCAGATCGCCACCATCTCGGGATAGCTGACCCAATACGGTCTCGGGATGATCACCTCGTCGCCGGGGTTCAGCGTCGCCATAAAGGCGTTGAACAGGATCTGCTTGCCGCCGGTACCGACGATGGTCTGCTCCGGCCGGTAGTCGAGATTGTTCTCGCGCTTGAATTTCTTCGCGATCGCCTCGCGCAGCGGCACGATGCCGGAAACCGGCGGATATTTCGTTTCGCCGCGGCGGATGGCCTCGATCGCTGCGTTCTTGATGTTGTCCGGCGTGTCGAAGTCCGGCTCGCCGGCACCCAGCCCGATGACGTCACGGCCGGCGTTTTTCAGCTCGCGCGCTTTCTGCGTCACTGCGATGGTCGCGGAAGGCTTAACGCGGGAAAGGACGTCGGCAAGAAAGGCCATGACGATGTTGCTCCTTGTGGGCTTAGGCGGTCCATCCAACCGCGGGCTTCTCATGTCGCATCATTCCAACAAGCGCAAGCATTGTCGGATGAGCCAGATCCCAAATCCCCGGCAAATCCGGCAACAATAAATTCACTTACCGGCGGTAAAACCCCAGCGGCTGGATCACGACCCATTCCGCCAGTCTCGCAAAGCGAGGAACCGTGTCGCGCAGCATCGGACTTGCCCATATCGTCCGTCACGATGACGGCACCGCCAGCGGTGTCTGGGGCGCCTATACGCTGCGGAGCGCTTTCCAGCCGATCTTTGCCTTCAGCAACGGCAAATTATCGGCCACCGCATTCGAGGGGCTGATCCGGCCGTTCCGCGACGGCGAGCCGCAGTCGCCGATGAGCTTTTTCGACAGCTGCCCGGCGGTCGACCGCCTGCACATCGAGGCGCTGACAAGGACGCTCCACCTTTTGAACGCCGGCGTCTGTCTGCCGCAAGAGGCATTCATCTTCATCAATTTCGATCCGTCGGTGTTCACCGACCGCAGCATCGCCGACAAGGCGCTGCGCGACATGCGGCTGGTGCTGCATGAGGCTGAAATCGATGCGAGCCGCGTCGTCTGCGAGGTGACCGAGCAGAAATCGGCGTCGCAGGAAACGCTCTATAATTTCGTCGAGGCGCTCAGGGCCAATGGGTTTCGCATCGCCGTGGACGATTATGGAGCCGACGAGTCCGATATCAACCGCATCAAGGAGCTCCGGCCTGATATCGTCAAGTTCGACGCTCGCTGGATCATGCAACTGATGGAGTCCGGCGCCGGTTTCGCGCTGCTGACCGCCATGGTGGCAAGCTTCGAAGAACAAGGCATCCGCACGGTGTTCGAGGGCATCGAGGAGGGCTGGCAACTTGAACTGGCCGAAAAATCGGGAGCCTCGATGGTGCAGGGATTTGCGCTGGCGCGCCCGGAGCTCGCGCCGACCAGCTTCCACGTCTTCGGTAAGGACAGGCAGACGCCTGCGGCAGTGCCCAATGCCGGCGGTGCACCTGCGACCGTACCGGCTTCGCTGCGGCCGAAACGGGCTTTCGGCCGCAAGGGGGCGCCATGACCGAGCGGCACGACAGGCGGCGTAATGTCGGCGAGGCGATCTTCGCCGACGAGGTCGGGATCGAATACGGTGTCTATGGCGCGTTCCGGCTGAGGAGCGCCTATCAACCGATCTTTGCGCCGCGCGGCAGGTTTTTGACGGCTGTTGCGGTCGAAGGGCTGATCGAACCGCACCGCGCCGGCAGGCCGGTCGCGCCGTCAGTATTTTTTCAGGGCGTACCCGTGCCGGATCGGCTGTTCGTCGAGACGATGTGCCGGGTGCTGCATCTCCGGAATTTCCGCAACATCGGCGTCGATGGGCTCGACCTGTTTTTCAACTACAATCCGCTGATCAATGATGACCCCGGGCGGGCGCTGGCCGAAATCAGGCTGATGACCCGGCATCTCGCCGAGTTCGACCTGCATCCCGGCATGCTGGTCTGCGAAATCACCGAGCAGGCGGCCGACGAAAAGGTGCTCGTCAGCCTGGTGCGCGAGATGCGGCGTGACGGCATTCGCATCGCCATCGACGATTTCGGCACCGGGCATTCGACGGAGGAGCGGGTCGCCCTTGTCCAGCCGGACATCGTCAAGATCGACGGCGCCTGGTTTGCGGAATTCTGTCGCCATGCCGCCGCCGAACGATTTTTCCGGCCGCTGGTTTCCGCGCTGCACGACCGCGGCGCCAAGGTGCTGGTCGAAGGCATCGAGCAATCCACGCATCTGCGTGTCGCGCTGGACGGCGGCGTCGACCTGATACAAGGTTTTTACCTTGGCCGGCCGGCGCTGGCCGGCACGGTTTTCGACGAGGAGCCGCTATCGATCGACGGATTGCTTGGCAGGACCAACAACGTCGTGCCGTTGTTTGGCTGATCTATCAGCGGCGCTGATGGTTGCGCCAAAACAAATCACTGGATCGAGTCGTTGGCGCCGGGATAGAGCCTGGGCTGTCGCGCAAGAGCGAGGGAGCACCGATGACCATACTCTACGGAATGATCGACAGCGGCAATTGCTACAAGCCGCGCCTTTTGATGGCCAAGCTCGGGATCCCTTTCACCAATGTCGAGGTCAGCTCGCATACCGGCGACACGCGCAAGCCAGCCTATGTCGCCAAGAACCCGAACGCCATGGTGCCGCTGCTCGAGCTTGACGACGGCAGGCTGCTTGCCGAATCCAACGCCATCCTGCTCTATCTCGCCGAAGGCACGCAGTTCCTGCCTGTCGACAAATACGAGCGGGCATTGGCCTATCAATGGCTGTTTTTCGAGCAGTACAGCCACGAACCCTATATCGCGGTGCGCAAGGCGCTGCTGACTTTTCCCGAACGGGCCAAGGACGCGACGCCGGAGCGGCTGGCGGTGACGCTGGAGCGCGGCAACAAGGCGCTCGGCGTGATGAACAAGCATCTGGCGGGCAGTGCGTTCTTTGCCGGTGAGGCATTGAGCGTCGCCGACATCGCGCTCTACGCCTATACGCATACGGCCGAGATGGGCGGCTTTCAGCTCGACGCCTACCCGGCGGTGGCGGCCTGGCTGAAACGGGTCGAGGCGGATAAGGGGCACGTGCCGATCGAATGGCTGGGATAGCTCTGTCCTCACGGCTATTTCAGCAGGCGATCATATTCGGCGTGAGTGCCGATCCAAAACCAGACCATGTCTTCATGCGCGCGCACAGCAACGGCGCGATAGCTCTGGTCAACCCGCGCCGACCAGTAGCGTCCAACTTGTTTGAAATGCAGCGATGGATGGAAAGGATCAGAGCGCAGTTTGTCGAAACGCTTATCTGCTTTGGATCTGATCGACGCAGGTAATTTGCTGGAAGCCTCCCAGAATGAGGGAGTGGCGACATGATTCACAGAGGCCGGGTCCGGCCGGCGCGATGATCAGCCAGTGCCTGCTCGGCAAATTTATCCAACCTGCCAGTCTTGGCGTCGGCTTCGATCTGCCGATCCCACATATCCGCCTGCAGCCCCTCGAACCAGGCAGCAAACGCCTTCAGCTCCTCGGGGCTCAATTCGGCAACGGATTTTTCGATCTGTTCGAGCTTGCTCATGGGCTAAAAATACCATGATTGGTACAATAAGGCCAAGGCAGCTTGTTTCATTGGAAATCCGGACAGCAAAAAGGCGGGACAAAATCCCGCCTTCCCATGCTTGGTAGCCTGATCGGGAGCGTTCGGTCCGGGCCGGCAACAATCTGCTGCTCGGCTTGTCGGGATCTTTCCGCTCCGGTGCGCTTCTCGCGCGACCGTCAGTACATCCGTGACTTGCCGCGCGCCCCGAGCTATCGCCCGGCGCGCGCCATTCGCAAAATCAGGCTGCCTTGCTCAGAGACCCAGCGGACGACTTGCCAGTGCGGCGGTCCTGCTCGATCTCGAAGTTGATCTTCTGGCCTTCGACCAGGGTCGACAGCCCAGCGCGCTCGACTGCGGAGATGTGCACGAAAACGTCCGCGCCGCCGCTGTCAGGCTGGATGAAGCCGAAACCCTTGGTGGAATTAAACCACTTGACCGTACCTGTTGCCATTTCGATAGTCCTTATACGTTTGCTTTAGCTTGACCGAACCGAAGTCCAGCCGGTTTGTATCGAGATTTTGGAGATAGACGTCAGCAAACGCGAATATCGCGAGGCCCGGATCGATCGGCCGAAATATCAATGGACCTCATATAGTCCGCTTCTGCGCAAAAAACAAGACTGCGCGAAAAAAGGCGCTGATGCGGCGCTGCCCAACGGCCGCCCCAATCGCGTGAAAGCCTTGTAACGTCGCGCGTTGCGGAGGATTGCATTGGTTATCGCGCACGGGGAAGGATCGTACGCCTTCGAGCGTCCGGTCCTGTTTTGGGAGAGGACCATGAAAACTGTTCTGCTTGCCGCCTGCCTGACGCTGTTGGCCGCCGAGGCGCAAGCGATCTCGCGCTATGACCCGAGCCGCATGAGCTGCGACAGGGTGCGGGCGACGATCGCGAGGGAAGGTGCCGTCATCCTGCGTTACCAGTCGACGCGCACGCCGGGGCTGCCGCTCTACGACCGCTATGTGCGGAGTCAGCGTTTCTGCAATATGGGTGAGGTCAGGGCACGGGCTTCGGTGCCGAGCGCCGATACGAAATCCTGCATCGTCTACAAATGCAAGCGGGTGGACACAGACCGGCGTTTCCGCCGGCGTATTCTTCCCGACTAGCGTCTTCCATCGCATACGGTCCGGATGATGCTCCAGGGCGTGTTGAGATTCAGGTCAGGCCGAGCCGAAAATGGTGGATTCCGAGAACCGGAACGCAGCGCACGTTCGGGTGCGTGAGTACCGGAAGCGCAGGAAATCGCCATTTGCAGGCCGGCATCCCCTGAATATCGACATGTCCTAGAAGCCGAAAGAGACCTGCGCCGGCGGCGGCGGGCCGACGCGCACGCCTTCCATCGCCAGCATCTTTTCCTTGGTGGTCGAGCCGCCCGGCGCGGAAAAACCGCCGATCTTGCCGCCGGCGGCAAGAATGCGGTGGCAAGGGATAACCAGTGGCACCGGGTTGGCGCCGAGCGCAGCACCAGTTTCCCGCGCGAGCCCGGCATGACCTGCGCGTTTGGCCAGCTCGCCATAGGTGGTGGTCTCGCCGAAGGCGAGCTTTCGCGCCGCGTCGTAGATGGCGAGGCGGAAATCGTCGACGCCGGTGAGATCGACCGGCACATCGGAGAAGGCGGTGTCTTCGCCTGACGCATAGGCCTTTATCGCCGCGATCAGCTCGATGACCCACTGCGGTTGGGCGCTCGATGCGGCGCTGCCGGCATGATGCAGGAGCCGGCGTTCCACCGCGTCGCGGTTGCGCTGGGGCAGGCAGAGCCTCGTCAGTCCGGCTTCGCTCCAGGCGATGCCCATGAAGCCGATCACGGTTTCGAAGACCGCGTGGCCGGCGGTGGCTTGAGAGGTGCTTTCCATGATGTGCTCCTTTCCGACAACGGACGGGAATCCAGTACATATCGAGAACGAGGTATCGCATTTTCAGGTTGCTGTTGCCACCCGAAAACCATCCGAAGTCCACAACAGGCTGCGGATTGCCGGGGGAAAGGCGCTGGTGTAAGGATTTTCTTAACAGACGAACCGGACCCGAGCGCGGCTTGCCAGCAAAAATCATCTTTCCCGCGATCGGCGTGATGCTTGCTGCGGCCGGCCTCAGCGGCTGCACCTCGACTTCGCAGACGAAGGTCGTGCCATCCCTGACTGAAACCGCCGCCGCAGCCGGTAGCGATGCCGGCTTTACACTGGTACTGCCCGACACGGTTTCGGTGCTGCCGGAATCATCCGGCGTCGCGCCCGTCCAGACGGCGGCGCTGGCTGTCGATCCCGCAGCAACGCCTGCCCCGCCAGCCGCCTTTGCCGGCCCGACTCCGCTGGCCGCAACTGCACCTGCAGCCATGGCGGCCGATGCCGCGCCCACCAGCGCAGCACCTGTCTATGCGACGGCTGCTGTGGCCATGCCGGTCACTGGCGCGGCAGGCAAGACGATGCCCGGGGTTCAGCAAGCCACCTATGTAGTGCCTGACAATCCGTCCGCCCTGCTTTCGACCAGCCCTGCCAAGGAGTACTCGACGGGGCCGCGCGGCGAGATCGAGCGGCTGATCGAGAAATACGCCGCCTTCTATGAGGTGCCGGTCGATCTGGTGCGCCGCGTCGTCAATCGCGAGAGCACCTTCAATCCCAAGGCCTACAATCGGGGCCATTGGGGGCTGATGCAGATCAAGCACGCGACGGCGCGCGGCATGGGCTATGACGGGCCGGCGAGCGGGTTGTTCGACGCTGAGACCAATCTGAAATATGCAGTAAAATATCTGCGCGGCGCCTGGCTGGTATCCGGCGGCAACGCCAAGCGCGCCGACCGGCTCTACCAGAGCGGCTATTACTACGACGCCAAGCGCAAGGGTATGCTGGAAGAAACCGGCCTTGGCCGCGACCGTGGTCGGCGCCGCCTGCAGCCCGACGCCTAAAAGCGCGTCGCGTTTGGACGGGTTGATGCAACGCGCTTTTAGGTTCCTGTTTTGATGCATGTCGTTATCGCAAAACCGCTGCGCACTTTTGCGCGACAGGCATAGACGCCATGCCCGAGCCGCGCCCGCCGGCACCGAACGACGTGAGGCTGCGCAAGATCCTCGATGACGCGCTTGCTCCGCCGCGCTGGCCGGAAGGCTTCGTCATGCGCGGCTTCGAGGCCACAGACGCGCTCGCTTTGCATGCGCTGCTGACCACCGTGTTCGACGATGGCGCCGACGGGCCGTTCGACGAATGGTGGCCGCGGATTTCAAGCGACGCTGAATTCGACCCTGCTTTGTGTTTCCTGGTCATCGACAGCAAGGGCCGGCTGGTGGGTGCTGCGCTGTGCTGGACGCGGGCGTTCGTCAAAGACCTTGCCGTCCATCCCGAGGCGCGCGGCCGAGGCATCGCCGAAGCGCTGATGTGGCACGTCTTCTCCGCCTTTCACGCACGGGGCGCTGCGCATGTCGATCTCAAAACCAACACGGTTGAGAATGCCGCCGCCGTCAGGCTCTACGAGCGGCTGGGGATGTTCGAAGTCGACTGGGTGGACTAGCGCGGCGGACTCTCAAATCGAATCGTAACGCCGCTCTATCTCTTTGTTTGAGCATCGGATTTTCCCAAAACCGCTTCGCACTTTTGGGTCCGATGCTCTAGCCCGGCTCCGGTCGGCTGCCCTTACGCAGGGGAAAGTGCATCGTTTGTGAACTGCTTCACATAGGTCGCCGACGGCAAGTGCTAAGACCCTGCCACGCCGTTTGGTCGGAGTACCGGGCGGAGGGTGTCGGAGGGGGCTGCACCGGCATGTGTCAGCCGCACTCCACGGCGGGTCCCGAGGCGGGTCCGGGATCCGCCTCATCGTACGCCACCAAGCACCGCCCGCGAACCTTTCCGTTCCAAGCTGCTTTGTTATCGCTCAGACGGGCGCGTTGCCGATCTTCTGCTTAAGCTCGAGCGCCCAGGCCCGGCCTTCGTCGCCGCCCCATAAAAGCCAGGCGATGTAGTCGGCCGACGGGTTTTCTTCACTGCCGAAGTTGCGGTCCTTCTTGTCGACCTCATGGCGGGCGAAATAGCTGACCATGCGCTGGATGGTGGAGGGCGAAAGCTTATCACGGTTCTTGAGCTCGGTCGCCTGCGCAACCCCGATCTCGGTGCCGCCACGGCCAAATATGCCGCGCAGCCTGAGCCCCATGGCGGCATTGTCGGCGACGATCTGCGGACAGCGCAGGTCGATTTCGTCATTGTCGGCTTCGCGCATGGTTTTTCCCCGATGTGGACCTATCCTCCTGAACGAAAAATGCGGTGATATGCATCCCGTTCTGCAACGCTATTGCTTCGCAGCCGTCGGCGCCGGCCTGAAAGGAACTGTCCACCATGGCGACAGGCTGCATCTTGCCTGTATTCGTCGCGCGGTTAGGCTTTGTTACAGCGGGGCTTTCGAATCGGAGAAACACGATGCGGCTTTCCAAAACCGGTCTCGCCACCTTGATCCTCGCCGTTCCGCTATTCACTGATGCGGCGCGGGCGGCCGACGATTGCGCCAATGCGATGGATCAAACGACCATGAACGAATGCGCCGGCAAGTCGTTCACCGAAGCCGACAAGAAGCTCAACCACGCCTACAGGCAGATCGAGGGCCGGCTGAAGGACGATGCGGCGTCAAAGAAGCTGCTGGTCGATGCGCAGCGTGCCTGGATCGCTTTTCGCGACGCCGAATGCAATTTCCAGGGCGGCCCACGCGAGAGCGCCGGCAGCATGTATCCGATGGTGGTCGCCGGCTGCCGGGAGAGCCTCACCAACGACCGGCTGAAGGATTTCCAGGGCTACCTCAATTGCGAGGAAGGCGACACGAGCTGCCCGGTACCGGCGGCGCAGTAGCTTCGGCCGATTGGTAATCGCATAGGGAGTATCCCCTCATCCGGCCGCGGAGCGTCCACCTTCTCCCCGGTGGCGAGAAGGAAAGGCGCAACTTCGCCGCTTGTGTCGCGTTGACTCTCCGAGGACACAACCCGGAGATTTTTCGATGAGACCGCATCTCGCTATTGCCACGCTTGCTTTGCTTGCCGGCGCGCCGGCGGCCTTCGCCCAGTCCACTGCCCCGGCCGATATACCTGCCGTCGACGAGACCAAGGTCGATACCGAGACCTTCTCCAAAACGGCCGCCAGCGCCAACCGGTTCGAGATTGAAAGCAGCAGGCTGGCCGAGCAAAAAAATGTCGCCGCCGACGTGAAGGACTTCGCCGCGCTGATGGTTAGGGACCACACCAAGGCTGGTGAGGATCTCAAGGCAGCTCTGGAACAGAGCCAGACCACGGCCTCGGTGACACCGAGCGGCCCCGCTTTGTTGCCGAGGGACCAGGCGATGCTGGACCAGCTCAAGAACCTCGACGGCGATGAATTCCAGGCGAAATACATCACCCTGCAGACCGAGGCGCACAAGCAGGCGGTGGCGCTGTTTTCCACCTATGCGCAGTCGGGCGAAGACCCGGCGCTGAAGGAATTCGCCAAGAAGACGCTACCGACGCTGCGGATGCACGAAAAACACGTAAAGGATCTGGTGGCCGCCCATAGCTAGCTGGAGCCAGCAGGGCGGTTCAGACCGAGCGGCGTTCAGCTCGTTTTGATCTGCTCGACCGCAGTCACCAACAGTTCGGCCATGGCGCCTCGAATCTGATGATCCGACTGGGCGACGCCCGCCGCGTCGAAATCGGCGCGTACCTTGCGGAACACGTCGTCGTCGCCTGCCTCTTCGAAGTCCGCGCGCACCACCTCTTTGGCATAGGCGTCGGCGTCCTCGCCTGATTTGCCGAGCTTTTCTGCGGCCCACAGGCCGAGCAGCTTGTTGCGGCGCGCCATGGCCTTGAACTTCGTCTCCTCGTCCATCGCAAACTTCTTTTCGAAGCCTTCCTGACGGTCTCTCATACTGCTCATGGTTTGCCTCGTTCAGGTGTGAATCTCCGATCTTCATCCGATGGACAAGAAGAGCGGCGGGCCGAACATGGCGTGCATATACGTCATAAGCAAGACCGGACCGTTCATTCCGTAGGCAATCGCTTCGGTTTGCTCTGCCCCACAACGCACTGCGCCTGCCCATAGGATTTCGCCAATCGCCAGCGTTGCAGAAAGGGTGCCGACGTTGCGGCCGGCTCTCCCTTCTCCCCTTGTGGGAGAAGGTGGCCGAGCGAAGCTCGGTCGGATGAGGGGTGCTCCAGCTTGGCGCCGTCGGCACTCCGTCCAGCACCCCTCAACCGTCTTGGCGCTACGCGCCAATCCACCTTCTCCCACAAGGGGAGAAGGAAGATGGGCGTCGCCGACTGCCCGTCGCACCGATGTGATTTGACGTTGCCTCGCCGTGACCTACTCTCGAATAGCGGGATGGTCCGAGGAGACGAGCGATGCAGTTCAACGGGATTCGGAGCGTCGCGCTGGCAGCGGCAGTGATCCTTGCCGCCGCCACCGCAGCCTATGCCCATCACGGCTGGTCGTGGACCGAGGACGGGTTTTTCGAACTCCGGGGCAAGATCACGGCCATCTATATCGGCAATCCGCACGCCACGCTGGACGTCGACGCAGAGGGAGAGGCCTGGCGGGTGGAGATGGCGCCGCCGTCCCGAACGATTGCCGCCGGCTTCACCGAGGAGGTTGCCAAGGTCGGCGATGAGGTGACCGCGATCGGCAACCGCTCGCTCGACGAGCAGGAAAAGCGCATGAAAGCAGTCCGGATCATCGTCGGCGGCAAGACCTACGATGTCTATCCCGACCGCGTGCCGCCGGCCTGAATGGACGGGCTGCTGGCCGGCATCGAGCAACTCGCCTTCGTGCGGGCACTGAAGGCTTCCTTCATCGCCTACCCCATAGTCAACGCGCTGCACATCATGTCGATCGGCGCGCTCCTGACCAGTGTCTGGCTTATGGACCTCAGGGTCCTCGGCGCCTTCCGACCGCTGCCGCAGGCGGCGTTCGTCGCGCTGCTGCGCCGTGTGGCGTTGAGCGCGTTCACTGGGGCGCTTGTTACTGGGGCGCTGCTGTTTTCAGTCAGGGCGAGGGAGTATGCGGCGATGCCGATTTTCCTCGCCAAGATGACACTCATCCTCCTCGCGGGCGCCAACTTCCTCGTCTTCATGCGCCGCGCAAAAGGCGGTGACGAGCCGGCCGGCGGGACCGTCGCCATCCTGGCGGTGCTCTCGCTGGTTCTGTGGACATCCGTGCTTTTCGCCGGACGGTTTATTGGGTTTCTCAACTGAGGCGAGGGGCGGCACAGGCCGTCAAGCCGCGAGATGGTGCGCGGCGACATCGAACGGCAGACCGAGCCGTCGCACCCCGCCGGAGAACGTGGCGATGGGGCGCACCTACGCCCTCAACTCCGGCTTCTACCGCGCCATCAATCGGGTTTATGCCAGTATTTCAACGTGAACCCGCCATCGCGGACCTTCGTGCCAGTGGCGTCATGGCCGATGGAGTTCGATATTGAGATCGAGTGTATCGCAGCGGGGTGAGGGTGAGGTCGTGAAGACCAGTTTCCTGGCGTTACGCTGGCACTCTGGTTGGCTCGCCGCCAGAGCTTGGCTAAGACCCGATCGAGCTGTTCAAGCCCTGCCCGATTGCTCAAATCAGTGCTACCAATGCCGTCGGCCTTGCGGTAACGAGCTAATTCTTGGCTAAGACATGGGAAAGATGAGAGAAGCGATGGCGGAAGCAGATCTTGAATTTGTCGACGAGGACGATGCGGTCCTAGACCCAAAAGATACAGCTTCTTTTTCAGAAGCTGTTCTATATTCGTCCGATTGGACGGTTCAAACTGTCATATCCCAATTGACTAATAAAAACATCGACATGAGCCCTCGTTTCCAAAGGAGAGATGCTTGGTCGATTGGAGGGAAAGGTAGATTTATTGAAAGTGTTATCTTAGGATTTCCCATCCCACAGATAGTTCTCGCGGAAAAGAAAAATCAAAGAGGCCAATTTATTGTATTGGATGGGAAGCAGAGATTGCTTTCTCTGTTGCAATTTACGGGAAACGCCGAAGGTGCGAAGAATGCTTTTCGACTTTCGGGGCTGGAAGTTAGAACGGATCTTATTCGTAAGAATTTCTCTCAATTGGAAAAGGACCCAGCAAGAAGGGATGATCTGAACGCTTTTTTTAATAACACAATTCGGACGGTTGTAATTCGAAATTGGCCAAATACGAATTTTCTTCACACCGTATTCCTTCGATTGAATACCGGAAGCGTTAAACTTTCTCCTCAAGAATTGCGCCAAGCTATGGTGCCTGGGCCATTTTCAGACTTTATTGATGACACCGCGATTGCGTCGGTCCACGTCCAGAGACTAATGAGTAGAACGACGCCGGATCCTCGTATGCGAGACGTAGAGCTTATTGTTCGGTACTTGGCTTATCGGCGGTTCCTTCCTGGGTACTCAGGGAGGATGAAAGAATTTCTGGACAACACTTGTATGGCTCTTAACGAAACTTGGGAAAAGGTTCAGGTTTCTGTTGGCCTCGATATTGAGCAATTTAACGCGGCTGTTGATGTTCTTATGGATATATTTGGCGATGACACGTTGGCCCGAAAGCCTGGTTCGCGATCTTTCAACAGAGCAATTTTCGATGCCCTTGTTTTTTATGCTGCGGATTATGAAATCAGAACGGCTATGGCGGCTAACGCTGAGAAAGTCCGACAGCTATACACCTCATGCCTCGCTGATGCGTCGTTCTCGGAGGCCATCGAAAGTGATACAGCCGGCATCCCGCACACGTTCGACCGGTTGTCAATTTGGGGGGTCGGACTTCGTGCCGCTCTTCAACAAGACATTAAGGTGCCTGCTCTCGAACCTAGGAAAGACGGGAGCTCGCGTATAACGTTCGACGGCTTTCACTAGATGGCGTCGACTCGCCTTAACGATCTTAAGATGCGCGTCAGAGAATTGAAGCGCATGCTTTTGCCATCCAAATTCGATCCGACCGGCTCTTACAAAGATCCGCTACGCGTAACGACCCGTGCGCTTTCTTTTCGTGTTCTGACACATGCGGAGGTGGAGACGTATTTTGAAGACCGTGTTCTTGAAGTGGCCGCAACAGCTCTTGATGCTTGGGAGACGAATAAATTTGTTTCCGTTGTTACATTCCATTTGATCGGTTTCGGCGGAAGATCGACAGATCGTCCACCTGAGACTTTACACGCAATCGAGCAAAATAAATTAAAAGAATGGCCGAGCAAAACGTCGATTGACGATCGATTTTCGAAGTGCGTATCGGAGTTTCATAAGAGAATTAAGTTCGAAAATCATGGGGTTAAAGAAAGAAATATTATGGAAATGTTCGTCCCAATCGGATTCTATATGGGAAGGTGTGATCCAATATTTTTGCAGACAATGAATAATTTTGGAGAGGCTCGGGGAGCAGTGGCACATACAAGTGGGAAGGGTCACGTACAGAAGGCAGTCGATCCGAAGGACGAATATACCACACTGCAGAAGATTATTGCCTCGTTGGAGACAATCGACGCCGAATTCGATCGCCTTTTGAGGGCCTCAAAGGCTCCAAAATAATAGAACCTTTCGCATGAGTTGTGACATTAGATTGGCGTGTTGGCGGCAAGCAAGTTGAGCGGCCCTTGAACACTCGCAACGCCAGCGTGACAGCGCGCCCCTCTGGCCTGCCGGCCATCTCCCCCACAAGGAGGGAGATTGGCTAATCGCCTACGCAAAATACTCCTGCAGCGGCCTGACCTCCAGGCTTCCCGCCCGCAGCGCCGCAATCGCCTCCGCCACCGCGGCCGCGCCCGACAGCGTCGTGTAGTACGGCACTTTCTGCATCAGCGTCGCCCGGCGCAGCGATTTTGAGTCCGAGACCGCCTTCTGGCCGTCCGTGGTGTTGAAGACGATCTGCACCTGGCGGTTGCGGATGGCGTCCTCGATGTGGGGGCGGCCTTCCAGCACCTTGTTTATTTTCTCCGCTGCGACGCCGTTTTCGGCGAGGAAGCGGGCGGTGCCCGAGGTGGCCATTACCTTAAAACCTTGGCCGGCGAGGCGCTTGACCGCCGGCAGGATGCCTTTCTTGTCCTCGTCGCGCACGGAGACGAACAGCGTGCCGGAGCGGGGGAGATCAACACCCGCCCCTAACTGGCTCTTGGCGAAGGCGAGCGCGAAGTCGCGGTCGAGGCCCATGACCTCGCCGGTCGAGCGCATTTCCGGGCCGAGCAGGATGTCGACGCCGGGGAAGCGGGCGAATGGGAACACGGCTTCCTTGACCGCGATGTGGCCGGGATTTCTGGGGTCGGGCATAGCGCCGTAATGGGCGAAGGCGTCTTCCAGTTTTTCGCCGGCCATGATGCGGGCGGCAATTTTCGCGATGGGCCGCCCGATGGTCTTGGCGACGAACGGCACGGTGCGCGACGCGCGCGGGTTGACCTCCAGCACATAGACGGTGCCGTCCTTGATCGCATATTGCACGTTCATCAGCCCGCCGACATTGAGCGCGCGGGCAAGGGCGGCCGTCTGGCGCTCCAGCTCGTCGACCAACTCCGAGGGCAGTGAGTGCACCGGCAGCGAGCAGGCCGAGTCGCCCGAATGGATGCCGGCCTCCTCGATGTGTTCCAGGATGCCGGAGACGAAGGTCGATTTGCCGTCGCACAGGCAGTCGACATCGACCTCGATGGCGCCACTGAGATAGGTGTCGAACAGCAGCGGGTTCTTGCCGAGCAGCGTGTTGATCTGGCCTGTTTTGTCGTTGGGGTATTTCTGCTTGATGTCCTCCGGCACCAGGCCGGGCACGGTGTCGAGCAGGTAGGTCTGCAGCATGCTTTCGTCGTGGATGATCTGCATGGCGCGGCCGCCCAGCACATAGGACGGGCGCACGACCAGCGGGAAGCCGAGCTCGCCGGCGACGAGGCGGGCCTGCTCGACCGAATAGGCGATGCCGTTCTTCGGCTGGCTGAGGCCGAGCCTGTGCAGCAGCTTCTGGAAGCGGTCGCGGTCCTCGGCCAGATCGATCATGTCGGGCGAGGTGCCGAGGATCGGGATGCCGGCCTTCTCCAGCGCATCGGCAAGTTTCAGCGGCGTCTGGCCGCCGAACTGGACGATGACGCCGACCAACTCGCCCGATGCCTGTTCGGCGCGCAGGATCTCCAGCACGTCCTCCGGCGTCAGCGGCTCGAAATAGAGCCGGTCGGAGGTGTCGTAATCGGTCGACACGGTCTCCGGGTTGCAGTTGACCATGATCGCCTCGAAGCCGGCATCGCGCAGCGCAAAGGCGGCGTGGCAGCAGCAATAGTCGAATTCGATGCCCTGGCCGATGCGGTTCGGGCCGCCGCCGAGGATGACGACCTTTTTCCGCGCTGACACGTGCGCCTCGTTGGCGAGAGCGCCGGCGAAGGGCACTTCATAGGTCGAGTACATGTAGGCGGTGGGCGAAGCGAACTCGGCGGCACAGGTGTCGATGCGTTTATAAACAGGATGAACGTCGAGCTTTTCGCGAATCTTTTGAATCTCTTCGACGTCTTTCCTGACCAGGGACGCGAGGCGGGCATCCGAGAACCCCATCGCCTTCAGCATGCGCAGATTGACGGCGTCCTCTGGAATGCCGTGCTCGCGGATGCGATCCTCCGTGGCGAGGATGCCGGCGATCTGTTCGAGGAACCACGGGTCGATCTTGCACATGGCGTGCACATCTTCGAGCGAGGTGCCCATGCGGATCGCCTGCGCCACCATGCGCAGCCGGTCGGGCGTCGGCGTACCTAGGGCGGCGCGGATGGCGTTGCGGTCGTCGGCGTGACTTGCCGCGCCGTGCGCCAGGCCGGGAATCTCTATCTCGTCCAGACCCGTCAGGCCGGTTTCCAGTCCACGCAACGCCTTCTGCAGCGATTCCTGAAAAGTGCGGCCGATGGCCATGACCTCGCCGACCGACTTCATCGCCGTGGTCAGCACCGGCTCGGCGCCGGGGAATTTCTCGAAGGCAAAGCGCGGGATTTTGGTGACGACGTAATCGATGCTCGGCTCGAACGAGGCGGGCGTGGCACCGCCGGTGATGTCGTTCTCCAGCTCGTCCAGCGTGTAGCCGACGGCGAGTTTTGCCGCGATCTTGGCAATGGGAAACCCGGTCGCCTTGGAGGCCAGCGCGGAGGAGCGTGAGACGCGCGGGTTCATTTCGATCACCACCAGGCGCCCGTCGGCCGGGTTGACGGCGAATTGCACGTTGGAGCCGCCGGTCTCGACGCCGATCTCGCGCAGCACCGCGATCGAGGCGTTGCGCATCATCTGGTATTCTTTATCGGTCAGCGTCAGGGCAGGGGCAACGGTGATCGAATCACCGGTATGCACGCCCATCGGGTCGATGTTCTCGATCGAGCAGACGATGATGCAGTTGTCGGCCTTGTCGCGGACAACCTCCATCTCATACTCCTTCCAGCCGAGCACGCTCTCCTCGATCAGCACTTCGGTGGTCGGCGAGGCGTCGAGGCCGGACTGGACGATCTCGTAGAATTCGGCCCTGTTGTAGGCGATGCCGCCGCCGGTGCCGCCCATGGTGAAGGACGGGCGGATGATGGCGGGAAGGCCGACATGGTCGAGCGCTTGTGCTGCGATCGCCATGCCGTGGCTGATGTAGCGCTGCTTGCGGTCGCCCTCGCCGAGGTTCCAGCGCGTCTCCAGCGCGTCGAGCGCGGCGTCGAGGTTTTCGGGCTTCTCGGCCTTCAGCGCGGCGCGCTCGGCCTCATGCGTCTTGCGGTCGGCGTTCTTGACGTCGGTGGCGTTGGCCAGCATCGACTTCGGCGTTTCCAGGCCGATCTTCTTCATCGCCTCGCGAAACAGCGCGCGGTCCTCGGCCTTGTCTATTGCGGTCGCGTCGGCGCCGATCATCTCGACATTGTAGCGTTCAAGCACGCCCATGCGGCGCAGCGACAGAGCGGTGTTGAGCGCGGTCTGGCCGCCCATGGTCGGCAGCAGCGCGTCGGGCCGCTCCTTGGCGATGATCTTGGCCACGACTTCCGGCGTGATCGGTTCGATATAGGTGGCATCGGCCAGTTCCGGGTCGGTCATGATGGTGGCCGGGTTGGAATTGACCAGGATGACGCGAAAACCCTCTTCCTTCAGCGCCTTGCAGGCCTGGGTGCCGGAATAGTCGAACTCGCAGGCCTGACCGATGACGATGGGGCCGGCCCCGATGATCAGGATCGACTTGATGTCGGTACGTCTTGGCATATCGAGTGTCCGTTCGGCAGGCGGCTTGCACGAAAAACCGGACGGGAAGACCCGGCCGGTTGTGCTCGCGATTCTGGTATCAGGCTAGGAGGGCCTTATAGGGAAGAGTTTTGCCTGATGTAACCCCCTAAAATGCGGGTTGTGCGGGGCTGCCTGAGCAAACAGGCGCCTCGTTCCGTCGCGCCCCTCTCTGTCCTGCCGGACATCTCCCCCACACGGGGGGAGATCGGCCTTCATCTTTTGACTTCGCCAATCGCCAACCTCGAAGGGCGCTGTCGGTGAAACAGCCAATCTCCCCCCTCGTGGGGGGATTCCGGCAGGACAGAGGGGGGCGCTGTCCCTCCGGCATCCCGAATCTGCCTACCCTCCGGTCGCCAAAGCATCAGGAATCTCGAAGCGTTCGGAAACGCCGACGCGGATCATGTTCAGGCTGCCCTCGCGGGTGAAGCGGAATTCGCCTGATGCATCGGAACTGGCCGGCAGGCCGGCGGCGAAGCTGATGACGCGCGTGCCGCCATCGGGCCAGGTCACGGTGATGGCGGCCTTGCCGTCGGCCAGGCGCGCGACACTTGCTTCGCAACTGGTCATCGGCTGGCCGACGTAGCGCGCGCAAGGAATCTTGTTTCTGGCGCCAGCAGCCGGCGGTCCTGGCGGCTGCAGCCGCGCAACGGTTTGTGCGTCGGCCGGAGGCGCCGCATTGGCGGCGCGATTCTGCGAGGGCTCCGCTGCCGCCGCCGGCACCTCCCCGGTCGACGGATTTCCGTTGGCCGCGAGCGCCAGGGCGTCCTCGATGGCGGCCCTGCCGATTGCCTCAGCCGCTGTCACGGCGGTTTCGGGTTCGGTTGCGCTCAGGCGTGCCGTCAGGTCGGGAAGCGGCTGATCTGCAGTTTCCGGGATGGAGGCTTCGGTTGTAGGGCTTTCGCCGGTGGTTTCGGTGTCCTCATCCGAAACGGCCGCCGGATTCTCGGGGTTCAGGTAGCGCGCGGGAGCCCATCCGGTCAGTTGCGGATTGTCAATCTCTGCGACCTTGCACCAGCGATAGCCATTGACGTCGTTGCAACCGAGATTGTTCACGCTCGTACCGTTCGGCAGCCGCGCCTTGATCTTGCCCATCGCCGATGCCGTGGCGCGGACGTTCAGGAGATCGCCTGGAGCGAGGTCGGTCACGATGGAAACGAAAGGTGCCTCCTCGGCCTTGGCCGGCACCAGCGCCGTCAGCTGGAGAGGAGCGGCAATCAGCGCGTACAGTATCGGTCGGAGCGTAACTGTGCGCCTCATCATTTTGGCCGTGGGCGATAGATGCGTTACGGAGGCGGCCAGGCACCGAAACGCCACCGCATGCCAGGTCGATTTTATAAGGGACGACATGGCGCTATGTAAGCCCGAAAATGCGACCTCGGCGTGAAGGCGGTTCAGCCTGGCATGAGGCATGAGCTCGTGCCTCGCTCAGCCTGGTGGCATGAACGCGTTCCGCTTTCAGCTTGGGGTATGAACTCGTTCCGCGTTCAACCCGGCATGAACGCGTTCCGCGTTCAGCCTGATATAAATCCGGTGCGTAGCGCGTAGGCCCATTCCGGCCGTCCCGCCTGTTCGGCCTGCCGCGCTGCCGCCTCGTGGTCATAGTCGACGGCGATGGCCTCGAAACGGTCGTGGCGGCCCGGCTCGCCCAGCTCGACGATGCCGTAGCGAGCATGCGGAGAGCCTTGCTCGGAGACATGCGCCGGCGGGGTCGAATCGTCATAGGCGGGGCAGCCGATGCTACCCGGATTGAAGACGACCGGGCCATCGGGGATACGGATCAGTTCGCTGCGGTGGCTATGGCCGCACAGCACGATGCGGCAGGCGGGATCGAGCGCGGCCAGCCGTCGCTTGATAGCGGCCAGCGGTGCGCGCACCAGCTGGCCACCGGCTATCGTATCGGTCAGATATTTTTCGTCGTGGTCAGGCCGGGCATGGAAGGCGGTTACTCCCGGCGCGATCTCCAGCGTGAGGGGCAAGGCGAACAGCGCCTCGCGCTGCGCCGCCGTCAGCCGCTCCTGCGCGTAGCGGTCGGACGGCCACATCTGGTCGTCGGCCGGGTCGACGGCGACGCGGCGGTCGTGATTGCCGCGCACCGTCGGCAGGTCGAGCGTTTCAAGCCGCTCCATGGTTTCGCGCGGCCAGAGCGGGCCGGAGACGCAATCGCCGAGATTGACGACAAGGTCTGCCCCGCCACGCTGCTTGAGATCGGCGAGCACGGCATCCAGGGCGAGGACGTTGCCGTGGATGTCGGCGAGGACGGCTATGCGCAATGGGAGGCTCCGTGAGTTGACGAATGACTGGTCGCGAAGATCCGCCTTGCAGGGGCTAGGCAGGCATTTCAACCTCGTGGCCGCCGACCGCGGGCAGCGCGGTATCGTCGACGGCAGCGGCAATGACGCTGTCGAGCAGGCCCGGAAAGCGGGCGTCGAGGTCGTCGCGGCGCAGTGTGATCAGCCGGCTGGTGCCGACCACCTCGGCGCGGGTGACGCCGGCCTCGCGCAATTTGGCTAGGTGATAACTCAGATTGGTCTTCGAGCCGAGATCGAGGAATTGGCTGCAGTTCAGCGGCACGCCTTCCTTGCTGGCGAGATAGCGCACGATGGCCAGCCGTGTGGGATCGCCAAGGACGGCAAGCACGTTCGGCAGGCTGATCTGGTCGGCGGTGGGATGAGGCAGGGTCATGCCCAGGAATTAAGCGCAATCGGGGCTGATTTCAACGCATCTCCTCCTTTGCGAGTACACACGGTTCCTACGTTCATGCCCTATCCTGACACCGGGTTGTCAGCAGGGGTCAGCTATTTTCGCGAGGCTTCATTGACACCATGCCCCATAATGTACAATTGTTCAATAAGTTTTGAACTAAGGATCTGTTGCCATGGACAAGCGCCTCATCTGGCTTGCGCTCGGGTCGTTCGCGATCGCGACCGAGGGCTTCGTCATTTCAAGCCTGTTGCCCGACATCGCAGCCGACGCCGCCATCT
Source organism: Mesorhizobium robiniae (assembly GCF_040545535.1). NCBI lineage: Bacteria > Pseudomonadati > Pseudomonadota > Alphaproteobacteria > Hyphomicrobiales > Phyllobacteriaceae > Mesorhizobium > Mesorhizobium robiniae. The sequence goes on from NZ_JBEPMC010000001.1 coordinate 64,081, forward strand.
CGGTTCCACTCGCCGGCACGCTGATTACCGCCTTCGCGCTCGCCTATGCGCTCGGCACACCGATCCTGGCGACGCTCACCGGCGAATGGGACCGGCGGCGCGTCATCCTATGGACGCTGGTATTTTTCGTACTGGGCAATCTGGCGGCGGCGCTGAGTTCGTCGTTCGAATTGCTGCTGATCGCGCGCATCGTCATGGCGCTGTCGTCCGGCCTGTTTGCCGCGACGGCGCAAGGGACGGCCGTGGCGCTTGTCGATGATCATCACCGCGCCCGCGCCATTGCCGTTGTCGTCGGCGGCACCACGGTCGCAGTGGCGGTCGGCGCGCCGCTCGGCGCGCTTGTTGCCACGGTTGCCGGCTGGCGCGGCACGTTCTTTGCCATCGCCGGGCTCGGCGCACTGGCCGGCGCGATCCTGTGGTACCGGCTGCCGCGCGGCATCGTCGGCACCAAGCTGCCGCTCAGGCAGCGGCTGGCCGCAGCCCTTCGCCCCGGCGTGCCATCGATCCTGCTGACCACGCTTTTGGCGCTCACCGGCGCCTTTACCGTCTTTGCCTTTGTCGCGCCGCTGGCCATCGAAGGCGGGGGCTTGAGCCCGATCGCGCTGCCCGGCATGCTGCTTGCTTTCGGTGTCGGCGCCGTTATCGGCAACATTGCCGGCGGGCAGGCGGCCGACCGCTTCGGCGCGACGCGCACCGTCAGCTGGTCGCTGGCGCTGAGCGCGGTGATGCTGGTCATGCTTTCGGTCATCCCGGCATTCCTGCCGCACAGCATCGCCGGCCCGGCGCTGATGGCGATGATGGTGCCGTGGGGTATCGTCGGCTGGGCGTTCCCGCCGGCGCAGGCGAGCCGCATCATCAGGCTGGCGCCCGACGCGGCGCCCATCGTGCTGTCGCTCAACGGCTCGGCGCTGTATCTCGGCGTGGCGCTGGGCGCCGTCGTCGGCGGTGCGGTGCTGCGCTATGGCGCGCCGGCCGACCTCGGCCTGGTCGCAGCAGTGTTCCCGATTCTAGGCCTTGGCGTGATGCTGGCCGGCCACCGGGCGGCCCGGGCGGTGGCCATGCCGGCCGAATAAAGTTTTGGCTACCGCCGACCGCCGGAGACCTCAGGGCGCTGCCGGCGGTATACCGAAATCCAGCGCGGCGATGTCGTCCAGCGCCGCGCGCAACATTGCCGCCTGCTCCTTGCCGACCATGTCCTCGAAACGCTGCTGGGCGACGTGCCACAGCTTCATGGCCTCATCGAGCTTGACCAGGCCCTGCGGCGTCAGCCGCACGCGCTTGATACGGCGGTCAGCCGGATCAGTGAATGTCTCGACATAACCGTCGCGGATCAGCGGCTTCAAAGTATGGCCGAGCGCCGACAGGTCCATGACCAGGGCCGCGGCGATGGCGCCCATGGCCGGCTCGTCGCCGATATGGATCTGGTAGAGCAGGCCTTGCTGAGTGGCCTTCAGACCCGACGGGGCGACCACATCGTCATAGAACTGACCAAGCTTGCGCGTTGCGCGGCGCAGCACGGCGTTGTTGCAAAGGGTCAGGCCCGGAATGGGGTCTTTCGACATGATAGGTCCTCGGCGACGGCGACATGATGCCGGTTCGCTGCCTTACAAATAATCCCAGCGTCAATCATTGACAAGATAGTGGCATATACCTACTTGGCAACAGTGGCATATGCCACTAAGTGAATCGCACGGCTTTACCGGCAGGCGAGGGCGATCGCCCACCGTGCCTCCAGCCGGTTCGAAGCGAAGCAGATCAACCGAAAAAAGGAACAGGACAATGAGTGGACAGAACAACAAGGGCACGGCGGTTGTCACCGGCGCCTCGTCGGGCATCGGCGCGGTTTATGCAGACCGGCTGGCGGGGCAGGGCTATGATCTGGTGCTGGTGGCCCGGCGTGCCGATCGGCTCGAGGAACTGGCCGGCAAGCTGCGCGCCGAATACGGCCGCAAGGTTGGCGTGATCAGCGCCGATCTCGCCGACGACGGCGATTTGCGTCGTGTCGAGCAGGTGATATCGGCCGACGACAGCGTAACGCTGCTGGTCAACAATGCCGGCCTTGGGGGCGTGCAGGTCGTGGCAACGGCCGACGCCGATGTGGCGGAGCGGATGATCAAGGTCAATGTCATCGCCTTGACACGCTTGACGCGCGCGGTGCTGCCGGGACTGCTGTCGCGCAACCGTGGCGCTATCGTCAACATCGCTTCGGTGCTGGCGTTCGACACCTCGTTCGGCGGCATCTACAGCGGCACCAAGGCCTATGTCGTCAATTTCACCGAGGCCTTGCAGCGCGAAGTCTCCGGCACCGGGGTGAAGGCGCAGGTGGTGCTGCCAGGGGCCACGCGAACCGAATTCTGGGAACTTGCGGGCAGCGATATCGACAGCCTCCCGAAGGAGATCATCATGACGGCCGACGATCTGGTGGATGCAGCACTTGTCGGCCTTGCCAGGGGAGAAGCCGTCACTGCACCAGCGCTTGCCGATGCGGCCAAGCTGGACACCTTCCTTGGCGCTCGGCAAGCCTTCTACGGCAGCTTGCATGCTGACAAACCGGCGGCACGCTACGCGGCGTGAGGGTCGAGGTGGCGCCCTCGCAGAATTTGAGTTCCTCGCCCCACGTTGGTGGGACGAGGAATTCAAGCGTCTAGAGCGGTTCAGCTTTTGATAGAATCGCTGACCCGCTCTAAGTGTTTGTTTTTACGCAATTCCGAACGGAAAACCGCTACGCACTTTTCCTGGAATTGCTCTAGGCTGGTCGCCACATCGGGATGATCGAGGCGGCGAGCAGCAGGCCGAGCACGATGTTCAACACCCGCCACTGTCGCTCGGTTCTAAGCAACCGGGCGAGCAGCGCGCCGGCCACGCACCACGCCGACAGCGACAGTGCGGCTGCCAGGCCGAAGACCGCCCCGAGCAGAAGAGCAAGCTGCAGCGGCCCGTTGGCGAGTGCGGCAAACGATGCCGCAGCGCCCAGTCCCATCGCCCAGCCCTTGGGGTTCATCCATTGCAGGCCGGCGCCACCGAAAAAGCTGTTCGGCTTTGCCATGGTCACGTCCAGATTGGGTGGGCCGCTGCGGCCGATCTTGAGGGCGAGCCAGATCAGATAGAGCGATCCGGCTATCTTCATCGCCAGCTGCAGGGACGGAGCCGCCGCCAACAGGCCGGCGAGCCCGGCCGCACCTGCCGCGGCCACGGTGGCCAGGCCGGCCGCACTGCCGGCCATCAGCGGAACCGAGCGGCGAAAGCCGAACTGTGCCCCTGATGCAGTCGACAAGGTCGTGGCCATGCCGGGCGTGGAGGTCGAGACCAGCGCAAACAGGACGAGCGGAAGGATGGCCTCAAACATGCTGTTTCCTCTGTTGGGAATCCGGCATGCTAAGCATTGTCATGCATCAGTAAATGCAATGTTTGTCATGGTTAGCATTAGAGAATATAATGCCAACCATGATCCGCAATCTCGACACGGCCTTGGTCCGGACCTTCGTCACCGTCGCCGACAAGGCCAGCATGACGGCGGCGGCGAACGCGCTGCATTTGACGCAGGGCGCCGTCAGCCAGCAGATCAAGCGGCTGGAGGAGGTCCTCGGCTGCAGCCTGTTCGAGCGTGACCGGCGCGGGCTGCGACTGACCCGTTCCGGCGAACAGCTGTTCGGCAAGGGCAAGCGCTTGCTTTCGCTCAATGACGAGATCTGGGCCGAGATGGCGACCAGCGCAGTCGCCGGTGAGGTGCGGCTCGGCGTGCCGTATGATCTGGTCGGCACCATGCTCGCGCCGGTGCTGAAGACCTATGCCGAGGCCTATCCACAGGTCGAGATTTCGCTGGTCTGCGCTTCGTCGCCGGAGCTTGCGGCCGCCCTGGCGGCTGGCACGATAGATCTTGCCGTGATCGAGGAACCGGTCGGCCCGTCCGTCGGCGAGTGTCTTGCCGTCGACCGGCTGGTCTGGGTCGGCGCCAGAGGCGGCATAGCCCGCCGCAAACGACCTTTACCGGTTTCGATGGTGGCGGACACCTGCGCCTTCCGCCCGGCGGTGCTGGCGGCGCTCAACGAGCATGGGCTGGAATGGCGGACCGTGTTCGAGAACGGCAACCTCGACGCGACAACGGCGACGGTGCGTTCGGATCTGGCCGTCACGACCTGGCTGGCCTCCACCGTGCCTGGCGATCTCGACATTCTGTCAGCCGATCCGGAGCTGCCGGCCTTGCCGAATTTCTCGATCAATTTGCACCTGCCCAAGCATGGTGTCGGTCCCGCCGCGCGGGAATTTGCTGCGTGCATCCGCGACGGGCTGGCGCGGCGGCAACAGGCGGCGTGATAGGCCTTCGCCGCCAACCGCCAGCGTCGCAGGACTTGGGCACCTCGCCCCACATTCGTGGGAGCGAGGAACCCAGGTTCCGTGCTACTTCCAATTCTTGCGTCTCTCGATCTCGGCTTCGGACGGCTGTTCCTGGGCGAAGGATCCGGTCTTGATCTCACCGCCGCGTTCATAGCGTGCCATAATGACGCCGGTGCTCGAAGCCAGCGACTTGGTGAGCTGGAAGGCCGCCGGCAGCGCGTCATTGCCGAACAGCCGCTTGCCCTTGCCCAGCACCAACGGGAAGATCAGCAGAGTGATCTCGTCGATCAGGCCGTTGGCGAGCAAGGTCTGGATCAACTCGCTCGATCCCTGGATAAGCAGGTCCGGGCCAGCTTCCTGCTTGAGCTGGCGCAGCGTGGCTACGACATTGTCGCCAAGCGATTGGCTGTTCTGCCAGGTCAGCGAGTCCGGCCTGTGCGTCGCCACATATTTGGTGGCGGCGTTGAAACTGTCGGCGATCAGGCCGCTCTGCTGATAGGGCCAGTAGGCGGCGAAGATGTCATAGGTCCTGCGGCCGAGAAGCAGCGCGAAAGGCTTCGAGAACGTCTCGTCCATCGCGGCGCCCATCACTTCGTCCCAGTAATGGAACGTCCAGCCACCGAATTCGAAGCCGCCGACCGGGTCTTCCTCCGGCCCGCCAGGCGCCTGCATGACGCCGTCGAGGCTGACGAATGTCGAGGCGGTGATCTTTCTCATTGGATGTTCTCCTTTTTCATCCGTGTCGTCAGATTTCGGTCGAAGGACGGGCGAGCAGGCGCTCATCCGACAGCGCCGGCAAAATTTCTGGCACTTTAGCCCGCCCGGCCCCGATGATTTCCGCTTGCCGGTCGGCTGCGAATGTCTTTCGACGAGAACCAGACGTCACCGATGACGGCGATGGCGGTGCGGTCCGGCGCCTTGTCGGCCGTCAGCCAGATCGAGCGGCTGCGCGCGGCCCTGTCGCGGTCAGGGATTTTCGCCATCGGGCCTGAGAGCGAGGCGCCGACGCAAGGGATGAACCATGACCGCATGAAGGGGTGGCAGGCAAAGCCCTTTTTGGTGCGGGTCACCAAAACCGCCAGGCCGACGCGCTCGGCCGGTCGCCAGGGAAAGACCATGCGGCCACCGGGCTTCAGCGCCTTCAGCCAGTCGGCTGGGGGTGCCACGACGCCGGCATTGACATAGATGATGTCCGACGGCGGCAGGCCTGCGGTCACTGCGTCGCCACCGATGACGGACACATTGCCATAGGGTTCGAGATTCTGCCTCGCGCGGTCGGCAAGATCGGCCTCCAGTTCGAAGGCGGTGACGGTGCCTGGCGACACCAGCCGTGCCAGCAGTGCTGTGTAGTAGCCGGTGCCGGCGCCGATATGGGTGACCGCCTCGCCGGGTCTTGGCGCCACTTTGCCGATCCACATAGCGTGCAGAAACGGCTCGCCGTTGTTGATGCCCTTGGCAGCATCGAGCGCCACCAGCACGTTCTGATAGATGTGGACCGGGTCGGCGCTCGGCGTTTCGATCTTGCCGTTGCCGGCAACGATCGTCCACGGCCCAGGCCCGAGAAAGGCCTCGCGCGGCACCTCAGCGAAAACCTCATCGAGGCGAGGATCGGCCGAGCCGGCATGGGCGGCCAGCAGCCGCGCGTAGAATTTTCGAGCTTCGGCAATCTGCGTCATGGCCTGGCAAGATAGCGCGGATTGCCGATCTGTCGCATCCGTCCTGGCTGGGCGAGATTTTCAGCCAATGCCGGCGATGGTGTCATAGAGCAGCTTGAAGTTGAGCACCAGGATGAGCGCGGCGACCGCCCAGGCCAGCGCCGCCACGGCGCGCGGAATGGCGAGATTGCCCATCTTGCGCTTGTCGGAGACGAACTGCACCAGCGGCACCACCGCAAAGGGGAGCTGCATCGACAGGATCACCTGGCTGAAGACGAGGAGTTGGCCGGTTCCCTTCTCGCCATAGAGCGCGGTGACGACCACCACCGGGATGATGGCGATGCCGCGCGTCAGCAGGCGGCGCGCCCATTGCGGGATGCGCAGGCGCAGGAAGCCTTCCATCACGATCTGGCCGGCGAGCGTCGCTGTCACCGTGGAATTCAGGCCGGAGGCAAGCAGCGCCACCGCAAACAGGATTGAAGCGATGCCGAGGCCAAGCAATGGCGACAGAAGCTCGAAGGCCTGGCCGATCTCGGCGACGTCGTGATGGCCGGTGCCGTGGAATGCCACCGCCGAGACGATCAGGATGGAGGCGTTGACGAACAGCGCCAATATCAAGGCGATGGTCGAGTCTGTGGTCGCCCATTTGATGGCATCGCGCTTGCCTTCATCGGTGCGCTCATAGGCGCGGGTCTGCACGATCGAGGAATGCAGATAGAGATTATGCGGCATCACGGTGGCGCCGATGATGCCGATGGCGATGTAGAGCATCGCCGGATTGGTGACGATCTCCGACGACGGCACGAACATGGAATGCAGGATCGAGCCGACCGGCGGAGCGGCGGCGAAGATCTGGATGGCGAAGCAGCCGAAGATGATGATCAAGAGTGCAACGATGAAGGCCTCGAGGTAACGGAAGCCCCGGTTCATCAGCAGCAGAACGAGGAAAGCATCGAGGGCGGTCAAGACAGCGCCGCCGATCAGCGGAATTCCGAACAGCAGCTGTAGCGCAATCGCAGTGCCGATGACCTCGGCCAGATCGCAGGCGATGATGGCCAGCTCGCAGGCGATCCACAGCATGAAATTGACCGGCCGCGGATAATAGGCACGACAGGCCTGGGCGAGGTCGCGGCCGGTGGCGATGCCGAGCCTGGCGGCGAGCGCCTGCAGCAGGATCGCCATCAGGTTCGACAGCATGATGACGAAGAGCAGTGTGTAGCCGAACTGGGCGCCGCCGGCCAGGTCGGTCGCCCAATTGCCGGGGTCCATGTAACCGACCGAAACCATGTAGCCAGGGCCCATGAAGGCGAACAGCCGACGAAACCAGACCCCGGACTGCGGCACGGCGATCGAGGCGTTGACCTCGCGCAGGCTTGGCTGTTCGTCGTCTTCCGGCCGGGCAAATCGCCACATCCTTCGGGATGCTGCTGCGGCTTCGGTTTCTGACATTGGGGGATTTTCCGCTGGATCGGCTAGTTGCCTTTCTATCTATGTCAGGGTCGAACATTATGCAATATGCTATAATTCATTGTTTGTGCTTTTGAGTGCTTCTGCCCGGTGGGACAGGGGGAACGGGATCGCTGGTTGCGCCCGCCGTCGAATGCAAATAAACGGCCGGAAGAATGGAAGCCCGTGCTATGAATGTGCAAATGCCGGTGCATCCGCCGACAATCGAGGAGGAGCGCATATTGGCGCTGAAGAACAGACCGGTTCCGCGCGAAAAGCCGCTGCCTGACGCCGAGAGTCACTCGCAGGGGTTCAGGCAGACGCGCGAGGCGCGGCGCAGCGCGCTGGTCGAGGATTATGTCGAACTCATCGCCGACCTGATCGAGGACGGCAACGAAGCGCGCCAGGTCGACATCGCGGCGCGGCTCGGCGTCGCCCAGCCGACGGTTGCCAAGATGCTGACGCGGCTGTGCGCGGATGGGCTCGTTTCCCGGAAACCCTACCGGGGCGTGTTCCTGACCGATGCCGGCCGCAAGGTCGCGGAGGAGAGCCGCATTCGCCACCAGACGGTGGAAGCCTTCCTGCGCTCGCTCGGCGTCAGCGCCGAAACGGCGCGTATCGATGCCGAGGGCATCGAGCACCATGTCAGCGCCGAGACGCTTGAAGCGTTTCGCAAGGCAATGACGGCGACACGCTAAGTCCACCGCATTGTCGACAGTCCTGTCGGAACCGCCGCGTTGCCGCTGCGTTTGAGATCGTGCCACGCGATTGGCGCGAGGCCGAGGAGGATACGATGGGCGTTGAACAGGCACCGACACTGAAGGGCAAGCAAGCTGCCAAGGGATTGAAGCAAGCTGCGGCGAAGGACGAGCGCAAGACGGAAGCGGAAACCGGGCATCAACTGAGGAAAGGGGCGGCCCGCTTCGATGAGCGCTCGAAGAGCTCGGATGGAAAGAGCGCCGGCGCCAAGCAGAAGATCTGACGTAACACCCAAGGCCCCGGAAAGGCGCCAAAAAAGTGTCCGCGAGCAGCGTGGCGCCCGCACCAGCGGGAGCATAGCGACGCGCCGGGATCGACTCTCTGCATGCGCACGACGCCGGAGCCGCGCCGCACCATTCGCTCGATTGAAGCCGACAACCCTGATGTTGCGACCCGTCTGCCTTAGCACAGCGTGCCGTGACGGCTGCAGCGCTGCGGAGCGCCCTTCATGCGAAAAATGCTGTGACTTGATGCAGCCGTTGGGATATTTGTTGTCGGGTCCGGTGAGCCGAGACACGGTTCGATAGACCGGAAATATATTACGGGGGATTCGCCATGCTCTGGAAGGGTCGTCGTCAAAGTGACAATGTCCAGGACCAACGTGGTCAGAGCGGTGGCGGGTTCAACCTGCCTGGCGGCAGGCCCGGCCAGTTCCGCATCCCAATCGGCGGCCGCGCCGGCGGCGGCGGCATTTCTACCATCGTCATCCTGGTCGTGGTGTTCTTCGCGCTGAAGGCCTGCGGCATCGACCCCATGCAGATTCTGGCTGGCGGCGACGGCGGCCTGCTGCCGGGCGGCGGCGGTCAGATCACCGACAACAGCGGTGCGCAGGGCACAGGTGCGCCGGCCTCCGACGAGATGAAGCAGTTCGTCTCGACGGTCCTGGCCGAGACCGAGGATACCTGGAGCGGCATTTTCCAGGCCAACGGCCTGACCTACGAGGATCCGAAGCTGGTTCTGTTCAGCGGGCAGATCCGCTCGGCCTGCGGCTTTGCCTCTTCGGCAGCCGGTCCGTTCTACTGTCCCGGGGACCACAAGGTCTATCTCGACACCACCTTCTTCCAGCAGCTTGACCGACAGTTCGGCGCTTCGGGCGATTTCGCCCAGGCCTATGTGATCGCGCACGAAGTCGGCCATCACGTGCAGAACCTGACCGGCATCCTGCCCAAATTCAACCAGATGCGCCAGCAGATGGGCGAGGCCCAGGCCAACCATATGTCGGTGCAGGTCGAGCTTCAGGCCGATTGCTTCGCCGGCGTCTGGGCGCATTTCACCGGGCAAAAAGGCATCCTGGAACAGGGCGATATGGAAGAGGCTCTGAACGCCGCCCAGCAGATCGGCGACGACACGATGCAGAAGAAGATGCAGGGCTACGTCATTCCGGAAAGCTTCAACCATGGCACGTCGCAGCAGCGGCAGACATGGCTGGCACGCGGCTACAGGAGCGGCAAGCTCTCGGATTGCGATACGTTCAACACCCCGATCTGAGGTGTTCGAACCCCGTTGAAATGACCGTTGAAGCGGCGGGCGGCGCTGCAGGACGTGGCCGCACTCAAGTCGACAGTTGATGTCAGGAACAAAATTCCTGCCATGTTCCCTTATTGTTCTACGTGGCTGACTCGCCTACAACGAGCTCTTCCGCCTTCGCTCCGAGGCGGCTCCAGGAGATATCGTCATGATCGAAGCCAAAACCGCCAGGCGGGGGCTTGCGCTTGTTTTCACCACGCTGTTGCTCGACATTACCGGCATCGGCATCATCATGCCGGTGCTGCCGGCCTATCTGCAGGAGCTGACCGGCGTTGGTGTCAGCGAAGCGGCGATCGAGGGGGGCTGGCTGTTCTTCGTCTACGCGGCCATGCAGTTCCTGTTCGCGCCGCTGGTCGGCAATCTCAGCGACCGCTTCGGGCGCCGCCCGATCCTGCTGGCCTCAGTGCTGACCTTCGCCATCGACAATCTGATCTGCGCGGTCGCCTGGTCCTATTCGGTCCTGTTCATCGGCCGGGTTCTGGCTGGTATCAGCGGCGCGAGCTACTCGACCGCCTCCGCCTTCATCGCCGATGTCAGCACCGACGAGAACAGGGCGAAGAATTTCGGCCTGCTTGGCATCGCCTTCGGTGTCGGGTTCATCATCGGCCCGGTGCTTGGCGGGTTGCTTGGCGAATTCGGGCCGCGCGTGCCGTTCTGGGGCGCGGCGGGGCTTGCCCTCATCAACTTCATCGTCGGCTGGTTCTTCTTGCCGGAAACGCTGGAGCAGCACCATCGACGTCGGTTCGAGTGGCGCCGCGCCAATCCTCTCGGCGCCCTGAAGCAGATGCGCAACTATCATGGCATCGGCTGGATCGGGCTGGTGTTCTTCCTGATGACGCTCGGCCACATGATGTACCCTGCCGTGTGGTCGTTCGTCGGCAGTTACCGCTATGGCTGGAGCGAACACCAGATCGGCCTTTCGCTCGGCGTCTTCGGTCTTGGCGGGGCACTGGTGATGGGTTTTGTCCTGCCGCGCGTCATTCCACGGCTCGGCGAATGGCGTACCGCCGCCATCGGCCTTGCTCTTACCGCGCTCGCCGCCTTCGGCTATGCTGCGGCATGGAAGGGCTGGATGATCTATGCGGTGATCGTGGCGACCTGCCTCGAGGCGCTGGCCGACCCGCCGCTGCGGAGCCTGGCGGCGGCCAAGGTGCCGCCCTCCGCCCAAGGCGAATTGCAAGGTGCGATGACGAGCGTGTTTTCGATTACCAGCATCATCACGCCACTGCTTTATACCGGAATCTTCGCCTGGTTCACCGGGCCGAGAGCGCCGGTGGTGTTCGGCGGCGCGCCCTTTGTGCTCGGCGGCATTTTTCTTGCCTTGTCGCTGATCGCATTCGTGCTCAGGGTCGAGAAGCCGAGCGCGGTGAGCGACGTCACGACGGCGACGGTGGCCTAAGGCTATGCGCAGACTAGAATTCAATCCATTCGCCCGGAATATCCAGTGCCTTCGCTAGCATCGCGCTGGTCTGCGCCGATGGCTTGCGGCGATTGGATTCAAGATCCGACAGAAAACCCTGACTGACACCGATCGTGGCCGCCAACTCGGCTTGCGTCAGGCGCCGCCAGTTGCGCAGCGCCTTGAGCCGGCTGGAGCCCCGCAAAATATCCATGGTCACGTCCGCAGGCAGGGGTTTTTCCGTTTTGAGGTCAGCCTTTCGCTCATCGTAAATCGCCACATCCGCAGCGTCTTCAAGAGCCTCTTCGGCCGCATGCAGCAGAGCCTCGTAGTCCGCCTTTGGGATAACGACCAGTTCTTCGCCGGTTGGAGTCTTTATGATTTGCGGAGCGTTCATGGTGTCCTGTCCTGCTATGGCCGACGGTAGGTTGTCGTTTTGCGTTTGCCGATATAGATCGCGAGGATCGTCGTGCGGTCTTCATCGAATATGACCCGGTAGCGGCCGATCCGCAGTCTGTAGCCGTCCCTGCCGGCAAGGCGCTTGACATCTCCCCGCCCGCTGACGGCATAGGAGATCAGGCCTTCGGAGACCTGCTCGCGGACATCGGCCGGCAGGTTGTCGAGATCGCGAGCCGCCGACACCGAGAGGATGATCGTCTTCACGGCGACGATATCGCAGATTTATCACCAAAAGTTAAGCGATATTATCGCCAACACTTCTCGCACATAGATAGTGTCAGCGCTCCGCCAACGCCGGCTCGCCACGCTTTTCGCGGATGAGATTGACGAAGCGGCGGAACAGATAGTGCGAATCCTGTGGGCCGGGCGAGGCTTCGGGATGATGCTGGACCGAGAACACCGGCCTGCCTGTCAGGGTGATGCCGCAGTTCGAGCCGTCGAACAGCGAGACATGGGTCTCTTCGACGCCGCTCGGTAGCGAGTCGGCATCGACGGCAAAGCCGTGATTCATCGAAACGATCTCGACCTTGCCGGTGGTGTGGTCCTTGACCGGATGGTTGGCGCCGTGATGGCCCTGATGCATTTTGGCGGTCTTGCCGCCCAGCGCCAGCGCCAGCATCTGGTGGCCGAGGCAGATGCCGAAGACCGGGATGTCGGTCTTGAGCAGGTCCTGGATAACAGGAACGGCGTAGTCGCCGGTGGCTTCGGGATCACCAGGACCGTTGGAGAGAAAGATGCCGTCGGGCCGCATGGCCAGGATCTCCTCGGCCCCGGTGTTGGCCGGCACCACGGTGACCTTGGCGCCAAGACCGGCAAGCAAGCGCAATATGTTGCGCTTGACGCCGTAGTCGATGGCGACGACATGCATGGACGGATCGGTCTGTTCGCCAAAGCCCTCGTCCCAGACCCAGGGCGTCTCGCGCCAGACCGAGGACTGGCCGGACGTGACGTCCTTGGCCAGATCGAGCCCGATCAGGCCGGACCAGGCAGAAGCCTGGCGCTTCAGATCGTCGACGTCGAAGATGCCGTCGGGCGCGTGCGCGATGACGGCGTTCGGCATGCCCTTTTCACGGATCAGCGCGGTCAGTGCGCGGGTGTCGATGCCCGAGAGCGCTACGATGCCGCGTTTCTTCAGCCATTGGTCGAGGCCGGCTGCAGCGCGATAGCTGGACGGATTGGTCACGTCGGCCTTGAACACGGCGCCGACGGCGCCGGCGCGGGCAACCGGGTTGAGATCCTCGATGTCCTCGTCATTGGTGCCGATATTGCCGATATGCGGAAAGGTGAAGGTGACGATCTGACCGGCATAGGACGGATCGGTGAGGATTTCCTGATAGCCTGTCAGCGCGGTGTTGAAGCAAACCTCGGCAACGGCGGAGCCGGTAGCGCCAAGACCGCGACCCTCGATGACAGTGCCGTCGGCCAGCACCAGCAAGGCGGTCGGCTTCTCAGTGGCCCAGGGGGCAGTCATCGTTGCCATGGCGGCACTCCTAAAGGGCTGCGCCCTTCGATCGGCGCAACAAAAGGCGCGAAGCAGCGATTTCGCAGCCAGCGCGCGCAACAAAAATTCAGTTCATGCAAGGCCCAGTACATAGGATAAGGCGCCAGAGCGGTCAATGCGGCCATGCCGAACGGCATCGATTTATTTCATTGAACGATATCAGGCATTTGCCGGTCAGTGCCGAATTTGCCTTGGGCTTTTGGCAAGGCTATTGTCCGCGCCACATTCGAAGGAGAAAGCATCATGCGCGGCAAAATCGCCGAATCCCTGAAGAGCGCGATGAAGGCGCAGGACAAGCGGCGGCTGCCGACTTTGCGGCTGATCCAGGCGGCCATTCACGATCGCGACATCGCCAATCGCGGCGCCGGCAAGGAGCCGGCAAGCGATGACGAGATCCTGCAGATACTGGCCAAGATGGTGAAGCAGCGCGAGGAGTCGGCCAAGGCGTTCGACGACGGCAAGCGGCCGGAGCTTGCCGCGCAGGAGCGCGACGAGATGGCCATCATACGAGATTTCCTGCCGACGCAACTGGGCCAGGCCGAGACCGAAACGGCAATCCGCGCCGCCATCGCCGAGACCGGCGCCAGCGGGGTCAAGGACATGGGCAAGGTGATGGCCGTGCTCAAGGAGAAATATGCCGGCCAGATGGATTTCTCCAAGGCGAGCGGCATCGTCAAAGGACTGCTGCAGTAGGGATTTTCCCGCTGCAGCGATGCTCATAAGCCGGGGGAGGCGACCGCGAGGAGCCAGCCCTCCGGATGATCCTCAAGTGCTCTTCGATCTCTTCTGAGAGCGGGCGGTAGCTCGCACCGACATGTTCAGTGCCACGGCGGCGCGAATGAGCGCCTTCAATGCCTCTTCATCGATCTTGTCGCCCTCATGGATATCGATGGCGCGTCTGGTGTTGCCTTCGAGGCTGGAGTTGAAGAGGCCTGAAGGGTCCTCCAGCGAAGCACCCTTGGCGAATGTCATCTTCACGACATTCTTGTACGTCTCGCCGGTGCAGATTATTCCCGCGTGCTCCCACACCGGAACCCCTCGCCACTTCCACTCCTCGACCACTTCGGGGTCGGCCTGCTTGATGAGGCTTCGGACCTGAGCGAGCGTCTCGCCCCGCCAATCGCTCAGCTCGCTGATTCTCGCATCTATCAACCGAGAGGGAGCGTCTCCGCCTTCTGCTTCCTTCGAACCGCTCTTTTTCATGGCTGTTGTCGCTTTGGTCATGATTGGTCCCAGTGATTTGTGCGCGTTCGGCGTCTGGCGTCTCACGACGGCATAGATGCGGCGAGCCATTTTCCATTCCGGGCGAAGCGCCCGGCTCGCGACAAACTCTCCACGCCGAGGAGGAACCTTCCTACCTCCGGACACGTTTTGCAACGAAGATCATACGAAAATGGAGCATCGATTGGCGGCGCGTGTATTGAACATTATCGGCGCCGCCACCAGCGCCGGCGCCTATTCGCCGGGGCAGGAACAGGCCCCTGCGGCCTTTCGGCGACACGCGCTTGCAGAGGCGCTCGCGAGCCGAGGCAGAACCATCACGGATCATGGCGATGTTGCATCGTTTAGGTGGCGGCCGGATCCCTCGCGGCCGCAGGCCATGAACCTGGAGGGCGTGGGCGACGCCTGTGACTTGGTCGCAAGCCACGTGGCGGCGGCGATCGCGGCGCAGGAGGACGTGCTTGTCCTGGGCGGCGATTGTACTGTGGAGCTGGGAACCGTCGCCGGAGCGAACGCCGCCGGCGCGCGGATTGGACTCGTCTACATAGACTTCGACACCGATCTCAACACGCCCGACACGAGCGATGGCGCCTTGGACTGGACCGGCGTCGCGCATCTGCTGGATATTCCCGGATGCGAGCCTGCGCTCGCCAGGCTCGGCCCGACCCATCCGATGCTCGTGCCTCGGCAGCTTCTCTATTTCGGCGTTGAGAATATCACTGCGCCCGAAGCCATCACGATGCGGGATTATGCGATTGAGGCGATATCGCGCGAGGAAGCTTTGAGCGATATCGAGGCGGCGGCGACGCGCGCGGCCGAATGGGCGGCGGGCTTTGACTGCGTGCTCATTCACTTCGATGTCGATGTACTTTCTTTCATCGATTTTCCGATTGCCGAGAATGTGCGCCGTTGCGACGGTCTCAAGCTGGAGCAAGCCGCCTTCGTGCTGAAGCGGTTGACGGCCCTACCGCAATGGCGCGGCCTGACCATCACGGAGGTCAATCCGGCCCATGCGCCAGACGAGTCCACCGCGTTCAAACGCTTGAATGAGGTGCTTCTAGACGCCCTTGGCTAGTCCGAGATGCGTCTCACAGCCGTTCGCCGGGCAATTGGCTGGCTTGCTTCACCCAGGCGGCGAACTGAGTTTCGTCGAGCTGGTCCTCATAAACGTCGAGGTAGCGCACTTCCTTGTGCTTGGATTCCCCTGGAGGAACAGGGCGCAGCGACGTGCCTCGGAAGAAGGTCACTTTGACGTAGCGCGCAAAGACATGGAACGACAGGAACCAGCCCTGGCCCTCGATGCCATAAAACGGCGAGTTCCATTTGACTGCCTTGTGCACGCCGGGGACGGTGCGCACGATGATCGCGTCGAGGCGCCGCCCCACATCGCTTTTCCACCCCGGCATGGCCGCGATGTAGGCCTGCACGGGAGCATCGCCGTAGCCCTTCGGGATCTGAGGGTTGCCGCCCGAGAGGAGGGTCGGCTTCGTCGCGACCCGCTCGGCGGCCTTCGCCGACTTCTCAGACGTGTTGCCGGCCATTGTGTTCGCTCCAATTGGTAGACCTAGTCGGTATTGCTTGATTTTAGAAAGCTGCCCCTGAAGGTCAACTTGCTACTCCGATTGATCTCCGCCCAAATCGATAAGCACGCAGTGGCGGCGGCTTCTCTTCCAAAAAGCAGACGTCGCGGAGGGATGCCTGCCGGCGGCGAGCGGTCTATGCTTTTGCTGAGGGAATCGACTTGGATGGCTGGTGGCTTCCAGCGGATCGGCCGCATGTCATGATCGAACTCGTCAGACCGGCGCTTGAACATCTGCCGTCCTACAAGGCCGCCCTTGAGCGCGGCTGGTCGCCGGACAATGTGCGGCTGATGGAGGCGGTGCGCGAACAGCTTGCGGCCATCGAAAAGGATCTGGTGGCTTTCCTCGCCGGTCTCGACGACCGGGAGGCCAAGGGACCTCCAATCCATCTGCCGGACGGATCGACAGTGCAGCGCCTGCCGGGATTCCGGCGTTGGATCTGGGATGGCGAAGTCGCAGGCTCGATCGGCTTGCGCTGGCAGCGCGGCACCGCCGAGCTGCCGCCGCATGTGCTCGGCCATATCGGTTATGCGGTGGTGCCGTGGAAGCAGCGACGCGGCTATGCGACCGAGGCGCTGCGGCTGATGCTCGGCGAAGCGAGGGCGCTCGGCCTGCCCTTCGTCGAGATCACTGCCAAGCCGAGTAATCTCGCCTCACAGAAGGTGGTGCTGGCCAATGGCGGCCAGCTGGTCGGGCGTTTCTTCGAGGACGCTGCCTATGGCGGCGCCGAAAGCTTGCGGTTCCGGATCGAGTTGTAGGGGGGTGATGGGCGTTGGGTCGGCCCTCCCTGACCCCATCCGTCAGCGGTCGAAATCCATCGACAATGCAATATCCCTCTGGTCTTCGAGTTCGGCGAGCCTGGCCTGGAGAGCGCTGCTGATCGAGGCGTAGGCGGCGGCGCCGAAGGTCAGCCGCCGGGGAGCGGGATCTTGCTCTACAGAGGCGATCATCGCTTCGACCATCTTCTCTGGATCGCCCTTCACTTCGAAGCGGCCTTCGGCAAAAGCCCGGCGCAGGTCACCAACCGGCGTGTTCTCATAGGTAACGGTAGGCTCGGCGCTGACCAGGCCGGCCGCAAAGTTCGTCCGCGTCGGTCCGGGCTCGACAATCGTGAAGGCGATGCCAAACGGCGCGACCTCCTGCCGGGCGGATTCGACAAAGCCCTCAATGCCCCATTTGGTGGCGTGATAGAGGCTGAAACCAGGATAAGCCATCTGCCCGCCTTCCGAGGAGATTTGCAGAATCCGGCCACTGCCCTGTTTCCTTAGATGCGGGAGCACGGCGCGGATGAGCTGGATCGAGCCGATGAGGTTGGTATTGATCAGATCACGGATCTGGTCGTCACCCAGTTCTTCAGCTGCGCCGAACAGACCGTAGCCGGCATTGCTGACTATGACATCGATGCGGCCCAGATCGTGAAAAGCCTTGTCGACCGTCCGCCGCATTGCCTCGGTGTCGGTAACGTCAAGCGAAGCGATCCAAAGGCGATCGCCGTAATCCGCCTTCAGGCCGGCAAGCGCCTCCGGCTTGCGTACGGTCGCGGCCACCCGGTCGCCACGGGCCAGAAGCCTTTCCGTCAAGAGCCGCCCGAAGCCGGAGGAGGTGCCAGTGATGAACCATGTTCTGGTCGCGGGAGAAATCTTGGTCATGGGAGAAGCCTTTGTTCGCCAAGCCGCGTGATCGCGGCAATCTCCACACAAGATATTCCCTTCCGATTCATGGTACTATCCATCCAATCTTGCATAAGTTGATGAAAATTTCCCATGAACGACGGGCCCGGCCTTCGCGAACTGACTGCACTTGCCGCAATTGTCTCCCGCCGCAGCTTTCGCAAGGCGGCGGACGATCTCGACCTGTCGCCCTCGACGCTCAGCCACATGATGCGGGCTCTGGAGCGAGACATGGGCGTGCGCCTGCTTAATCGTACGACGCGCAGCGTGGCGCCGACGGAAGCAGGCGAAAGGCTCGTCGCGCGCCTGCAGCCGCTGTTGCGGGATATAGACGCGGCGCTTGCGGAAGTGGATAATTTCCGCAAGCTTCCGGCAGGAACGCTACGGATCAATTCCAGCGAGATCGCAGCCCGACTGCTGCTCAAATCCGTGATACCGGCTTTTCTTGCGCGATACCCGCAGGTTTCGCTCGATCTGGTCACCGAGGGGAGACTGGTCGATATTGTCGCCGAAGGCTTTGACGCGGGCATCCGGCTTGGCGAGGCTGTGCCGCAAGACATGGTCGCGGTACGCTTCGGCGGCGAGACACGCTTCATTGCCGTCGCGTCGCCGGCCTACCTCGCCGCCCGCCAGGTCCCGAGAGTGCCGGACGACCTGAAGGATCACAGCTGCATCCGATTCCGCCTGCCGAGCGGCAAGCCCTATCGCTGGGAATTCGAGAAGCATGGCCAGGAAATCTCGATCGATGTCCCGGGCATGCTCACTCTCGATCATATGGAATTGATGGCTGAGGCAGCGGTCGGTGGCTTGGGAATCGCTTACATCTCCGACAGGTCTGCCCAGGCCTACATCGAGCAGGGGACGCTCGTCAGTGTGTTGGACGATTGGTGTCCGCCTATTCCCGGCCTATACCTCTACTATCCGGGTCATCGTCTTGTGCCGCCGGCCCTGCGCGCCTTCATCGATGTGCTGAAAGAGACAGGCTAAGGAGCCTATCCCGCGCGGTGTCGTCTATTCGGCCGCGGCCGGCAGGGGTGGTGCGGCCTTGCTGCGCCATTCCGAAACATGCGAGGCGAGCGCGACCGCCACAGCGACCAGCATGGCGATCGCGCCAACCACCGGCAGGCTGCGGTAGCCGTAGCCGGCATTGAGCATGGCGGCGCCGAGTGAGGCGGCCAGCGCGATGCCGACATTGAAGCCCGCCGGGATGAGTGATGAGGCGAGGTTGGAGGCATCCGCCGTCCAGGTCAGGATACGGGTCTGAATCGGCGTTCCGATGGCAAAGCTGAGACCGCCCCAGACAATGATCGCCACCACCATCGGCACCGGGTACGGGCTGACGGCGTAAATGACGGCAAGTGTCACCGCTTGCAGGAAAAGCATGGTGATGAGCGACGGCATCAGTTTCCAGTCGGCGAGCCGCCCGCCAAGAAAGACGCCGATCGTCGCGCCGACCCCGTTGAGCAGGAGCACCCAGGGTATCAGATCGTCGTCGAGGCCGGTGATTTCAAGCAGCGTCGGCGTGATGTAGGTGAAGAGGCCGAACTGGCCGATCATCAGCATCAGCATGAGGATCAGCGACGTCCAGACCTGCTGGCGTGCGAGCACGCGAACCTCGCTGCCAAAGCTGACGGACTGGCGCGACGAACCCGTCTTGCGCGGCAGCAGGGCGGTGATCGCTGCGATGGACACCACGCCAAGCGCGCACATCACCCAGAATGTCGCGCGCCACCCCCAGACATTGCCGATCGCCGTGCCGGCTGGCACGCCGATGACATTGGAAACAGTCAGGCCCGACAGGATGAGCGCAACGGCCATTCCACGCTGGTCCTGGCGGACCAGGCCGACCGCCACCACCATCGCGACGCCGAAATAGGCGCCATGCGCCACGGCTACCGCAATCCGCAACAGCAACATGGATGCGAAGTCGGGTGCAAGTGCGCAAGCGGCCTGGCCGATGGTGAAGGCTGCGGCAAGGCCAAGCAGCAAGGCCTTGCGGGAAATCGCCTTGGTGGCGAGCGTCAGCAGCGGTCCGCCGACGGCAATGCCGCCGGCGTAGCCGGAGACGAGGTAGCCGGCAGTCGGGATGGAGACGCCAAGGCCATCCGCCACCTGCGGCAGCACGCCGGCGATGACGAACTCGGTGGTGCCGAATGCGAAGGCAGCGATGAACAGAGCGATAAGGGGGAGCATGGCGCGGGAAGGCGATCCTTGAATGAGATGGCCTCAAATCACGAACGAGAGCTGCGGGCAATCCAGAAATTATCGACGCCGCTTTAGGTTTTCTTGATCCCACGACAAGGGGAGAAGGGAAAACAACGTCAAGGCCTATCCAGCCTTCAGCCGCGAGCCGGTGAGCAAGCCGCGTTCCTCGAGCACGGGATAGGCCATCGAGGCGAGCAGCGAGTTGATCTGCTTCAAGTCGCGGATGGTGTCGAGATGGATCGAACTGGTCTCGACGCTCTTGGCGGTGCCGTCGCGCAGCCGCACGAAATGGCTGGCGCTGGTCTCCTTCTCGCGGTCTCGCAGCCGGTCTTTCTCGAGCACCAGTTGACGGGCGGTCTCCGGATCACGCGAGACCAGCACATTGAAGGCGAGCCGTGCATTGGCGAGTACCAGTGCGTGGAACGCGCAAAGCTCGCGCCAGCCCTCGGGCGTGAACTCCAGCCCGCGTTCGAGTTTCTTCCTGACATGCACCAGCATGTTGCGCACAATGATGTCGCCGACCTGTTCGAGCTTGACGCAGGCGCCGATCAGTTCCTGGCAGCGCAGCGCCTCGTCTTCGCTCAGCGGATTTTTGGTGACCTTGGCCAGATAGAGCTTTATCGCGGCGTGTTTTCTGTCGACGCGGTCGTCGAGAGCGGCCAGCGCCTTGATCTTGTCGGCGTCGGCACTCTCATAGAGTTCGATGATCCGCTTCAGCATAATCTCGACCGTCTCGCAGACCCGCACCACTTCGCGGGTGGCGTTGGCCAGCGCCTGGCTCGGCACGTCGAGGGCGCTGTCGTTGAGCGCGGACAGTTCGACGACGTCGAGCGCCTCGGCCGGCACTTGTCTGGTGCCGAGCGCCACGATCTTTTCCGAAGCGCGGTAGACGAGACCGGCCAGCGGCAGGCCGGCAATCAGGATCAGGACGTTGAACAGGATATGGGCGTTAACGATCTGGTCGGGCACAGTGGCGCCGAGAAAAGCGACCGGCGGCTTCAACCACAGGAACAGGACCAGCATGGCCAGAGAGCCCATCCCGCGCATCAGGAGATTGCCGATCGGCACGACACGCACGCCCGGCTCCGCGTTGCGGGTGAGCAGCGGCGCGATGATCGACGAGCCGAGATTGACGCCGAGCACCAGCACGATGCCGAGTTCGGGCGGGATGAAGCCGCGACCGGCGAGCGTTACCATGAGCAGGACCGCGGCGATCGAGGAATGGAACAGCCAGGTGACCAGCGCCGCCAGGAGATAAGCGGTGACCGGGTCGCCGGAGAAGTAATTGACGATGACCGGCATCAGCGTGCTCTGGCGCAGCGGCTCCGACGCCTGGCCGATCATTTCCAGCGACAAAAGCAGCAGGCCGATGCCGACCAGGATACGGCCGAACTGGCGCCAGTCGCGCCGCTCGGTGGCCATGAACATGACAGTGCCGGCGACCAAGCAAATCGGTACCAGCAGCGACAGATCGAAGGTGAGCAGCTTGACCACCAGCGCCGAGCCGATCTCGGCGCCGCGCACGGCAAGCTGGCCCGACATGCCGCTGACGATGCCGGCGCCGGCGAAGGAGCCGACCAGCAAGGTGACGGCGGTGGAGCTTTGCAGCGCGATCGCCAGGCCGCAGCCGGCCAGAACTGCCATGAAAGGATTGCGCATGGTGGCGCGCAGCTTGTGGCGCAGCACATCGCCATAGGCACGCTCGACGCCGGTCTTCACCAAGCGAGTGGCAAACAGCATCAGCGCCACCGCGCCGGCAAGATGCAGCAAAACGACCGAACCGCTCATATCAGGCTCGCAGCCCGACAGGAGCCAGCGATGCGGGCACCATGACGGCAAAAGGGCAAAAGAGGGTGCGAATCAAGGACATTGCAAGGGTCGATACTACTCCGATTAATTTTAGCCGGATAATAAATTTTGCCCTATTCGGCGGTGGCTGGCACGCGACAGGGCGTGTCGGAAATGGATGGATCGCAAAATGGTTGCATTGCCGGCCGGCTTCCGGATGGCCGCGCGCCCGAATGCGGGCGACAGCTTCAGATATCCTTTGAAGAGAATGTTGAGTTAGCCAGCCTAAATGTAAGAAATCATTACAAAAACGTAATCTTCATGTTCAGTTTCGGTTCATCCTTCGAGCTCTATTCCTCAGGCATCGACAACCAAGGAGTACCCCATCATGAAACGCATCATCCTTTCCGCAGTTGCCCTCTCGATGCTGGCTGCGACGTCCCTGCAGGGCCAGGCAGCGCCGCTGAACGCGCCGAATGCACCGCAGTCGAACTATAGCCAGATCGACTGGAAGAAGTCGGACAAGCATGTCGACGTGAAGAAGCGTGTCGTGGTGAAGAAGAAAGTCGTGGTGAAGAGGAACCATTGGCGCAATGGCCAGAGATATTCCAGCTGGAAACGCCATCAGCCGATCCGCGACTATCGCCATTATGGCCTGCGTCGCCCCGGCCGTGGCCAGGAGTGGATCCGCGTCGGCAACGACTATCTCTTGGTCAGCGTCGTCTCCGGCATCATCTTCGGCGCGATCGCCGCGCACTGACCGTCAGACGTCGACCGGCACTATGCCGGAATTGGAAAGAAGGCGGCCGGCAACGGCCGCCTTCTTTTGCCCTGTGAAAACCGGGTATGGTGGCGCATTAGGAGTCGTCGGGTTTCGCCGGCGTGACTATATGGAGGGTAAACGAGCCGTTCCCGATGCGCTTTCCACCTGCCTTTCTTGACGAGATACGCGATCGCGTGCCGATTTCATCGGTAATCGGCCAGCGCGTGGCGTGGGACAGGAAGAAGACCAACGCGCCGCGCGGCGACTATTGGGCGTGCTGTCCCTTCCATGGCGAGAAGAGCCCGTCCTTCCATTGCGAGGACAAGAAGGGCCGCTACCACTGCTTCGGCTGCTCGGTTTCGGGCGATCATTTCAAGTTTCTGACCGAACTCGACGGGATGAGCTTTCCCGAAGCGGTCGAGAAGATCGCCGACATGGCCGGCGTTCCGATGCCGGTTCGCGATGCCCAGGAGGAGCGGCGCGAAAAGGAACGCGCCAGCCTGACCGATGTCATGGAGATGGCGACCGCCTTCTTCCAGGAGCGGCTGCAGGGACCGGAAGGCGCAAAAGCCCGCGCCTATCTGCGCGACCGCGGCCTGACGCCGGCGACGCAGCAATCGTTCCGGCTCGGCTATGCGCCCGACAGCCGCAACGCGCTGAAGGAGCATCTTGCCGCCAAGGGCGTGCCCAAGGCCGATATCGAGGCATGCGGGCTGGTGCGCCATGGCGACGACGTTCCGGTTTCCTACGACTGGTTCCGCGACCGCATAATGTTCCCGATCCCGGATTCCAGAGGCAAGATAATCGCCTTTGGCGGGCGGGCGCTGGCCCCCGATGCGCTGGCCAAATACATGAATTCGCCCGACACCGAGCTCTTCCACAAGGGCAATGTGCTCTACAATTTCGCTCGCGCGAGAAAGGCGTTGGCCAAGGGCGGCACGGTCATCGCCGTTGAAGGCTACATGGACGTGATCGCGCTGGCGCAGGCCGGCTTCGAGAATGCCGTGGCGCCGCTCGGCACCGCTCTGACCGAAAACCAGCTCGAGCTGCTGTGGCGCATGGCCGGTGAGCCGGTGCTGTGTTTCGATGGCGACCAAGCCGGGCTGAAGGCGGCATGGCGCGCCGCCGACATGGCGCTGCCGGCGGTTCAGGCAGGCCGCTCGGTGCGCTTTGCTCTTCTGCCCGAAGGCAAGGATCCCGACGATCTGGTCAAGGCCGAAGGACCGGACGCGTTTCGCGTCGTGCTTTCCGAGGCGCGGCCCCTCGCCGATCTTTTGTGGGCGCGCGAAACGGCCGGCGGCATCTTCGATACGCCGGAGCGGCGGGCGGAACTGGAAAAGACGCTTCGCGAACTGACCAGCCGCATCCGCGACGAGAGCCTGCGCTACCACTACCAACAGGAAATGCGTGAGCGGGTGCTGAGCTTTTTCGGCGCCCAGCGCGGGCGCCAAGAGCGTCGTCAAGATGGGCGGCCCGGCGACCGCTTTCAGGGGGGCAAGGGCTCAGCTCCTGGCGGACAGTTCGCGCGAAGCGGCGGTGGGCGCACCGCGATCACCGAAAGCCTCGGCCGCTCGGCGCTGGTCAGGCGCGGCAGTGAGGGGATGTCGGTGCGCGAGGCAACGATCATTGCAGCTCTCGTCAATCATCCGGCGCTGATCGACGAGAATTTCGCACATGTCGAGTTCCTCGACCTGGCCAACACCGATCTGAAGCTGCTGCATGCAGCCATTCTCGATGCGATGGCGCATGACATGGCCAACGACCGCAACGCTGTGATCGCGACGATCGAACGGGCCGGCTGCGGCGAGATCTGGGCGCGCGTGGTGGCGCTGATCAAGCGGGCGCGGCAATGGCCGGCGCTGGAAACGGCCGGACTTGACGATGCCCGCGACGCCTTCAGCCAGGCGCTCCACTTGCAGCGCAGCGCGCGCACCTTACATAAGGAGCTGAAACAGGCGGAAGCGGCGCTCGCCAGCGATCCCACGGACGAAAACTACCGGCATCTCGTCGAGATACAGGCGCAATTTCGTGATGTGCAAGCAACGGAAGCGCTGATCGAAGGGTTTGGCGTGTCCTCGGGCAGGGCCGGGCGGGCGTAGGTCGAAGCTTACGAAAGAGTGAAAGTGCAGAACCGTGCTTGCGCGTCGAATCAGCCGCGGCGCTTTAAGTCGGGTAATTGATTCGCTTTTTTCATGCGAATCATGCGAGAGGCGCTTGACCTTCTGGCAGAATGACGGAATCAGGACGATTCGAAACGTTAACCCGCGCCGGCGTCGACGGGAAATGCAGCGATGTGAGGTACCGGTCACTGGACAGGCAGTCAGCCTGCCACAGATACCAGGGTTAATCTGGACTTAACGAGAGATGCAGTTACTGGCCCGGGGAAGCGCGTTCGAGAGCGAACGCATCTGATTTAACCGGTACGGCAGCTTACGCGGCTTTGATACTTGGCCGCTTGGAGAAAATAAAGAATGGCGACAAAAGAAAAGGAAGAGGTCGAGACCGAACGCGAAGGCGCCACCGATGGCCCTCTGCTCG
This sequence comes from Mesorhizobium robiniae, assembly GCF_040545535.1. Lineage (NCBI taxonomy): Bacteria > Pseudomonadati > Pseudomonadota > Alphaproteobacteria > Hyphomicrobiales > Phyllobacteriaceae > Mesorhizobium > Mesorhizobium robiniae. Next base: position 88,927 of record NZ_JBEPMC010000001.1, read on the forward strand.
ACCTTTCCGACGATGCTGTCAAGAAGATGATCAAGGCCGCCAAGAAGCGCGGCTATGTCACCATGGACGAACTGAATTCGGTGCTGCCCTCGGAGGAAGTGACCTCCGAGCAGATCGAGGACACGATGGCCATGCTCTCCGACATGGGCATCAACGTGGTCGAGGACGACGAGCAGGGCGAGGAGCCCGAAGCCGCTGACGCGGCCGCCGACGCCGAGGAAGATGCCAACGAACTGGCCGAGCAGACCGGCACCGCCGTTGCCGCGACGACCACCAAGAAAGAGCCGACCGACCGCACCGACGATCCGGTTCGCATGTATCTGCGCGAGATGGGCTCGGTCGAGCTTCTGTCGCGCGAGGGCGAAATCGCGATCGCCAAGCGCATCGAGGCCGGGCGCGAGACGATGATCGCGGGCCTGTGCGAAAGCCCGCTGACTTTCCAGGCCATCATCATCTGGCGCGACGAGCTCAACGAATCGAAGATCCTGCTGCGCGAGATCATCGACCTCGAGGCGACCTATGCCGGACCGGAGGCCAAGCAGGCGCCGGTGGTCGAGCGGATCGAGGAAGCCCCTAAGGCCGAGGAGAAGCCGCGTCGCGCGTCGCGCGAGGACGAGGACGACATCACCAATGTCGGCGCCGACACGCGCGGTCTGACCGACGACGACGAGGAAGACGAGGACGAAGCGAGCCTGTCGCTGGCAGCGATGGAAGCGGAACTGCGTCCGCAGGTGATGGAGACGCTCGACGTCATCGCCGACACCTACAAGAAGTTGCGCAAGCTGCAGGACCAGCAGGTCGAGAACCGGCTGGCCGCAGCCGGCACGCTGTCGCCCAGCCAGGATCGCCGGCTGAAGGAGCTGAAGGACCAGCTGATCAAGGCGGTGAAGTCGCTGTCGTTGAACACGGCGCGCATTGAGGCGCTGGTCGAGCAGCTCTACGACATCAACAAGCGGCTGGTGCAGAACGAAGGCAAGCTGTTGCGGCTGGCCGAAAGCTATGGCGTGCGCCGCGAGGAATTCCTGAAGGAGTATCAGGGCTCGGAGCTCGACCCGAACTGGACGCGCTCGATCGGCAATCTGACCTCGCGCGGGTGGAAGGAATTCACCAAGAACGAGAAGGACGCGATCCGCGACCTGCGCGCCGAGATCCAGAACCTCGCCACCGAAACGGCGATCTCGATCCTCGAATTCCGCAAGATCGTCAACCAGGTGCAGAAAGGCGAGCGCGAAGCCGCGATCGCCAAGAAGGAAATGGTGGAGGCCAATCTGCGCCTCGTCATTTCCATCGCCAAGAAATACACCAATCGCGGCCTGCAGTTCCTCGACCTGATCCAGGAAGGAAATATCGGCCTGATGAAGGCGGTCGATAAATTCGAGTACCGCCGCGGCTATAAGTTCTCGACCTATGCGACATGGTGGATCCGGCAGGCGATCACCCGCTCGATAGCCGACCAGGCGCGCACCATCCGCATTCCGGTGCACATGATCGAGACGATCAACAAGATCGTGCGCACCTCGCGCCAGATGCTGCATGAGATCGGCCGCGAGCCGACGCCGGAAGAACTGGCGGAAAAGCTCGCCATGCCGCTGGAAAAAGTGCGCAAGGTGCTGAAGATCGCCAAGGAGCCGATCTCGCTCGAAACGCCGGTCGGCGACGAGGAGGATTCGCATCTCGGCGATTTCATCGAGGATAAGATGGCGATCCTGCCGATCGACGCGGCGATCCAGGCCAATCTGCGCGAAACGACGACGCGGGTGCTTGCCTCGCTCACTCCGCGCGAAGAGCGTGTGCTCAGAATGCGCTTCGGCATCGGCATGAACACCGACCACACGCTGGAGGAAGTCGGCCAGCAGTTCTCGGTCACCCGCGAGCGCATCCGCCAGATCGAAGCCAAGGCGCTGCGCAAGCTCAAGCACCCGAGCCGCTCGCGCAAGCTGCGAAGCTTCCTCGACAGCTGATGCCGAGCACCGGATAACCAATTTAAAAGGGCGCTGCGGCGCCCTTTTCGTTTGTGGCTGGGATTATCTCGCAGACGGTGCGTTGTTCTTGCAGCGCACCCGTTGCGGGAGGATAATTGCGCGTCGGATGCATTTTCTGGGCGACAAACCCGGATGCCCGCCCCGGCAGTGACGCCGTGCTCCGAGGCCCCGGAGGGAGGTGTGCATGACAAACTATATCGTGCTGATCAACTGGACGGAGCAGGGCGCCAGAAATGTGCGCGAGTCGCCGAAGCGGCTCGATGCCGCCAAGAAGCTGCTGGGAGACATGGGCGGCTCGTTCAAGGCGGTTTATCTCACCATGGGCGAATGCGATATGGTGGCGGTCGTCGAAGCGCCCGACGATGCGGTGCTGGCTCGTTTCTCGCTGATGCTGGCGACAGGCGGCAATGTGAGGACGCGGACGCTCAAGGCTTTCCCGGAATTGGCCTATCGCGAAATCATCGCCTCGCTCGGGTGAGGCGCTGCGCCTGTAGACGACGCAAGTCCGAGCATCGGACGACCAGGCACCGCTTGACGGCGCCCGATCGTCCGATCATGAGGAGGAATGCTGCTTTCGCTCGAAAAGAATTTTATTTTTATCCATATCCCGAAGACGGCCGGAACCTCGGTCACCCGTGCGCTCGGGCCGTGGAGCCTCAAACCAAAGCGAACGCAGTGGCGTCGGCTGCTGTCACACCTTCCCGTGCGCGAAACGCCCCCAAACGTATTCCTCAGGCAGCATGACAAAGCAAGTTGGGTGAAGCACAAGCTGCCGGCTGAGATCTATGACAGCGCCTACAAGTTCGCCGTCGTGCGCAACCCCTATGAACTTGCCGTCTCGACCTATTATTTCCGCCGGGACTATCTCTCCGGCCGGCGCTGGAACAGAGCCAGGGTCTTGGATTTCAAGGCTTTCCTGCGCTATCTCGAACGCAAGAACCGTTTGGTGCGGGTGGACCAGACGAGCTGGATTTCGGACAGTCGCGGAAACCTCATCATCGACGAGGTTTTGCGCTTTGAAACACTGGCCGAGCAGTTCAACGCCCTGGTCGAACGGCTCGATCTGCCGAACGAGGTAAAGCTTCCCCGAGCAAACGCCAATGCACCTTACGATTATCGCGCGGTCTACGATGACGAGGCGAAAAGCATCGTGCGGCGGCTCTATTTCAGGGATTTCGAGCGCTTCGGCTACGAATTCTGATTTTTCCAGATGTCCGCAATTCATCGACACGATCGCGACCAGGATGGTCCGAGACGTTGCGGGCGAAGGCATTTCCCGGATAGTCAGCGCAGTCCTTCAGCTCGTGTCTCGAAGCACATGCCAAAGCCTCTGCTAACCATCTGGTACAACACCCGCTGTCCGGTCTGCGATGCCGGCATTGTCAGGCAGAAGCGGCGGCTGGTCGAGGCGATCAAGGCTGGGCGGATCGCGTTTCGCGACATCAATGCCGAACCGGCGGCACTCGCCGGATACGGCGTGTCGCTGGAGGACATCCGCCGCCGGCTGCACGCAACCGATGCGGACGGCAAACTGCTGGTCGGCGCCGACGTGGCAATTGCCGTCTGGCTGGCAACGCCGGGCGAGGGCTGGCTGGCCACGCTGTTCGGCAACCGCGCCGCGCTGCCGTTGACGCGCTATGCCTACGATCGCTTCGCCGATCTTCTCTATGCCTGGAACCGGCGCAAAGGCCGCTGGTAACCGGTATTCGTCCGAAAGCCGCGCGTGGCACCTACCGAAGGGCCCGGAGATACTTCCGAGCCCTCGTTATAGGCCGCCTAACTGGTTGCAGGCTCGCACAGCCAGCCGACGATACGGCGCACCGCGGGCAGCACCAGCAGCAGTGTCGGAAACGCCACCAGCCAGGACAATGCCCAGGCGGTCAGCCAGGTGGCCGGCAGATCGGGCTGCGGCCCAAGGCTTTTCAATGTCGAGATGAACGAGACGATGAAGGTCATCAGCAACGACAACACCAGCGGGCTTACGATTGCCGCATAACGCGCAGGCAACTTCCTGCGCCCGGTTTTTAGGGTCATTTCGGATTTTCCTGAAGTGTCCGGTCTGGCGCATGGCATCCATATCGCCGGTCTTTCGGCGTAACTGCCCGGCAAGGACCGGGGTGGATGCGTTGCTTAACGTCAGACGCTTACGGAACGGTCTTCGACCCTCGCGCACCGTTTAGCCAGGCTCGCTGGCGAAATCAATCCCGCTGGCGTCATTTTCAGATACATCGTAAGATATATCTTGACTTCATCATCTTGCCTGCCTAGTTACGACATATCGTAAGATATAACTCAAGGAGCAGACAATGCACGGACATCATCATTTCGGCGAGCGCGCCGAGCGCGTCTTCATGCATATGGCCGGCAAGTTCGGCGGCCGTGGCGGCGGCTTCGGCCCATTCGGGCATGGTATGAGGGGCGGCGGACGCGGCGGGCCAGGCGACATGTTCCGCGCCGGACGTATGCTGGCCGACGGCGATCTCAAGCTGATCACGCTGTCGCTGCTGGCCGAGGCGCCGCGTCACGGCTACGACATCATCAAGGCGCTGGAGGAGCGCACCAGCGGCGTCTATAGCCCGAGCCCAGGCGTGGTTTATCCGACGCTGACGTTCCTGGAAGAGGCGGGCTATGCCGTCTCGTCGGCAGAAGGCAACAAGAAAGTGTTCTCGATCACCGAGGCAGGACAAGCACATCTCAACGACAATCGCGAGATGATCGACCACGTGCTCGACCATCTCGAGCGTTTCGGCCGCAAGATGGCCAAGGCGCGCGATTGGTTCGGCTGGAACGATGATGGCGAGGAAGGCGGACGTCGTGGCCGCGGCCGATCGGAAAAGCGCGACGAATTCCGCGCCGTGCGCCACCGGTTGCGCGCAGCACTGAGCGAAATCGTCGATGCACCCGAAGACAAGCAGGCTCAGGCGATGAGCATCCTGGTAGACACCGCCGAGGCCCTCGAGGCGCTGTCACGCCGCTGACGTCCTACCGCATCGGCCCAAAAATCGGAATCGATTTTCGGAAAGCACGATGCGTAGATACAGAGTTTTAGAGCGCACTTTGTGCGTCCAAGTGGGACGCACGTCGCTCTAATGCGGCCTTGCCGGTTCCGCCAATGACCGGTAGTGAAAATCACCCTGCGCCGCGCTATGTGGTGCAGGGTGATTGCCGTTGGAGGATACCCATGTCATTTCTGAAGCGTCTTTTCGGTGGCGGTAGTGACGCTGACGAACCGAAAAGTGCCGCCCCGGCAAAGCAGATCGAGCATAAGGGATTCCTGATCAGCGCCACGCCCTACAAGGCCGAAGGCCAGTATCAGACCTGCGGCGTGGTTTCGAAGGAGATCGACGGGGTGATGAAGGAACACAAATTCATCCGTGCCGACCGCTTTGCCGGGCTCGACGACGCTGTCGACATCTCGATCAAGAAGGGCATCCAGCTTGTCGATGAGCAGGGCGAGAAGATGTTCGGTTAGCGTAGCAAACGGCGATGTCGCGCGACTTCGAAGCGGCGTCGGATAGAGGCCTTGTCGCTGCCCTTGAGCTGCATCGGGCATCAGGCGACAAGTGAAAAGGCAAGTGCTCCGGCGCCTGCCTTCTCAGTTCTGGTTACCAGTGTTCGCGCTTTACGCGGCAGCGGCGACTGCTCCGGTCGAGGCCACCACCGCATCCACCTTGGCTGACGCCTTGGCCAGAGCGGCTGTAACTGCGTCCGGTCCCATGCCGACGCCTTCGATGCGGATGACGTCGACATCGGTCATGCCGATGAAGCCAAGCACGCTGCGCAGGTAAGGGATGGCGTGGTCTAACTGCACGGCGGCGCCTTCCGAATAGATGCCGCCCGAGGCAAGGACGATATAGACCTTCTTGCCGGTGACGAGGCCCTTCGGGCCGTCCTCGCCATAGGCGAAAGTCTTGCCGGAGCGGGCGACGTGATCGACCCAGGATTTCAGGGTCGATGAGATGCCGAAATTGATGAAGCCGGTGGCCAGGATGATGGTGTCGGCCGCAAACAGCTCCTCCAGCACGCCGTCGGAAACGCCGACGACTTCGGCCTGGCGCTGGGTGCGGGCTTCGACGGGCGTATAGATGCCGGTCGAATAGTCCGGATCGATATGCGGCAGCGGGTTTGACACGAGATCACGCACGACCAGCTTGGCCGAAGGATTGGCGGCAAGCAGCTTCTCGGCAAGTTCGGTGGCGATGCGGGTCGAATGCGAGGCAGCGCCGCGCGGGCTCGACGTTACAAGAAGGATGGACATGGCGGCTCTCCAGAGTTGGAATGATTTGTCCCGCCAGATATGGGTCCATTTACCCATTTAAAAAACTGGTATATTTTCTATATTACCCATCTATAATTTGGATAAGGCAATGCAACCCAATCCGACGCTTGATCAACTGCAAATCCTGGTGACGGTGGCCGATACCGGCAGCTTCTCGGCCGCCGGCCGCAAGCTGAACCGCGCGCAGTCGGTCATCAGCTATGCCATCGCCAATCTCGAGGCACAGCTTGGGCTGAAATTGTTCGAGCGCGATGGCACGCGCGAGCCGCAACTGACCGATGTCGGCCGGGCGACGCTGGAGGACGCGCGGCGCATGGTCGGTGTGCTGCAGCGCATCCGCTCGCGTGTCGACGGACATAAGCAAGGGCTGGAGGCTGAAGTCGCGCTGTCGGTCGATGTGGCGCTGCCCTCCACCGTGCTGGTGCGCGTGCTGAAGGCGTTCGAGGCGCAATTTCCGACCGTGATGCTGCGCCTGCATATGGGCACGCTCGGCCTGATCCCCGATCATGTCGCCAACGGACAGGCCGATCTCGGAATTGGCGGCCTGCTGGGCGAGGTTGACGCGCATCTTGTGCGCATTGGCTTCATGTCGATGGTGCCGGCCGCCGCGCCAACCCATCCGCTGGCGCTGCTTCCCAGGCCGGTGCCGCTCGAGGAGGTGCGCGAACACACCCAACTTGTCGTCAGCGATCAGTCCGAGCGCACCAAAGGGCGCGATTACGGCGTCTTTGCCTACCGCACTTGGCGGCTGACCGATGTGCGAACCAAGCATGCGTTGATGCGCGAAGGGTTGGGTTGGGGCGGGCTGCCGCGATGGCTGATTGCCGACGATCTGGCCAACGGCCGGCTGATGGAGCTCGATCTGGAGCCGTATAGCGAAGTCCGCTCGCCACTCTATGCCATGCACCGCGCCGACCGTAGCCCGAAGCCGGCCGCGGCCTGGCTGATTGACCAGTTCAAGCGCCAGCTTGGCTGTTTCAACGAGTTCGAGCCGAACGAGGTGCCTGAGGATGAGCCGGAGCTGGAGACAGTCCGTCAATCAGCGCCATGAGGACGGTGCGGTAATCCTCGGTCGAAGCGCCTGCTTCAATGGCCAACGCCGCTCGGTCGAAGGCGGCGGCGAGCAGCGCGGTCAGCGCGTCCACCGGCAATCTCTTCATGGTCTGCGCACGCATCGCCGCGACGAGGCCCTCGCGCAAGGAACGGTTGCCGTGGCGATTGTCTATGTCGTCCATGGCGGCCCGGCCGAGCACGGCCGGTCCGTCGAGCAGCAGCAGCCGAGTGCGGCCAGGCGCGCGCATGGCGGCAAGATAGGCATCCGAACCGGCGATCAGCGCGTCGCGGGCAAACAGCGAGGGTGGCGAGGCGCGCTCGATCTCTTCCGCCACAGTCGCCGCCTCCTGCTCGACCACCGCGGCAAACAGCGCCTGCTTGTCGGCGAAGTGATGATAGAGGGCGCCACGCGTGACACCGGCCGCTGCCACGATCTCCGGCGTGCCGGTCTCGGCATAGGACTTTTCGGTGAACAGCTTTCGCGCCGCAGCGATCAGGTCGGTGCGCGTCGCTTCGGTGCGATCGCGATTGGAGCGGCGTGCGGATTTCTGTTGCATACATGCAGCCTGTATGTTAATTCAACTTACATGCAGACTGTATGTTATTTGACGGGAGAAAGAAAGATGAAGACGACGAGCTATTATCCGGTGCTGATGACGGGCGACGTCGCCGGCACGAAAGCCTTCTATATCAAGCACTTCAGCTTCAAGCCGCTGTTCGAGAGCGACTGGTACGTGCATCTGCAATCCGCCGAGGATCGCCGCGTCAATCTCGGCATCGTCCATGGCGATCATGAGACGATCCCGGAGGAAGGACGCGGTCGCACGTCAGGCCTGCTGATCAATTTCGAAGTCAGAGACCCGGATGCAGTCTACGAAAGGATCCTTGCTGCCGGCCTGCCGATCCTGCGAACGCTCCGCGACGAACCCTTCGGCCAGCGCCATTTTATCACCAAAGATCCCAATGGCGTGCTGATCGACGTGATCAAGCCGATCCCGCCGAGCGCGGAGTTTCTGGAGCAGTTTGTTGAAGGGGCGGCGGGCTAAGCGGGATAGCTGCTGGCAGGAACTGTCTGTAGATGTGACGTGAAGGCTTCAGCCGCGTGGCCGGTCATGTCTTTGCGGTTTATGCTGAGGCTCGTCAGCCTTGGACCTATTCCATGCGTGAAATCTGCCTTGTCCGCGCACCCTCAAACCTTGGCCTCCGCCCGCTGCGGTCAGGTCATATACCGGGGACGTGGCGTGCACCGCAGGCGTTGACCGAGGCCGGGTTGGTCGAGACGCTTTCGCCCCTCAAAGTGGTTGATCTTGATCGGCCCGCCTACAGCACGGAGCCGCAGCCAGGCACCCGGCTACGCAACGGCAACGCGATACGCAGCTTCAATCTCGAGCTCGTCGAAGCTGCAGCCGGCGCGTTGGAAAGAGGCGAGTTCCCGCTGGTCGTCGGCGGCGACTGCTCGGTCCTGCTTGGCGCACTGGCCGCTGCACGGCGATCCGGTCCGCTGGCATTGGTGCATGTCGACGGCCACAGCGATTTCCGCCATCCGGGCAACTACGACATCAACGCTTCGCTCGGCTCGGCCGCCGGCATGGACCTTGCGCTTGCCACCGGGCGTGGCGAGCCGTTGCTGACCGACTGGCCTGGCATTGCAAGCCCCCTTGTTGCGGACGAACAGGTGATTCAGATCGGCGAACGCGAGAACCGCACCCCCGACTTTGCCTGGCCCGATATCAACTCGACGGGGATGACGCTGATCGATGTCTTTGCCGTGCGAGAGCTTGGCGCGGCAAAAGTCCTGGAAAAGACCTGGACCACGCTGGCGCGAACCGGCTGGCCCTATTGGCTGCATTTTGACGTCGACGCGCTCGATCAGACAGTGATGCCGGCGGTGGATTCACCGGGCAGCCCCGGTATCGACCCCGACGATCTCGTTGTCATCCTCGCGGCGCTGGTGGCGGATCCGCGCTGCGCTGGAATGGACATGACCATTTTCGATCCGGACCTCGATCCGACCGGCGAACTGGCCGTGCTGCTGGTTTCGCTGCTCGGTCGGATCTTTGCAACGCGATAATCGTCAGCTTCGCGCCACCGGCATCACCGTGATCTGAGTGATGCCGGAGCGGCGCACCACCGTACATAGCGTCTCGCGGCCGATACGCTCGGCATCGAGGATGCGCACCAGATCGTCGACGCCGGTGACCGGGCGGCCGTCGATTGCGGCGATGATGTCGCCTTCCCTGAGGCCGGCCTTGGCCGCCGGGCTGTTCGCCTCGACGCTGCGCAGGCGCACCGCCGTGCTGCTCGACACTTGCGAGAGGAGGGCGGCTCGGCGTGGCAGGTTTGCCGTGTCGGCCGAGACACCGATGAAAGCGCGGCGCACGCGGCCGAAGCGGATGATCTCCGAAATGACGAAATTGGCGGTGTTGGAGGCAACCGCAAAGGCGATGCCTTGCGCGCCGTGGATCATGGCGGTGTTGACGCCGATGACCTCGCCCGCCGATGACACCAGCGGTCCGCCTGAGTTGCCGGGGTTGAGTGCTGCGTCGGTCTGAATGACGTCGTCGATCAGCCGGCCGGTGGAGGCGCGCATCGAGCGGCCGAGCGCCGAGACGACGCCTGATGTGACGGTCCATTCGAAGCCGAGCGGGTTGCCGATGGCAATGGCGATCTGGCCGCGCCTGAGGCGCTTGGAATCGCCGAGCGGCGCGATATCGGCAAAGCTGCCGTCGGCGCGCACCAGCGCGATATCGGTGTCGGGGTCGCGGCCGAGAACACGGCCTTCCCTGGAGACGCCGTCCGGCATGGTGACGCGAACGGCGCGGGCATCGCCGACGACGTGGAAGTTGGTGACGACGAGCCCGTCCGGCGTGATGACGAAGCCCGAGCCTTGGCCGCCGGCACCACCGACGCGCTCGATACGGCAGACGGCGGGACCGATGCGGTCCACAGCATCGGCGACCGTCGCCGAATAGGTATCGAGCAAGTGGTCGTCGGGTTGAAAGTTGGCAGCGGCGAGGGCCATGGGTGGGCTCCGTGTTTTCAGGCTTTATCGTGACTATATGTGCGGAGCGGCTCGTGCGGCCGCGACCTGACCACATGGCCAGTGCGCAGCTCAACTAGCCGTCAGGCGAGTACCCGCCAACGTGCAGCCGAGCGATATCTGGGGCATGAAAGAACCCAGGAGACAGTAATGAGCGATTTCAACCTGAGCGCATTCTCCGACGCCATTGCCGACATCGCGGCAACAGCAGCGCCGGCAGCGGCGAGCTTCGCCACCCATCACCATCGCACGGCGACCGCCTTCTACTGGCGTGACGGCTATTTCGTCACGGCCGAGGAAGCGGTCGAGGCTGACGAGGAGATCGAGTTGACTTTGGCCTCGGGCGAGACGGTGAAGGCCCAGTTGGTTGGCCGTGATCCGTCGACGGGCGTGGCTCTGCTTAGGCCAGCCGGCGCGGCTACGGCGCCTGCGCTTGCCAGGGCGGATGCAGTGCGGCCCGGCAGTCTTGCCGTCGCCATCGGCAACAGCGAAGGTGCCGCACTTGCCGTGTTCGGCACGGTCGGTGAGGTCGGTCCGGCCTGGCGTTCAATGCGCGGCGGCACGATCGATCGGCGCATCAATCTGGCCGTCAATGCCGGTGGCCGTTTCGAGGGTGGCCCGGTGCTCGACGCAAAGGGCGCACTGATCGGCATGCTCCTGTTCGGGCCGCGCCGGCGGGCGCTGGTCATGCCTTACGAGACGATCGAACGGGCAGTGGCGACGCTGCGCGAGAAGGGCCATGTCGCGCGCGGCTACCTCGGCGCTGGTCTGCACCCGATCCGCAACGGCGACTCGCATGGCGCCATGGTGATGAGCCTCGACGACAATGGTCCTGCAAAAGCGGCCGGACTGCATCTCGGCGACATCATCGTGTCGTGGAACGGCGAGGCCGTGCATGGTCCGCGCGAGTTGATCCGCAGGCTCGGGCCGGACAGTGCCGGCGCGTCGGTGACACTCGGCGTGGTACGCGGCGGCGAGCAGCGCGATGTCGTGCTGACGATCGGCGAAAAGCCGCTGAGTTGAGAGGATCGATGGCTGTTGAGGCGATCATAAGGGACAGGAGCGCGGATGGCGTGGTGGCGGAGCGGCGGCTAACCGTGCTGATCGCGCTTGGCGATGCGGCGCATGCCGAGCACCTGTCTTCCGCGCTCGCCGCGAGCGGGGATCTGCTGCCTATTACGGCCGGCAGCAGCGATGGCGGCGAGCGAGCGGACATCGCCATAGTCGACGAGCGGAACCTGCAAGGCACGGCCATCGATCCCGCCATACCTCGGGTGCTGCTGTCCCGGCGGGCCGGCCACCAGCCGCCGGACGACAATCTTTTCGCCGTCCTGCCGGCGGCAGCTGACGACCTGTTGATCGCCGCTGCCGTCCGGCTTGCCGCGGCAGGCTACAGGATTTCAAGCGGTGGCCGCCGCGTATCTGGCCGGCATGATGATGATTTCGCCTTCCATGACGGAGACCCGCTGGACGAGGAGCCGGTCGACGATGGGACCGCCAGGCCGGCGCTCTCGCCGCGCGAGAGCGAAGTACTGGCGCTACTAGCCGAAGGCGCGCCCAACAAGGTGATCGCGCGCCGGCTGAATATTTCCGTACACACGGCGAAGTTCCACGTCGCGGCGATCCTGATCAAGCTAGGCGCGGCCAATCGCACCGACGCGATCGCCATCGCCATGCGGCAAGGCCTGGTGCTGGTCTAACTTGTCCGTCCAAGCCGACGCAGCGTAACGCACATCCGGCGCGTTGGGCCTTGCGCCGCATGCAACTGCCGCGCAAGGATCACGCCTGTGATGTCGCAAGGAAGGCGGAAGACATGTCGCTCAAGGGAAAAACGCTGTTCATCTCCGGCGGGTCGCGCGGCATCGGGCTGGCGATCGCGCTGCGCGCCGCGCGCGACGGCGCCAACGTGACGATCGCTGCCAAGACCGCCGAGCCGCATCCAAAGCTGCCGGGTACGATCTATACGGCCGCGCAAGAGATCGAGCAGGCCGGCGGCAAGGCATTGCCGGCGTTATGCGACATACGCGAGGAGGAGCAGGTGGCCGATGCGGTCGCCCGGTCCGTCGAAAAATTCGGCGGCATCGATATCTGCATCAACAATGCCAGCGCCATCCAACTCACCGGCACGCTGGAAACCGACATGAAGCGTTACGATCTGATGCACCAGATCAACACGCGCGGCACATTCCTGGTTTCCAAAATGTGCATTCCGCACCTGAAGTTGGCTGACAACCCTCACATCTTGAATCTAGCGCCGCCGCTCGACATGAAGGCCAAATGGTTCAAGAACCATGTCGCCTACACGATGGCCAAGTTCGGCATGTCCATGTGCACGCTGGGCATGAGCGCGGAGTTCGCCAGGGACGGCATCGCTGTCAATTCGCTGTGGCCGATCTCGACGATCGATACGGCGGCGGTGCGCAATCTTCTGGGTGGAGCGACGGTGGCAGCGATGAGCCGTTCGCCCGACATCATGGCCGACGCCGCCCATGCGATCCTGCTCAGGCCGTCGCGCGAAGCGACGGGCAATTTCTATATCGACGAGGAGGTGCTGCGCGCCGAGGGCGTCAGCGATTTTTCGATCTATGCGCCTAATGCGACAGGTCCGCTCGCCGGTGACTTCTTCGTGCCCGACGAGGTGTTTGCCCGGACGGACACAAAGGTGAAGAGGCTGTTCTAAAGATGCCTGGGATAGTCCATGCGCTGATGCAGAATGCGTACAACATCGATGGACTTATCGCTCATTCGCAGAAAGAGAACGTGAGAGCCAATAGGGTGCTTCAAGAGACCGGGACGAATGTTCTCGGCGCTTTTCACCATTGCCGGAAATTGATCTATCAGATTGATGATGGAATGAATGGTGAGGATATAGGCTTCCGCTCGCTCTAGGCCCCATTCTTTCAACGAATGGTCCCAAATGTCGTTGAGATCTGCTCTCGCCTTCGGTGAGAGCCTGACGGTTCTCTTCATCCGCGCTTCTTGGAATCGAGAAAAGCCTCGAAGTCGAATGGTTCGGGGGTACCTGACATGTCACCCTCATCAATGGCGGCGCGAAGTCGCTCGAGCGTCAGCTCCTGTTCTTCTAAAAGACGCAGGCCAGCGCGAACGGTTTCGCTTGCCGAACCGAAGCGGCCATTTGCTATCTGCCGCTTGATAAAGGCATCGTACTGGTCACCTAGTGTGATGGAGGTATTCTTGGACATGATGATCTCCGATACCAATAGATGGTATCAATTTGCCGGAAGGCAAACAAGCACGTAAGTGCGTAAGTGGATGTCACTCCTCGGCCTTCTTTGCTTTAGGCGGAGGGCCACCCCAGAATTGTCTCGGCCGCGCGTAAGGCTTCGGTTTTCCATAGAGCCGGCAAAAACCCCGCCGGCGAGGGGGGTACCGGCGGGGCTCTTGTGTCCCGCTGGAGTCGGGACAGGGCAGGGAAGCCCTAACCAGAATCTGGGGTGGACGATCCCGCGATTCAATGCCTGGTTAAATAGCGACGTACATTCGCCTTCAACCTCGGCTCATTGCTGGACTTAGCCCATCCCGGTGAAGCCGGGGTGGGCTAAGTCTTCCCTCATAGATTCCAGAAACCAGTTCAGGTTTCTGGAATCATTGCTTTTAAGTTGGCCATGGTCTTTTCCGAAAACCGGTTTCCACTTTTAGGGACCATGGCCTAATTCGCGCTGGCGACCGGCGCCACCAGCGAGGTGATGCGGCGGATCGCGACGCGACGGTTCTCGCGATTGGGCTCCGACGTGTCGACCTTGAGATACTCCTCGCCATAGCCCTGTGTCGTCAGGTTCTCCGGCGGAATGCTGAAGGCGTTGGTCAAGGCTTCGGCCACCGCTTCCGCGCGACGGTCGGATAGAGCGAGGTTCGCTTCCGGCCTGCCGACAGCATCGGTATGGCCTTCGATCAGGAAGGTTTCCGCCGGGTTCTTCTCGAGCAGCTTCTCCATGGCGCTGGCGACGCCTTCGAGTTTCTGCACCTCGGAGTCGGGGATCGAGGCTGAACCGAATTCGAAGTTCAGCGTGTCGAGGTCGATGCGGCGGGCGATGTCGCGCACGCGGGCCGAACGCTTGACCTCGTCGATCGAGTACAGGCGCTGAACCCTCTCCACCGGCGGCTGTTCGAGGAAGGTGTAATAGTCGTTCGGATCCTCGACCTCTTCGGAATCCAGAATGTACTCCTCGCGCGGAATGTCGATCCGAATCGGCGGCAGGTCGTCCCCCGGATCGCGCCAGTCGCTATCGTCATCGTAGTACCGCTCGTCGACATAGCTCAGCACATATTCGCGTCCGTCGGGCGCGATGCGTGAACGCTGGATCACGTCGCCGTAGCGATTGCGGATGGTGACGATCTGGACACCGTTGTCACGCTCGACGATTTCCCGGGTGCGATCGCCCGACAGATCCTCGTAATAGACGTTCCTGGCGCCACGGTGCATGCGCGGGGCATCATTGCTTTCGACGATCGTCTGGTTGTTGAACTGGAGGATAACGCGGTCGCCGAGTTCCCTGACGACGTCGACCCCTCGCGGGCGCGGACGGCGGCGGATGTCCTCGTCGTCGGGCGCGCGCTCAACGCGTTTGCCCTTTTCCTCCGTTACCGGAACCATCCTCTCAAGCTTGATCGCTTGCTGGGCCGCCCTGTCGTCAGTCGGCGGCGGTCCTTGGTCGACTGGAGCCGGCTTCGCGGCTTCCGCCTGTTCGCCGTTCTGCTGGGTAGGCTGACCACCCGCGTCCTGGCCGCCGGTCTCTTGCGCGTTGTCCCTGCCGCCCCGGCGCTTGCGCACGGCATCTTTCTGGCTGTCGAAAACGGGAGCCTCGCCCTGGGCCGGACCTTCCCCTTCGGCCGGCGCGGCCTGTTCGCCCTCGGCGGGCTGCTCGCCGGTTGAGGGCTGCTCTCCTGTCACCGGCCGTTCGCCGGCAGGCTTCTTGCCACGCTTTCTTGCCTGGTCCAAAGGCTGTTCGCCTTCGGCAGGAGCCGCTTGCCGGTCAGTTGGAATGGGAAGCGGCTCTGCCTGCGGGTCAGCCTCACGGGCGGGCTTTTCCCTCTTGGCCGGCTGTTCGGATGGTGCGGCCTCGATCTGTTGATCCTGGTCCCGCTTCTTCCTGCGCGGCGCGACCGGCTCGTTGTCATTGGCAGGTGCGGCCTTCTCGCGAGGCTTTGTTTGTCCGGCTGGCTCTTCGGCGGGTGCTGCCTCGATCTGCTGTTGCTGATCGCGCTTCTTTCTACGCGGCTTGGGTTGCTCGTCGTTTGCTGGCGCCGCCTGCTCAGTGGGCTGGTCGGCGGGTGCGGCCTCATTCTGCTGCTGCCGGTCGCGCTTCTTTCTACGCGGCTGGGGCTGTTCGTCGCTCCCAGGTTCGCCCTGCTCGGCAGACCGTTCGGCGGGTGCGGCTTCAGTCTGCTGCTGCCGGTCGCGCTTCTTTCTGCGCGGCTGGGGCTGTTCGTCGCTCCCAGATTCGGCCTGCTCGGCGGATCGCTCGGCGGGTGCGGCTTCGGTTTGCTGTTGCTGCTCGCGCTTCTTTCTGCGTTGATTGCCCTGTTGCTCGTCACCGGAAGGTGCCGCCTGCTCCGCGGGAGCCGATTCCGTCTGCCGTTGCTGTTTGCGCTCCTTGCGCGGCCTCTGCTCCGGTTCTGCCTGCTGTGCGCAGCCTTCCGCCGACTCGCCTTCGGGGCAATTCGATTGCGCCAGGATCAACGGCGTTACCGTACGCTGCGGCGGGCCGAACGCGGCGCTGCCCTGTAGCGGGAATGCGCCCAACGGCGCGGACGCCATCAACAGGCCAAGTGCCGTGCCTGCCAGAATCCGTGGTTGGCGTTTCATTAGAAATCCTCCTTTTGGCGTCCCATCCCGGCCCAAACTGTTCATAAACCGGATTGGTTCCGGTTAACGGGCATTAACGGCCACGAAGGGCGATTGGCCGGCGTTTTGAAGGCCACTTCGTGTCATTCCTATGGTGCTTGGCTACAGTTCTGGCCGGGTTTGCAGTGTTGCCGCGCTTGACCTTGACGCCAGCGGGGGCCACATCCCATCGATGGAAACGCCGTTCTGGAAAACCAAGTCGCTCGAAGCGATGACCCCGGCCGAGTGGGAATCGCTTTGCGACGGCTGCGGCAAATGCTGCCTGTCGAAACTCGAGGACGAGGACACCGGCGAGATCTACTGGACGAGCGTCGGCTGCCGGCTGTTCGATGCCGGAACTTGCCGCTGTTCTGACTATGTCAACCGGCTGGCGCGCGTCCCGGATTGCGTCGGGCTGACGCCGCAGAATGTGCGCACGATCAGCTGGCTGCCCAAGACATGCGCCTACCGGCTCGTCGCCGAGGGACACGATCTTTACTGGTGGCACAGGCTGGTGTCGGGAAGTGCCGAGACGGTGCATGAGGCCGGCATCTCGATGCGCGGCCGGGTCAGCGCCAGCGAGACCGATCTTGCCGAGCCGGACGATTACTTCGAGCACATGCTGGACGACGAACCTTAAAGCGCGCCGCGTCGGGAGGATTCATGCGACCCGCCTTAAGTTTTTGTAAGGCGTCGTCCCAAAAATCGCTGCGCGCTTTTGGGCGATATGCATTACGATCGCTGCCGGAACCGACGGCAAACCGGCGTTTCTGTCCAGAGTATCGGGAACCGGTCGCGGGAGGCGAAGGACTGCGATGATCTCCTGCCCTGCACCTGAACCGGAAATGAACGGCTGGTTCGTAAAAAGTTCAGATACGCAGGCGCATTCTCCTCCCATTGGTTGATTAAGACTAATTGGTTCGATCAAGACGGGCGGAAGCCCTCAACAAGGAGAGAAGACAATGTTCAACACGATCAAGATGGCGACGCTTTCGGCCCTTGTCAGCCTCGGCACACTTGCCGCCGTCCCCGCTCATGCAGACAGCATCTATCTCGGCTTCGGCAACGACAACGATCCTCGCGTCGGCGTCTACACTGGAGACGATGACGGCTACCGCCGCGGCCATCGTCGCGACCGCGACTGGCGCCGGTCCTGCTCGCCGGATCGGGCACTCGGCAAGGCGGAGCGCATGGGCCTGCGCCGCGCCCGCATCGTCGATATCAACCGCCGCACGGTCAAGGTCGCGGGCCGCCAATATGGCGATCGCGTGCTGGTCGTGTTCGGCAACGAGCGCGGCTGCCCGATCCTCCGTCGCTGACGCAGGCGGCACGTCACCTACGGCCGGAAAGCGTGATCTTCTGCGAAGATCAGCTTGGGACATGACCTTCTGTGAAGGTCAGTCCGGGACATGACTTTCGGGAAAGTCAGTCCGGAGACACGACCTTCTATGAAGGTCGGTCTGGGGTAGCGGAGCCCCTTTCCGCCAGGACGGAAGGGTGCGGCTCGAAAAAACCCCGGAGGATCGGTCCTCCGGGGTTTTTGATGCAGCAAGATCGGTATTGCCGGTCGCCCGCGCTTCAACAGCACCGAACCGCGGCCGGAGCGTTCAGGCGGCGGTCACTTCAACTCGAAAGTGACAGTAACCTGCACCGTGTAGGAATTCTCGCCGGCCTCCACCGGAACCGATGCGCGGGCCGCGTCGAAGGACTTGGCGTTCATCGGTATCGGTGGCGGCGCGACGTTCTGGTCGGTGATTTCCAACACCCGTCCAATGCCGACGCCGGCGGCTTCAGCCAGCGTCTTGGCCTTGGCCATGGCGTCGGCGACCGCCTTCTTGCGGGCTTCGGTGACAGTTGCCGCCGGATTTTCGTTGGAAAATGAAATGCCGCCGCCCTGGTTGACGCCAAGCGACACAGCCTTGTCGAGAATCTCGCCTGTTTTATCGATGTCGCGGATACGCACCGAAAGCGTGTTGGTCACCTGGTAGGCGATGAGTTCGGCTTCCTGGCTGCCGTCCGGCTTGTTGGTGTAGTTGTAGCGCGGGCTGATCTGGATACCGGCCGTCTGCAGGTCGCGCTCCTTGATGCCAGCCGACTTCATGGCGGCGATCACGGAGGCCATGGCGTCGTTGTTGGCATCGAGCGCGGCACGTGCGGTCTTGGCCTCGCGCATGACGCTGAGCGTCAGCAGCGCCAGATCCGGGGCCGCGGTCGCTTCGCCTTCGCCGGTGACGACGATGCGGGGCGGGGGCGGCGAATCGGCCGCGCCGGCCATCGCCGGAAAAGCGATTGCGGCGGCGAGCGCCAAGGGAAAAAGAGGTCTGGTCATAAAAATCTCCTCGGTCAGCGATCCAGTCGCGCTTGTCGACTACCGCATCGGCCCGAAAATCGGAATCGATTTCGGAAAGCACGATGCGTAGATTCAAAGCGTTAGAGCGTACTTCGTGCGTCTAAGTGGACGCACGTCGCTCTAATGTCCGAATATGGGCTGATTTGGGCGATCTCGGCCAGCCCGTCTGGAAAGCCTTGTGCGGTTCCGGGAAAAACATTAATCCAGCTGCGTGTGGGGCCTGTAGCTCAATGGTTAGAGCCGGCGGCTCATAACCGCTTGGTTGGGGGTTCGAGTCCCTCCGGGCCCACCATCTCCGTTTCTGGACAGCAG
Organism: Mesorhizobium robiniae; assembly: GCF_040545535.1. NCBI lineage: Bacteria > Pseudomonadati > Pseudomonadota > Alphaproteobacteria > Hyphomicrobiales > Phyllobacteriaceae > Mesorhizobium > Mesorhizobium robiniae. Next base: position 107,788 of record NZ_JBEPMC010000001.1, read on the forward strand.
GGCGTTTATTTCAGCGCCGCCGAAACAAGCAGGATGTCGCGTCACTATATAGCGGCCGCTTCGACCGCGTACCTCTGGTTGCGCCCACGAAGCCGAAATGAATTTGTGCTACGTATTGTGATACCTATTGTGATACAAATATGCGGTTCATGCGGTAAAAATCGAATGAAAACCATTGCTTATGTTAGAAGGCGATCCAAGCCAACGGTACCATCGGCCTTTCCGAAAAGTCATTGATTTTACTGTGGAATTTTGGGGTTGCGGCCACGACAGTTGCGCTGTTTAGGCATTTTGGCCCGACCTGCCATTCCCTATCCGACCTGAGGCCGCGATGATTCCGGTATGACCCGGAACGACGATGGCGATCCGACGGGATCTGAGCGACGCTTGCAACCGGAGCTCAATCGCGCGCGGCCAATCGAGAAAACGGCTCCGCTCGACAATGAGTTCGAGATCATTCCTTCGACGATGGCGACGACGATGAGGCCGTCCGCAATCGCCGCCTGGCTCGCCTCATGCAGGGCGTGGCGCGGCAGGTTTCGCTCGATCCTGATGACGGCATGGAGTTGTAGGCGCCATGACAGCTCGCCAAAAGAAAGCGCAGATCTCCGTCTATCTCGACCCGCCATTATGACGATGCGGCTACCGCGAGGCCGGAAGGCCGCTGATTGATAGGTGCGGCGAACGGCGGCAACGGCGTGCGAACAGGATGGTTAAACGTATGATCGAGAATGCCTCGGCGGTAATTAGGCTGGCGTGAAATGCCGGTATCTGTGGGCCAATGGTCGTCGCAGCGGCAATATCCTGTCTTGGAAGCGGACTTTCCGCCGAGCCGGAAATCATGACCCGATCCGGACGCCTAGGGTCTGCCGCACAAATGCCCTTCTATCTGGGGAGAGCAGTCCTAGCGAAGAAGTGCTTCGACAAACGCGGGATCAGGTCCAGACATTGGGGGCTGCTATTTCCTTCGGAACGGTGATTACTTAACCAAATAGTGGGAGTTTGTTGTGCCTCGCATCTGTTGGCGCTCGACCGAAGCCCCTAATCATAGTAGTATCGAAGACGGATTTAAGGGTAGCTCTACGCGGCGGAGAGCATTCTATGACCATAAAGGATGAAAAACCCACCTGTTAATCGGTAATATCGGGTTGATCTTTGTCGTTCTTGGCTTCCTGCTGGCAGCGTCAGCCTACAGGACCGCGTCGTCGACAGGATACATGGCTGCGGGAATCGTTCTCATTGCCATTGGCGTTCTGCTGATGGTGCGAAAGATAATCCGACGCAATCAGAGTAACCAACCATGACGGCTGCCAAACAGTGTGAACGTAGCCTTCTATCTTGATGCTCATGACATGGGCGTGAGGCTTCCTGTGCTGTGGCCAATTCCTCCTGAACTGGAGAATCGCCGTGCATCTCAGATCTTTTGAACTGCAGGAGATGATCAGGTTCCTGGCGCATGCCGTGCCCTACGCGGCAGCATCACTCTCTCCTGTCCGCACAGCTTTCGTGATGCTCAGCTCAGGCAGGGAAATGCTTGCGGCCGCTCTCGTGCTCGGATTTTGCGCGATTGCCAACGCCGATGACATCCTTTTCGAAAACGTCCGCATCTTCGACGGAAAAGGGGCTGCTCTCTCGGCTCCGTCGAACGTGCTGATCCAGGGCAATGTGATCGCGCGCATCTCGACAGACCCCGTCGAGCCCGACGGCGCGGAGCGCATTGCCGGCAACGGTCGAACGCTGATGCCGGGGCTGATCGATGCGCATTGGCATGCGATGCTGATTGCGACCGGCCCGGCAGACACGATGAACGACATCGGCTTCGCCAATATCGCGGCCGGCGACGAGGCAACCGAAACGCTGATGCGCGGCTTCACAACCGTTCGCGACGTAGGCGGACCGGCGTTCGGTCTCAAGCGCGCGATCGACCAGGGCATCATCGAGGGGCCGCGCATCTATCCGTCCGGCGCCATGATGACCGTGACCAGCGGTCATGGCGATTTCCGCCACATGAGCGACCTGCCTCGGAAGCCAGGCTTGTTCACCCCCATGGAGATAAACGGCGGCAGCATCGTCGTGGACAGCCCCGACGAGGTGCGTTTGCGTGCCCGCGAGCAGTTCATGCAAGGGGCCGTGCTGCTCAAGCTGACGGCGGGCGGCGGCGTGTCTTCACCCTTCAGCCCGCTCGATGTCACCACCTTCACCGCGCCCGAATTGCGGGCGGCGGTCGAAATTGCCGAGAATTGGGGCACCTACGTTGCCGTACACGCCTTCACCTCGGACGCGATTCAAAAGTCTATTGCAGCCGGTGTGAAGTGCATCGAACACGGCCTCCTCATGAGCGAGGCAGACGCCAAGCTGATCGCGGAAAAGGGCATCTGGCTCAGCCTGCAGCCGCTTCATGAAATGATGAGGACAGGCCTCCGGGAGGGTTCGGTCGAGCGCGCCAAGGCCGAGGAGGTGTGGCCCGGCATCGGCAGGACCTACGAATTGGCGAAGAAGTACAAGATCAAAACGGCGTGGGGCACCGACGTCCTGTTCTCGCGCGCGATGGCGGCGCAGCAGGGCGCAATCCTCGCCTCGCTCATCCGTTGGTACACGCCCGCCGAGGCGCTGGCCATGGCGACCGGGACCAACGCCGAGCTGCTGGCGCTTTCTGGCAAGCGCAATCCCTATCCGGGAAAGCTGGGCGTCGTCGAGGAGGGCGCGCTGGCCGACCTCCTGCTCGTCGAGGGCAACCCGCTGGAGAACCTCGACCTGGTGGCCGACCCCGCCAACAACTTCAAGATCATCATGAAGGATGGCGTCATCCAAAAGAACACGTTGGCCAAGTGAAGAGCAGCCGGGCGACTCCGCCGCGGCGGGTCCAGCAGAGAGGAAGGCAGCGATGTCCGCCGTGAACGTGGCTCCCAAAACCGCGATGCAACGATTTCTCGACGGCGTCGAACGAGTTGGGAACATGGTTCCTCATCCGGTCGTCATCTTCTTGATCCTGATTGCAATTGTCATCGCGTTATCAGCTGTGCTGGGCATGTTTGGCGCGGTCGTCAGTTTCGAGCGCATCAATCCGGACACGCACGAAATCGAGATTGCGAGCACGGAAATCCGCAGCCTGATCAATGCGGACGGCATTCGCTTCATGTACGAATCGCTTGTCCCCAACTTCATGGCCTTTACCGCCGTTGGCCTCATGATCGCCGCCATGATTGGCGCCGGCGTGGCGGAGGAATCCGGGTTGGTCACCGCGCTGATCCACAAGCTCGTTATTGTGTCGCCGCGCTGGGCGCTCACCTACATCCTGGCCTTTGTCGGCATACTGGCCAGCATTGCCGCTGATGCGGGCTACCTTGTGCTCATCCCCCTCGCGGGCATCGCCTACCTTGCTGTCGGGCGGCACCCTTTGGCCGGCCTGGCGCTGGGTTTTGCCGCCGTCGCCGCCGCTTTCACCGTCAACATGCTGATAAAACCGCTCGACACGGTTCTCGTCGAATTCACCAATGACGCTGCTCATCTCGTCGACCCCACCAGATCGATCGGCCTGGCGTCGAACCTCTGGTTCTCCTTTGCATCGGTGGTGTTTTTGACGTTCATCATCGCATTCATATCCGATCGCATCATCGAGCCGCGGCTTGGACCCTATGATCCCAAGAACGCCTCCGAGGGCACGACGACGGATCAGGGCGCCATGCTTGGCGAGCAGGAGTCGCGCGGCTTGCGCTTCGCCGGCTTCGGACTGCTCGGCCTGATCGTGGTCTTCTGCTTACTGACGATCCCGTCATGGGGGCCGCTGCGCAATCCGGCCACCGGCGAACTGATCGGCAATTCGCCATTCATGAGCGGCCTCATAACTCTTATCGTCCTCATGTTTCTGGTGACCGGCTGGGCATACGGCGTCGGCGCCGGAACCCTGCGCACCCTGACGGAGGTGATCGGCGCGATCGAGAAGTCGATCAAGAATATGGGTGGTACTATCTTCCTGTTCTTTGTGCTGAGTCAGTTCGTCGCCTATTTTACCTACACCAACATCGGCACCGTCATGGCGCTCAGCCTCTCCGGCGTCCTGCAAGCGGCCAATATCGGCGCGCTGCCGTTGCTGCTCGGCTTCATCATCGTGGTCGCGATCATCGATCTGCTGTTGACTGGAGCGATCGCGAAATGGGCGATTTTCGCTCCCGTCTTCGTACCTCTGCTGATGAAGCTGGGCGTCGAACCCGAAGCGGTTCTGGGAGCCTACCGCGTCGGCGATTCCCCGATGAATGCAATCACGCCGCTCAATGCGTATTTCGCGCTCGTGGTCGGCTTCGCCGCGAAATACGACAAATCGGCAGGCGTCGGTACGATCGTGTCCCTGATGCTTCCCTATGTCGTGTGGATATTCGTGCTGTGGACGGCTCTCTTCGCGGCTTGGAAGATGCTCGGTCTGCCTTGGGGGCTGTGACGGCCGGAGCGACGGCCTGACGCGATGCGGCATTCAAATGAAAAGGATGGACCCATGAGCAAGCCCTCGATTCCCCTCGATGTCGCTGCCGCCGAAGAGCACCTGATGCGGTTTCTCTCGGTCGAAGGCGTGACCGGGTACGAGGCCAATATCGCGACGGCCGTCAGCGATGCGCTGGAGGCCGCCGGCGTGCCGGCTTCAGCAATCCGCTTCGACGATGCCAACACGCGTATTCCGCTGCCGACGGAGACCGGCAATCTCATCGTGGACCTACCGGGAACGCGGAGCGGACCAAGGCTGCTATTCTCGACCCACCTGGATACCGTGCCGCTCTGTGCAGGTGCCAACCCGCGACGGGAGGGGGATCGCATAGTCTCCGACGGCACGACGGCACTTGGGGGCGATGCCCGCACTGGGGTTGCCCTTCTGGTGGTGCTTGCCGAAACGCTTATCCAGCACGAGCTGCCGCATCCGCCGATCACGCTGCTTTTCACGGTACGCGAGGAGAGCGGGCTTCATGGGGCGCGCGAGCTGAATCCTGCCGATCTCGGCGGACCGGTCATGTGTATCAACGTCGACGGGCAACTCGCTTCCGATCTGATCATTGGCGCGGTCGGACAGGAAAACTGGGAAGTCGAGATCAAGGGCCAGGCATCCCATGCCGGGGTGGCGCCGGAGAAGGGAATATCGGCGACACTGGTCGGAGCCATAGCTTTGGCGGAGGCGCAGAACGCGGGCTGGTTCGGCAAAGTCGTCAAGCCTGACGGCCGCGGAACAAGCAATGTCGGGATTTTCGGCGGAAAGGATGGAAAGCCTGCGGGCGATGCAACCAACGTCGTCACCGACTACGCCTTCATCAAGGGCGAGGCGCGTAGCTCAGAATCGGCTTTCGCGGAGAAGATAGCGAAGGGTTACGGCGATGCCTTTGCGAAAGCAAAAGAACAGGTCAAGGATCACGAGGGGCACACGGCGGAAGTGGCGTTCAGTCATCAGACTTCCTACCCTCCTTTCAAGCTCAAAGAGAACAGCCCGGTTGTGAAGCGCGCCATCAAGGCGCTGGAGATGCTGGGCATCGAGGGCAACTGTCTGTTCTCCAACGGCGGGCTCGACGCCAACTGGCTCGACAAGCACGGCGTTCCCACCATCACCATCGGTGCCGGGCAGGCCGAGATCCATACCATCAAGGAATACGTGAACCTTGCCGAATACGAGAAGGGCTGCCGCCTCGGCATACTTATGGCGACAATGGAACAATAGCAGTGATGCCGCGGCCCCGGCGACAGTTGGGGTTTCGGATGTCGGCAGTGGTTTAATTTGTTGGCTTGAGAAAGAGCCGGTGAGGGAATAAGCGATTGAGCCCCATAGCTTACACTGCCACCATCATCGCGGTCGTCGTCGTGCTGTTCGTCTGGAATAGGCTGCCTGTCGTCGTTGTCGCGATGGCGACTGCGACGGCGCTGTGGGCGACGGGCGTCCTGACGATCGATCAGGCCCTCGGCGGCTTCGGTGATCCCGCGGTGATCTTCATAGCCTCCCTCTTCATCGTCAGTGCTGGGCTCGACGTGACAGGCGTCACCGCGTGGGCCGGGCAGCTTCTGATCCGTGGCGCGGGCGAAGAGAGCCGCACTCGCCTGCTGGTGCTGACGATGAGTATGGTCGCGCTCCTTACGGCGCTGATCAGCGTCAACGGTGCCGTTGCCGCACTCCTGCCGGTGGTGGTCGTCATCGCCGTCCGCCTGAAGCGAAATTCGGCGCAGTTGCTCCTGCCCCTCGTTTTTTCCGCGCACGCCGGCTCGAAGCTCGCTCTGACGGGCTCGCCGGTGAACGTCTTGGTCTCGGACGCGGGCAGCGACGCCGGCTTCGGCGGCTTCGGCTTTTTCGAGTTCGCGCTTGTCGGCTTGCCGCTGCTGGCCGGAACGATGGGGATCATCATCTTATTCGGAAAGCGGCTCCTGCCCGAACGCAATGGCGCGACCATGCCCGCCGACTTCAGCCGCCATGCGAAAACGCTTGTCGAGCAATACGGCCTTGTCAGTGGTGTCTATCAGATGCGCATGCGCGCAAGTTCGCCCTTTATCGGCATGCCCGCGTCTGCCATCGAGTTGACCACGTATCCCGACCTGAAGCTCGTCGCCGTTCAGGAGGGTGAAACGGCCAGTCCGCTGCGCAGACCTGTTATCGCCGAGGGCGATCACCTGCTGCTGCGGGGCGACGCCGAGTCGGCTGCCGCGTTCGCTGCCGATAAGCACCTCGCATTCAGCGAGTTGGCGGCGCCCGGGCAGGGAGAGGAAACATTGTTCAATCGCAGTTCGGGCCTCGCTGAGGTGGTGATCCCGCCGCGCTCCGGCCTTATCGGCCAGAACGTTTTCCCGGGCATGGTTACCGAGAGCGGCGACCTGATCGTCCTTGCAGTGCAGCGCGCCGGCGAAGAGGTTGCCGCCACCAACGCAACACGAGACGCAGGAGGTATCGTGTTGCAGGCCGGCGATACGATGCTCTTGCAGGGAACATGGAAAGCTCTCGACCAACGCCTCAAGGATCCGGATGTGCTGGTCGTCAATTCGCCCGAACTGGTGCGTCGACAGGCGGTGCCGATGGGGCCGGGTGCCCGCCAGGCCGTCGCCATTCTGGTCGCGATGGTCCTGCTCCTCGCTACGGGCATTGCCCCGCCGGCGGTAGCCGGCCTGCTCGCCGCCGGCGTGGTCGTCCTGTCAGGGATCATGAGCGTCGAGCAATCCTATCGCGCTATCGATTGGACGACGGTGATCCTTGTCGGAGCGATGATGCCGCTGTCCACTGCCATGGTCGAGACGGGCGCCGCGAAACTGATGGCAGAGCATCTGGTGTCGCTCGTCGGCGACGCCGGCCCCATTGCGCTGCTCGCCGGCCTGTTCGTGCTGACTGCTATAATGGGGCAGCTCATCAGCAATACCGCGACCGCGCTCATCGTCATCCCAATCGGGGTGGCAGCCGCGGTAACCATGGGCATTTCGCCCCGCCCGGTGCTAATGAGCACCGCCGTGGCGGCGGCCGCGGCATTCCTGACCCCGATCGCGACCCCAACCAACCTGATGGTCATGGGCCCCGGCGGGTACGCTTTCGGCGATTATTGGAAGCTCGGTCTTCCGCTGATGCTCTGGTTCTTTGTCGTGGCTGTGTTCATAGTGCCGATGATCTGGAGCTTCTGAATTGTTATGAATGCCCGCTGGGTTCCGGTACTGCTGGGCATCATCTGCACAATTCTGCTACTGGCTGCGCTCTATTTCGCGGACGCGATCATTGCGCCCGTTGCCTGCGCCCTCTTCATCATCGCAATCGCCTGGCCGTTTCAGAAACGGCTTCAGACGCGTCTGCCGCAGCTTGTGGCGCTGGCCATTGTCGTCACGCTGGTCGTGCTGGTCTTCGTCGTGTTCGCCTCCGTCGTGGCCTGGGGCTTCGGTCGGATCGGCCGATCTCTCATCGCGGAGACGCCGCGGCTTCAAGCGCTTTACGAACAGGCGACATCCTGGCTGGAAACACATGGGATCGCCGTCGCCGGCCTGTGGGCCGAGCATTTCAACATGCGCTGGGTCGTGGGGGCGATGCAGGGCCTGTCGGCCCGGCTGAATACGATGATCTCGTTCTGGGTCGTGGTGCTGATCTATGTGCTCCTCGGCCTGCTCGAGGTCGGCCCGCTGGCGCGCAAAATTCCCCGCATCTTCAGCAGCGAGGCCGCGCGCGTCCTGATCGTCGGCGGCGAACGCACCGCCGCCAAGCTGCGCCGGTATCTGATGATCAGGACGATCATGAGCGTTGCAACGGGTGGACTGGTCTATGTGTTTGCCATGGCCCTCGGCCTGCAGCTTGCGACGGAGTGGGGTGTCATCGCCTTCACCTTGAATTTCATCCCCTTCGTCGGCCCGTTCATCGCAACGCTGCTGCCGACCTTCTACGCGCTGGCGCAGTTCGAATCCCTGTATTCCGCGCTGGTTGTCTTTGGCTGCCTAAATCTTATACAATTCGCCATCGGCAGCTACGTAGAGCCGCGCGTAGCGGGTAAGGCGTTGTCACTGTCGCCCTTTCTCGTGCTGTTTTCGGTTTTCCTCTGGATGTTCCTATGGGGTCTGTTCGGCGCATTCATCGGAGTTCCAATCACAATTGCGGCAATTACCTTCTGCGCGCAATCGCCTTCGACCAAGTGGCTTTCCGATATGATGGGCGCGCCGGACAACGGCGAAGTAAAGGACCCGTCAGCTGTGCAAGCAGGCGCCGGGAACGTCGACGCGCTCCGGCGATAGCAACGTGCTCCCCGTTGTCATCCAGGCCGCGCGGCGCGAAGCTGATCGCGTCCGGGCCGCGCAGTCCGATACCGGGTGCGCCTTATACCTACGTCACCACAAAAGAGTTCCTGCTGGAGTTCTGGCTGGATTTTGAAGCCCTCGAGGACGCGGGGCTGCTGTCTAAAGAAAAGCTGTTGGCCGGCGACATATTGCCAGCGTTCGCTGGCGGCCAAGATGACGTCGGTGCCGAACTGGAGGGATAGCTGAGGCTGACAACCGAACGGCCATCCTCGCCGGCGTCCTTCACGTCCTCTATGCCGAACCAGACAAGACGCTGGCCGGCATCGCCAACTTCCTGTCCGACCCGCGTCGTCCGGCGGAAGCCACCTTGCGCGCGATGATGGACACGCCGCATCTCGGCGAAGCCGGCGTTCATCCCGTCATTGCGTCGTCCGCGCGAGAACTGCTGAACAAGTCCGAGAACAAGCGCAGCGGCGTGCTTTCCACCGCCATGTCGTTCCTGGGCCTCTACCGCGATCCGGTCGTGGCGCGCGTGACGGCGCGCTGCGACTGGCGTATTGCCGATCTCGTTGGGGGCAAGAAGGCCGTCAGCCCTACCTTGTGGTGCCGCCGCGTCGCCATGGTCGATATTTGCGACATCGCCGGGGTTGCAGCGATCGAGTTGATCCGTCGCGAGCAGGTTTCGGCAAGCTGCCGATCGAAACCATCAACCTGGTCGATCCCGACACGCTCACCGGTTAGGACGTGGCGGGTATCTGGTCCGACGTGCTCGGCCGTCCGATCAACTACGGCGGCGACGATCCCACCGGCTTCGAGCGAACATGGCCAACTCCATGCCGAAGTGGATGGCGTATGAGATGCGCCTGATGACCGAGCGTTACGTCAGCGATGGCGTGATACCGTAGGACGCTGGCGTCGAGCGCCTGACCAAGTTCTTGGGCCGTCCGCTGCGCTCGTACCACGGCTTCGCAACCGGCGTCGCACCCGCGCCCGACGGTGCCGTTTAATTAACCAAGACATCGTTCCGGCAGCCGATCCCGGCGCAACCAAGGATTCGAGCGGCCGAATGGCGAGCCTGTGTGAGATACATTGCAGACACCTCACCTCTGATGTAATTTAGCAATTGATCAGGTGAGGGCTTGTCCGCTGTCGTGGCGGCGTTTCTCCCGGGTCGTGTCTCGGCAGGTTGCATGCTCTCTAACGGACCTTGATGCCGCAAGTTGTATTCTTGTGGTCATCAGGTAACCAGCGGTTAAGGGATTTGACATGCTCCGACGTTGCGGCTTCGTTGTAGCCCTCATCCTCGCAAGCCTTGCGGCCTTCGACGCGTCCGCGCTCGAACGAAGGGTTGCCTTTGTCATCGGCAATTCCGACTACCGGGAAATCTCGGCCCTCAAGAACCCGGCCAAGGATGTTTTGGACGTATCCGATACGTTTCGGCAGGCTGGCTTCGAGGTGTTCGTTGCGAGCAATCTCACCAAGCTGCAGTTCGAGGACCAGTTCCGCAACTATCTGGCCGCCGTGGACGGCGCCGATATCGCAGTCGTATACTATTCCGGTCACGGTTTTCAGATTGGCGGCGAAAATTTCCTCATCCCGGTAGACGCCTCGTTGAAACAGGCGGCCGACGTCGAGGTCCAGGCAATCAAGCTGAACGACGTGCTTCAGCAGATGCGTTCGAAGTCGAAAATCCAGGTGATCATTCTCGATGCCTGCCGCAACAATCCATTCCCGCGCAAGGACTATTGGCTAAGGGACCAGCTTGTTGTCGCAAGCGGCACCGGCCTTGCACAGATAAAAAGTTCGCTGAACACGCTGATCGCGTTTGCCACCGAACCCGGTGCGGTTGCCTATGACGGCGCCGGCGACCTCAGTCCTTTTTCGTCAGCGTTTGCCCGTCGTGCGCTGGCCCCCAACCAGGAGATTCGCACCGTTATGTCGGCCGTGCGCCGGGATGTGGTTGAGGCTACAAAGGGCCTGCAGGTCCCCTGGGAGAACTCTTCGCTGATCGACGACGTCGTTCTGATGCGCCGCAGCAGCCGCCCATCACTGCCGCCGGTGCTGGAGAAGGTCGTGCTGTCGGGGACCGGCCCCGTCGATCTGGATCTCGCGGAACCGGTCGATGTCGACGGCGGGACAATCACCGTCAGCATCGAAAGACCGCCCACGCTCGGCCGCCTGATGCTGGACGGCAAGGTCGTCGAGGCGGGAGAACAGATCCAGGGCAAGGACCTGCCGCGTTTGCAGATGGATGTCCCCAAGGGAATCGGCGAGCCGGAAGAGATGGACATGCTGGCCTATGCCGCACGCGATAATTGGGGCGGCGAAGCCAGGGGCATGCTGGTGTTCCGGATCAAGAGCGGCGAAGGCGCCCAGGGCGAACAGGTAATGGCTTCGCTCGAAGCCGAGCAGAAGCAGCAGGTACTGGAGCGTGGCATTCATATCACCGGCGCCGCCGAGGCGATCGAAAACCGGGAGATCGACATTCCGGTCGGCGTCGGTCCGATTCCGTTGAAGCTGAATTTCCCGACACAGGACCCCGCGGTCAGCCTGAAAGTTGCGAGCTATCCGGCAACGGGAACACTCTCCCTGCCGGATCGGATCCTATCGCCCGACTCCAGCTTGATGGCCGATGAGGTCGACCGGTTGCGCTATGAGCCACAGATCGGAGCCGGCAAAACGGTTGAGGTCGCCTTCGAAATCCGGGCGGGTAGTGCCGCATCCGAGCCGGCGACGATGAAACTATCGCCTACCGTCGATCCGTGCGACTCGGCTGCCGGCGAACCCCTCGACCTGCAAGGCGTCGTCCCCGGTCTGCTGCCAAACGAAATCGGCGCCGACGCGGTGAAGCTCTGCGAGGCTGCGGTCAAGGCATATCCCAATGTCGCCCGCTTCCGCTATGAACTGGGGCGCGCGCTGCTTGCAGCCCGCAAGGTCGACCAGGCCAGGAAAGCTATCCAGCAGGCTGCCGACCGGGGGCACGTGCGCGCCGTTTTCGAACTCGGCTACCTCTTCGCGACCGGAACGGGCGTGGCTGTCGACCGCAAGCAGGCCAACACCTTCTACGCGGCTGCGGCCGACAAGGGCGATCCCTACGGGATGACGTCGTGGGGCCGTGCCCTGTTCAATGGCTACGGCGTCGAGCGCGATACGGCCAAGGGGCTGGACCTGCTGCTCAAAGCGGCGGCGATGGGGCACACCTATGCCATGAACGATCTCGGCGCGATCTTCACCGAAGGCCGCAACGGCGTGACCGCCGATCAGGCCCGCGCCGTTGCCTTCCTGGAAGCCGGCGTGCAGCGGCAGGACATGTATTCGATGAACCTGCTCGGCCGGAACTATCTGTCGGGCGCGGGCGTCGAGAAAAATCCGGAAACCGCGCTGGAGCTGTTTCAGAAAGCCACCGAACTCGGCCAGCCCTACGCTCCGGGCAGTCTCGCGCGCATGCATCGCGACGGCGTGGGCGTGGAGCGCAACCCGGCAGAAGCGCAAAGACTGTTCGAGATGGCGACCATGCGGGGCGACCCCTCCAGCGCATTCGATCGCGCGGTTCTTGAAATGGAAAAGGCCGAAAATGCCGATCAGGCCACGGCCGTCCGTTTTCTGGCATTCGCGGCCGCACTGGACACCCGCAACGAGATGCCGGAGGCCCGGACGAACCTCGCGAAATTCGGCACGAAGGTGAAAACGACGGCGTTGAAGCAACTGCGCCAGGAACTCAGGTCGAAGGTCCCCGCATCTGGTTCGCTGGACAATCAGTTGGTCGGCGCGGCCAGGCGGGTCTGGGAAGAAGCCAACCCGCGTCGGGACGTGTTTTAATCAGTCAGGAGGCAAACGGTGCGCAGGACATTCAAGCAAGCAATCGTCGGAACAACCCTGTCCGGCATCCTGGCGGCTGTCACAGGCTGCACGTCCTTGATGCCACCCGAACCGGCGCCGCTGGTGGAGGAGACATCACCGCCGAAGGTCGTTCGCAGGGTACCTGTTGAGCAAAGGGTCGTTCGTAGGACACCTGTGCAGCAAAAGGTCGTCAAGGCCGCTCCCAAACGGGTGGTCAAGAAAAACGTGATCAAGCCGGTTGCGGAAGAGCCTATCGAGGAGCCTGTTGTCCCACCTCCTGTGATCGTTCCTGCGGGCGGCGGAAACGGCGGGAGCGGTGGGAGCAGCGGGGGAGGCGGCTGGGGATAAAGTTGACGGATATCCTTGATGCACGTCAAGGAGGCGTTGGCCAGATGGCCTCGATGCGGCTGCTACTAGGGTAGGCAATCAGGTTTAATATGCATCCGCTGATTGGTGCAGCGCCTCGATCTCTGCCATCTGGATGCCCATTTCGACAAATGCGGAAAGAACCGAAAAGCGGTCCGCCAATGCAACGCGCGCCAGTCCGGCCAGAACTCCTGCGTTGACCGCATGGGCGGCAGGAAATGATTGCAAGTGCGATGCCGCAGCCATGTCCGTATCCGTGCCGCTGCCGCGCCATCCTGCAGCCAGCGCAATCCAGGCAGCCGGCGTCGTTGGCGGCATTGCCGCGGCCCTGCTCACTTCCGCGCCATGGTGATGACCGTAGGGTTGGCTGACCAATTCGTGAACAAGCGCGAGCAACTCCTGATCCCCGCTATCGAGCAGATCGGTCAGCTGGGTCAGGCACTCATGAGCCCACCAGACCGCAGCCCGTTCGGGAAGCAGGTAGGCACAGAACGTAACCGCCTCCTCCGGCACCCGTCCGGCAAGCAGGGCTCGGCAAAACTCGATTGAAGGCTGTTCGGTCGGAGGTGCTACCATGTCTCCGGCAACAGCTGGGCAGGCCATGAAAAGATCCCGTGCCGTTTTGAATCGAAGCTCATTGGCCATGGCCGCCACGCTTTCACCTGGGGAACAGTTGGTACTGAAGCGCTGGACGGGGCGCGGGTCAAGCCTCAGTCCTGGGCAAGGTGGCTACCGCCGTTCATCGCCGATATGCTCAACGTTTATGACAGACAGTTGCTTCGCAATTTGATATAGTCCGAGGCTGGCGAAATCGGATGCTCAAAACAGGAGTAACCGTTGTGAAGTTGTGGGGTTCAAGCTTCGTGTTGGCGGTCACGCTTTTTTCGACACATGCTTCCGCCGATCCGCTTCAGAAATCAGAAGACATCGTGAAGTTTTTTGCCGGGGCGAGCGAATTCGGCCCGTCACGTGGGGTTTGTGTCGGCACCGAAGACGAATGTAAGAGCAAGAAGAAGGAAGCACCCGCCGAAAAAACCAGCCTCGATATGCTGATCAATTTCGGCCTGGATTCCGCGGAACTCGACACGACTGCGCGCGCTGAACTCGGCGAGTTCGCCAAGGCGCTCAACGATAACCGGCTGAGCACGTTGAGTTTTGTCGTGGAAGGCTACACCGACGCTTCCGGCTCGGCTCACTACAATGATGGGCTTTCGGAACGAAGAGCACAATCGGTGACCGCCTTCCTGACGTCCAATGGCGTCGACGCTGCCCGCATCAAAGCAATCGGCCTGGGCGAAACGCATCCACGCAACCCCGACCCCTACGATCCGGCCAACCGCCGGGTGGAAATGCGGATAAGGACTGAGTAGCTGGAGCCGGGTGTGCCAAAGCCCGGCTCAGATGTCGAACAGGCTTGAACCGCAGTCGCGTTCGACCGGCCTCATGCGACGCGCTTTAGCTTGTTATTTTATGCATGTCGTTGTCGCAAAACCGCTGCGCACTCTCGGTCAAGCCCCGAGGGCATGCTTTTGCGCGACATGCATTGGTCAGTTGTTGTTGAGCACGCCACCCACCGCAACGCCAGTGCCGAAAATCAGCGCCTTGGTCAGGAAGTCGTTGTTGTCTCGTGGCGGAGGGACGTCCCGCCGAACCACCTCGCGGTAGCGCTTTTTCTGCACCACCTGCTGTTGCTTGCGGGGCTTGTGTACCACCGGCTTTTGTGTCCGGGCTTTCTGTGCCACCGGTTTTTGTGTGTAGGCCTTGTGTGCCGCCGGCTTTTGTAGACGGGCCTTCTGCACCTGTTTTTTCGGCTGCACTGCTCGAGCCTGATCGGCAGCATGTCTGGCGCGCACCGGCTCCATCATTGGATCCGTCTGGATCACCAGGAACGCCAGTTGCTCGCGTGTCAAGAAATTGGTCCGCGGCAGACCGTTCTTTGCTTGCCAGATGCCGATCGCCTGACGGGTCTTCGGACCCATGTTCCCGTCGATACGGCCAAGTTCGTTGCCCAAGGCTTCGATGCGCAACTGCAGATCGATGCGGGCCTCGCGATCGAGACCGATCGCACTTTCTGTCAACTCGGTACCCGGAGTCTGTTTCGCCTCGTCTGAAACACCAACGGAGGTGCGGACGGCTGAGCCGGTACTGGCATTCGCCTCGTCCTCGTCGACTGCCGCGACCTGCCGGTTTTCGGCTTTCGGTTCCTTCAACTGGTCGATGTTCAGCCGTGCCACCGTGGCGAAGCGACCCTCCGGAAACTGGCCGAGATAGGCTTCGTAGAACGGAACGGAATGGCGCTTCGAAGCTTCATCCCACAGACGCTGCTCGACCTCCCAGGAAGGAGGCTCGCTGGTTACGGGGGCGGGGATTGCGGTCGCAGCGGCGCCGGATGCGTCAGCGACAGGTTTCGCGGCAGGCACGGCTTGCGCAATGGATTGTCCGATGAAGACCTCGCGCCCCAGCGATGCGTTGTGCCAGGGTCTCTGGCGACCCTCCGTCGCCTCGGTCACCTGACCGCGTACGCGCGTCAGCGCGCTCTGGATTTCAACGCCGGGTTCAGTCAGGTGCCTCGCGAGCGCCGTGGAATAGGGACTGTTGACGCCGTTGCCGTCGAAAGCGATGGCGCCTGGATCCGTCGCATAGGCAATCAGAATGCCGCCAGTTCCAATGCCGTTCGATTTTGCTTCAACCGGCGCCAGACCGGCGCCGAACGAGGTGGAACGGCTCTTGGGCATCGCGGCCGCCAGGGTCCTTGCCAGCGGATTGTCGCGGCAGGCATCGAGGATAACGACGCCAACCGCCGGCTCGGGCGGTAAGGCTGCCATGAAGTCATCGATCTGAATGGTTCGGGTCTTGAGATAGGCGGGCGATGTCAACTCGGCGTCGACCGGAATCAGGAAATTCTTGCCGTCGACCTGCATGCCGTGGCCGGCATAAAAGACGACGGCGAGATCGGCGTCGTAGGACTGCTCGGTAAACCGACTGATGAGGCTGTGCATGCCTGCATTGTCCTGATCGACTCCCTCGATCACCTGGAAGCCGGCATTGCGCAGGGTGGATGCGATGAGGCGCGCATCGTTGGCGGGATTGGGCAGGGCAACGGCATGGATATATTTGCTGTTGCCGATGACCAGTGCAACGCGTTTGGCGTCGGGCGTGGCAGCCTCGGCGCCAAGCGAGGCGATGATGAACAGGATGAACCCGCTCAGAAAGACAGCGAATGCTTTCATGGACCAACCCTCCGCGCTTTTCATCAGCGACATAGTCGCTTCTGCCATAATGGCTCTTAGGCGTATGTGACCCAGGTCACAGTTTTGGTTCACAAAGGCCCGAAAAATTGGCAATAATGACCTTTGGCGCGCCACTAAACGGCGAGCCCGCGAGAAGCACGTTCAAAGGGTATTCTGAATCGAGCTTATGAGGGCGGTGATCGCCTGTTTGTACTTTTCGAACTCCGGCGATGTCTGGCGGACTTCCGTCGTCGTCGTCTGCTGGCTTACGGCAGTCGTCAGCGGGCTCAGCTTCCGACCCATTTTCCGTTCGGCCCAACTCACGACATAGCTGGTGGTCTTGCCGGTGAGAAACGGGTTGGCTTGAATGACGGCCGACCCGAGGACGGCGCTCAATTGCGCCGAACCCGGCGCCGACAACGCTTGATGCGCGCCTTCCATTCCCAGGAAATGGCAGAGATAGAGCCGGCCGGCTGTGATCTGGTGGCCGCGCGCCCGAAGATAGGCTTCACCTTCGCGCGCCAGGTTGCTCACCATCTCGCGCGAGATCGTGGCGTCGTAACGCAGAGCTAGCAGGTCGGCGGTCGACAATGTCCGCGCAAGTTCGGGCCGGTATGTGTTCATCATCCTGATCCAGGTCTTTGTTATGAACTGGCCGGCTCCGGTCGCTGAAGAATTGGGGTTCTTGGCACGGGCGCTGCCGCCACTTTCGACATGAACGATACGGTCAGTCAGCGTTTCGACAGCGGAATTGTCCGTGGCGATTGTGGTAACCGTGCCCAGGGGATTGACGGCCTCGCCACTCCGATAGAGTTCGAAATGCAGGTGCGGCCCAGTCGAGAGGCCGGTGGTGCCGATATAGCCAATGATATCGCCTGCCTTCACCTTCGTGCCGACACCGTCCTTGATCGCGAACCTCTGCATGTGCGCATAGCGCGTCTCGCTCCCGTTTCCGTGCGAAATCTTCACCAGATTGCCGTATCCCTTTCCATCACCCTGAAAGACGATTTCGCCGTCGAAAGCGGCTGCAATCGGTGTACCCAGGGGTGCCGCCCAATCCACACCCTTATGGATCCGAACGGTTCCTAGGATCGGGTGTTTGCGTGGACCGAAGGTGGACGTCATGACACCGTTGACCGGCGTGACCATGCCGTTGGTGACCGTCAGCGAGCGAACCTGATCGTCACCGCTAACGCATGCAAACTGGCCGTCGCTCTGCTGGAAGACGAAACAGTCGAGGCTCTTTTCGCTACCCTGGACGCCTACATACAACACCCGTCCGGCAGTTTCTTCCTTGCCACGTGGCCTTTGGGAATAGATCAGGACCAGACGCTGGTCTTGGCTGGCGAAGGCATCCAGATCCTGTCCTCTGGAGAGGTACATGATCGCCTCTCCGATCACCCCGGTCGGAACATTATTACGTGCCGCCGTGGAATAGATTGCGTCGAGTAGCCGGTATTGCCTCTTGTACGTGCCTTCCACCTGTGCGCCCGAGTAATTGAACAGATCTTCACGGACCCAAGGATCCACGCCAGACTCAAATGCACCGGCGGCATTGCGCGTCAGCGTGCCGACAAATGTGTTCTTGGCGTAGATCGAAACCTGCATGAGGGACATTGTTGTCGTCTCGCGCGCCGGCCGGAAACCGCGCATCGCGACGACATAACCCGGCTCAAGGCTTTCCCGATTGAAAAGCGACCTCAGGGCTTCGCCTGCCAGCTTGGCATCATCGGCGGAGAAATGCGAGTCCAGGGCAACGCTGTCCAAACTGCGGTCGTTGAGAATCTTTACGAACGTGTCTGCGGTAGCCTCGAATCGCTGATATTCGCTCATGACAATTGCGACGCTTGTGTTGTTTTCTATCTGGGTCTTCCGGAACGCGGGAAGGGCTGCCTCGCCTGCAGCGATTGTTTCGCCCCAGCCCGCTTCGGGATCATCGGCGCCCGCCTGCGGACCAGAAGCAAGCGGAGCTTCACCTGGAGCGAGTGGCTGAGGATCGTCTTGCAGATCGCTGGATGGCGCCGCCGCGGTCTGCCGCTGTGCCTGGAAAAATGCGAAATCTTCTTGCGTGGACGGGATCGTCGTCATGAATTTTTCGCTGGCGCTAAGCATCACGTCAGACAGAATCTCGATCTGGGGAGAAACTCCGGCCTGATCGAGTTCCACCGGTCGCGCGACCACTTTGCCTTTCGTTGCGGCGCCCGCGTCGGGCGCAAGGGTGATCCACATAGGATCCCCCGCTAGCTCGATAATGGCAGGTACATAGATCGATGCATCGGCCGGCACATCGTCGGTTCCCTCGACCGCCTGCAACTCCTCGTCTTCATCGCCGAACGACCAATAGTTCGCGGTGAGATAAAAGCCGGTGGCGATCGACAACAGGACAATCGCTGCAAGACCGGCAAGGAGCCTGCGCCACAGCCTGCGTCTGCGAAGGGCAGCGCGCGCCTGCTTCTTCAGCCTGAAGCTCGTATCGATACTGTGCGTCACGGATTGCTTCCGGTCAGGAAAAAGGTCCACCGCACCTGTTCGAGCGTATCGACTTCGAGAAATCGCGCGGCAATGCGGCCGCGTTGCCAGCATTCATCGATACCGCGTATCGAGAAGCGCCGCCGGTCGATGCACATTTCGGTCGACCCGGTCAGGATCGCGTGACCAAAAACGTCCGTCGCATAGATGTAGATGTAGCGGTTCGTCAGTTCCTCGCGGATGACGTTTACGCATTGATTTGCGCCGATGGTCCACCAGCCGTCGGTCTGGTCCGTATTCTCGACCTTCTGGCCAACGGCGAGATTGACCACGTCGAGCGTCTGATTGCAGACGGTAAATTCGGCACGCGCCTCGGTGGTCGAGAGGAAAGCCAGCAGCGCAGCGCCCGGGAGAATCGAAATCCTGACATAGTCTCTCAGGGCAAGCAGGGCTCGAACCAAGTCACCCGGCCTTTTGGGCGGGTGAGCGGGCAGGGAGGAAAAACGCGGGCGGCGGAGATCCATGGGCGTCCATGCTATCCGCCGAGCCGGAAGTATTGTCCAGTTGCGGAGAATTCAGATCCGCTGGTCTCGATTTCCTCGAGAATTTTGGGCAGCAGCACCGACACCGGGATTGGCCCGGAGAACGCCGCAGCCTGAATATCCTGTCGACCTGTGATGACCATTATGATCTGCGGTACGGGCTTGCCGGCCGCCTTGCCGGCGGGGTCGAGACTGGTCGGGATGTTGAAAATGGCCTTGTCCGATTGCACCACGATACGATCGTCGAGGCTGAACGCCATGCCCTCGTGGTCGATCAGCAGCACGCTGGAAATGAGGCCGCCATGCGTCACCAGCGTACCGCTGATCGGCGAACCGCTCGGCACCGACGTCCGATCGAGAACAAGCCGCGGCTTGTCGGCCGCTGTCTGATCCAGAAAGCGCAAAAAGTTGGTGACTTCGCATTGGGCGGGTTCAATGAGGCGGACGCTGATGTCCGGTTCGACATGGAATCTTGCCTGGAAATCGTACATCATTCGCTCGAATGGCGGGACCTCCGTTCCAAATCCCTCGATCGCGGCAGCCTTGTCGGTTGCCGACGTCAACGCCGCATAGAAACAATCGCCGCCGCTGAAGTCGCGCACCCAGGAGACCCGTTGCGCCATCGCATCGACGGGAGGAGCCGGCGGAGCTCCCGGTCGGGGCACATTCAAGGCGACGGTGCCGTCATCCGGCGACTCGCCCGCCTGCGGTTGCGGCGCACGCTCCACCTTTAGCGCCTGCTCTGCGGCCCTGCGCGCGGCGTCGAGCTTGGCCCTCTCCGACGCGAGCCGCGCCGCCTGCTCCGCCTTCTGACGCTCTTCCTCTTCGGCTTGTGTTTTCGCCGTCTCTTCGGCCTCTCGCTCCGCTTTGGTCCTGGCTTCAACATCAGCCTTGGCTTCAACTTCAGCCTTGGCCTTGGCTTCCTCCGCAGCCTGTCGCTCGGGCTTCCGGCTCTCCACGGCATCGGACTGGACCGCTGGCGCCTGGGCTTTCTCGGCTGGTGCTACAGGCGCTACCTCGGCGGCCGGCGGAGCTGCCTGCTGGCTGTTGCCGGTCACCGCATCAGGCTGAATTGCCGGCGGAACCGCTTCGGGTGGTATTTGCACCTCGACTGCAGACGGCTCCGAGATTTCCTCGGTGGGCGGGGGGACTTTGGCCGGCTGTATCGGCTCCGGCTCCTGTCTGGCCTCGGCATCGGCCCGATTTTCGACGGGCGGCGCAGCGCCGTCCGGTTTTGGCTGCTGGGCTGGAATCCGCTTTGCCGGCTCATTGCCAGGCGGGCTCGCTGCGCCGTCCGCCGGGGCCGGCTTTGATGCTTCTGGTGCCAAAAGCGGTGTATCGCCGGCGACCGGCGTGGAAGGTGTCGTCAGGCCGCTCAGATAGACGCCTGCGCCGGAGACCACAGCCAGCGCCGCGAAGGCAGCGATTGCGATGTTGCGGGTCTTTGCAGGCTTCTGGGGGGCATCAGGCGTGACCGCGCGCGAAGGAGGGGCGACCTTCGAAGGCCGCGGTGCGGACAGATGCGCCGGCCGGACATGCGGAACGAAGCGCTGCTCCCCCGATTTCGCAACAGCCGGCAAGCCGTGCCCGGGGGCTTTGGAACCGGGCGCGACGGTTTCGCCGGTTCGCGGCAGACCAGTCCGGGCGCGAGGTGTGATGGACGGCGGAGGCGTTGTCTCCTCGCTGTCGTCACGCGTCAGCCTGGCGATGTCTGCCATGCTGACTGGCCGATCCCGCGGGTCCGGTTGCAGCATGGCTTCGACAATCTCGCGAAAATCGGCATCGATGTCGGACAGGTCCGGCACGGTTCGGCGCTTTTCAACGATCTCAAACTGGGAGCCGCCCATATCGATCGGCTTTCCGCGCAGTGCAGCGGCCAGCACCAATCCCAGGCTGTAGATGTCGGACTGCTCGCTGACGTCGCCGCCAAACAGCCCGAGCTGTTCGGGAGAAACGTAGCTGTACTTTCCTGCGAACTTTCCGCCGATCAGGGTCTCTCCACCGATGGTCGCCGATCGCGCGATGCCGAAGTCGATGATCTTTGCACGGTCGACCCGGCCTCCTGGCAGGATGATGTTATCCGGGGAAAGGTCGCGGTGTATTGCTCCCGCCTGGTGCACTGCGCTTAGACCGGATGCAAGGCGGTGGCAGAGCTTGCGCACGTCTTCCGTCCGCATCGCGCCACGCCGCATGACGTCGAACAGCGATTCACCGTCGACGAATTCCATGGCAAGGTAGGGCCGGGCGATCCCGGGATCGATCGTGAAGACGTGATATCTGACGACCGCGTCGTGCGACAGGTGGTTGAGGATCGAGGCTTCCTTGCGGAACAGGGACAGGATCGTCTGGTCACGGGCGAACTCGGGCAGGACGATCTTGATCGCGACGTGGTCGCCGGTCTGGATGTTGTGGCCACGGTAAACCTCACCCATGCCCCCGGACGCGATCCGCTCGTCAAGTTCGTAGATGCCGCTGAGTTGCGTGCCGACAGCGGTGTTTGCCAGGCCAGGCGATATTCGCGTCTTGTCGTCGGCGCTCATCAGCCTCCAACCTCCGCGGATGGATCAGGACGCGACCCATTGCTGCTGTCTCCGATCTTCACCAGCACAATCGTGACATTGTCTGTCCCGCCGCGCGCCAGCACCGTCTGCAGCAGGTTTTCGCACGCCGCCTGAGGTGTCGCGGACACCGCTGCCGCCTCGATCTCGGCGTCGGTGACGTGCGCCGTGAGCCCATCGGTGCTCAACACGAAAATGTCCCCCGGCATGATTTCGCCTTGCTGGAAATCGATGATGATCTCGTCGCTGACACCAACCGCATGTGTGATGACATTGCGGCGCGGCCAGGTGAGCGCTTCGGCCGCGCTGATCATGCCTCTGTCGAGAAGTTCCTGAACTTCGGTATGGTCCCTCGAAATCTGCGAGATCGAGCCGTTGCGGATCAGATAGACCCGGCTGTCGCCCGCCCATAGGCAGGCAAACCGCCCATTCATAGCCAGCAAGGCAGCGACGGTGGAGCCTATGGTTACACCGCGGGACTCCGATATCCCGCGGATCTCGGCATTGGCCCGACTCAGCCGGTCCTCGAAGCGCGCGCGAAGATCCGGTGCCGAACTTGCGATGCCGATCGTTGCCAGATGATCGACGATGCTGGCCGAGGCGACTTCTCCGGCATCATGTCCACCCATTCCGTCGGCCACGACCCAGAGGCCGGTTTCCGGCTCGACCAGATAGTTGTCCTCATTGAGCTCGCGGACACAGCCTCTGTGGCTAACGCCGAAGCTTTCAAAGGGAAGGGCGACATTGTTCATTTGCCACCAAGCGCTTCGCAAGCGTCCTTCGCGGCGCATTTTCCCGCGCTCGCTCGCGCCAGTTTGCCACAGGCGCGGATATTAGAATATCGAAATCAACGTCCGAGCGTCTGCAGCCCATGGACGGCGTCATCATGCTGGAAAGCCCGAAGGCCATCTCAAAAGGCCTTTGGGCAGCTGAACCCGGAAAGCGCGGGAAGGAAGAGGGGGTTGGGGTCCGAACCGGTCTGGATCGTATAGGCGACATCGCGTCCGCCGATCACGAAGCGGGCTTCCGTATTGCCGCCGGCGCTGGTGATATCAGCCTTGTCCAGCAATCGCTTCAGCGCCCACGGACCGTCGAACTTGATGGCGGACTCGCGGCCTGGCATTTCCGGCGTCAAGCTCAGGCTGGCGGACGCCGAAGTCCCGCTGCTCGGCCAGGTCACCGTGCTTGGCGCGTTGCCTGCCTGGTTGCTTTGGACGATCTGGCCGTCGACGTCGAGTATTGCCGCATCGGCATCGCCATGCAGTGAAACCGGCGTAAAGGTGACGCTCACCGATGGGACAGAACCACCGGAGGGAAAGAAGGCGTTGCGGATTTCGGCAGCAAGCTGGAAGTCCTTCAAGGTCGACTTCGGAAGGTCGCGCCCCAAGCGCGCATCCTGTTTCCAACTCCAGCCGTGGCCGGTCATGTCGATCAGCGATGCGAGATTCTGTGCGAAGAACCGGTCCATCAGCCCGCCCGGAGCGAACAGTTTCGAGAAATCCGCCATTGCGATGTCCTCGGTGCCGTTGCCGGCGAAGGGATAATGTCCGTTGACCGCCTCTTCGCAGGCGCGCGTCACCGTCTGGTCGAGCATCTGGTTCAGATTCGCTACCGAGGTTTCGGCGACGTTGCCCTCAAACTCGTCGGCCGTCGTGTTGACCATCCGCGCGAGCTGCTTGGGCAGACGCGAGACATTGGCGCGAAGGGTGGAAACCTGCAGTTGCAGATTCATGTTGACGCGTTCCGTCTGCGAAGGAACGTCGGCCGCCAGTTGCAGACTCTGGTAGATGTCACGGAAATTCTGGGTCAATGCATCTATCGGGCGGCGTCCGGCAGGACCGTTCACCAGCGTCTGGAATGACCTGAACTGCGCTTCGATCTTTGCTCCGGGATGCTGTGCGCTCGAGGACCCTGCGCCGGCGCGGCTTTGCGATTTGCTTGTGGCAATTTGTATGCCGATGCGCGCCAAGCCCTTGGCGATATCTGCAGACGTCTGCGGCTGGTTCTGAACCGCGCCGGATACTAACTCGGAGGCTCTGTTGCTTCCGGCTTCCCGCGTCAGGGCTGTCTCGTCGGCTATCGCCGTAAAAAGCTGGTCGATCGGCGAGGTTGGCGACGCGGCGGCGGAAAGCGCGAAATAATGCGGCTTGTCCTTCAGCATCGTTTTGAACCTCAACTCATCGAGAACGGCGTTCCACGCCGCGGTGAACTCCTTCCCGTAGCGATCGAGAAGTTCTGGACCGAGCTTGAGCAGTTCCTGATCGATGCCGCCTTGCTCACCGCCACCGCCGAGAACCCATTGGTCGTCGACCAGCATCTGCGCGATGCGCGAGAGTTGCCCGAGGTAGAAGTCGTTGAAGCCGGCATGGGTGTAGATGCCGGGAACACGAACATCAGCCAGATCGCTGCCGTCGATGCGCTCGAACAGCAACTGCGCTTCCGGGCCAGCTTGCGCGGAAACAGAAAAATCGTCCAGCGCCGCCGCGTATGTAGCCGACTTGATCAATGCGGAGGCACGATCGGCTAGGCTCATGCGCCCGAGCGAGCGCTGGGCGGATTCGACAAGCGGTCGGTTGAGTTCGAAAACCGGATCATAGGCGTCGTCCAAGGCCAGCATGGCGCGCAGATGCTTTTCGAGCTGCGCCCGTCCCTCGCGGTTGTTTTCGCCCGGATACCGGTTTTGTTCCCAATCCTGTCTCATCCAGGAAACGATCAGCGCGTCGTCGACCTTCGGCGCCTTGCCGCCAAGCATCAGGTAGATTTTCAACGGTTCGTAGAGCGCGTCGGGGTCCGCCATCTTGGCCTGGATCGTCCGCTCGGCCTGGATCAACAGGCGCGCGCGGAATGTGCGCTCCAGCGCTTGCCGGTATGCCGTTTTGGATGCCGAAAGAAGTCTTTCCCGCTGGCTGAGGCCGAACGTCTCCTCGACCGGCGTCGGCAAGTCACCGGTTTCGAACCCTGCCGGCAGGTTGCGCAACTGGTCGAGCGGGCCAATGACGTTTTCGAGATCGACATCGGTGACCTCAGTACTTTTGAGCAGCGGGCCCGCTGTCTCGCGATACTGGCTCATCTCCTGGGTGGTGGCGGCGATCAGCGATCTGTTGGCCGTGTAACTCACGGCCATGGCGCCCAGGGCCACCGCGGCGACCAACGCGATTATGCCAAGGCCGCCATATCTGGCGATCGCCGCACGCCTTTCAGCCGATTTGTCGTATGAAACCCAGCCCGCCTCCGCAAAAATGACGCGGGTGAGAAGGTCGTGCAAAAAGAAGCTCTTGCCTGTGCCGGACAGATGCGCCCCGGGATTACCGCCGAAACTGCGGCCGATTGCGCCGAGCACCTGGTCAATCGGTGTTCCTTCCTGCGTGCCTGATGAAAAATAAAATCCACGCAGGCTGACATTCACCTGGCTGCGGGCCGGATCGAACAGGCTGGCGACGAAAGTGGCAATCCGTCCCTTCAGCGCGCCAAATTGCGCCGGAAAGCCGAAGAGGGCTATGCGCGCGACTGGATCAGCCTCTTCCTGCAGGCGGTCGGGGACCTCCTCCGCCAGCCGTCTTGCCAGTGCTTCGAACTCGGCCGGGGCCTCGCTGACCATGTTCTTGTTGCGATCCGTGGTCTGGAATGTCGCGCCCCACACTTTACGCCGGCGCGGTTCGTCGAACCCGCCGAAATAATCCATGAAGCCGGAGACAAGGTCGGCCTTGGTGAAAAGCAGGTAGACCGGAAACTGGACCTTCAGCGTTTCGTATGTTTCCCGCAAGCGGCTGCGTATTTCGACGATATGGGCGTTCAATTGCTGATCATCGAAGCTGATGAGGTCGGCAAGGCTGATGGCCAGGATGACGCCGTTGATCGGTTGCCTAGTGCGGTATCTCTTGAGCAACGCTAAAAAGGTAAGCCAACTTTTTTTGTCGCTCTCGGCGTGCGAATCCTGCGTTGTGTAGCGTCCGGCGGTGTCGATCAGCACGGCCTCGTCGGTGAACCACCAGTCGCAGGACCGTGTGCCGCCGATACCGGCTACCGGCTGGGCGTCACCCGACCCGGCAAGCGGAAATTTCAGGCCCGAATTAACCAGTGCCGTCGTCTTGCCTGCGCCCGGCGGGCCGATGATGATGTACCAGGGGATCTCATAGAGGAAGTTGCCCTTGCCGCTCGATCGCTTTAGCGTCGCAATGGCCTCCTTCATGCGGGCCTCGAGCATCTGCGGCTCGCCATCTCTGTCGTCGCTGCGGACGATTGCCGCCTCGAGCGCTTTTTGCGCCTTTCGCATTTGCCAGAAACGGAAGCCGTAGAAGAGCGCCACGATCGCCAGGGTGGCCCCTATAATCGTGCCACGCAGCCAGACGGAGCCGAGCGGGCGGGTATCGGCAAAGCGGATCAATGGCCCGGCAAACCAGACGGCTGCCGCGAAACCGGCCAGCGCGATGACGCTGAATATCTGCAGCAGCCAACGCGTCATGGGCGCTTCCAGCCGGCCGCGATCACAACGTCTCCTCCTTGGGGATCATCACGTCGACACGGCGATTCTGAGCGCGGCCTTCCGGCGTCGTATTGTCGGCGATCGGCTCGTCCTCGCCCTTGCCCTCGACCGTGATCCGTGAAGGCTGGCTGAATTGCGGCGCCATCATTGCTTCGACAGCCTTCGCCCGGGCGACGGAAAGGTCGAAGTTGGATTTGAACGCGCTCGACTTTCGCGGTTTCACATTGTCCGTATGGCCGACGATCCGGATCGGTCCGGGCTCGGTTTCCAGCGCGGCGGCGATGTCTGCAGCTATCGGTCCAAACTCTGGCTTTATCTCGGCCCTGCCGGACTGGAACAACAAGAGATTGTTGATTTCCACGACGATGAACCTGCCTTGCGTGCCGACGATCAGCCCGCCGCGCGCGATATTCTTGGCCAATGCGGTGCGGATGCGATCGATCTGGGTGACGGCGGCGGCGACAGGCGGAGCGGCTTTCACCGGCGCGGCCAACGGCGCCACGCTGGCGCGTTCGATGGTGACCGGCGTTGATGGATTGAGCGCCAGCAGTTGGCCGGCAGCGGCATCGCCCTCGTTGGTGATGAGAACCCGCAACACGAAGAATGCTGCCGTCAGCAGCGTCGATGCAGCAGCCGCAACGGCCCAGAGCGGCAGCCGAGTGGACGATTTCGTCATTGTCGCCGCCATGCCCTGCCAGTGCGGCGAGACCTCTTCGTCGGTGCGAGCCCTGAAGTAGCGAAGCGTCTCGTAGACGTCGCGTCGGACGCGTTCGAGGTCGGTGTCCTCGCGCGCCAGACCTCGATATTGGCCTTCGAACCCCAATGACAGGCAGGCATGCATCAATTCGAGCAAATCGTAGTGTGCCTCCGGCGTGGCCAGCACCTTGTTCAGCGCTTCAAAAAAGCCCGTGCCGGTGGGTTCGACGTGAAAGAACCGCGACAGCATGCCGTGCTGCGCCCAGTCATCACTCTTCGGCCAGGGCATGTTGCCGATCAGATCGTCAGCGGTTTCGCAAAGGGCGAATACTGCGATCCGGGCATCCTCTTCGGGAACGCCTGACTTCTCCATAGTCCGGTCGAACTTTTCAATCGTATCGGCGACATGCTCCGCCAGTGGCTCCGCCTGTCTTTCGACTGACAGGAGCCTGAGCTGGCCGAGCAGCATCAGCAAGGGCGCGGCCGCTGCGAGGATCGGGTTTGCGGCGGAATAACTGACGCTGTCCGCGGCATCGAGCAGAACATCCTGCTGCATGGCTGGCGTCGCCGCGGAAGAGCCGGTTGCCATCGCGGCATCGGAAGATGCGCCTTGATAGATCACAGTTCCGGATATCCAGCCCGGGGGCGCATGCCGGCCGACACCTGGATCGAAAATTGTTGAATCCTTGACTGGGGAGGGATCGCGCTGCCCGCCGCCAGTAACAGGCCCCTGAGCAGCTGGCGCCGATTTTTGCTCGCGTCGTGGATTTGCGCGAATGACCGTTTTGCCCGCCGGGCCGAAAGGATTGTCCTTCGAGCTCATTGCAGGTATTCCGTCCGGCCGCGATGCCCGCGTTTGCGCCAGATGGGCGCAGAGCGGTTCCTGGTCATAGGCAGGAAATGCAGGCGCTGCTGACGAGGGCAGTGTCTGGAAGAAAGTCGGCTACAAAACACTATCCCGCCGTAACATGACATTTGCCGCAGACCCCTAGGTCAATCAGCCTTACCCGCTGGCGAACTGTCGTATGTGATCGTAATCTCAGAAGCTGTCGATTGGAACCTAAAGCAGTGCTGCCAAAGGATTTTTCTTTGTCAACTAAAGCGCCGCGCGTCCTTTTGGACCGCAAAGGACTTTCCAGTTGCCGCCTAATTCGTTTCGCAACCAAAGGTCAACGCAGCAAACGATCCGATTTCCGGGGCAAGCGCCCGATTCAGTCTTCCAGCCTATTTTTGCTTGTCGGCCTTGGCATAGGCTTCGCTGAAATAGGACAGGAATATATCCAGCATGCCGTTTTCGTGGGCTTCCTCCATGGTCCGCCATTTCGCGACAAAGGCATCCCAGGCCAGGCCCTTCTTCGAACTGAACGAGGTCGGCGGTAGCTTTTTGCCGATCGCTTCGGGCGACAAGTCGTCAAGCAGCCGGGAGAGAGCAGCTTGCATGGCTGCGTAGGTGGCAAATTCGTGCGTCTTGAGATCACGGAATGCGTCTTCGACGCTGCGCTTGGCATCGAGATAGCCGGCTCTGCGCCGTGCGAACATGATCTCAAGGATGTCATCGGTTCCCGGGACGAACTTTAGGGGATTGTTATCCTCAGCACTTATCATCGTCCGGTGTGTGCTCTTGGCCAGTATCTTCGCAGCCGCCCGTGCTTTCAGCAGCAAGGCCAGCTCCTCGACCATCGTCCGCAGCACCGCGCCGATTTCGGCAGCAACTTCATGCTTGTCACGCGATTGAAGCAATTCCGGTGAAATGCCGGCTGCGATCGCGATTACCCGCAGCATCTCGTCTGCGTCAGGGCGGCGGGGTGCGGACCCCGCCGAGGGCGGAGGAATGGGCTGCAGCAAGGAAGACGTCGATGCTGGCGCCTGCTGCCCGGCCCGCTGCTCCGCCGGATTGAAGAAAGGCTTGTTGCCGAAGTCCAGTGGCCGGCCCGTGGCAACCGGCATTTCCCGTTGCGTCGAACCGCGATTGCCTTGAGCTTGGCCTGTCGCCGCTCGCTTGTCGTCAATCGCTACGGAGATGACGTAGCGGCCAATCAGCAGCCGGTCGCCATGACCGAGCCGATGCGGGCCGGCCATGCGCTGGCTCGATCCGTTGATGAAAGTTCCATTGCGCGAGACATCGTGCAGCCAGAACCCGCCCGCGTCGTACCTGATCTCGCAGTGCCGGCCGGAGATGAATTTGTCCGGGTCGGACAAGGTCCAATCACAAGCCTCGCGTCCGATCTCGAAGCTGCGGTCACGGGCTGCATAGCCGGTTGAGATGCCAGCGGGCAGGGCGTCGATATTGTTGATCTGCAGCCTGATGAACATCCAAAATCGCCGTCGATCGCCGATCGATACGCTACCATTCTAGCAGCTTGCAAGTATAACAGGACAGCAGCGTTTCAAGTCGATGAAATCCATAAGGCAAGGTTTAACTGCCGCTCGTTCTTTTTGGTCGGCAGGAAAACTTGTGGTAGGCTCAACATGGCGTGGCGTTCCTGAAGGTGATGCTGATCACATAGCAGGAACTCCAAATCCGCTACACTGGCGGTGGCGTCTAGGAGGGGCACGACCCATGCCGAACGAACGTGCTACGGTTGTGCAGACACCGGTTGGCGCCGAGTTGTTGACCTTCACCCATCTTGTCGGGCGCGACGAGATCAGTCGTTGTTTGGCCTATACTGTCGGGTTCGTCAGTAGCAGCCCCGATATCGACCCGCTCAAGATGCTGGGCGGTGCTGTCTCGATCGAAGGTGAATCCGATCCGAAACGCTGGTTCAGCGGGCTGATCTCGGAATTTCGGCTCACCAGGATCGAGGATAGGCTGGCATATTACGAAGCGGTCATCAGGCCATGGCTCTGGTTCCTCGGCAACACGACTGATTGCCGCATTTTCCAGAACATGAGCGTCATCGAGATCGTCGAGGAGGTTTTCTCGAAATACAGCACGGCAAAATTCGAGAAGCGCCTGCAAGGATCCTATCCGCCGCGCGAATACTGCGTGCAATATGACGAGACCGATCTCGATTTCGTGCAGCGGTTACTCGAGCACGAAGGCATTCTGTATTTCTTCGAGCATGACGATGGCAAGCACACACTTGTGCTCGCCGATGCGATGAACAAGCTGAAGCCCGCGCCGGGCTATGAGAAAGTACCCTATCACTTTGAAGGGCAAGGCTCCCGGCGCGATGTCGAGTATATAACGGAATGGATACCGGGCAGTTCGGTGCGGCCGGGCGCCTATGTCCATACCGACTACGATTTCCAGAAACCGGGCGCCGACCTGATGGCCAAATCCGCCCAGCCGTTCGGTCACAAATTGGCGGCGGGCGAAAACTACCGCCAGCCCGGCGCGCATCTTGACGTTGGCCGCGGCGATAGCCTGGCTGCGATCCGCCGCGAGGAAATCCAGGCCGTGCACCAGCGTATCGCTGCTGTTGGAACCGTGCGTGGGCTGTATTCGGGCTGCACGTTCCAACTGGACGGCTTCCCGCGTGAGGACCAGAATCAGGAGTACCTGGTGGTCAGCGCCGAATATAGGCTGTTCGATCCGGGCTACAGGGCCCTTGCCGACGTCGGCAGCGAGAACTTCAAGGTGATCCTCGGCGTGGCGCCGGCTGCCTTGCCCTATCGTCCGCCACGGATCACACCACGGCCGATCATGCGCGGTCCTCAGACGGCGACGGTGGTTGGCCCATCCGGCGAGGAGATCTTCACCGACAAATATGCCCGGGTGAAGGTCCAGTTCCATTGGGATCGTCTGGGCAAGAAGGACCAGAACAGCTCCTGTTTCGTGCGGGTCTCGCAGACCTGGGCTGGCAGCGGCTGGGGATTCATCCAGATACCGCGCATCGGCCAGGAGGTCATCATCGATTTCATCGAAGGCGACCCGGATCTGCCGATTATCACCGGCAGGGTCTACAACGCCTCCCAGATGCCGCCCTACGGACTGCCGGGCAGCGCCACGCAATCCGGCTGGAAGTCGGACTCCTCCAAGGGCGGTGGCGGCTATAACGAGCTGATGTTCGAGGACAAGGCCGGCTCCGAACTGGTCAATTTCCAGGCGCAGAAGGACCACAACCTGCTGATCAAGAACGACCGCACCAAGCTGGTGCAACACGACCAGTCCGACCGCATCGACCACGACGCCAAGCACTCCGTCGGCCACAACCTCGACGAGGACGTCGGCAACAACAAGACGGTGAAGGTCGGCGTCGACCAGACCACCGACATTGGCAACAACGATACCGAGACGGTGGGGGTCGATCGCTCGCTGACGGTGGGGTCGAACGAGACGATCAATATCGGGTCGAACTCGACGGAGACGATCGGCATTGCGCATACACAGACGGTGGGCGCGCTTCAGACGATCACCGTAGGTGCGGCCCGCATCGACAGCGTCGGCGCGGCGGAGCAGCGCAGCGTCGGGGGTCTTCAAAGCAATACGATTGGCGCCACGCGGTCGGTGACGGTGGGCGCGAGCCAGACGCACAGCATTGGTGCCGGTGACAATTGGACGATCGCTTCGGACCAGGGGGTTCAGATCGGCGGCGGTCAGACCTTCAAGATCGCCAAGGATCAAGGCACCCAAATTGGCGGCGGACGCTCGACCACAGTTGCCAAGGACGATTCAACGGAGATTGGCGGCGCGCACACCCTCAAGGTCGCCAAGAAGAGCTTTACTGAGGTCGGGGATGATGCGGCCATAGTGGTCGGCAAGAACCTCACCATTGAGGCCAAGGATTCCGTCACCATAAAAACCGGCAGCGCCGAGATCATTATGAAAAAGGACGGGACGATTACCATCAAAGGTAAGGATATCACTGTTAAGGGTTCGGGAAAGATAAACGTCAATGCTTCGAGCGATATCATCATGAAGGGCTCGGAGATAAAACAGAACTGAGGGCACCCATGAACAATATCGACGAACGGATCGATGGCGTGGTGATTGGTCTGCTGCTCGGATTCCACGAGGGCACGCCGCTTGTGGTGTTTCCCGGCAATCCGGAGGAAGCAGCCTTGCCGGCGCGCAGTCTGACCGAACTGTCACCCGACATGATCGGCTCGCAAGTGGCGTTGCTTTTCGAAAACGCCGACCCGCTGAAGCCGCTGATTGTCGGGCGTATTGTCGACCCCGCAAAACGACAGACAAATAGCCCTCGTGCCGAGGCTCATGTGGTACGCGATGGCGAAACGGTGAAGATCAGTGCCAGCGAGCGGCTGGAGCTAAGATGCGGCAAGTCGGTCATCATCATGGAAAAGGACGGTCACCTCACCATTCGGGGTACATACCTGGTCAGTCACGCCAGCGCCTCCAATCGGATCCGGGGCGGTTCGGTGAACCTAAACTGATGCCCAAGCCGCCGGTTCTCGAAAACGTCGTGCGTCAGCATGCGGAGATGGCCGCTTTTTTGTGGACTGTTTACGACGGGCATCTGCTGAGCCCGGATAAAAATCCTGAAATGGACGAGGAACGCCTGAGCCGCCTTATCGAGCGTCTGGAGGCGCATCTGGACGGCTTGCGTGTAGCGGGAGCCGATGGGCTCCGGATCGCCGAGGAGCGCTATGCAGAATACCCTGAGGCGGGCGAGCTGTTCGTGCTGCGCATGCTGGTGGCGGGGAAGCCGATCCTGGTCGCGGAACTCGACCTAGAAAAGGTACGGGCATATCTCGACGCGCACCGGCGAGCGGACTGAGGATCAGCCGCCTTTGGGCCAGACGCCGCTGCGCAGATCGTCGACCTCCACAAGCGTCCAGGTGCCACCCGACAGCCGGAACATGCCGATCGTATCGATCGCCCAAAGCGCGACCCCCGTCGACGACAGCGAAATCAGTTGTAGCGGTTCCCTCGCGCAATCGGTCTCGATGGGAACGAGTTCACCTTTTTCATGCACATAGAGGTTGTGAAGGTCTGAGGGCGGATACTCTGCGATGCCGATGTAGCGGCGACCCGCATGAATCGCCGTGCGATGGAGCGAGCGCTGATTGTCCGAGAAGATAACCTCAAAGCCCTCGTCGAAGTCTCCTAGATAGATTTCAGCGCGGGGACTGTCTGCGGAAAGCGAAATCTGCGCGCCCTCGACGCGACCAGTCACCAGACGCGCGCCAGTGTCGATTGCCTGCGCTTCGACGGACGTGCCGCGGACCCGGGCCAGAGCGCCCAATGCACCGCAGAAGACATAGTCATCGCCGACCTTGAAGCCAAAATAATAGGGCGGATACTTCCGGGCGTATGCCCGTACCCGCCGCGTCTGCTGTTTCTCGTCATCCGACCTGGGGGGCTTCGGCTCCGGCGTCTGCAGCGGCTCCCATTGTAGCCCAGAAACTGTAATCCGCCAGAGATTGGAATACTCGCCGCTGACATAGATATGAGTGCCTTCGCCGATTACCGAATAGACGTAAAACGGCTCCGGCGGCGGCGATATCTCGAACATCTTCCGCTTTGAGCGCTGGATGGCGAAAATCGTACCGTCAACGATGACCCAGATCAGCCCGCGACCTGCGTCGTAATGCGCCGACTGAACAGTCCCCAGCCCTTCGACGGAAAAGCTTTCGATCGTCTTGGCCTCGAAGTCGACGACATGAACCCACCAGGAATCCTCCTCGTCGTCGTCAATTGCGATGGCCGTGGTGTCGGAGATGGGCAGGGTGTACATGATTCCCTCTTAGGGTTGGTTTCTTTCAGGATTATACGTCGAGCCGCTCAAGGCGTCTTTCGATCGACTCCTCGCTCCTCGGCGTGATCTGCTTGAGCTTGGCGCCCTTCTCCTTTGCGGCCGCGAATTGCTTCTTGATGCATTCCTTTGCTTTTTCGGCGCATTCAGCGTCGACGCCGCCTTGTTCGTACTCGACGATCTCGTCCAGGAGGTCGTTTGCGGTGTCCAATGCGTTGTCGACTGTCGGGCTCAGCTTACGGAATTTGTCGTCGAACTGATGTAGAAAGCCATGACCGCGCAGCGTCGCCAGGCTCTTGCCGCCAGAAGTCTTGGCATGGGCTTTTCCTTTCGCGACGATCGCGGTTTTCGCCTGCTTACCCTTCTTCGTGGTCGGTCTCGCCTCGTTTGCCGCGGCGCCGTTGGCGTTTCCGCCGACGCAGATGCAGCAGCCCTGATCGATCCTAGGAAAGGTGTCGTCCAATCGTGTCGTATCCTTCCTTTTCGTGCCCGCCACCCGCTTTGCTGTAGCCTCGGCCTTTTCCCGGTTCGTCTTACGAAGATACTCATCGGGAATGATATGGTGCGCCTGACCTCCGCGATCGGCACAAGTGCCCTGGGTGTCCTCGTAGGACCCGACGAGGCAGGTGTCCGTTTCGAAGGTCGGCGGCGCGGGCATGCCAGCGATGACCATCGGCGGCGCGTCGCCCGTATTGCTTGCATGATTGCTGGTGGACATGTCGCCCAGCCGCACAACGCCCTTGCTCTCGACCTTGACATCAGATGACCAGGCCTGCGCGTAGATCTTGCCGGTGTTCTTCGAAGTAATGATGCCCTTTTTCGCGGCCGCCCCTGCCTCATCGCCCGAGCATTTCTTGTACTTGCTGCTATTCTCCTGGCTTATCGGCTTGTTACCGATCTTGACGGTACCGCTGCCGGAAGCCAGATCGGAGTCGAACCCGAAATCGGGATAAGGAACGGGCACGCCCGGTGGCGTTGCAGGATTTTCGGGCGGTGTGAAACAGACATCGGGAAACGCCGCAATTACCTTGCACCCTTGCGCCTCGGATGAGATTTCTCGCCCGTTTGCGAAAACCGTCATTTTGCCGCCACCACGGCGGCCCCGCAGGCGCCGTCGTCGCCCGAGGCCTCTACCAAGATCGGTCCCGAAGGTGCGTAGCCACGCTCCATCGCGGCGAGTGCCCAGCCAAGCATGGCAGGAACAGCGGCAGCCCCGATATTCCCCAGGCTCCCACCCAATGTCCATATTGGCTGAACCGGCGACCGCTCGCGCTGGGTGCGCAGCATGGCCAGGGCTGTCTGTTGGAACCAGTACGTTTCGCCGACCAGGTCTCCCATTTTGAGAGTGACATCGGAATGGAGGCAGCCTGATCCGGCAAACGCGTCCTTGTAGGCTGTTGCCATCCCTTCACCTCGGAAGGGAATATCCGCCTCATTGTAGATGGGAGCTTTCTCCCGCGCGAGGCCTAGGCCCGTGAGCCGGACGCGGCCGCCCGAGGGGGCGCAGAGGATCGCGGCAGCGGCTTCGCCCGGGATGAAGCCGTTCGAGTTCTTCTTTGTCAGCAGTCGATCCCGCTCGAGATAGTGACTGATGCACTGCGCAGTCAGATAGCTGTCGACCCCGACGATCATTACGAAGGCAGCCGCCCTCGAGACAAGCAGACGGCGAGCTGCATCAAGGGCGACGTGGCCAGAAGGGCGGCCATGCGCGACGACGCGAGTGGGAATTGGGCTGCCGATCTCGGCTATTTGCTCGATTTTGATGAGCAACTGTTGGCTGTCAGGTGCTTGGCGCCCGGGGCGGCCCTCCTCGGCGAGGCAGAGTATGAGGGCCGTTCGGCCGCGGGCCTCGGGCACAGCGTCGAACGCTTCGACGATGGCGGCGGCCGCCATATGGGCCAAGCGCTTTTCGCCCATCCAGTTTCGTGGCAGCGGGACAGGCGCGCCTATCAGCCGGTCGCCGTCGGGGCCGAGAAAGCGGGTCTCTTGGAAGCCATCAAGTCTGGCGCGCATGGCTGCACAGCTCGAGGGCGCATCCAGCCCAACGGCAGTGACCATACCTGCGGATATGATGCTGAGTGGAGCCGTCATGCCGCCTCCGACTCTCCGCCCTCCTCGACGCGAGGACGCATCTTTGAGAGGCCGACATACTGTTTGCCGGTTGCCCGTGCGTGCCTCATGCCAGGCGTCGGTGGACCGACCCAGCATTCAGAGAACTCAAGAATCGTGCGTTGTAGACGTTGAGACACCCGCCACACCAGCGAGAACCGCCGCTTCTCCAGATCGAACAGGATCGTGTCGGGACGCAGCACCCCCTCGAAGGCCTTGGTTCTGCCTTTGAGCAAGGTCATCTCCAGCCCAGTCGGCGGCAAGCGGAAAATCACGCGTCCTTCCGGCGTCAGGTTGACGAGTTGCACCTCCTCGCCGCCGCGCGGGAAGTCGATCTGCTGGTCAGGCGGGGCCATCTGGAAATAGCGCTCGTCAAAATCCCGCGGCAGGAAGGGGAAGACGTTGTCGATCCAGTTCTGGTCGTAGGTGCCACCATATTCAATGCGGCCCGGCCAACCGCGGCCCATCGGCCCGAAACTCATCGGGTTGTAGTCGCCGAAGGGCGTGCGGATGTCTTCGCCGGGCCTCTGCGTGTTCGGTAGGCGCAGGCCGGGAATCAGGCGTTGATTTTTTGTCTGCGACCAACCGGTGCCGACTGGATTACGCAGATAAGCGCCCGGCAGCTTCTCCTCCGGGTTCAACCGGTCGATGCCACCCCAAGCCCGATCGTAGGTGATCGGCATTTTGAGGAAGGGCTGCGGCGATGTGGCTGTGAAAAGCGGGCCGATGGAGCGCCATTCGCGATTGCCCACCACCTCGAAGAGTTTCGACCAGTTGCCGATCTTGATGCCGACAGGCACACGCTCGGCCGGCCGGCCGCCAGGTGCGTAAGCACAGCCGTTGGCAATCACGTCGCAGCGCGGCTTGCGAAATGCGAAGTCGGTTTCCCAGAGTGTGGCGGAATAACCCGGTTCACCTGTTTGCGTGTCGGCGAAAACCAGCGGAACTTGTTCCGCCGATTTGCGCACGTTTCCGCCAGGTGACTTCGGAAAATCGAAGGTACCCTTCACCACCACGACAAGCCAATCGTGCCCTGCAATATCCGTTGCTGCCGTGAACTGGTGCGGATAACCCATCTGGTTCCAGATCTGCATCAGCTGGTCTCCCAGTTGGCGGCGAAAATCTGCTCCAGCGTCGCTTGCGGCGATTGCGGGTCGACGTCGAAAATGTCCGAGCGGGCGGTCCACATCACCATGTCGTCGATGACATCTCCGTCCTCCTTAATGGATGGCACCGGCAGGGCGGTCAGTGCGGCATCCAGTTCGTCGGGTGTGAGCACACCGCGTTGTGCGGCGAAGGCCGCAGCCTCGATGCTGTCGAACCAACCGTCGCCATGAGTAAGCTGGAAGGAAGCATCGGAGAGCTGCGCGACGACACTCAGCGGAAACTGCCTCCCGACCCTGTCGGCGCTCTGCAGAACAATGCCTGCCGATGCGCCGAAGCAAGCCGGGCCGGCCAGGAAGCGCAACGCGGTGCTGCCGGGCCACCCATCTCGGCCCATCAGCGGGACGATGTGGAGCGCCAGCCAGCGGTCCCAGACGCGCACAAAGTCCCCCGGCAGCCGCCGCGTGACGAAATCGCCGGTGGCAGGCATTTTGCCGTAGAAGCCGGGCAGGATCATATCTGGGGCGGACATGAGAACTTCTTGAACATCTGAAGATTGTAGGGGTTTTCGACGCTTGCTGCCCTGAGTTCGAAATCGGCGTACATGCCTTGCGTCCCCAATCGCAGGCTGTAGACATCGGACAGCGACGTACCGGTGAAGCGGCCGCTGCGCAGCATCCGCAGCCATGCCCAACTGCCGGTCTCGTTGAGCATAATTTCGGGTGAGCCGTCGATCGGCTGGAAGGCAAGCGAGATGACGCCGGTGCCGTCCTTGCCGGGCCATGTCATCGGTTGCGGGCGCGTCGCGTTGTTGAAGTAGACGAGGTTCTGGCCATCGAGATTGAGTGTGACGCGTGTGACGTTCGGAGACAGATCTTTGGGCTCGAGCGTGAAGTTCATCACCGGGCCGGTACCGCCGGGAAAGAGGTCGTCGCGGATCCGCCTGGCCTGTTCGAACGCTGCCAGAGCCGCCGGGTCTAGGCCGAAGTCGGCACGCCATTTCCATGGCTGGCTGGCGGTGTCGACATAGCTGATCAGGTGATCGTTGATGAAGGCGTCGATCATCCCGGCCGGTCCGAACAGGCGAGAAAAATCGCGGACATTGACGTCGACCGCGCTTTCAGGGCTGAAGGGATATCGGTCGTTCAGCGCCGCCTGGCAGAATGGCAGGATGTCGGCGCGCCAGATGGCGTTGAGCTCCGAGGTGACCGCCTTCTGCGTTAGGCCGCTGGTATCGCCGGCGATGCCGCCGAGCCAGTCGTCGACCGGATCGGGCAGGATCTGCGCTTGCCTGGCGACCGCTCCCGTCAGTTCGGCGAGGCCGCCCTGCTTCTTGATGGCGTCCTGGGGGTCGGGATTGGCCGTGACCGTCTGCAGCACGTTGGACAGGGCGGTCAGGGCCACCACCGCTGCGTCGAGTGCCGGCGGCTGGCCGTCAACTTCGGCGATTGCGCCCTTGAGCGGCTTGAAGTGTTCGGCCACAAGATTGCCGGTAAGATCCACTTCGTCGGGGGAGCCGGCGCGTGGCAGTAGTTTTGCGCCCGTCTTGACGATCTTTCCCAGCTTCCCCAGCTTGCCGAGTAGTTTCGAGCCGCCCTTGGCCGCTGCCTTGTTATCGGCGGGTGCTTCATCGGATCGGGTAAGGTCGGTCTCCTGAATGACTGCCGTAAGCAGGCGTTTCAGCGCGGAATCGGCGCTTGAAAGGTCCTTGAGATTCTCGCTGGCGACATTCAGGTCGGTCAATGGCGCGAGCGTCATATCGCGCAGGAAACTGTCCCATTGGGCGATGTAGTCTTCGTAATAGAGCTTCAGAATATCCTCGGACAGCGCCGAGACAGAGGTTTCGGAATTCTCCGAGCAGCCGCCGGCGAAGACCGCCCGATCCAACGCCGCCTGGGCGGCGACATCCTCCACCCGGTCGAGAATGGCATCGTGGAAGCCGGAATAGGTGAATGCTCCCGAAATGCCAACGCGAAGCGTCTTGTCGGAACGCCGCGCAAAAACCTTGCCGCCGTTGGGTCCGGCGAAATTCGCGGGGATCCATTCCTTGAGCCCGGCCACCGCCGGGTCGGCCAGCAGCTGCCTGTAGGCACGCGCCGGCAACGAAATCGTGCAGACTGTTTTCAGCGCCTCGGCAACCAGCGCCTGATCCGGCGCGATATAGCTGTCGTCGACCGCCATGCGGCGGATCGCGGCAAGCTGATGCTCCTCCGCGTCGGCGGTCGGGAAGGGCGCCGCCGGTGCGAATTCGGGCAAGTCGTTCACCCACCAGTTCTGGACGAAATCGGGATCCATCTGCGACAGGCCTGTCATCATGCGATAGGTCTTCAGCGCGCCCAGCATGAAATCCGGATCGCGGATCTGCCGCCACATGGTTGCCTCGAGCAGAGCGATCATATGTGGCTCGAGAACGTTGCGCAGAGCGTGGTCGTAGGTGTCGGCCTGCGCGCGCAGCAGTTCCGCCGAGGCCGACGGTCCGAGCAGATCCTGGGCCCTGTCAGGCGGTGCCGTTCGGGCATTTGCGACCTCGGCCATCGCGTTGAGCGCGCCATCGATGGCCGGCTGCTCCACCGACGCCGGGGTTGCCGCGACCGTGGTCAGAGGCGTCTGCAGCGCCTCGAACTGGCTTGCCTGCGCCGCGATCGCATTGCGGTTGTCATAGTAGGACCAGGTGAACATTGCGCCGGCCAAAATGGCCGCGGCGGCACATGCGGCTGCGGCGCCACGCCAGATCCAGGTGCGGCGGCGCTGCGCCAGCGGATCGAACGTCCCCAGGCCCGCTTCCCTGAAGATGACCTCGGTCAGCAGGTTCTTCAGGAAAAAGCTGCGTTTTTCGATGCGCTGCGCCGGCATGGCCCGTCGCGGCGGAAGACCGAAGGAAGAAGACAGCGCCGCGGCCAGCCGGTCGATGGGCGCCCCTTCCTGCGTCGCTGACGTCAGATAGAGGCCGCGCAGCCAGGCGGCTTCCTCGTACCGGCTTTCGCCGAACATTGCCTCGATCAGCACCTGGATTGGTTCGGACAGGCTCGCGAGCTGGGCGGGAAACCGGAAGATCTCGGCGCGGGCGGCGAGTTTGTCCTCGTCCTCCAGGCGCGGCACCAGCCGCCGCTCGAGTTCCGTCGCCAGAGTGGCGATTTCCCGCTCTATGGTCTTTGCATCCACACGTGCATCCAGCGCGAAGGTCGTGCCCCAGATCTGCTCGCGCGAGGCCGTCGAAAGGCCGCCGAAGAAAGCCTCGAAACCCTTGATCAGGTCGGCCTTGGTCAGCATCAGATAGACAGGAAGGCGGATCTCGAGCCGGTCGTTGAGCTCAGCCAGCCGACGGCGGATCTTGCGGCCATGTGCCTTGATGGCTTCGTCGCCCTCCGAAAACACATCGATCGATAGCGCGACGATCACCCCGTTCAGCGCCCGACGGCCCCGGTGTTTCTTCAAAAGGTCGAGGAAACCTAGCCATTCCGCCGCATCGACGTCGGGCTGGCTCTCCTGCTGGACATAGCGGCCAGCCGTGTCGATCAAAACCGCGTTCTCCGAAAAGAACCAGTCGCAGTTACGCGTTCCGCCAACGCCTTGCAGGTCGTCGGTGAGGTCGATCGGGAAGTTCAGCCCGGACTGCCGCAGGGCCGTGGTCTTGCCTGTAGCCGGCGGCCCGACGATCAGGTACCAGGGCATCTCGCGCAGGAACTTGCGCCCGCCCAGCTTGCGGCGCTTCAGTTCGGCCATCACTTCGGCGAACTTGGCACCGACGGCGGCGACGTTCTCCTCGCCTGGGCTGAGCGGCTTTTCCACCGCTGGCGCGGCGATCTCGGCGACGAACATGCGGTTGGCGCGGATCGCCCGGCGCTGGGCGACGATCAGCCAGATCAGCCAGAAGATGACCAGCAGCGCAATGATGACGATGCGCACATTTTCCGAGGCGAAGGGTTCGTAGGCGCCAACCCTGACGATCGGACCGAACACCCAGATAACCAGGGAAAGCAGCGTGATGCCGATCAGCGTCCAAAGCCAGCGCGATGTCAGAACCGCCCAGAGGAAGCGCAGGATGAACATCTCACAGCCTCTTTTCGACCAGCACCTCGACACGGCGGTTGAGGGCCCGGCCTTGGCGCGTGTTGTTTTTGGCTATGGGATCGGTGGCTGCGCGGCCTTCGGAACGAACGCGGTCCCGCGGCACTCCGTTTTGAACCAGCATGTCGGCAATGGTCGCCGCGCGCGCTTCGGACAGCCGCTGGTTGGTGGAGAGCGGATTGGAGCTTTGCAGCGGAACGCTGTCGGTGTGACCGACCACCGTGATGTCGCCGATCAGTTCCTGATTGGCGAGGATGACCTTGGCGATAGAACCGATCAGCGGCTCGAAACCTTCTGTCAGTTGTGCTCGCGACGACTGGAACAGTTCGGGGTTCGAGGCTTGAACGACCAGCTTCGCCAGCGAGACGCTCTCGGTGCCTCTGAGGGCCGACTTGAGGTTGGCCGGCGCCCCGGCCTGAAATTCCGGCAACAGCGCAAAATCCACGGCCTCCGGCGGTGGCGCGTCGACCTGTGGCGACGTGCGACTGATATCACCGCGGGTGGGAGGCGGCAGGGCGCGAACAAGGGCGGAAAGCTCGACCGCCTGGCTGCTCAGTCCCATCGAGAGCCCGATATGGATTGCGGTGGCGACAACGGCGGCGGCGAGCGCCATCACCCAGATCGGAACGATGAAGCGCTGCGGCTCGTCAGAGGCGATCACGCCTTTCCAGTTGGGCGATAGCGGCGCGGCTTCGGCGTCGGTGTCGCGCAGGAAGCGTGCCGCCGCCACGCGAACGGCATTGAGCGAACGGTCGCCCGACCGGCCGGGCACGCGATATTTGCCCCGGAAGCCGAGCGCCAGGCAATGGTATTGCAGTTCCAACAATTCCCGATCTCGGTTCGGGTGACGCTCCAGTTCATCAAGCCGGGTGAAGAACTGCGTGCCGGCATCGACATCGCCACGAAGCATGACCACAAGCGGCTGACGCGGCCATGCGCTTGCACCGCCCCATGGC
The DNA here is from genome assembly GCF_040545535.1 of Mesorhizobium robiniae. Taxonomy (NCBI): domain Bacteria; kingdom Pseudomonadati; phylum Pseudomonadota; class Alphaproteobacteria; order Hyphomicrobiales; family Phyllobacteriaceae; genus Mesorhizobium; species Mesorhizobium robiniae. Next base: position 149,583 of record NZ_JBEPMC010000001.1, read on the forward strand.
GTGTTCAACGCCAGATCGTCGAGCAGCGCCGCCACCACCCAGGCTGCCTGATCGGCCCGCTCCAGCGAGGATCCCGCCGCCATTGCCGTATCGCGTGCCCGAACCAGTTCGTCGAGCAGCCGGGTGCGCAGCGCTTCCGGATTCTCCGGCGGCAGCGCGCTTTCAAGTTCGGGCGCGAACTCGAGCAAAGGTGCGAATGCATTCACAAGTGCGTTCGGATGGGTGCGGGACCGTTTTATCGGCGCGCCTGGCAAGAGCGGCGCCATCGGGCGCGGCATCGGCGCGCCGGTCAGCCGTATGCGAGTGCGTTCACGATCCTCCGAAAGCCCGAATGGATCATCCCGGCTCATGATTTCACCTGTTCACCGAATAGCAGTCCACCTGCGGCTCGCTCGGCAACACGCCCGAAACGCCGATGACGAAGCCTGGGGCATCGAGCAGCGAGGCCCAGTGCTCGCTCTTCTGGTCCAGCTCAAGGCACAGCCGATCGCCATCGTAGGGGATTTCGCGGGGTTGCGAATGCAGCGGTTTAAGCGGGATGCCGGGCAGGCGGGACTTCCATAAGCCTTCGAACTGATCGGCTGCGCCGACAGTCGCCTGGTTGACGAATATCTTGCGCAGCGCGTCCTCCGACAGCTCGGACCCGACCCGGATGACGATCCGGCTGGCCACCAGAAGCTTCGGGTTGTCGATGCGGATTTTCCAGACATTGGTCGAATGCCGCATGACGGGCAGGGCGCGTGATTTCGGCTCGATGTAGCGCAGGCTCAGGATGAGAGAGCGCAGCGCATCCGCAAGCGCTGAATATGCGGGGCCGGGTGACATGTGATCGTAAGCCGGCAATTCGCCCAGCCGCCGCGCGCTGGAGCCATAGGTCGCCATCGAGCCGGCGAGACCCGCAAGCTCAAGATAAAGTTCGGCCGGATGGAAAACATCCTGCGCCAGCATGTGGGCCAGTCGGGGACGCGCCGCATTGGCGAGATTGAGCATCAACAAATCTTCGACGCTGCGGCCTGGCCCGCCCATAACCATCTTGCCATGCGCCTCGGCGATCTGGTCGAGGCCCGTAACGACTTCCAGAAGCAATTGCCGATACCAGGCCACCGCGCCAGTAACCAAGGTCGGGGGCAGGAACGTCTCATCCAGGGACACCCCACCGTCGGCTCGGACGCCCTTGATATCGGCTATGGGCAAGGCGGTGTAACCGCCAACCGATTTTCCGGGGGCAAGCAGCAATGCTTGAGGACGAGCGATTTCGATCTCTTCAGCGTCCGAACCGCCCTGGACAGCGTCGCGGACCGAAACGATCTTTCCGTGATAGCGCGCGCCCGTGGACGCAGCATGCGCTGGATCGAAGCCGACGCCGCCGGGAGGTTCGAGCGGCAAGGCGACCAGCACCGCTCCGGCGCCCGTATCCGGCGTCACCGGCAGCGGTCGCGGCGCGTCCATCAGGTCCGGGATCGAAAAGGGGGTTCCGTCCGGAAAGATGCCCCGTGCCGACAGGATCGAGACCTGGCCGGCATCGAGCATTGCCTGGTCCAGCGTCAGCTGCTGAAAGCCGAACGTGTGCAACTGCCCGGCCTGCAAAGCGCCGCGCACAGTCGCCTCGAAAAAACGATCCTGCTGCTGGAAATGCTGGGTCCGCAGAAACAGTCCTTCGGACCACAGCACCCTGTTTGCATCGCTCATGCCGCCACTCTCTGCATCGAGCACCCCTTGCTTGGCCGCTAGGCGGAAACGCCACCGCTGCCAAGCGTTACATTGACGGTAAACTGTGACCCCGGCGAAACTGACTTGGTCGTCCGCCAGTTTCTGCCGCCGGGCTCGCGGATCAGCGCAACGAAGCCCAGTGCGGTTGCGTCCGGCTCGACGGTAATGATTTTGGTCACGGTCTTTCCCGGCGCGACTGACATCTGGTCGGATCCGATGAGATCGCCTGCGAGCGCGGAGCCGGCATCGCCCTGCAGCGCGAAGTAATCGGCTGAATTGAATTTACCGGTGCTGCGCAGCCGCATCACCAGGACGGTCACTGGCCGATCGCCGCCACCCGGTCCGGGGTTCATGCCGGCCGCGCCGGTCAGGTTGACCGTGATGGCCGACGGCTTTGGCGGACCGCTCTGGCAAGCCGTAAGCAGCCCCGTCGCGCCCAGGGCAATGACGAATTCGCGTCGATCGATCATGTCTCACTCCTCCTCATATGCGTCCCGAAAATCCGCGCCAATTTCGCCAAGAAAGCTCGTCTCCGCGTTCTGGGCGATTTCACGATGGCGTTTCTGGTAGAGTTCCCATAGCTTGGCGCCGCGCCCGCCTGAAAGCAGGGTGCCGATCGTGGAATTCGATTTCAGCTCTTCCTCGATCGCCGCCGGATCAAAGCGGTCGATCATCCGCCGCAAGGCGGTCTGCACGCCGCGCCAGGCGCGCACGTGATGTTGCGCGAGATCGCGGACCGCGTCGGCGATTGCTGCTTCGCCGGCGAGAAATCCGGGGCTGCGCTCGGCGACAATAGTCACAATGGCATCGTCGACCGTCGGCAGAAACTTGAGCGGATTGACCTCAGAGGCCCCGACCATCGTCTGGGCGACGCGAGCGCTTCCCTTTTCCTCGGCTCGCTTGCGCAGAAGCTGCATCAGGCCTTCCATCATCAGCCGATACTCGCGACCGAACTTCTCCATTTCCGCGACACTGTCGCGTCCGGGAAAATCGGCTTCCTCGATCCCCATGCCGCGCAGGAACGCGGCGCGAAGGGCCATGTCCTCCTGCTGCGCCGTCGCCGGCGACCGGGCGGGTTTGGCAGCAGCGCCCGTTTTTGGTGGAGTAGGCGCCTCTGCCGGTTGCGCAGGCAGGTCCCAGGGGTTGGCGGGTTGCGGTCTTACGGCGGCGCGTTCGCGTTGACCGGTCGAGCCTGCGCCGTTTCTCGAATCGTGCTTCGCGGCCGGCCCGAAACCAAAATCGTCGTCGAATTCGAATGACTTTCCTGGAGCGGACTCGGTTGCCCCATTGCGGGAAGCCACCGGATCGAGGCTGAATGGGTCCGCGGAGCTTGGCGCACCACGTGGTTCGGGATAGGCAGCGCCGTTCGGCGCGGGCGTTGCTACCGGGTCGAGGCTAAACGGGTCGTCGAAAGCAGGCGAACTGCGTTGGTTGGCACGCTCGAACGCTCCTGGAACTGGCTGCTCGAATGGGCTCGGCAAATCGGCGGGACGTGGTCGCCGCGGCTCTTCTTCGACCGTGGCTGAAAAGAAATCATCGCGGCCGATGCTTACCGGCGCTCGTGATGCCACCGGCGACCGTTCCGTGACCGATTGGTTGGCTGCTTGTGCTTGAGTGACCGGCATCTGCAGATCGACGCATACGATGTAATCACCCAGCCTCAGCCGCATACCGTTTTGAAGACGGACCGACGCGCCTGCGCCAAGCGGGCTGTCGGAATCGTTTATGAACAGCCCGCTGCTCGACGTGTCGGTAACGAAATATCCATCTCGCCCGCCGGTGATCTTGCAATGGGCGCGCGAAACGAACATGTCGGGATCGTCGATCTGCCACCCGGCATCTGCGCTGCGGCCGATCACCAGCTCACCCTCGTCCAGCCGGGTCTGCCTTACCGCCTGGGTACGTGGTCCTTGCTCCAGCGTCAGCAGCAGGCTCATGCCGCGACCTCCGCCATTTCCGGCCGCCATCCGACGATCGTCCGCAGCCGCATATCGTCAGCATCTCCCCTTTCGGGGGGCCGCGCAAGCCAGGCGGTCCGGCCAAGCTGTATCGCTCCGATACGCGACGGCGGCACGACGTCTCGCGCGAGCACGATCCGCAGATCGACGTCGAGCGCTTCCCCGACCATGTCGCGAACGGCCTGCTTGAACAATTTCAGACGCTGACCACCCGGCAGGAACGCCTTGAAGTCCTCATATCCGAGCGGGCCGACGCGGAGTTCGATCCGGCTTTGACGGCTGAAGACGCGCGGGCCGATCGTCGCCCCGCGACCGAGCGCAGCGTAGGCCTTGGCAAGGCGCGTCTGGAGCGAGGCTGGTATGGCTATCCACGCGGCGACGAATTCCTTGATCTGGACCGGCACTTTGAACGCTTCCGCCAGGAACAGCGTCAGCCGCTCCGGGCCGTCGACTTGGCTGGCGAGCGAAGCGGCCTGGCGAAGCTTCACCGTGTCGAGATCGGGATTCCCAGTGCCAGGCAAGCCGATCCCAGCCATGGCTTCAAGCATGGCGCGAACGCGGCCGCCGACCGCGCGTTCCACCTGTACCGCAGGATGAGCATCCGCCCAGGCCCGATAGTACAGGGCGATCATGCGGTGCTGAAGAATATTGACGAAATCCACGAAGGTCGTGTCGCTGGTCTGCCGCGCGTCGGCGCCGGTGAACCAGCGCTGCGACAGGCGATCGAGCACCCAACGCGTCAGATGCAGCGGCAAGGGGCCTTCAGGTCCCATCAGCCCGAGATTTGCAACCGTGACCCGGGCCGGGGCCCTGTCGTTTCCGAAGGACTTGTCCTTCCCCGAGGACTTGTCGCTCCCTGGGGTCTTGTCCTTTGCGTCGCGGAACTCAACCACGTCCTTGGCGGTAAAGCTGAGACGCACATGTTGTCCGAGCCTTGCCGGCTCGCGATCCGGCTGGCCGGAATAGCCGAACAGCCCGCCTCTCCGTTCGAGCCGACGCAACAGTTCGAAGAAGTCGAACGTTTCAGACAGCTCCTCGGCCCGGTCCGGGTCGAATGTGTCTAGATCAGGTAGCGATTGCCGGGCGTCATCGGCCATGGCACATCCTCCTGTTTCTGCAGCAGCCGCGTGCGGGTCCGCACAAAGCCGTTTATTCCGGCGTGGCGGGCAAACAGCCGCGCGAGCAAGGCCGAAAGCAGCAATGTGCTTTGCCCCGCCAACACAGACTGGTCCACATGCAACGTCACTTCCGTGCCCCGTCCGAAGCACATCGGCCCATCGATCTGCAGCCGTTCGATGACCGACCGCGAGTCGATGCGAACGATCGAATGCACGTTGCGGGCGAGGCTTGGATCTCCCCGATCGGCGTAAAGATCGAGCAGCGCATGCAGCGGATCGACTCCGCGACCTTCCTTGGCAAGGCTGAGAAAGTTGAGCGCGAGTTGCGCCACCAGCCGCCAGGCGAGATTGTCGGCGCGGGACTCGTGCTCGGCGCCCGACGGCAGCGCTGCGGGGATAGCCGGCTGGGGCGGGCGCAACGCGCCGAGAAGCCTGACCGCTTCGACCGGATCGCCCGTCTCCAGCGTCAAGGTCGGGTTGTCGTCGAGTATCGGCAGATCGCGATTGGTGCAAAGCGCCATAACGTCGAGACGTTTCAGCGGCCGGTTCACCGGGCTTGCGACCGGACGTGAAATCGCTAGGAAGACATCATCCCCGGTGTATGAAGTGCGGGTCAGGCCGTCGCGCCGTTCATCTTCGGTGGCCCGGCGAGGGCGCCGTTCGGTTGAATAAACCCAGCCACTGCCGCGGTTTTGCCCGAGGCTGAAGAGTTCGGGAATTTCGGCTTCGTTGCCTTCAGTATCGGCATCCTCGACGCGGGTGACCCGGTAGATTTCGAAATCCCGCGCTCGGGTACGGTCGGCGTGCAGCACTTGCCGCGTCCTGCGGGGGTCGAGCTCGATGACGTTGCACTCGCGTTCGAACAGATTGATGATCGGGGTTGCGAAGAGCTCGAAATCGGCCGCCGTCACGTCCGCCAGCTCAGGCACCGGACGCCGGAACATGAAGAGGATCTCGATCCCTGCCTCGCATTTGCGGATGACGGGTCGCAGCCCCGAAACCCGTACGTAGTGGAAGCGCTCGGGCATCATGAAATATTCGCGCAGCAGACGGTACCCTTCGAATGTCGGACGGGTACGAGGCATCAAGGCCTCGTCGTCGCCGATGCCGACCATTTCGGGTCCCGGCAGGGCAAATAGCGGGTTGGTTTTGCCTTCGGCGCGTGCGCCAACAGCCGAGCACGCGCCGAAGATCGCGTCAAACAAAAGCGGCGCCTTGGTGCGTCCGGCAAAATAGAGATCGAGCCGATCGAGCGCCAGTTCGTTGAGCTTGCCTTTTCCGGTTCGAGCCAGCGTGATGCGGAGCGCTGCCTCGCCGCCCACACCGCCGATCGGCGTTATGCCGGCCGCCGCCAGCGCGCTGCGGTCCTGAAAATAGCCGACCGAAGTGATGGCTACCGGCCACAGCGTCATTTCCTGCGCGGTGGTGAAGGTGCAGCGCGTCGACAGGCCGGGTTGCAGGCTGGAGACCAGCCGCGTGTTCCGCTTGATGACATGGCCGGCAATCATCGACTGGACCTGCTGGCCGGGCTTCAGCACGGCCATCACCGTTGCCGGCGCCGGCGAAACCAGATCGGGATAGAGGACATCGAGCACGCTGCGTGAAAATCGCGAGCGCTCCGCATCGACTTTCAGCCGGGTGCGCGCGGCAAGGAAAGCAACGCCGTCAAGCAACCGCTCGACATAAGGATCCGGACACGGGACCGTATCGAGCGAAAGATTGCGCGCCACAGCCGGATGCATGTCGGCAAATTCCGCCGCGAGTGCACGGATATGGGTCAGTTCCTCCTCGTAATATTCTACGAAGACCCGATCCATCTCTCAGGCTTCCCTAAATTCGGTCCGCGCCAAGCCGTTATCGAGATTGATCGTGGTGCGCAGGCGCATGCGTTCCGGCGTCGGCGTCATGATCAGCACAGCGTCTATCTCGATCTTCAGCCCCACGGTTCTGTCGCCAAGGGTCACCGTAACCTTTGTTGCGCCCTCCTTGAGACGTGGCTCGAACGTGGCGAGTATGGAACGGATCTCGCGCGCCAGGGCTTCGCGATCAAAGTCGCGGGAGGATCGGCCTGAAAACGAAGGCACGCCGTAGTTGACCACACTTCGGCGAACCTCCGGGAAATCGGTAAGCGATGGTGGGTTGTCGGCGGCCTGTTCGTTTTCGAGATCGGAAAGAAGTGGAACAGCCTCGAAGCGCTCGGTGTTGAACAGCGCCTCGATGTCGCGTCGCACAGCCTCCCTGAGCACGCGGGCGGATACGACCACGCCGCGGCTTTCGATCTCCGCGCGATGCTGGGTTTGAAAGATCAGGCGGTGCAGACGCTGCTTCTGATCGGATGTGAGCTCGGCGTCGGCGTCGATGATCCGCGGGGTTCCCGCAACAAGGATGTCCAGCCGGTCTGCGCCAAGTTCGTCGTGCAAGACCTGGCGCAGTCCGTCTATTTCCGAGGTCACGCCCGGCAGGTCGTTGACGAGGCGGTCCCAAAGAGAGGGCTGGACCGCTTCGCGTTTCGCTCGCGAGCTGCCGGTAACCTGTGACTTGTCGGCGCCGGGCCGCCGGGCCTCACTTGCCGACATAGACATCCATTTCGATTTCGTCATCCTTGTCATAGACGAACTTGATCTTCTTGTAGGCGAAGCTGACTTCCTCCTGGATCAGGTCTTCCTCGTCCTCGGCCTGCGACATGTCGTATTCCATGATCGAGGCGTCGGTCAGCGTAACGACCAGGTAGTCGCTGGTCTCCCCATCAATGGTCCGGCGTGCGGAGAACACAACTTCGTCCAACGCCTTGTTGTCGAACAGCGCCTTTTTCAAATAAGGCGACGACTTGTCATAATGCTTGGTGAACTTGATCATGCCGAGGGACACACGACCGCGGCGTGAGAGCGAATTCGGATCGTATGGCGCGATTATCTTGTAATCGACCCCGTGGACTTCGATTTCATCTTCGTGGCCGTCTCGAACGCTTGGACCTTTGATATCCGGAACCTTTAGAAAGCCATCGATCTTCACTGTTGTGGGCATAGTCTTTCTCCACCGCTTTTAAAACAAAACAAGATGCTGCTGCTGCAAATCAAGTCTTCACGGACGGTAGTTCCGACACCAGCCGGAGCGAGGCGTTGATGCCTTCCAGCTGGTAGTGCGGACGCAGATAGAAGCGGGCATTGTAATAGCCCGGCCGACCCTCGACGCTGTCCACCTGGACCTCCGCGGCGGCAAGCGGGCGCTTGGCACGCGCCTTGTCGTCGGCGAAGGCCGGGTTGGCCAGAACGTAGCGGTTGATCCACTCGGTCAGCCAGATCTGCATGTCCGAGCGCTCCTTGAACGACCCTATCTTGTCGCGCGCGATCGCCTTGAGGTAGTGCGCGAAGCGCGAGACCGGGAACAGGTAGGGCAAGTTCGCGCTCAGCCGCTCGTTCGACTGGGCATCCGGGTCGACCAGCCGCCCGGCGCGGGTCTCGTCGTCCTGCAGCGAATGTGCGCCGATGAAGGCCGCGAGATCGGTATTCTTCCGGTGCAGGATCGGCATCAGTCCAAGCTTGGCGAGCTCCGCCTCGCGCCGGTCGTCGATGGCGACCTCCGTCGGGCATTTCATCGCGATCGATCCGTCATCGGTCGGGAAGCTGTGCACCGGCAGGTTGAGCACCGTGCCGCCATTCTCGACGCCGCGGATCTGCGTGCCCCAACCGTAGAGCTTATGGCTGCGGTTGATGTTAACGCCCATCGGGAAGGCGGCATTCATCCAGACATATTTGTTATGGTCGCCCTGCACCTCTTCCTCGAAGGTGAAGCCCTTCACCGGAACTGTGTCGGTGCCGTAAGGCAGACGCGCCAGCACACGCGGCATGGTAAGGCCGATATAACGCGCATCCTCGCTCTCGCGAAGCGATTGCCACGAGGCATAGGCTGGATTCGACACGATCATCTGCAGGTCCTGCGGGTTGGGCAGTTCCTGCCAGCTGTCCATGCGGAACAGGCGAGGGGAGGCGGCCGCGATGAACGGCGTATGCGCGGAGGCACACACACCCGACATATTGCGCAGCAGGCCGACGTCGCGCGGATGGTTCGAGAATTCGTAGGCGCCGACCAGGCAACCGATCGGCTCGCCGCCCAGCATCGAATACTCGTCCGTGTAGACCTTCTTGAAGATCGGGCTCTGGTCCCACATCTGGCCTTCATAATCTTCGAGCGTGTCGGCCAGCTGTTCCTTGGAAATGTTCATCACCCGGATCTTCAGCTTCTGATCCGTCTCGGTGTTGTTGATGAGGTACCAGAGGCCACGCCACGTGCCCTCCATCTCGCGCACTTCCGGCGCGTGCAGGATCTCGTTGACCTGCGTCGTCAGCATCTTGTCGATGCCTGCGATCAGCGACTTGATCGACTTGATCGCATTGGACGAAATGGTGGTGGTGTCGGAACGGGATTGCGCGGCCAGTGCCAGGTTGCGCACGAGTTGCTGCAGCTTCTCGCTGTCGTCCTTCTTGACCTTGAAATCCTTCTCCAGCAGCCCGCTGAATTCTCCGAGGTCTATTGCTTCCGCCTCAGCGGTGACGGCTGCGGTTTTTTGCTGTTCGGCCATGACTTACTCCCCAGCCTTGTCGTCGTCGGATAGTGCCTGGTTGGCGATCTTGCCGAGAAGCGGCTCGTTGTTCAGAAGTTGCGCGATGCGCTTTTCGGCGTCGACACGACCATCCATGAAGCCGAGCAGTTCCTCGAGCTGACGACGCATCTTGAGGATCTCAGCCAATTGCGGGACCTGCTCCGCGATCTTGTCCGGGGCGAAATCGCCCATCTTGGTGAAGGTGAGGTCAAGCGCCAGTTCCTCGTCGCGCTCCTGGCCTTCGGCTTGCGGCAGCGTGTTTTTCACCCGCGCCTTCACCCGCGGCCCGAGCGCTTCCATGAACTTGGGAAAACGGTTCGCGTCGGTCTCGACAAAGGCGCGGTCGAGCACCGATTTCGACGCTTCCTTGGTCTGCGAGGAGCCGGAAAGATCGGCCATCACCCCCATGACGAACGGCAATTCGATTGTCGTCGGGCTGCCGTAGGTTTCAACGTCGTAGGCGATCTGTACGCGCGGGGCGCGATTTCGTTCGATGACCTTCGCTTTGCTTTCGGCTGGCATGTGTTGTTACCTTTCATCCTTCTGGGCCGCCTTCTTGGCATCGGGAACGCCGGCCAGGAGCCGGAATTCCTTCAACCCCGACGGGGCGAGGTCTTCCATCAGTTCAACGAAATCCATGTGCACCATTCGGCGCACGCGCCGCGCCAGATGCGGGATCGGGCTCGACGGTTCGGTGCGATCATAGAAGGCGACGACGAGGTCGAGGCATTTGACAACGTCGTCGCGGGACGAGATCCGGTCGGGGAGGCCGCTGCTGCCGGGCTCTGCGTAGCTTGCCACACTTGCCATCGTATCGGCTCCATGACCGTTTCGAACAGGCGTTGCCGGTTCTGCAGGCGTCGAAACTGGCTTAGCGGCGCCATTCGGTGTGGCGCCGGCGATCGAGTTTCGTTCGAGGGTCGTCAGCAAACGCTGCAGAAATCGTTTTAATTCCGGAACGGTGGCGCCGCTGCCCTCGATACGGGCATTGAGGGCGATCTCCACCGCTTCCAAGGCCGCGATCGCGGCATGTGCATCGGTGACGAGCGATGTCATCTCCGCGCCGGCCTGGTCGATTTGTGCGGCGCATGCGCTGCGCACCCGGTTCACCAACTGGCTGTGCGCGCTCGCCAGGGCCGCTTTTTCGGTCGCGTTCAGTCCCGAGGACGCCTCCTGAAGCATGACACGCTCGTCGAGCGCGCCCTTCTCCAGGTCCTCGCCGAGGATCGGACCGATTGCACGCGGCGCGAAAAACGTCAGTTTCCGCAGATCCTTGAGCAGGCCATCCTGGCTGTTCTGGAGGTCAGCCAGCGCATTGATGCGGCGCAGGGCGGCGTCGCGCGGGGTAACACCGGGCCGCAGGGCCGGATGCATGGTTGCCCAATGCTGATCGACGGTCTGTGCTATGAGGGTCAGGCCGTCAGCCAGCCCGGCCAGCCGATACTCGTTGGCCAGAGCTCGCGTGACGATGACGAGCAGGCGCAGGTCCCGGCCGTGTGGGCGCAGCTCCTCGGCCTTGGCGAGCACGGCCGGCCAGTCGATCGGAACGTCAACTTCTGTGTTCTTGCTTCCTTGAAACTCGACCTTTTTCTGCTGTTCCGTGAGGCGCTCCAGCTCGTGGAAAGCCGGGTCGTTGCGCAAATCCTCCCCGGACGGATTCTCACCGTCGACAGGATTGAGCCAGAGTGCGAGATCAATCACACCAACCCCCAGCTAGCGGCCCTTAGACCCCTAAGTGACCCAACGTTATCACACGCCATCACTTTATCACAATTAAGCAGTTGCTCAAAAACTAACAGAAGCTAAACACGGCTGTTTACCTTCGCCGAAACCGTCGCGCGATCGCCGGACCGTGTATGTGAAATGCTTCGCATAGCGGGGAGGCAATCGGGTGTTTGTTGCGCTGGAATACGGCATGTCACCTGACCGGGAGATGCCGGGTGGGTCGGCATCCGGGCGGCTCATCCATCACATGCTTTGTCAAGCAGCGGCTTATGTGGCAGGGTATCGATTGCCAGATCTCGGGAGCACGTTCAATGGAACAGCGCCGGTCATCGCAGAGCGTCAAACGCAAGGAACTGGTCGGTAAGCTAAATCCTGTCTGTGTGCGCGCCTTCAAGGCCGCGGCCGATACCGCAAAGCTGCGCGGCAATCCTTACGTCGAACTCGTCCATCTCATCGAACAACTGGTGCTTTCCGATCGCTCGGATGTGCAAATGATCCTTGCCGATGCGGGAGTGGACGCAAGCCGGCTTACCGCCGACATGACCCGCGCCGTCGACAAGCTGCCCTACGGCGCGACTTCGATCGAGGAATTCTCCGACCATATTTTTCATGCCATCCAGGAGGGTTGGAACCTGGCGGGGCTGGAGTTCAACGTTGAGGAGGTCCGCAGCGCCTATATTCTCCTCGCTTGTCTGAAGACGCCAGTGCTGGAGGGCCTGCTGTCGAAGATCAGCGGAGAATTCGACAAGATCGACGCCGACGGGGTTATCGCGCGATTCACCGACGTGGTGGAGGGGTCGCTCGAAGCTGGCGCCCCCTCAGCAGCCCCCGCCGTCGAGACACCTCGGCGGGCCCCGGGAGGCGACTCGGCGCTGGCGAAATATGCCACCGATCTGACCCAGCGCGCCCGCGACGGCAAGATCGATCCGGTCGTCGGCCGTGATCCGGAGATCAGGCAGATCGTCGATATCCTGATGCGACGCCGGCAAAACAACCCGATCCTGACCGGCGAGGCCGGCGTCGGCAAGACAGCTGTGGTCGAGGGGTTTGCCTTGCGCATTGCCGAGGGCGACGTGCCGCCGACGCTGCAAGGCGTCAGCGTGCGCATGCTCGACGTCGGATTGATGCAGGCAGGCGCAAGCGTAAAGGGCGAGTTCGAAAAGCGGCTGAAGGCGGTCATCGACGAGGTTCAATCTTCCGAGACGCCAGTCATCCTATTTATCGACGAGGCCCATACCTTGATCGGCGCGGGCGGGGCGGCCGGAACGGGCGATGCTGCCAATCTGCTGAAACCGGCGCTGGCGCGCGGCGAACTTCGCACCATCGCGGCAACGACATGGGCCGAATATAAGCAGCACATCGAGAAAGACCCCGCGCTGACACGCCGCTTCCAGGTGGTCAAGATCGACGAGCCGTCTGAGGCGGTGGCCGTTCTCATGTTGCGCGGTGTGGCCGGCGTGTTGGAGCAACACCACAAGGTGCAGATACTCGATGAGGCGATCGAGGCGGCGGTCGGCCTGTCGCACCGCTATATCCCGGCGCGGCAATTACCGGACAAGGCGGTGAGCCTTCTCGACACTGCCTGCGCCCGTGTCGCGATTTCGCAGCATGCCACCCCGGCCGAGGTCGAGGATATTCTGCGCCGCCGTCAGGCACTGGAGGTCGAGCGCGGCATCATCGGCCGCGAGGCGGCGATTGGTATCGAGGTGACCGACCGGCAGGCTCGGGTCGACGTCGGACTTGCCGAAACCGAAGGCACGCTTGCCGCCGCGCAGGAACGCTGGGATCGGGAAAAGGCGCTGGTTGGCGAGATACTCGAATTGCGCGCCAGGCTGCGCGGCGAGGGTGTGCCGCTCGATGCGGTGGAGACTCCGGAGGCGGTCGTCGAAACAGCAGGCGCCGATGCGCCTGAGATCGAAACACCTGAAACTGATGAGGGTGCAACGGCCACTGCCGGTCCTTCTCCACCCGATCCGGCTGCTGACCTCGCGCGGCTGCGGGAACTGATGGCCGAACTGGCCGAAGCGCAGGGTGAGACGCCGCTGATCCTGCCGTCAGTCGACCGCAACGCTGTGGCTGCCGTGGTCCAGGACTGGACTGGGATTCCCACTGGCAGGATGCTGTCGAGCCAGACCGAAAAGGCGCTACGGCTCGCCGCCACTCTGTCCGAACGCGTGGTCGGTCAAGATCACGCCATGGAGATGATCGCCAAGCGCGTGCAGACCAGCCGCGCCGGGCTCGGCGCGCCCGAAAAACCAGTGGGGGTCTTTCTGCTCTGCGGTCCATCGGGCGTGGGCAAGACCGAGACCGCGCTGGCCTTGGCCGAGACGCTTTACGGCGGCGAGCAGAACCTCATCTCGATCAACATGTCCGAGTTCCAGGAGGCGCATACGGTCTCCACCCTGAAAGGCGCGCCGCCCGGATATGTCGGCTATGGCAAGGGTGGCATCCTGACCGAGGCAGTACGGCGCAAGCCTTATTCGGTGATCCTGCTTGACGAGGTCGAAAAGGCGCATCCGGACGTGCACGAGATTTTCTTCCAAGTTTTCGACAAGGGGATGATGGACGACAGCGAGGGCCGACGGATCGATTTCAAAAACACACTTATCCTGCTTACTTCGAATGTCGGCTCCGAAGTCATCATGGACCGGACCAAAAGCGGCACGGTGCGGGCGGGGCTCGACGATCTGGACACAGCGTTACGCTCCCCGCTGTTGAAGGTTTTCCCCGCGGCTTTCCTTGGCCGGGTGGTAACCATCCCCTACTATCCGCTCTCGGACGTGATGATCGAATCGATCACCCACCACCAGTTTGCCAAGATCGCCCGCCGGCTGCGGGCAACCAACGATGCCGAGTTGGTGATCGGTGACGGTGTCATGGATCTCGTCAAGGCTCGCTGCACCGAGATCGAATCCGGCGGCCGCATGATCGATGCCATTCTGACGAACACGCTTCTACCGGAATTAAGCCGCGGGGTGCTGAACCGGTCGCTCGAGGGCAAAAAGATGACAAAGGTGACTGTCGGAGCCTCCGAAGGCGGTTTCACCTATTCTTTCGAATAGTTGAGGAGCGACTCTGACGAAACATCCGACGGCTGCTTTGTGGGTACTTGAGGAGAGCACGGCGATGAACTTGGAACCAGTTGCCAGGGCAGGGCGTGGTGGGAAACACCACTCGTTGGCATGCAAAATCGCGACCTAGCGCAGGATAGCTTTGGCTCCCCGGATCGGCGAAGCCGCGACTCCGCGAAAATCGATGACAATGAAAGTGTCGTCGTCCATGGGCTGAGTCAGCAGGCATGGAATATCGATGCGCTGCACGAGTGCGCTGAGGCCGCGCCGCACTGCGTCCAGAACCGGAGAATTGAGCACGCTGGAGGCGGTGGATAGCAGCCCGGAGTGAAGACGGTAGGTCTTCAATCTGGGATCGAACTTCAGCCACTCGAAATGACCAGCGTCTTCAAAATTGAGTGGCAGTGCGTCTTTTGAGATATCCAGCGCTGCTGTGAGGTCAACAAGCGCCGCCTCATGCGGCGGCGCAACGTGCCAGAACGGATGCTCCGCTTTGTGCCCTAACCCACTGCGCTCCTACCGTTCTGGTCACACGGGATTCAATGATCTTTTTGTGGACTAACAGAGACACCGCTCGCATGAAGTTAGTCCTCATCTCGGTTACTGGGTTTGCCAGACGATACGAGAGAATACGAAGGAAATGGGCTGGCGAACCGTCCGCTAAGGTATTGATTTCCCGTCGAGAGCGTAGCCCCTCCGGGCCTATCATTATCGTTATTTATCAATGGTTTATTGGCCGACTCGCCACGGGGTTCGCCAACAGGTCGCCAAGCAATGGTTTGCGCGTTACCAGCCGTACGTTGGCGTATTGTCGCTGGTTGCTGACCATAAGGCGTTGTCGCAGCAGCGAGGGCTCTTCGATTTTTCTGGACGTATGTACGACGTGCGAGGCGGTGGCGCGTATAGGTACCGAGACCAATGTCCATCTCGCCTTCAGTGGAACCTCCGACAAGATACCGCGGGGCGTGACAACCGATCAGGCTCGCGGATTTCCGAAGGCTCGCGTTGCCATCCCTTTCTGCGACCGGCTGATCTGATGGCTTCTCTGATTTCCTGTAACAACGGCCACCCTCGGCGATTAACACAATCGTTGTTCGCCAATAGCTGACGAAGCGGTTCGCCAAAGTCGGTTCAAGAAGCTGGTCTAGCCACGCGCCGATCGCATTTATCTCTTCTACGGAACGGCAGCTTTGCGCCTCACGTCGGCCGTTGAATCAATCTTGCTATCGCCCGATAGCAGACGTAGCCAGCGCGAGCCCCGGACATCGTAGTTGCCCCTATTGCAGAAGCGCACCTTTCGTTATCGACCGAACCAAGCGCGCCCCGAAGCCGTGATCTAGGGCAAAAACGAGGTCCGTTGGAATTTGCCATTGTTCGGGCTATGATTGGGCGAATTTTCCCTTGGAAAAACGCTGAGAAGGCGGGTTGCGACGGTGCTTTCCAATCATTTGAGGCGAGGCTTCCTGTTCGCGTTCATGGCCGCGTTCAGCCTGCTTTGGCTCGCTGAGGCCCACGCCGAGAGACGCGCGGCCGTTGTCGTCGGTAACGGTGACTACGCCTTCGCTCCCCTTACAAATCCCCGCAACGACGCCAAGCTTATTGCTAATACCTTGACCGAGCTCGGCTTCAATGTGCTGCTTTTCTACGACGTCAAAAAGGCTGCCACCAAGGACTTGAAGGACGCAATTGCAGCGCATCTCGTGGGTGCAGATATGGCGATATTCTACTATGCCGGCCATGCACTGCAGTTCGATCGTCAGAACCTGCTGCTGCCGGTCGACACCGCCACGTCCTCCGCAAAGAAAATCGTCGCCGATGCGATGCGGCTCAACGATCTCGTCGATATCGTCAAGGACGACCCGGTTGGAGTGAAGCTCTTCATCCTCGATGCCTGCCGAAGCAACCCTGCTGCGAAGGACAAGGGACTGGATGAGGGGCTGGCCTACACAGAATCGGGAAGCGGCCAGGTGCTTATTGCCTTCGCGACAAGTGCTGGAGAAGTCGCCTATGATGGCACAGGCATAAACAGCCCATATTCCTCCGCCCTCGCCAACGCTTTGCAAACGCCGGACCTCGATGTCTACGACACGTTCAGGACGGTGCGAGGCGACGTCCGCCAGGCGACAGGTGGGTTTCAGATACCCTGGATCACCGGTTCGATTGAGACGAGATTTGTGTTCAAGCACGGTGGCACAGCGGTCAGCGGGGGGCAGGCGCCGGTTGAGACAAGCGGCGGCCTGACCATCGACGCGGTATTGTGGGCTTTCATCAAGGATAGCCCCAACCCGGACGATTTTAGCCGTTTCGCAAAAGTCTTTCCGCAGAGCCGCTTTGCCGCAGAGGCAACGGAGAAGAGCAAGGTACAACTGGCGTCGCTTTCCCAGCGCGGCGCCTTCGTCCGCGGCCCTCTGAGATCCGCTTCAATCGAGGACGAGATCTTGGTCGTCGGTGAGAGCCAGGCGGCTAGCGCCGAGTTTGTTTTCCAACAGGCAGGAGAACGCGCCGTCAGTGAAACGTTTCGCGTATGGCCATCGGTTTTGCCCGACACTCAAAAGGGCATGAAGGCGCTTGTGACGAATTGTGACCTCTATGCGGCAGATCCCAACGACCCACAGCGTTCTGTCCCTGGCGTCACTAATGGGCTGGTCAACGTTCGCGATGCGCTCAGGGCATGCGGCTTCGACCTTGCAGCCGACATCAACAACCCGCGCCTGCAGTTTCAATTCGGGCGTGTTCTGGAAATTGCCAGGCGCTACGATTGGGCTGAGCACTACTATGAGCTTGCCGGCAAGCAGCAGTACAGTGCTGCGCTCATAAACATGGGCTATATGGCACGTGTCGGAATGGGACGTGAGATCGACTACGGCCGTGCGTTCGACTTTTACGTTCGGGCCGCTGCGCTTGGCAATCTCAGGGCCAGGACCGATATCGGCTCAGCCTATATTGCCGGCCAGGGCGTGCCCAAGCTGCCGGAGGAAGGCATTCTTTGGTATCGCTTGGCCGCATCAAGCGGCTGGGCGAATGCGATCACCGCGCTCGGCGACGCATACCGCCTCGGCACCGGCGTCAAGCAAGACTTCGTCCAGGCGGCCTCGTTGTATGCAGCAGCAGCCGACACCGGCCAGATCGATGCGATGGCGAATCTGGGACAGTCTTATGTCGCGGGGGAAGGCGTGAAAAAGGACGTGCCACGAGGGCTCGACCTGTTGCAGCGTGCAACCGAAATGGGCAACAGGTACGCGCCCTATTTTATGGCACAGCTATATTTGAAGGGCGACCGCAAGCTGGCTGCCGATCCTCGCCGCGCCCTGACCCTCCTCGAGCTTTCCGCAAACAGGGGAAATGAGTACGCCTATGTCCGTCTCGCGTGGGGGCATCGCGACGGTTTATTCACCGGGGGCAAGCCCAACCTGCAGCGAGCTTATTTCAACGCCTCGCTCGCCGCGAGGCTGCGGGCCGATCAGGGGGAACAGGCAAAGGCAGAAATTGCCGAGAAAATAAACCGCGTAACTCGAGAAAAAATAGACACAGAAGTTGAACTATTTATCAAACAGAATGGACCGTAACATCTGACTAATATTACACGAAATTCGAAATTCTTGCGTCACTACCGATTGTCAGAAGCCAAAACCCAACATTTATAACGGCTCCCGGCAACGCCGCCGAAAAAGGCGGTTGATCAATATTGAGAATTGCGGCGCTCCGACGCTGATTGGTCGCGTCGAGGCGCATTCGCCTTGGTGACCTTAGCGCACCGTCCGTCCGAGACGAAGACGCAGATAATGGGCCTCCCTGCAATCGTCCCGCAGCCGTTCAGCATGACTGAAGTGGAAACCAGAGCGGCAGCCGAAGCCAACCGTGACAGTAGCGATCTTGCCATCTGCGTCGCTCCTCAAGACTTGGCCGAAGTAAAACGGCCGCTGCCCAGCATCAGGAAGTTCCAACGGCACACCAGAACAAGAAATACGTGAACTGCCCTACAGTCAAGGCCACGCGGGCGAATGCGCCAGCCTTGCAAATTGACGAAGCCGTCGACGGAGTTTGGCGAAGGCATGTAACTGGAGTGTGCCGCCGTTGCGAGGGCTTTTCGCCCCGTTGCATATGCTGCTAGACTGGGTTCGAGACAGCGAACACCAGACAGGCGCGCGCATAACTTGAACGTTTGACACGCATAAATCGTCATTGCTAGGCTAAGCATCCCTAAAGTGAGCGCCAATCAATGAGAAAACTCACAGAATTTTTCTTTCGAAGAGGTAAGCAAAAGACGGAAGTTGAAAACCCAGGTAATATTCACATATACAAATCTAAAGAAGAAATTTCGACTATTATTATAACAACTTTTGATGTAAATCCAGACCTGCTTGATGAAATAATCGTCACCACCAAGCGCAGGCTTCAGGGAAAGAACGATAAGCTCATTTATCTGACCAACAATCCGGACTTCACGGTGTTCCGCCGTCATGGCGTAATTTTCGAGTATCTGCCCCCTTTAATAGAACAGCGGCTGCACGCAACCGACATGCCCTGGCAGGCTTATTTGCGGGGGCGCTGGGGGCTCATTCTTGCAAAATGGCGCCCCCGCCGTGTCCTGGCATACGGCATGACAATCGACACCTTCCTGGAAGCGGCGCCAGCGACAACCGTCCGCAAGGCGCCGGATACTCCCAAGTCATGAAGCTGAACATTCTGTTCATCGCCGATGTCCGCTTCGAAGGCGGCACGTCCACGGCGCTTGCGGTGGAAATCCAAGCGGCCGCCCGCGCAGGTCTCAAGACCGGCTTGCTGGCAGTGAAGGGACCATTGCTGGATCATCCCTACCCGATGCATCCCGACTTGCGGGCGCTGCTCGATGGCGGCGCTACAGAACGGATCGACCCGGAAACGAAGGTCGAGGCCGATCTTGTCCTACTCCACCACCCGACGATAATGTCCAACTGCGTCACCAGGCGGATCAGCATCCGGGCCAAACACCTGGTCATGGTTCTCCATCATCCTATGGTCGACCGGCTAGGCAAGCTGCAGTATGACCTAGCGCGCATCATCAACAATTGTCGTTGGACGTTTGGCGTCAATGTTTTGCTCGCCCCCGTCAGCGCCATCGTTCGCGATGCTTTACCCCGTCGTTTGCCTACGGGCGCCGAACTGTTGTCGGAAGACTGGACCAATCTGATCGATCTCGACGACTGGCCTCGCAGGGCAGACGGCCCACCGCATAATCCAGTGGTCATTGGCCGCCATGCCCGTCCGGACAAATTGAAATGGCCAAGCAGCATCGCCGATGCGCTGCGCATCTACCCTGCAGATCAATCACGCTACACTATTAGGATCCTGGGTGGCGATTCCTTCCTCGAAGAACTTTATGGCCAGCTGCCGGCCAACTGGGAAATACTACCCTTTGCATGGACCGGCATCCCCGAGTTTCTCCAAGGGCTCGATTTCTATGTCTATTATCATAGCGATTCCTGGTCGGAGGCTTTTGGCCGCACCATCCTCGAAGCGCTCGCGGTAGGGCTCGTCACGATTCTCCCCATACACTTCCAGCCTTTATTCGGTGACGCAGCAGTCTATGCGGCGCCGAGAGATGTTGAGCGGGTCATCGACAAATTCATCAACGACGTAGAGGCCTACGCTCAGCAATCGGCCTTGGCCAAGGATTTCGTTTCTCGGCACCATTCAGCCGACCTCTTCCAGCAACGCCTTGAGAGGTTGTTCGGCATTGCCAGACCGCGAGATTCGGCAGTCGAGCGAGCGTCGATGATCCAGCCATTGCCGACACGTCACGTGCTGTTTGCATCCACCAACGGCATCGGAATGGGGCATCTTGCACAGCAGATGGCTGTCGCTCAGCGGTTGCCGGAGGGGCTGAAACCCGTCTTTGCGACGATGTCCTACGCCATGAGAATTGCAGCCAATGAGGGTTATCACGCCCACTTCCTAACCTATCACCGCGGCATCGATGCCGCGCCCGAGGACTGGAACGACGTGCTTGCCGAGGAATTATTCGACCTGATCAGCCATCTGCGCCCCGCTGTATTTGCCTATGACGCGACAGCCGTGTTCGACGGTGTCGCCGCAGCGCTTGCCATGGACCCCAACCTTTTTTCGATCTGGGTGCGCAGGCCGATGTGGAGGGAATCGCACCGAGGGTTCCTGGAGATGGCCAACGCCTTTGACGCCGTGATAGAGCCAGGAGAGTTGGCGGACGAGTTCGATCACGGCCCGACCAAGGAGATGCGCGACAAGGTCTTTTTGGTCCCGCCGGTCCTGCATCTGGAACCCAACGAGCGCCTGGAGCGCACTGCTGCGCGCCTATTCCTCGACCTGCCGGAAGGCGTGACCGTCGTCGCTCTGCAACTCGGCTCAGGCAGCAATTTCGACATGCGCGGCGTCCGCAACGGCGTTCTTAAAGCTCTGCTCGACCGTCCCGATACGCTGGTGCTAGATATCCGCTCGCCGATCCGCGCCGATCTCGCACCCGACGAGCCGGTCGGTCCGAGGCATCGGATCGTCGAGCTGTTCCCGAGTTTCCGCTATAGTCGCGCATTCGACGCCGCGGTCGTCGCGCCTGGCTACAACACTTTCCATGAGAATATCCTTGGCGCAGTCCCGACTTTGTTTGTGCCCAACGAGGCCGACGAGATGGACCTGCAGCTCAATCGCGCACGCTGGGCCGAGCTCGGCGGTTTTGGTCTACTGATGCGGCGCGACCATGGCCTCCCACATGTTGATAGCTTCGTTGAGCGGCTGCTCGACCCTACCGAGCGCGACAGCATGGCAGCGCGCTGCAGTTCTATCATATGGACCAACGGCGCCGACCAGATCGCGGACTTCATCGAAGACCACGCCAGGATTCTGCGAACCGACTGGGACATCACCAAAGGTGCCTGACGTCGCGGCTGAGCAAATATTCTGTTAGTGTCGTCCAACGGTGTCGTCGTCGGCCGTCTGACCCGCCAAATTGCCGTCGCCGAACGGCTTGCGCTTTCGGTCCAAGGCTGCAGTCCAGCTTTGCGCCGCCTATCGGACATTGAGACCAGCGTAGCTGTGCGCTCAAAACGGACCTCGCGAGCCAGAATCGTCAGCTGGATGGACCAACAAGCGTGCCGAGCAGCAGACGCGCTCGGCCGAAGAGCCTAGCACCTGGTCGGCGGTCGGTCCCAAGCCAATTTTCTGCCTGCCGCGCTCCACGTCATTGCAAGACGTTCAAATTTGAGCTTCCGCACTCATGCTTTGTCGAGAGTATCTCCGTAAGTTTTAGTCGTTCTGACGGCGAAATAGGAGAACGCAATGACTCGCAATCACGTTGAACGTCTTGGAGAGTTCAGGGAAATCCTGGTCACAACTCGACGCGAAGGTGTCCGTAACGTCCACCATACTCGCGACGCAATGCGGGCAAGTGGCTTTCAGATCGGGGACAGCGACGGCTCCAGCTACGGAGCCGAGTTGAAGGCGCTCCAGGAGGAAATTGAGGCAGTCGATCGCGCCATCGAAGACGAGAAGCGGTTGGCCTTGGCCCTTGAGGGCGCTGCTCAACCCCGCCGAACGACTAAACCGAGAATCGTGAAGAGAGCTTAGAGTCAGGTTACGGCCTTGCCTCGTCGCGTCGATCGCCTGCGACACCGTATCGGGCTCGTCGCCGCCGTGGTGCAGCGCCCTGACAGCGGACGTTCCGTTTTCGGCCAAATCATGCCATTCGGCGGCTAGCCACTATGATCGACGTGCTCCGCGCGAGAGGACATTAGCCATAGGTGACGGGTATCGGGACGAGAAACCGCTCAGAGATCGAAAACCGACGTCATCAATGTTGTCCCATAGGTTTCGTCGAGACGAGCCTGCCGCGCCAGATTCACGAACGGCTTCTCGGCAACAATGACGTCTGAGAAGGGAATTGCCGTCGTGAATGCAGACATGTCGCGAAGGTCGTTCTCGACGACCGCTCGCGACTGATCCTCCAGGCGCAGTACAAGCTCGCGCTCGACGTTCAGGACCGGAATGTTGACGAGGATGCTTCGCACCAGCGACGAGCTCACATCGCTGACGGTGCGCCAATCCAATCCCAGCTGTCGACCGGTTGCGAGGATGAAGTCCAGCTCATCGACGATCAGCCTCGCTCCGTAGGCACGCTTCCTCATGGCCAATGGCTGGCCAGCCGCGACCGCGCGGCGGGATTCGATCCCAGCGATAAGGTCGGCCGAGCTCGCGCTGTTGAGTCGCACGGCCGCTAGCCGGATCACCTCTTCACCGGAGGTGAGATAATCGAAGAGAGCGTAGGCGGGATCCCGGCGGATGGCATCAAGCACTCCGTGCGAAATCTCGAAGCCGTAGACATCCGGAGAGTAGTCGCCGACGGCTTCGAACCAGAGGTCGGACAGGAACCAATGCCGTTTCGGCTCTGGACGAGTGATCGAGAAGCGGCCAGCTAGATACGCGGCGAGCGTCTCTTCGAGGATGGGGCGCCGTCCCCGGAATACGCGGCCGCCGCTGACCAGCGCTTAGGTGCGCGCCATATTCGCGCGCCTGATCGGATCGTTGATTTTGGTCGTCTCGTAAATGTTGGAGAAGCTCAGAGGCACGATGATCGACTGAGCGCGGATGTCTTCGACCACCTTTGATAGGTCGCATGTTCCCTCCGGAACTCGGCCTTGTCCCAGGCGCCTCGTGCCAACGCCACCCATGCGTTCTGATCAAGGTAGACAATACGGGTCATGGTTCGCTGCTGCTTGCTGCGGTGTCAGGGCGCGTTTCGGAAGGTCCAACAGCAATGCGGAATCGCGCCTCCTGTGCTTCTTGATGGTTTCAAAACTCTACCTCAAAACCATAGTAGCGTCGGTATCGATACCTCTTTTGCATCATCAGACCACACTTGACCGACCATCCCTTTGGGTGCTGAAGCGATGTCCGCTTTCGCAGTCATCTAGGCCTAAATGCTGCCGGTCCGCTATCGGCCCAAATCGAGACGCTCCTTGCGCGTCGAAGAACGTCGTTAATGGTGCTACCGCGACTTTCCAATGAGACTGAAACACCGTCACGATCCTTCTTCGCGAGATAGGGCGAGTGAGGCGTTCGTCGGGCGAAATGCAGCGTTGTAGGTGGGACAAGAACATCGAAAAACATTGGAGCAGATTTGAATTCTTTGCTGTCCCACCAGTTCCTAACTGCTTGATTTAGCTTCTTTTCCAAACATCCTCCGGGCCCACCAAAACCTTTGATTTCAGCGGATTAACCCGAATTCGCCGCAAAAGTGGGCCTATCTAGAGCTAGTTGTTAGTTATTCGTACATTTGATCGTTTCCCGGAAGCGGTGCAGCGCAAGGGCAAACGCTCATCCTCATCCGGGAGCTAAATTCTCCTGCTTGTTAACACCAGCAACACGTAGTGCAGATGCTCTTACTCTGAAAGATCTCCGAGTGATGAGTGCGGTGATTGGCGGCAACGACGTGCGAATAGGCGGGTTTTGATTGGACACAGATCTCCATTTCTGGCGGACGGCAGCTTGGCGCCGTCTTTCCGGTCATTCCTAACTGAGGCGCAATCTCCCAGAGGCGGCCTTTGCAATGAGGTCTCTCTAAAATCCGAGGTCGCGATGCGGCACGAGTCCGGCGACGCGCGCAAAAGGCGCCCGATCCACGGACGTTGGATCGGCGTGAGCCGGGCGGCAATAGTGTTAATCGCCACGATCTAAGAAGCGACGACTATCAGGGCGGTTAGTAGAAACTCGTGGGACATTATATTCTACTCGGCCGCGCAAGTGTAGCCTGTGAAAGTCCGCGCAAACCTCAATACACTAGCGGCTAGAACTGCCCGCCGACACTGGCTCTCACGCCGTGCCTACGGCTGTCCTCGAAGCCGAAGTTGCCGGTGTAGTCCAGCCCCAACCGCATGCCGTTATTCAAGTGAAGATCTGCACCCAACCCTAACGTGACCTGGTTCTGCGCAAAAGCTTGTGTTTGAACATTATAAATCAAGCCTTCCGAAAGATCTGCGTAACGGATATCAACGGAGCTGTCGCCCTCAAACTCGTGCACATATTCAAGCCTTAGACGCGGGGTCAGTGTGCCGACTTCAAGTGCTAAATCGGTAGATGCCGCAAAGCCCAGCGAGCCACCAAAGCTGTCAACCTGCTGCCTGCCATATGCAAGCGAGTATTCGCCGGCCCCTGTTTCCGAAAAGCCGTTCAAGATCGACGACGAGCCCGATAACCTAGCAAACGGCGTCAGCTTCCACGCTCTCAGCTGCGTGTCATACCCCGCGGTAAGCGATGCGTAAAACTGGTCACCATCTCGGTCGCCGCTCCCAAACGCACCTGAGCTCGTATCAAAACGCCTTGAGTTGAAGTCAAATGAGCCATAGCCGATCAACGCATCGACAAAGACACTCGGTGTTGCCATAAAACTTCCGTAGATAGCCGCGCTTATCGCTTCGCCGTCGCTAGTCGTGCCGTTTGTACCTATGTCACTGCTGTCGGTACTGTAGCCCAAAGAAATGCCGCCAACGAAACGCTGGCTGAAACGGTAGTCGATACCAGCCGTGAGATTGTAAGCGATCGAGTCACGCCCAGCCTCGCCTGCACGATCAGTACTGCCAACATCCACCGAGCCACTCGTCCACATCGACAGGCCGAGCTTCTGTGCGCCGTCTTCACAAAGTTCGTTAGGTTGCGGCGTTGACAGTCTCTCGGTGCCGCCATCACTGTCAGGACCGGAAAGCTGAACAGTGTTGGCAAGAAACTGGCGGCAGCTCTCGTCGTGCAGAGCCGCCATGCGCCGGTTGATGTTGTCCATCTGGCCCTGGGCGAACTGCTGCGCAGCCTGCGCCTGCGCCGTTAACAATCCGCGCACATCTGGATCGGTCGATGGATCGGGCCGCGCCTGCACGGTAATCGTCACGGTTGCGGGGTCGGATACGCCACCCGGCCCCGTTAGCGTGTAATTAACGACTACGACCCCTTCGAACACAGGTGCTGCGTCAAACTGCAGAGCGTAATTGGGCGCGCCAACGATGGTTGAGACACCGCCCTCCACAGGAAGACTGGACACGATAGTTGCCGCCGAGAACGGCCCCCCGGTCGCGCCGGGAGTCAATGGCACAGTGACAGTCGCACCTGCCAAAACAGTGGCCGTCAAGTTCGGTGCCGTTGGCAGAGCGGCATCGTCGTTGAGGATCGTGCCAAGCCCCTGACCATCGGCGATGGTGACATTGACCGGGTTGCTCAGGTTGAGCGTAAACGCCTCATCCGGCTCGGAAATCGTGTCGCCATTTACCGGGATATTGATTGTCGCCGTCGTGGCACCAGGCAGAATCGTAAGACTCAGAGACTGAGCCACATAATCGGAACCTGCAGTCGCTGTACCGTCGGCCGTCGCCACCTGCACGCTGACAGTGTTAGCACTCGCGCTGCTCAGTGTCACCGTTAACTGGGCTGACGTGGTCCCCGCATCGCCCTCGACAATGGCAACGTCGCCGACCGAGATCGTTGGCGGAGCGGCATCGTCGTTGAGGATCGTGCCAAGCCCCTGACCATCGGCGATGGTGACATTGACCGGGTTGCTCAGGTTGAGCGTAAACGTCTCATCCGGCTCTAAAATCGTGTCGCCATTTACCGGGATATTGATTGTCGCCGTCGTGGTACCAGGCAGAAACGTAAGACCCAGAGACTGAGCCACATAATCGGAACCTGCAGTCGCTGTACCGTCGGCCGTCGCCACCTGCACGCTGACAGTGTTAGCGCTCGCGCTGCTCAGTGTCACCGCTAACTGGGCTGACGTGGTCCCCGCATCGCCCTCGACAATGGCAACGTCGCCGACCGAGATCGTTGTCGGAGCGGCATCGTCGTTGAGGATCGTGCCAAGCCCCTGACCATCGGCGATGGTGACATTGACCGGGTTGCTCAGGTTGAGCGTAAACGTCTCATCCGGCTCGGAAATCGTGTCGCCATTTACCGGGATATTGATTGTCGCCGTCGTGGCACCAGGCAGAAACGTAAGACCCAGAGACTGAGCCACATAATCGGAACCTGCAGTCGCTGTACCGTCGGCCGTCGCCACCTGCACGCTGACAGCGTTAGCGCTCGCGCTGCTCAGTGTCACCGTTAACTGGGCTGCCGTGGTCCCCGCATTGCCCTCGACAATGGCAACGTCGCCGACCGAGATCATTGGCGGAGCGGCATCGTCGTTGAGGATCGTGCCAAGCCCCTGACCATCGGCGATGGTGACATTGACCGGGTTGCTCAGGTTGAGCGTAAACGTCTCATCCGGCTCCAAAATCGTGTCGCCATTTACCGGGATATTGATTGTCGCCGTCGTGGCACCAGGCAGAAACGTAAGACCCAGAGACTGAGCTACATAATCGGAACCTGCAGTCGCTGTACCGTCGGCCGTCGCCACCTGCACGCTGACAGCGTTAGCGCTCGCGCTGCTCAGTGTCACCGTTAACTGGGCTGACGCGGTCCCCGCATCGCCCTCGACAATGGCAACGTCGCCGACCGAGATCGTTGGCGGAGCGGCATCGTCGTTGAGGATCGTGCCAAGCCCCTGACCATCGGCGATGGTGACATTGACCGGGTTGCTCAGGTTGAGCGTAAACGTCTCATCCGGCTCCAAAATCGTGTCGCCATTTACCGGGATATTGATTGTCGCCGTCGTGGCACCAGGCAGAAACGTAAGACCCAGAGACTGAGCTACATAATCGGAACCTGCAGTCGCTGTACCGTCGGCCGTCGCCACCTGCACGCTGACAGTGTTAGCGCTCGCGCTGCTCAGTGTCACCGTTAACTGGGCTGACGTGGTCCCCGCATTGCCCTCGACAATGGCAACGTCGCCGACCGAGATCGTTTGTGCAAAAGCCGAGTTAGCCGCGGCCGCTGCGAATACCAGAACGCACAATGGAACAGTGAAGCGTGACCGAGACACGCGCAGTAACCATGAATAAATCAAATAAAACTGCAACGGCCACCCCCCCCGAGAGCGACTCGCATTAAATCTAGTGACAGGCCCATCACCAGCCATCGCCGATAAAAATTGTTGGATTTTGAAGTTATGTGGCAATCGCGCAACATGCCCCGATCACCTTTGGCTGCAGCTAGGAGCAGCGGTGCGTAAGTATTGAACTAAGATTGCGGGCGCCAGTCCGCGCTATTTGCATAGCTCTCTAGCAAGCTCCGTAGCTTTCGCGACCGGCTGGATGCCTCAGCTTGAGCAGACTCGGCCTGGATCTTGCGAAAACGTTCGCGCTTCACCGAGGACTCCGACCGACGTCCTTCCAGCGTTTTGTCTGTGTCCACTCCTATGCCGATGCGGATGTTCACGTGCAGCACGCGCTTGTTAAGCCGGGCGAGCAAGGTCAGTTCGCTCATCGGCGTCTCGCCGAAGATTGCACTCGGATCGCGGCACTATCCAACCGGCGCCAGCTTTGCGCCGCATGTCGGTCGTTTGGGCTGGCTTCAACAGATCCTGAAAGCGGACCCGCCAACGATAAAGCCAAGATGCAGGAGATGCTCGTTGCCTGCTGCGTGACCGGAATGAGCGGCATGGCGTTGAAAGCGGCCGGCTTCCCATCGGCGCGTTGCGGACGAGGACGTTTCGCCCCACGCGTCCTAACCTTCAACCTTTTGCCAGACGGAGACATGTTTATCGCTGACCCGCGTGAACAGCTCCTTTTTCCAGCCGCCCCAACGCTCTTTGAGCCTTAAACCAGCCAGTCGCGCCATAAGATCGAATTCTGCTGGCCAGGCATAACGAAACGGTACTGAGAATCGCTCATAGCTTCCGTCACGGAGCCAGATGTGATGGGACGAGAAATTCTGGTTCACCACGTCGTACTCGTCGACGCCCCAATGCGTTTCGCCGTGGTCGAACGCCAGGATCGTCTCGCCGACCGGCAGCCGCTGAAGCGGTGGCACGCCGACCTCAATCAGGAAGTGTCCATCAGGTTCGAGATGCGCGGCTGCGTTCCGGAAGCAGGCGAGCTGAGCGTCCTGCGATGTCAGGTTGTTTATCGTATTGAAAACCAGATAGATGAGTGAGAACCGTCTCGCGACATCCGTCGTTACCATATCGCCGATCGCTACCGAGATCTCCGCGCCTCCTTCTTTAGCGCGAAGGCGAGACACCATCGGCCTCGAAAGCTCGATGCCCTCCACCTGCACCCCTTTCCGCCCAAGAGGAAGTGCGATGCGTCCGGTTCCGATCGCGAATTCCAAGGCGCGCCCGCCTCCTGCGAGCTCGGCCAGGAGATCAACGGCCGGCTCGATCACCTCTGGCGCAGAGATGCCTTTATCATCATCGTAGGTCGCAGCGATCTTCTCGTCGAAAAGCCCGTCATCATGCATTCTGTCTGCCTCTCTGGTACGCTTGTTTCAAGACCGGCGGCGCTATCGCGTTGACCGCGGCTTCGTGGACATCGCATTAATTCGTGAGCCGTCGCGAAAGGGATCAGCGAGGGCTTCCACCCATCCGCTCGGGGCATGGGATTCCCCGCAGGCAACCGCATCCATGGCAGCGGCCGGTGATCTGTTTCGTCGCTCGCTGGCTGCGACGGTGCCAGTCCAAGCGAACTCGCGAATATCGCGACGCGCAATACCTATGTCCGCCAGATCACGATCCGATAGTCGGTGTAGTGCGTGTTCGGTCTCGCTCCGTTGCCACCAGCAGGCTCCGAACCTCAAAGCTGGCAGCTTCGTCAGAAGGCCGCGGGCAAGGCGCTCCGGGATTTCGGCTATTTGGAATTCCAGTGTCATGACTTTCGTCCAAGTTGTGCTGAGTATTGCCAACCTAGTGAACTGCCCTCAGACGTGTTATCGGCAGTATGACAAATTATGTCTCTGAGCCGCCATGATTGCCCGCGACAACCTGATCAACGTTCATTTGCCGGAAGACGGGTTCGGAGATTATCCGCATACCGCTGTCGCTCAGGGCGGAGCAGAGCCCGCCGGGCGGACCTACGCTTTTCATACGCACCACCGGGCGCAGCTTTTCCAGATCGTGCGGGGATCGTTGAGGCTGGAGACCGAGCGGGGTTACTTCATCATCCCGCCCGAACGCGCGGTGTTCGTGCCGTCCGGGGTCCTCCACAAGGTGACCTACCTGCAGGAGACGGAGCGCAGCTATCTCTTTTTCCGCCCCGACGCGGTGGCGAGCCTGTCACCGGAAGTCTCCGTGATCGGTACGACGCGGCTCCTGCGCGAGCTAATCCTGGCGTTTCTGGAAATACCTCGCGCGGATGCGGGCAGCCTCCGCGCCGAACGACTTGTGGCAGTCATTCTCGACCAGCTCCAGACGAGTCCGGTCGCACCGTTGTCTCTCCCGTTGCCGGCATCCGAACGCCTCCGGGACATCGCCGCAGACATTCGGAATGAGCCGGGCGCAGATTGGCCCCTCGATGAGCTTGCGTCACGTGCGGCCATGTCCCCACGTAGCTTCCAGCGTCACTTCCAGTCTGAGACAGGGATGAGTTTCCGCGCCTGGCGACAGCAGGCGAAACTGCTGAAATCGGTGGAGTGGCTCGCCGGTGGCCGAAGCGTCGGCGACATCGCTTTTGCACTCGGCTACTCAGGCCCCAGCGCCTTCATCGCGGTTTTTCGGGCGGCCTTCGGTACCTCTCCCGGAAAATACTTCCAAGACACGCCTCTGAAGCTGTGATTCACCGGATGCCCGGCGCGCCTTACCGCGTAAGTCTGCCTTCTTGGCCTCGCTTTTCAGAACCTGCCAGTCTCCTTCCGGCCCCAAACCCGACATTTAGAGATGGCCTGAGGGAGAACCGCTTTTGGTGCAACTTTGACCTTGTCGGCATCCGAGTTCGTGCAGCTGAACACAGGTCGCTCTGGATCCTACGGGCGTCATGTGGTGGGACAAAAACATTGAAAAACATTGGAACAGATTTGCAATGTTGCGCGGTCCCACCGACCTCTAACCGCTTGATTTGATTTATTTTCCAAACATCCTCCGGGCCCACCGAAACCTTTGATTTCATTGATGAAAATTGCCATCGGCCCAAAACGTTTTGGGCCTATTATGGGCCCGTGGAGACCGGAGGGAACACAGATTGTCTCCGCAGGCGCTGAAACTATGTTCTTGCCTGTCGCAGGCTTCACGGGCAACCCGCAATTCAAGGTCGAGATTATGCGCGGTGGGCGGAGTCTGGTGATGGCCTCGGCACTCAGGTCGCAAGAGCTGTCGCTCGCGATACGATGACGCCAACCATTGCAGCCGCCGCCACAGCCAGGCAACGATCTCAATCAACGCCACACCCGTGACAATCGGTCATTGCATCGGCGGATCCTGTCCTTTACGTGCAAAGCTGCGGCAACTGAAGGCGGAGGCCTGATACAGATGATCCCGGGCCAGACCTGCCGTGGCCAAGCCGGATGATGAGATCGAGTTCAGAGGTTCGCGCGTTGCGCGGTTGCCGGAGAAGTTTCGAGATGCGTGGGGGCGCTGCCTACGAAAGCGGAGACACGCTCTAGGACAACCTTGTCGCTCAGGAACTCTCCGTGGTGGCCCAAGCCGTCGACGAGCAGCCACTCAGCGCCCGGCCAAA
This sequence comes from Mesorhizobium robiniae, assembly GCF_040545535.1. Classification (NCBI taxonomy): domain Bacteria; kingdom Pseudomonadati; phylum Pseudomonadota; class Alphaproteobacteria; order Hyphomicrobiales; family Phyllobacteriaceae; genus Mesorhizobium; species Mesorhizobium robiniae. Next base: position 180,297 of record NZ_JBEPMC010000001.1, read on the forward strand.
TGGAGGCAACAGCCTCCGCACCCTTGTAAGGAACAACCGGGTCATCGGATGAATGAATGAACAGGGCAGGCTGGGACATTTTCGCCGCCTGTCGCCGCATGTCGATGCGATCCGGATGGAGCCCGATCAAACGTTCCAACCGCAGCAAGATCGCGTCTTCGTCTCCTTCAAGCCCAGCCTTGCGCGCCATGAACCGGGCCCAGTGGCCGTAGTGCGTCGGTGTGGCGAGGAGGACGACCCGCTCAGCTGAAAGACCTTGCTCCAGAGCCTGAACCACGCAGGCGCCTCCGATAGAATGTCCCAATACCAGAGCGAATGGTCCAGCGATCCGATCGAGAGCTTGCAGAACAGCGGCGGCCAACGGAATGGACAATCGTTCGCCGGCCGAATCTCCATGCCCGGGAAGGTCTGGAAGCCAGACCGCGTAGCCGGCCTCAACGAGCTTTTGGCCGATGCCCATGAGGTCGGAACGCCGTCCCTGCCATCCATGCACAAGCAGCGCATTGCGCCCGGATCCCCAGCGATGGACTCGCACCTCGATCTGCCGACCGTCTGGCCAGTCGCCCGGCGCCTCGACTTGCAGTGTTAAGGATTCCGTGTTCGACAGTTCCTGAAACTGCTGGTCTAGAGGCGGTCGCTTGACACGGAGCAGCTTGTCGGCAAACCCTGCAGGTCGGTTTTCGGCGTCGCTCACTTTTTTCTGTCGCATAGCAAAACCTTTCCTGCTGTTCGATCGATGTGTGGAACCGCGTCGCGGTCGTTTTCGCCTGGTCAAACGAGGCGGACGCACGTTTTGGAAACCTGGAGATCAAGCTGTCCTTCGCATACCCAGCGCCGTTAACGCGCTGATCGCCGCGCCGAGGGCGATGAGTTGCCAACTTACTTGAAAGGCGGGCAATGCCTGGTTCGGGGCGAGACTGAGAGAGCCCGTAACCGACACCAGCAGCGCCACGCCCAGCACATAGCCAAGTTGGCGGCTTGTATTGACCACCGCGCTACCCGTAGCTGTCATGTTTGCTGGAAGATCGCGCGATGCGCTCCCAATCATGGTCGGCATGGCGATGCCGATGCCGATGCCGACCAACATCCATGCCGGCATGATATCTATGCTGTAGCGGGGAGCGATTGACGCCATGAAGGCGAGGCTCAACGCTCCAATTGCAAAAATGACATTCCCGACGATCACAAGCACCCGCGGTGACGCGGTAGACGCAAACTTCTGAACGAAATAAGCGGCTATGGGCACGCAAACAGGGCCAGGGACGATCGCAAATCCGGTTTCGATCAAGGAAAGGCCGGCAACTGTTTGCAACCAGATTGCGACGCTCAGAAACATAGCGGCAAAGGCCGTGCAGAACAGAATGATGGTGATGTTCGCCCAGGTGAATGTCGAAACCCTGAAGAGGTCCGGATCCACGATCGGCGCCTGGTGAAACAGGATTCGCCCTACGAGCCAGGCCGCAGCCAGAATGGCGAAGGCATAGTAGACTATGATTTCCAAGCTCGTTGATTGTTCATGTCCGACTACGGCGAGAGACAGTGACCCGACAGCGATTGCAGCGAGCAAGGCGCCGAATAGATCGAGATTTTTGGTCGAGACACTGGCCGGCTGGATACTTGGTATCAACAATGCGGCTGCGATGCCGGCAATAATTCCGACGGGCAGATTTATGATGAAAACCCATCGCCATGAATATTCTGCAAGAACCCCGCCAAGGGCCGGGCCAACGGCCGCAGCAAGCGCGGATGTCGTCGCCCAGATCTTGACCGCCCCCGCCCGCTTTTGCGCAGGAAGAACCGTCAATATAAGGCCAAGGCTGCTCGGAGTGAGCATCGCGGCTCCCGCTGCTTGCAACACGCGGGAAAGTATGAGCGACCACATCGCGCCCGAAAGCGCACAGCCAACGCTGGCCAGCGTGAATATGGTCAGGCCCGCAAGGAACGCACGCTTGCGTCCCCACTTGTCGGCGAGCCCGCCGAACGGAATCAGCAAGGCCGCATAAACTATGGTGTAGCCGTTCAGAATCCAGCTGAGATCGGCAAAGCTGGCTTGGGGAAATTCGGCGCTTATTCGACGGAAGGCGACATTGACGATGAATACGTCAATCATTGCCATGAATGCCGCCCCACATAGGACGAAAGTTGTCAGCAGCGATCTCTGATCTGAGATTTCGCTGGAGAATGCGGCGTGCGTTTGTGTGTCCATTGTTGTCATCTACCCTTTAGGCAGTTCAACCCTGCCATCGCGCAACGGTCAGTTGGATATTCAAACTCTGAAAATTACACAGTAGGTTTGATATCACAACCCACTATGGTTTGATTTTCCAACTTTCTCTTGGTATGAGGTCTGGAATGCAATCGAAGGCCCCCGATGTAACCCCACGCCTGTGCAATATCGCAGCCGCCCTTGAGGTCGTGGGCGATCGCTGGAGTCTTCTGGTCGTTCGGGAGTTGCTTTACGGGCAGCAGAAATTCAATGAGATCGTCAACAACACCGGAGCGGCGCGGGATATTCTCGCCGTCCGGCTTCGCAAGTTGGAAGAGCACGGTGTCCTGGACCGTGAGCCGTATAGCGATCATCCATTGCGCTACACATATCGGCTTACCGCCGCAGGGCGCGCCCTTCTGCCTGTACTGCTCACCTTAAAGCAGTGGGGCCAGGATCATGTTCGGGACGGACAACCGGACTCGGTCCGCCTTATCCACCGACAGTGTGATCACGAAGTCGTGGCGCGGGTGCATTGCCGCGCTTGTGGCGAACGTTTGACGTCTCGCGATCTGGAAGTGAATGGAAAGCAGCGCAACGACGCTTCGGAGCGCTGATCGGCGGCGTCGTAATTGGGGGGCTATCGCGTGTCTCTTGCAGGAAGGCGACGAGATGATCTTCCACCTACATCGAGGCCTCCGGTCGCCGCGAAAGCCGCTTTGTGCGATGACGCGTCATTGTTGTTACAGAACTTAGTCCAGCCAGGGCACTATGATGCCCGTGACAAGCACATGTTGCCCTTGACGCACTCTCGCGCCCCAGGCCTGGGCGATGACGACTCCGTCTACTCCGGCCCGCACCTCCCATGGCGTGGCGTCAATACGCTCGAAATCGTGGACCAGCCCGACCACGGTGCCCACCTTGACGCGCACTCCGCAGGCCATCAGTGGTTCGTAATGTCCGCTGACCGGCGAGGTGGTGAAGCACTCGCGGGCGACCATCGCCGCCTTGACCTGAGAATTGTCGCGATGATGGTCGATTGGCGCGATGCTACCCTTGAGTTGGCCGCTGTGGATCGCGGCCGCGATTACCCCCTGGCGGCCCCAGCGTATGCCCAGATGCTGCGCTGCCGCACCCCAGCCAAGCTCGGACCCGATGGTGATCTTGCCCAGCGCCTCCGCTTCGCTTGGTAGCAGACCGGGCGTTTCGTTCTGATAGACGATCACCACGGGCGTGCCGAACCAGCGCGCCGCACTCTCGATGTGTCGGCCCTGTTCCGGATCGTCGATCGGGTGGAAGCTCGTTGCCGGCGCGAAGCGCGCCACCTCGCCCCCGGCGTGTAGGTCGATGACGACATGCACATGCGGCCATATTGCTTCGCGCACGAAGCGGGCGATGCGATGGGTGATTCGACCGAGAGCGGGCGTGGCCCCGGCCCCCTCGACAAAGGCACGGTTGAGGTTGACGCCGTCGTCGAGCGTTGAATCCCGCGTGCCGGCGCGGAACGCGGCGGGATTGAGCACCGGAACGAGGATGATGCGCCCGCGCACCGCCTCGGTGTCAATCTCGGAGAGCAGATGCTTGAGCACCATTGGCCCTTCATACTCGTTGCCGTGGTTCGAGCCGAAGGCGACGAGACCCTGGCCGTGTCGTGCTTCGGGGCCGACGATGACGGTCAGCGGGATGAGATGATCGCCCCAAATCGAGTCATGTTCGAGGGCCACGAAATAGTCGCGGCGCCCGCGGGATTCGAGGTCGAGCTGCGCTGGATTAACGATGGTGCGCTTCATAGCACGCTGCCTGTCTCGATCCGATGCGCCGCCACAAAGTCGCGGTCCACCTCGACGCCGGTGCCTACGCCGTCGGGTACCGCGACCATGCCATTGGTATCGAGCTTGAAGGGCGAAATGGCGACGCCCCCAGTCAGCTTGCTCTGGCTCACGTTGAATTCCAGGAATGGCGCCCGAGGCAGACTGGCGATGAGCTGTAGACTATAGCCGGTCAGCAGGTGCGTCAGCCAGGAATGGGGCACCAGGTCGATATTGGCGCTCACCGCCATCTCGGCCACGCGGCGCGCCACGGTCAGCCCGCCACAGCGGGTCAGGTCCGGTTGGATGACATCGACGCAGCCATCGCCGATGAACCGCTCGAACTCCCAGATGGTCGACAACTGCTCGCCTGCGGCGACGGGAGTCGGGCTCAGCGGTCGGATTTCGGCATATTCGCGGGTTCGCTCGGGATGAATGAAATCCTCGATCCAGCCCACCTGGAAATCGGCGAGCCATTCGCAGAGTTCGAGTGCTTCGCGCCGGCTGCGCGACGGACCCGGCTTGCTCCAGCCGGCCGGATACCAGCCCGGATCGACCAGCAGATGCCGGTCGGGGCCTAGCGCCTCGCGCGCCGCCGCCACCAGTTCGCGGTCGCGACCCTTGTCTTCGCCAAACACCCCCCAGCCGAACTTCACGGCCTTGAAGCCCTTGTCGATATAGCCGCGGGCGGCCTCGGCCATGCCCTCTGGCGTCGAGCGGAAAAGCGTCGAGGCGTATGCCATGACCCGGTCATGCCGCCGTCCGCCCAGCAATTGCGCAATCGACATGCCGGCCACCTGAGCGCGGATCGACCAGAGGCAGAGGTCGATGGCCGAGATGCATTGCATGGCGATACCGCGGCGGCCGTAATAGGCGCTGCCAACATAGAGCTTGTCCCACAGTCGTTCGACATCGAGCGGGTTCTCGCCAACCAGGATGTCGGACAGCGTTCTGAAGCCCAGCGTGCCCATGCCTTGGCCGGCTATGATGGCCACCGCGGCCGGAGCCAGAGTTTCGGCATCCGACCAGCCCTCGAAGCCCTCGTCGGTCTCGACGCGCACCAGCAACTGCCAGTCGCCATTGTCGGTGGCCTCGGCGCCACTGGTTGAGGAGGTGTATTTCTGGTCGCCCTTGAGAAGGATGGGCTCTATGCGCGTAATCTTCATGGCTGATCTCTAGACGAGGGGCGGAGCAACGGAGACGACGGTCTCCGCGAAATGGCAGGCGGCCTGATGGCCTGACGCGAATTGCCGGAGTGGTGGCGTCTCGCTTCGGCACACATCCTGCGCGAAAGGGCAGCGCGGGTGGAAATGACAGCCGGCAGGCGGGTCCAGCGGGCTTGGCGTTTCACCATGCAAGCGGCTTCGCGTGCGCCGCATCCGCGGATGGGAAACCGGCACTGCAGCCAGCAGGGCCTGGGTATAAGGATGGTGCGGCCTGTTATAGAGATCGCTCTTGGGCGCCAGTTCAACGATCCGCCCCAGATACATCACCGCTACGCGGTCGGCGATATGGCGGACGACGGCCAGGTCGTGGCCGATAAAGAGATAGCTCATGCCGAGTTCCTCCTGCAGGTCCTGCAGCAGGTTGATTACCTGCGCCTGCACCGACACGTCCAATGCCGAGACGGCCTCGTCGCAGACGATGAATTTGGGACGAGGTGCGATGGCTCGGGCAATGCCGATGCGCTGTCGCTGCCCGCCCGAGAATTCGTGCGGGAAGCGCTGGGCGTGAATGCGCCGCAGGCCGACCTTGTCGAGCAGGTCGCCCGCGTAGTTGGTCAGGCGGGCACTCGGCCGCTCGCCCTGCGCATAGAGCGGCTCGAGGATGATGTCCTCGACCCGGTGCCGCGGATTGAGTGAGGCCTGAGGGTCTTGGAAGATAATCTGCATGTTGCGCCGCATGCGTCGCAAATGTTCTTGCTCGACGCGGGCGAGATCCTCGCCCTGGAACTTCACCGCGCCGCTCGTCGGCTCGATCAGTCGTAGGACCAGCCGGCCCGTAGTCGACTTGCCGCTGCCGCTCTCGCCCACCAGCCCCAGCGTTTCGCCGGCCGCTATGTCGAACGAGACGTCGTCGACCGCCCGCAGGACGCGGTTGAGACGCCCCGTAAGCCAGGCATTGGGATTGACGGGGAAGTGTTTCTTGAGACCTTGGACGGCCAGGATGGTTTCCGTCATCTTGCCGCCGCCAGTTCCAGATCCGGAGCATGGATACAGGCCGCATGCTGAGCAGGGCCGACCGCCAACAGCGGCGGGTGCGCCTCGTGGCAGGCCTCTGTGACCTTGGGACAGCGAGGGGCGAACAGGCAGCCCTCGGGCAGGTCCGCCAGGTTAGGAATGCCACCCGGAATGGTTCGCAGCCGCCTCGCGCCGCTGCCCATTTCCGGCGTGCTTCCGAGCAAGCCTTCGGTATAGGGGTGCTGCGGCCGGTCGAAGAGATCCTCGATGGCCGCCTGTTCCACGACGCGGCTGGCATACATGACGACCGCCCGGTCCGCCACTTCGGCCATCACCCCCATATTATGCGTGATGAGCAGGATGGCCGTGCCGAACTCCTCGCGCAGCGCTTGGAGCATGTCGAGCAACTGCGCCTGTATGGTGACGTCCAGCGCGGTGGTCGGTTCGTCCGCGATCAGCAGCTTGGGCGAGAGGCACAGGGCGATGGCGATCATCACGCGCTGGCGCATGCCGCCGGACAATTGGTGCGGATAGTCGAACAGGCGTGAGCGCGGGGATGGAATGCCGACCTTTTCGAGCAGCAGGACGGCCCGGTCGAGCGCCTCTTTCCGGCTGATCGCCTCATGCGCGCGAATGGCCTCGCAGATCTGGTCGCCCACCGTGAATATGGGATTGAGCGACGTCATCGGCTCCTGAAAGATCATTCCGAGCCGCCGCCCGCGCAGGCCCCGCATTCGCCGCCGGGGCAGTGTCAGCAAGTCCTCGCCCTGAAAGTCGATGCGCCCGATTACATGGGCGGTTTCTGGCAGCAGGCCCATAATGGCAAGCGCGGTGACGCTCTTGCCCGAACCGCTTTCGCCGACAAGGCCGACTAGTTCGCCCGGCCGGACATCGAAGCTGACATCGTTGACCACCACCAGTCGCTCGCGACCCATAGGGAAACTGACGCTGAGATGTTCGACGCTGAGGATGGGACCTGTGCTCATTGTTCCACCTTCATGCGCGGATCGAGAACGTCGCGCAGTCCATCCCCGAGCAGGTTGAGACCCAGTACGGTGAGCGCGATGGCGACGCCCGGCACCACGGTGAGCCAGGCCGCTTCGCGCATAAAGGCACGGCCTTCGGCGATCAGCACGCCCCAGCTGGGCACGGTGGGCGGTGCGCCCAGGCCGAGAAAGCTCAGCACCGCTTCGGACAGAATAGCATAGGCGAACACGAAGCTCAGTTGCACGATCAGTGGCGCCATACAATTGGGCAGGATATGGTGCCAAAGAATGCGCCTGTCGGTGGCGCCAGCGGCCCGGGCGGCCTGCACATAGTCGAGCTCGCGGATGACCAAGATGGAGGCGCGTACGACGCGAGCGGTGCGGGGAATATAGACCACCGCAAGGGCAACGATCGCCGTCACCGGCGATGGCCCCAGCGCCGCCGAAATGCCAATTGCCAGCAGGACGGCGGGGAAGGCCATCAATGCATCAGCAATGCGCATCAATATATCGTCAAGCCGGCGATAATAACCCGCGACCGCCCCGAGGATGACGCCAAACAGACCATTCAGCATCACGACGGCAAAGCCGATGCTTAGGCTGAGCTGGGCGCCGTAGAGCACTCTGGCCAGCATATCGCGGCCCAGATTGTCGGTGCCAAGCAGGAAGCCGGGTTGTGGCGGCTTGAAGCGGTTGCGGACCGAGAGGGCATTGGGGTCGTTTGCGGTGATCAGCGGGGCCAGCACCGTCGCCAGGCAGATGAGAAGAAAGATGGCGCCACCGATCGCGAAGGACCGGTTTGTCAGCATGCGCCGCAGCAGGGCCCGGGTATGGACGAACCTTGCGGGCGCCAGATGTCGCTCGACCTGAATCGTCGCAGTCATCACTTGCCTCCATTGACGCGGATGCGGGGATCGAGCGCCGTATAGGCGATGTCGACGACGATGTTGAGCAGCAGCAGCGCGGCCGTCACGAAGAGCAGGCCACCCTGGATCATTGGGTAGTCGCGGCTCATGATGGCATTGCCCAGCAGCGCCCCGATTCCCGGTATGCCGAAGATGGCCTCGATGACGATCGAGCCGGACAGCAGCACCGACAGAATGAGGCCGATCACCGTCACCACCGGCATCATGACGTTGGCCAGCGCATGCCGACCGATCACCACCCACTCGCTCAGGCCCTTAGCGCGCGCCGTGCGGATATAGTCCTGGTTGAGAACTTCGAGCATGGTCGAGCGTGTGATGCGGGTGAGCAGCCCGGCCTGCAGCAGGGCCAGCGACACGGCGGGCAGGGTGGCAGTGCGTAGCCAGCCGAGCGGATCTTGCAGGAACGGGACATAGCCCCCGGTGGGCAGCCAGCGCAGTTGCACCGAAAACAGGATGATCATTACCAGCGCCAGCCAGAAATTAGGCAGGGAAACGCCGATCAGGGCGAATACTGTGGCGATCTGGTCGGGCCACTTGTTGTGGTTCAGCGCCGCGATGATACCGGTGGTGAGGCCCAGCAGGATGGTCAGCACCAGCGAATAGATGGCGATGCTGATCGTTACCGGCGAGCGCGCCAGCAGCGCCTCGGTCACTGGTATGCCGAGCAGCAGCGAGCGCCCAAGGTTACCCTGCAGCAGGTTGCCGTAGAAGGTCAGTACCTGTGAATGCAGCGGCTGGTCGAGGCCCAGGTTGCGCCGGATTTGGGCGAGATCGGCTGCCGTCGCCGTAGGCCCGCCGATCACCGTCGCGGCATCCCCAGGGATCATGTAGATGATGGCGAAGGCAATCAGGCTCACCAGGATGAGGATCGGTATGGCCTGTAGCAGTCGGCTGACGGTGTAGCGTATCACTGAATGCCCCTGGTAAGTCGAGGGGGCCGGCTGGACCCGGCCCCGTCCGTATTGAACTATCGGTCGAGCCAGACGTTGGCGAGCCGCGTATTGTAGAACGGATCGAAGTTCTCCACATCGCTGCGGATACCCTGAACGTTCGACATCGAGCCAAAGGGAATGGCCATGACCTTCTGGAGCGCAATCGTCTGCGCCTGTGCGAAGGCATCCCGGCGTTCCTCGACCGTGCTGCCGGACTGTACGCCCGCAAAGGCCTTGTCAAAGGCCGCGTCGGCGGCATTGTCGACCGGCTTGTAGACATGATTAGCGATATTGCGCAGCGAGGCCGCGCCACCCTGCGCCGTCACCGTGGCCCAGTAGGTGAAAAAGAAATTCCAGCCTTGGACTTCGTTCTCGCTTGTCGCGAGCGCCGTGGGCCAGTCGAGGACGCGCAACTCCGCATTGATGCCGGCAGCCTTGAGCTGTTCGGATACCACCAGGGCGCTGTTATACATGCTGGGAAATTGCTGGTTGGTCAGCAGCACCACCGGCTCGTCATTATAGCCGGCTTCTGCCAGCAGCGCCTTGGCCTTTTCAATATTGTTCTGGTTGTAGAACTCCTTGCCGGCCTCGGAATGGTAAGCCGTGCCGGGGAATTGGAAGGTCGAGTTGAGCTCATAGGCGCCGTCGGTCGCTGCCTCCATGATCTCTTCCATATTCATGGCGGCCAGAATCGCTTCGCGCACTTTCGGATTGTCCGTCGGGGGAGCCGACCAGTTGGGATAGCCCACATTGAGCGAGTGATATTTGAGGCTCACCAGCTCGATCCCCGGGGTGGCGCGCAGGCGTTCGTGGGAAATGGTTGGTACGTTCTCGGCAATCGAGACTTCGCCGGTTTCCAGCGCCGCCATGCGCGCACCGACTTCGGTCAGCATGCGGAAGGTGACGGTATCGACGCAGGCCTGCTTGTTGCCAGCAAAGCCGCTGAGACCCGCGAGGGCTGTGTTGGGCACATATTCCTCGTAACGGGCGATCGTGACGTGGCTGTCGGGGATGAACTCGACGAACTTGAACGGACCCGTGCCGATCGGCTCGATCTGGCCAGCCGGGGCCGCGGCGACTTCGGAAGGCAGTATGACGATGGGAACGGTGTAGGAGGAGAGTGCCTCGAGGAAGGTGGGCTGCGCCTTCTTGAGCGTGATGACGAAGGTGGCGTCGTTGGGGGCGGCCCAGCTCTCGACGATATCGAGCGTGGCGCGGTTGACGCCCATTTGCTTGTAGCGGTCGAATGAAGCGATCACGTCGGCCGAGGTCAGCGCCTTGCCGTTGTGGAACTTGACCCCCTCGCGCAGCTTGAACGTATAGGTGAGGCCGTCCCCGCTCTGTTCGATGCTTTGCGCCAAATCGGGTGCCGGGTTCATTTCGGCATCGCGGATGACCAGTGTCTCGAAGATGTTCATCGCAACATTGCGGGTCGCCGAGGATGAGCCAGTATGCTGGTCGAGCGTCGGCACGGCGGCCTCAAGGCCTACGACCAGATTGCCGCCCGTTTTGGGGCACTTAAAAGCCTCTTGCGCGGAGGCCGTTCCGGCGGTGGCCAGGATTGCGGCGGCTAAAGCGGATCGAAGCAGAAGTTCATTATGTCTTGGCATGCATAGTCTCCCACTCAGTGTGAATCTTGCGACGGCAGGAGCTTTTGGAAGCAGGGCCATCGTGTTCGATAGTCTGGTCAAGACATTCCCGTCCGGCGCGATACCGGGCGTTCAAGCCAGTGCCCTAGAGGATGCCGAACTCGGCGAACACGTCGCCAAGCCGCCGGCCGGCGAGAAGCGCCTCGCGTGTCTTGTTCTCGCCTTTCAGTTTCTCCCGCGCTGCGATCAGCACCTGCTGCTCGACCGCCTGTGGAATCGCCACGCAGCCATCCGCGTCGCCGAATAGGATGTCGCCGGGATGGATCAGCACACCGGCGCATTCCACCGGTACGTCGATGGCGATCACCTTTCCGCGGCCCTTGCTGTCGAGCGGACCGATGCCTGCGGCAAAGACCGGAAAGCCGAGCAGGCGGATATCCTTGATGTCACGCACGAGGCCATCCATCAGTGCGCCGCCCGCGCCGCTCACCTTGGATGCGGTGCTCAATAGCCCGCCCCAGGGCGCGATGCGCCCCGTCGCGCCACAGGCGCAGACGGCAACTTCGTCGCGCTGCAAGCTGTCGACCAGGGCGATCTCGAGCTCGTAGGGATTTTCACCCGGGGCGGGAAATGCATAGACGTCCGAATACAGCATCGTGCGAGCCCGCCCGACCATCACGACGCTTTCGTCGACAGGTCGAATGCTGGCCGGCAGCGCCTGCTTCATGTGCCCCAGATTATCGAGTACGTCCGATATCAGGGCGCAGAAAAAGCGCTCCCTCATCTCTTTGAACAGCGCACCATCTGAACCTGCCGTCATTCTAGCCTCCGCCATGTATCGTTAAATGTATGATGCAATTTCTAGCGCCCCCGTCAAGGCCGCTCTGGTATGATGGCCTGGCTTTTATGCAAACCGCTTTGGTGACCCGCTATCCGCGCGCGGGCTGCAGCGGGTTGTCGCCCTTCCACCAATGTTCTAACGGGTTCGAGCGCAGGATCCGCTGGATGGTTTCGCCGCTGACCTTCGGCATGGGCGTGCCTTCGACGAGACGATTGACCGCCAGGTGCCCCGCCACCGATTCATCGACGCGCGCGAAGGGGAAGTCGGTGCCAAAGAAAATCTTGTCGGCGACGCGGTATTCTTCGGCCAGTACCAGCATGTTGTAATACTGCCATGGCCGGTAGAACAGCGCCGAGTTTTCGAGCCAGACATTGGGCTGCTTGCGCGCCACCACAATCGCCTCGTCGAACCACGGATGCCCCATATGGGCCATCACCATGGTCAGATCGGGATATTTCATCGCGATGGGCTCGACATGGATCGCCCGGCCTAGCTCCACGGGCGCATTGCGGGCAAAGGTGGTGCCCATATGCATGGTCAGCGGCAGGTTGTACTTCTGCAGATATTCGTAGACCGGCTCGAGCCGCGGATCGGCGAGATGCACGCCATTGTAGATCGGGCCGAACTTGGCGCCTTTGAGGCCAAGGTCCTCGATGCCATGCCGCAGCATTTCCATGCAGTCGGCACGGCGCGGATCGACATAGGCGAATCCGACGAACTTGTCAGGATATTTGCGCACTGCGGCGGCGGTGGTGGCATCGTCGCCCTCGATGCCAATAGCGTCGCCGTAACGCAGTGTGAAGACGATGGCCTTTTCCACATTGGCCATCTCGTCATACAGCGTCTCGGCATCTGCTTTGGGCGCGAGCTCACCGGCACGGACCCGGCCGAGCAGTTGATTGTAGAGCGGGAGCACGTGCTCTTCGTTCCAGATGTTCACGTGGCAGTCGCAATAAGCGCGCCCGGTCATCGGTTTTCTCCCTTGTTCCTGTGTCGTTTGCTAGAATGAAACCTTCGATGGGGGCGTACCGCTGCCCCCCACCAGGAAGTCGAAATCGACACCCTTGTCGGCCTGCTGCACGTGGTCGATGAACAAACGCCCATAGCCGCGATGGTATCGAGGCGGTGGCGGGACGAAGGCGCTGCGCCTGCGCTCGATTTCCGCGGCGGACACGTCGAGATCGAGCCTGCGCCCGGCGGCGTCGACGATGATCATGTCGCCGGTCCGCACCAAGGCGAGGGGGCCGCCTATCGCCGCCTCGGGGGAGACATGCAGGATCACCGTGCCGAAGGCCGTGCCGCTCATACGGGCATCGGAAATTCGGATGAGGTCGGTTATGCCTTGCTGGAGCAGCTTCCTGGGCAGCGACATCGTGCCGACTTCGGGCATGCCGGGATAGCCTCGCGGCCCGGCGTTCTTAAGGACGAGGATGGTGTCGGCGTCGACGTCGAGATCGGGGTCGTCAATCCGAGCCCGCATATCCTCGGCATTCTCGAAAACCATGGCGGGGCCCCGGTGCTGCATCAGGTGCTGCGAAGCGGCCGAAGGCTTGATAATCGCGCCATCGGGCGCCAGGGAGCCCTTGAGCACCATGATGCCGCCCTGGGCCGTCAGCGGATTGCTGAGCGTGCGAATGACTTCGTCGTTCCAGCACCGCGCCTCGACGATCCGCTCGCCGATCGTCCCGCCTTCGACGGCCGGAGCATCGAGATTGAGCAGGTTTTCTATTCGCTTCATCACCACAGGCAGGCCGCCGGCATCGAAGAATTCCTCCATCAGGAACCGGCCCGATGGCTTAAGGTCGACCAGCGTGGGCACGTCGCGCCCAAGACGGTCCCAGTCTTCCAGCGTGAAATCGACACCAAGCCGGCCAGCAAGCGCCAACAGATGCACCACGGCATTGGTCGAGCCACCGATGGCCCCGTTCACGCGCACCGCATTCTCGAAAGCGGCGCGTGTCAGGATGCTGGATATGGTGATGTTCTGCCGCACCAGCTCGACCGCGCGCTTGCCCGAAGCCTCGGCCAGCACAGCCCGGCGGCTGTCCACGGCGGGAATGGAGCCGTTCATCGGTAAGCCGATGCCCATCGCCTCTCCGAGCGACGCCATGGTCGAAGCAGTGCCCATGGTCATGCAGGAGCCTGCCGAACGGCTCATCGCCGCCTCGGCTGCGTCGAGTTCCGACCGGGAGATGCGTCCGGTGCGGTATTCCTCGTCGAGCTTGAACATGTCGGTGCCCGAGCCCAGCGAGCGACCGCGGAAGCGTCCGTTGAGCATCGGCCCGCCGGATACCAGGATGGTCGGCACGGCGCAGCTGGCCGCGCCCATCAGGACGGCCGGCGTTGTCTTGTCGCAGCCAGCCAGCAGCACGACCCCGTCGATGGGATTGCCGCGGATCGTTTCCTCGACATCCATCGAGACGAGATTACGGAACATCATTGTGGTCGGCCGCATCAGCGGCTCGCCAAGGCTGGTGACCGGGAATTCCAGCGGAAAGCCGCCGGCCATCAACACGCCGCGCTTCACATGTTCGGCCAACTCGCGCATGTGGCGGTTGCAATTGGTCAGTTCCGACCATGTGTTGCAGATGCCGATAACCGGCCGGCCGTCGAGCAGTTCTTGGGAAAAGCCCTGGCTCTTCATCCAACTCCGGGGAACGAATCCATACTTGCCTGAACGGGCGAACCACTCGGCGCTCCGATATACGCGCGGTTCTCCCCCATCCCCATATGCATTGGTCGTGCCGGATCCCTGCGTGGTCAAGCTAGCTCCATCCGGTCACCGTTGCTCGTCGCTGTCAGGATCTCCATTATCCTATTTAACGTTAAATGGCGAGGTGCCGTCAACCATCCATTTCAACTAAGTAGTGACGCCGTTTTCAAACACTACCGGCAGGACTTCGTCCTTCCTTGCAAACGCGCCGGTCTTGAGCCGGTGGAGCATCGCCCGGCCGGCGCACTCGCCCATCGAATACGCCGGCGAGAGCACCGTCGTCAGGTGCGGCTGAGAATAACGATGGGACTCAAAGCCGTTGAATCCGATGACACGCGCCTGATCAGGCACCTTCACGCCGCGCTCGTTCAGCAGGAGCATGGCCGCGACGGCGATCTGGTCATTGGCGCCGATCACGGCGTCAGGCATTGGATGGCTGTCGAGATATCCCGCCATGGCCGCCTGCACATCGGCGAAGGACTCGCTGTTCGCATGCACAATGGTCAGCTCGGCTTCGCTGCCGCTCGTGGCGATGGCGTCCCGCACGCCGGCTACCCGGTTCTCCACGGCCGGCCAATGCTGCATGGGCACGATCATTACCGGTCGGCGCACCTTGCGGGCAAGCAGGTGGTCACCGATCAGTCTGCCGCCGCCCCTGTCATCCTGCCGAACGGTGCATATGTCGGTTGACGGACCGGCCAATTCTTCCTGAAACACAATGAGCGGCTGTTCTAGCCCCGCCAAGAGCTGGATCACGCCATTGCGCTCTGTGGATGGTCCGGAAATCATGGCGCAAAAACCGGCCACTTCGTAATTTCGGACGATCATCGACCGGGCCAGGGAAGCCATGGGTACGCCCTGCAGCGTCAACGTATAGTCGGCGACGTTCAGCACATTGGTGAGGCCAGCCACGACCTGGCAGGTAAAGAAGTCTGCCAGGAACGCCGGAGACTCATCGACTATTACCATTCCAATGGACCGCTGTTCGGCGACCCGCAAATTGCGCGCGGTGGTGGAGCGGCGATAGTTGAGACGCTCGATTTCGTGCTCTACCCGTTTTCGGGTCGCTACACCAACGTACTGCATTCTGCCATTGAGGACGTTAGACACGGTCATGGGAGAAACCCCCGCCGCTAGTGCCACATCCTTGATCGTCGCTCGCTGTTTCAACTTGTTCAAGTTCATCACCAATCTGTGCCGTACATTTCACGATAAATGGACAGAATGGATTTCGATATCAAGCAAAGATCGCGTGGGATTGCTTTAAATGTCGTGGTCGCTCCACATGTGTCGTTCACATTCGGGGGCGGGGCAGCCTCTGGTCCTTGTTGGCCAAGTTGCGGCCAATCGTCAGTGTCCGGGATTTATTTCCGGCTGGATGTGGTTTGACCCAGATAGAGCCTGACGGGAAGGACCATGTCGTTCTGAGAGAAGGTTCCGGTATTCAGAGCATCCACGAGATTTTTCGCAGCTTGGTATCCCACGTCGTGGCCGCAGGACTGCACGGTGGTCAGTCGAGGATTGGTAAGTTTCCAGAACGCCAAGCCATTAAATCCCGTGATTTGGATGTCGTCTGGTGCAGCTAGCCCATGATCCTGCGCTGCCCGCAATGCGCTTATCGCCATTTGATCGTTTAGACCCACCAATGCGTCCGGCCTGCCAAGCAGCAGCGCATTGGAGGTGGTTTTGTATACCACTTCAAAACTCTCATTTTCGCACATAAGTAGCTCGAGACGAGCACCTGGAATGCTATCCAGTATCGACTTGAAGCCGTCGCCGCGAGCTTCGAGGGCCGGCCAGATCGTTTTGGTAACAAGCATCCAGAATACCCGCGCCCCGGTCTCCAGCAAGTGCCTCGCAAGAAGGGCCCCACCGCCATAGTCGTCCTGCCGAACGCTTGCCAGCGCGGCCATGCCCGCAAACGGCGGCTCCTGAACCATTACGGTGGGAACCTTAAGTTCCTGGGTCGCCCTAACGTACTTAAGTCTTGCGTTCTGCTTACCTGACAGCAGTAGGACAAGGCCGTCTGTTTCGATGCCCTTGAACGCGTTCCGTGCATCGAACCGGGATGGCCTGATACCTCTGATAGTGAGGCTATATCCGATATTCGTGAGGTAATTCGTGAGCCCGGAGATCAATTCCGCAGTGAAGGGATCGCTGAGAAAATTAGGGTTTTCATCAATCACGAGCAGACCGATTGCCCATTGTTTGGAAAGCCTGAAGCGGCGGGCAGTAGTCGACTGGCGGTAGCCGAGTTGCTGGATAGCCTCACGCACCCGGTCCGCCGTCTCCTCGCCCACGCGCCCGGAGGCATTGATCACATTGGACACAGTCATGGGCGAGACACCAGCAATTCGGGCCACGTCCTTGACCGTTGGCTTGTTGTTGGTCTTCGCCAATTTGCCTCTCCACCCTGGGCTGCTGCCCGACAACTATCTTTTGCGCCTTTCTTGTTGCGAGTGACAAGACCGCCAGAAATCAACTCGGCCCATTGACAGGGCCTCAAGTTGATGTAACGTTAAATCAACACAGCAAAAGGCCCACAGGAGAATCAGGTGTCTGGTAATGGCAAGTCGTCTTCAACGCCAATCATCGCGAATCTGGACCGGATCAAGGAGCGGTTGTTTTCCGCCGTTCTGTCCGATGTGATGGATCGCATGGGGCACATGTCCCAGGCCATGTCGGTCAAGGTCCGCCCGCTTGACTCGGCGCTCGTCATGGTTGGCCGTGCCCGCACCGGCTTTTATTCCGACGTCTTCGAGGTCATCGAGGGCGAGAATCCCTACGAAACCGAAATCACTTTCGTGGACGATCTGGGTCCGGGGGAAATTGCCGTCATCGGCTGTGGAGCCTCCGGGCGTATCGCTCCCTGGGGCGACCTGCTGAGCACCGCATCGCGGGCTCGCGGGGCCATCGGCTGCGTTACCGACGGCATGGTTCGGGACACGCGCAACATCATCGAGTCGAAGTTCCCGGTCTTTCATGGCGGCATCGGCCCGCTGGATAGCCGTGGCCGCGGTAAGATGACGTCGACCGACACCGCAATCGAGTGCGGTGGCGTACTGGTGCGCAGCGGTGACATCGTCTTCGGTGATGCCGACGGCGTCGTCGTCATTCCCCGCCAGATCGAAGACGAAGTGCTGCGCCTCGCCTTTGACAAGGTGGATGGCGAGGACAATACCAAGGCCGAACTGCTCAAGGGAACGCCGCTGGCCGTGGTCTTCGAGAAATACGGAATTCTCTAGGAAAATTCTAGGAATGGGGCGTCAGGTCTCGACCTGGCCCCAACCATACGGGGAGAATAGGTCGTGACTAAAGCGCATGTTGCAGTAATTGCATCAACAGTTGCCTTGCTGGCTAGTTTGCCGACACAGGCGCAGGACGTCATCTCTGCCACACCTTATGCCAGCCACGGCGACGAGTGGGTCGTTTACGATCACGATAGCTGCAAGTTCGTGCCGGCGGTCGAGCATCCCGCGTCTTATAAGGCAGTACTGCGCAAGGCAAAGAAGCCGTTGAAGGTAGCCTTCATCCAGCCGCTGACCACCGGACCGTTCATGGCCCTGTGGACGCCCGGCATGCAAAAGGCGGCCGAGCAGGCGGCAATTGAGCTCAGGCTGTTCGATTCCCAGTATCCGAGCACCACGCAGCCCCTCGTTGTAGCCGATGCCGTCGTGCAGTATGCACCTGACGTCGTGCTGGAGGGAACCGAGGTCGACGCGGTTCTGCCCGCTCTCATGAACAAATATAACAAGGCCTGCCTGCCGGTGGTTCTCGCCGACCTGGTGCCGCCGCCCAATGCGATTTTCTTTGCCGCCCAGCAGGCCGACGTCGGCCGGGTCGGTGCCGAATATGCGGTCGAGGTGGCGAGGCAACGCGGATGGACCGGTGCCGACATGTGGGCAGTTTCCTGCGCTAACACGGAAGTCGGCAGTTCGGAGAATGGCCCTCACGCCAGGGTCGCGACTTTCCAGCAGAAGGTGCTCGAAGCCTTCCCGGATATGCCCGCCGATCACGCCACCCTGCTCGATTGCCGCCAGGCCGAGGGCCCGCTCGATGCGCGGACCAAGGTCACCGACTGGCTCACCGCTCACCCGGACGCAAAGTACATCATCTCCAACGCCATCACCGACGTTCAGGCCCTTGGCATGTACGCCGCCTTCAAGGCTGCGGACTTCGGCGAGCGGGCCATCCTGATCGGAACGGACGTCGATCCAGGCGCGATGGAAATCGTCAATAGCGGCGACCCGATCTTCGTGGGTGACGTCAGCCAGGCCCCCGAACTGCGCGGTGTCTACGAGATTTCGTTGGCCCTCGACATTGCCGAAGGCCTGCCCGTGCCGCTCGAAGTGTTCTCCGAACCCGTCGTCGTGCATCCATAGCAGCCGGGAGGGAGGCAACTCCCTCCTCCATTCCGCTCCTGCCGGAAGGCGGTCGAAGCAGCGCATGAAAGGTTGGGCCGATGGTGGCTGCCACCCCAGATAAAGTTGAAAGGCCCGGACGGCGCTTTGCTTTTCCGGAACAGGGCGGCCTCGTGGCCACTATCCTTGTCCTGATCGTCACCCTGTCCTGGCTCACGCCATATTTCCTGTCACCCGTGAATTTCGCCAATATCGGCGTCGCGGTCTCGGTGACCGCGATCATGGCCTTCGTCGCCACGATCGTGCTGGTCAGCGGCGGGCTAGACCTGTCGCTCGGTTCCGTCGTCGCCCTGAGCGGCATCGCGCTGGGCCAGGCGACCGCGGCGGGTTTTTCCGGCGAGATCGCGATCCTTGCCGCTTTGGGGGTCGGGCTCGGCTGCGGCCTGCTCAATAGCGCGCTCATCATCGGCGTCGGCATCAACCCGTTCATCGTCACCATCGGCACGCAATTCCTGTTTCGCGGCTTGGCGCATGCCTGGTCGAGCGGCGGCGGTAATGCGATCCTGGTGCAGGACGAGCTGATTTCCTTCCTCGGTAATGGGCGTTTCCTTGGCCTGCCCATGCCAATCTACATCATGCTGCTGGTTCTGCTGGCCGTCTATGTGTTGATGACCTTTACCAGGCTCGGCGCCCATATCTACGCCATTGGCGGCAGCGAATCCGCCGCTTCTCGTTCGGGCGTCTCTGTGGGCCGGGTGCGCACTATCGTCTACTGCACATCGTCGGTTTCCGCCGCCATTGCCGGCGTGGTTCTCGTGGGCATCACCGGGGCTGGCATCTCGGTGGCCGGCATGGGGTCGGAACTGACCGTCGTCGCAGGCGTCATTCTGGGCGGCACCAGCCTCATGGGCGGGCGCGGCACCGTGGGTGGCACTGTGCTGGGCGTCATCATGCTGGGCGTTCTCAACAATGGACTGACCTTGCTGGGCGTTCCCAATTACTGGCAGATCATCGTGCAAGGGCTCGCGCTGTTGCTGGCCGTGCTTGCCGACGAACTGCGCCGCAAGGCGAGGGAAAGACGATGATCCCAATTCTCGAGGCACGTGGGCTGAGCAAGCGCTACGGTCCCATCATTGCCGCCCATGACCTCAACTTCTCGATCGCCCGTGGCGAGGTGGTCGCTCTGGTCGGTGACAACGGGGCGGGCAAGTCCACCTTGGTCAAGATGCTCTCGGGCGTCATCAAGCCGGACGAGGGACAGATTGTGCACGCCGGGCAGGAAGTGTCCTTCTCCAGCCCGCAAGACGCCCGCTCGCGGGGCATCGAGACCATCTACCAGGATTTGTCCCTCGCGCCCAACCGCGACGTCGTCGCCAACCTCTATCTGGGCCGCGAAATGGTCATGCAGGGCTGGCTGAAGCCTTTCGGTTTCCTCGACCGCAACGCCATGGTCCAGGCCAGCGGCGCGCTGCTCAGGGAGCTCGGCGCCAAGATCAACTCCATCACCGGGGTGCCGGTGGGACACCTGTCCGGTGGCCAGCAGCAAGCCATCGCCATTGCGCGAGCCGCGGCCTGGGCCAAGGATGTGCTGTTCATGGACGAGCCCACCGCTTCGCTTGGCGTTGAGCAGTCGCAGGCGGTGCTTCATCTCGCGCGGCGCGTTGCTGAAAAGGGTGTAGCCGTTGTGCTGATCACCCATATCCTGCCCCATGTCGTCGAAGTCGCCGACCGCGTCGTCGTGCTCAAGCAGGGAAGCATCATCGCCGACCAGCCCGCCGCCGAAACCGATACCGAACAGCTCATCCGCCTCATCGTGGGATTCGATCTCAACCGGGTGCGCCCCAACGGCCCTGCAGCGACGGCGTAGGCAAGATGCGGCTGGCTTGCAGCGACTATTCGTTTCCCGCGCTGCGCGCCCAAGACCGGTGGCGCTTGATCGGCATGCTCGGATTTCCTGCGGCGGGCACGCATCTGTTTCTTGACGATGACGGGGCGATAGCCGAGTTCGAACGGGGCAAAGTGCCAGAACCGTTTCCGCGCGACGAACTGGATGGCACGGACCTCTTCGTCATCCTGCGGGGTGGCGATTTCCCTGGCGGTGCCATCAACGCGGCCGATCCGGCGCGGCGTCGACGGGCTCGGGCCCTCTTCCAGCGGGCGGCGGACCTCGCCGCCGCCTCGCGTCTGCCGGCCATCACGATCCTGCCGGGCACGCCCTGGCCGGAAGACAGGCTAGGCGCCTGGCAATGCTGCCGCGACGAGCTGAGCTATCGGATCGAGGTGGCTGGAGAGCGCGGGCTGCGTCTGCAGATCGAACCCAATCTGGGTTCGATTGCCTCAACGCCCGAATTGGTTTTGGACCTTCTGGCCGGCCTGCCCCGGCTGGGTCTGGTCCTCGACGCGTCCCATTTCGTCGTCCAGTCCATTTCCATCGAGCGCATCCTGCCTCTGGCGGCCCATGCCAGCCAGGTGCATGTCCGCGCCGCCCGGCCAGGCGAGATACAGGTGCCTTGGGATCGCAACGAGACCGATTTCACGGCGCTGTTGGGGAGCCTCGCGGCGCACGCTTTTACCGGTCACATTACGGTTGAATACACTCCGATGCGACAGTGGCGGTGCGACCGGATGGATGTTCTGACCGCCATTGCAGAGACAAAGACAGCATTCGAGACGATGATCTCGAGCCATTTCCACCAAGGACGCGTTCAATGAGCCAGTATCCCGGCGACATCCACACCCATATATGGCTGCGCGAGCACATGTCAGATAGCTTCGCCAGTGACTTGCGCCGTGTATGGCCCGATGTCGACCGCGTCGACGCCTCCCCCGACGTGCATTGGCGGGTGGTCGTGGGCACGACTAGGCGGTCGGTCGTGCTGGCCTTCGACGCCCGGCATGCCGGCATAATGGTGCCCGATGAATATGTGGCCGAGTACGTACAGCGTGATCCCGGCCGCCTCGTCGGGTTCACGTCAGTCGATCCCATGCGCCCTGATGCGCTGGACCGGCTGACCCATGGCGTGGAGGGCCTCGGCCTGCGTGGCGTCAAGCTCGCGCCGACCTACCAGGGCTTTGATCCGCTCTGCTCGGAAGCCTTCGCGCTCTATGCGCGGATCGAAGCCTACGACCTGCCCATCATCTGGCATCAAGGCGCGACTTTCGTGCGCAATTCGGTGCTGAAATACGCACTGCCCTACCAGATCGACGAGATCGCTCGCACCTTCCCCAAGATGCGGATCATGATTGCCCATATGGGCCAGCCATGGATCGACGAATGCATCGTGGTCGTCCGCAAGCACCCCAATGTATTTGCAGATGTGTCCGGGCTCGAAGGGCGCCCGCGGCTGTTCCGCAACGCGCTGCTCAACGCGGCCGAATACGGCGTTGGCAAGAAGCTGCTTTTCGGCACCGACTATCCCTTCGCCACGGCCGAAGTCGTCGATCGAGCGCTGGAGCGCACGCTTGGCGACAACCCGCCGGACGATCTGGCGCGCCTTGTCGAGCATGTGCGCTCGGCCGACCCCTTCGAGACCGTGGGATTCTAGGCGATGCGAATCGTCAATGACAGTTTCCGCGCCTGGCGGGTGAGGCAATGACCCGGTACGCGATCGTCACCGGGGCAGGGGGTGGCATAGGCGGCGCGAGCGCCCGTGCCGTCGCTGCCGCAGGTTGCCATGTCGGATTGTTCGACATCGATGAAGACGCGGCGATGCGGACGCTGCGGAACATCGAGGCCGCCGGCGGCAGCGGCGAGGCCTACGAGGTGGATTGCGGCGACACGGCCGGGTTGCGTGGCGCGGTGGCAAGGTTCATGGCCGATGCCGGCCCGCCCGATGTCGTGGTCTCCGCGGTCGCCCTTGAGCGGCACGGCGGACTGTTCGCAACAAGCGAGGCCGATATCCACGCATCGTTCCAGACCACGGTGGTGGGCGCCTATGCCCTGCTTGCCGCGACCACCGCGCATATGCAGCAAACAGGCGGCCAGATCGTCGTCATCAGTTCGCCCCACGCCATCCGACCTTTTGCCGGCGCGCTTGCCTACAATATCGCCGAGGCGGGGCTGCGCCAGCTGGCACTGACTGCTGCGCACGAATTGGCCAGGT
Source organism: Mesorhizobium robiniae (assembly GCF_040545535.1). NCBI lineage: Bacteria > Pseudomonadati > Pseudomonadota > Alphaproteobacteria > Hyphomicrobiales > Phyllobacteriaceae > Mesorhizobium > Mesorhizobium robiniae. The sequence continues at coordinate 202,942 of NZ_JBEPMC010000001.1, forward strand.
TCAGGATTGCGGTCAATCTCGTCGAACCGGGATGGACCGACACGCCGGGCGAACGGCTGCTCTATACGGAAGAATTTCTGGCGGAATCTGCCAGCAAGCTGCCCTGGGGCCGGCGCGCAGCGGCCGAAGAAATCGGTGCGGCAGTCGCCTACCTGACGTCCGAAGCCGCCCGTTACATCAGTGGCGCCACATTGCGCGTCGATGGTGCGATGGGCGTGTCGATGGCGAGGCTGCCGGGATTGGAGCCGTCATGAAGATTGCCTGCATAGCCGCCCACCAGGATGACGAAATGCATTGCCTGGGCACCTTGCTGAAATACCGCCAGCGGGGAGATGACATTGCCTTCATCTGCGTCAGCAATGGCGAACTCGGCGCATCTTGGGACAATGCATCCAAGCCCCACGAAATCGCCGCGCTTCGGCAGAAGGAAATGGACGATGTCGCCGCTGCCCTCGGAGCCGACTATATCTGCCTCGACCGGCCCGATGGCTTCATCTTCGACAGCCCGGATCTGCGGCGGGAGATGATCGACGCGATCCGCCGGGTCCGGGCCGATGTCATCTTCACCCATTGGACCTCCGACTACATTCCCGATCACTCGGTGGTCGCTTCGGTGGTCGAATATGCCGCGCTCTATGCCCAGATCGATTCCGTGCTGCCCGCCATTCCGGCCCTGAGCGCGGCGCCTGCCATCTTCTACATGAACCCGGGCGACGGCTATGGCTTCGAGCCGTCCCATTTCGTTGAACTCGATGACGATACGCTCACAGAGAAACTGCGCGTGCTGCGCCTCCATGCCAGCCAGATGGCAGTGATGCGCGAGTTGCGCGGCTATGACTATGCGGACATCATGGAGCAGGACGCCCGGCGGCAGGGCGCACGGGTGATGCGTAATTTTGCCGAAAGCTTTCGCCCCTGCCTGCTGGAGAGGCGTACTCCGCTCAGCAACCTGCTTCCCTAGTTCATTCGCACCGTCCCAGTCGTCCGAACACGCCACCTGCCGTGGCGCGAACGACGACGCTCATTCCAGAGGTTCTCCCATGCGCGCCGCCTACTATATCGGAAACAAGAACTTCCAGATCGAACCCGGCAATGCCGTCCCGCCCGGAGCGGGGGAAGTGCGAATCGACGTCGCCTATTGCGGCATCTGCGGCACCGATCTTCATGTCTATCATGGCGCCATGGACCGGCGGGTCGGCGACCACCGGATCATAGGGCATGAAATGTCCGGCGTGGTGGGCGCGCTGGGCGATGGCATCACCAGCCTTGCGGTGGGAGAGCGTGTCGTTGTGCGGCCGCTGGGCTCATGCGGCGAGTGCCCGGCATGCAAGGCCGGTCACGACCATATCTGCCACAAGCTGAAATTCCTCGGTCTTGACAGCGATGGGGCCATGCAGACCTCCTGGACCGTTCCTGCCGCGCTTGTGCACCGTGTCGGACCATCCATGGACCTGCGGCATGCCGCACTGGTAGAGCCGGTGGCAGTGGCATGCCATGACGTCCGGCGCGGCCGGGTGAGCCCGGGCGAAGATGTGCTGGTCGTCGGTTTCGGCCCAATTGGCATGCTCGTCGCCTTGGTGGCCCGGCATACGGGCGCCAATGTGCGGGTGGCCGAGGTCAACGAGGACCGAAGCCGGATCGCTGCGACACTCGGCTTCCCGGTATGCAACCCCCAGACCACCAGCAGCGAGGCATTGCTGGAGACGACGGGCGGCAAGGGTTTCGACGTAGTCTTCGAGGTCGCAGGCGTCCAGCAGGCCACCGATCTGGCTGTCGCGGTCGCCGCCGCCCGCGGCCGGGTGGTGATGGTTGCCATCCACTCCAAGCCGGCTCAGATCGATCTGTTCCGCTTTTTCTGGCGCGAGGTCGAACTGATCGGAGCGCGTGTCTACCGACCGGAGGATTTCGACGAGGCGATCCACCTGCTCGGTGACGGCACCATCCCGGCCAATCTGATCATCACGGAAACGGTCGATCTTGATTACATCGCGGATGCCTTTGCCGGCGCCCACAAGGGAATGAAGACGATACTGGCTATCGGGGAGCAATCATGAGCATAGACTTTTCACTGGCTGGCCGGACCGCGCTGGTAACCGGCTGCCGTCGTGGCATCGGCCGCGCCATCGCCGAGGCCATGGCAGAGGCCGGGGCCGACATCGTCGGCACCAGCGCCAACCTGGAGCCCGGAAGTGGGGTGGAGGCGGCGATACATGCCAAGAGCCGCAGCTTTACCGGTTACCGATGCGACTTGGCCGATCGCCAATCGGTCACAGCGCTCATCGCCGAGGTCCGGTCCCGGCATGGCCGGGTGGACATATTGGTCAACAATGCGGGCACCATTCGCCGAGCACCGGCCGCCGAGCATCCGGACGAAGCCTGGGACGAGACGCTCGAGGTCAATCTGACCGCGCAGTTCCTGCTAGCCCGCGAGTTCGGGCGCGACATGGTCGCCGTGGGCCGAGGCAAGATCATTTTCGTCGCGTCGCTCCTCAGCTTCCAGGGAGGCATAAATGTGCCCTCATATGCGGCGAGCAAGGGCGGTGTGGCGCAACTTACCAAGGCCTTGGCGAACGAATGGGCCGGCAAAGGCGTGAACGTCAACGCCATCGTCCCAGGCTATGTTTCAACGGACAACACAGCTGACCTACGCGCTGACGTGAACCGGAACGCAGCCATTTTATCACGCATACCGGCAGGACGCTGGGCTGCCGCGGAAGACTTGGCCGGGCCGGCGGTTTTCCTCGCATCGGATGCCGCATCATATGTTCACGGCTCCCTTCTTGCCGTCGACGGCGGCTGGCTCGGCCGCTAAGCTCCCGGGCTGGTGGACCTGTTCTTCCGGGCTCCTCTGCAGCTTGCGCACTATCCTGAAACGCGGCCCTTTGCGCTTCTGTTTGCGCGGGAGGCGGGAGATCCCAAGGAAGGTGAGCGCGGTGTTCTGGAGATGTATATCCAACCTGCCGCAATCAGTCTGATAAATGCCGTCCGGGCGACGCATTGCCTCCGGAGCTCCTTTACTGATGCGCACGGCGCTCGCGCGCAGCTTTGTCGAGGCCGTGCCATCGAACCTCACTATCATCTCGTCACTGCGTTGGGCCGGCTTTCTGCAGAGCTCTTGACGTGCTGCAATGGCTCATGGAGACGGTGCCATTAGCGGGACGCGAACCATACGGAACAATACGGGAAGATCTCCCATTCTGGCCCACGAAAAAGCCAATAAAATCAAGCTTCCTGGCACAACCTCCGGGCCCACCAAATAATAAATCTCAATGCTTTACGCCAAAACCTTCATCCTAAAACTTATTTAACTTGGTTAAACTCAATGGCCTTTGAAAGAAAACAGTTGGACCTTTGCACGTCGATCAGCCCCGGCTTGGGCACGGACTGGCCAGCCGGCGAATAGAGCCAGCTGCCAACGACCACATAAATTTGTTCGTTTTTGACCAATACACGCGGACGGATTCCTGTAATCTTCAGAAAACACCGGGCTAACCGGGGGCCAACCAGAAAGGTCGGGGAATGAAATACGTCGTCGATTCAATCGGCGGTCCCGCCGGCGGTGATGCCTGGCAAGCCGCTGTTACCGAAGCCTATTTTCCGCTCGACACCGAGTATCGGAACCGTCGTGAATTTTCAGGCACGCTGGAAACCTTCTCTCTCGGGCTCGTCAGCGTGTCTAAAATGCGCTGCGATGCCGTGAGCTATCGCCGCCATCGCCGCCACTTCCTCAACGAGCGTGACGCCAGCCTGCTCATCACCATCCCGGAGATGTCGGAGGTGAATTTCTCGCAAGGGTCGAGAACCGTCAATTGCAGTCCGGGGGGCTTCCTCGTTGAGAGGGGAGATGCGCCCTACGAATTCTGGCACGGCAAACCAAACGCGCTGTGGGTCCTGAAGGTGCCGTCATCGAGCGTTCGGGCGCGGATCGGGTCTGCCGAACGGCTCAGTGCACTCAGTTTCGACGCAACCCAGGGCGTCGCCGCGCTCTTCCTCGACACGGTGCGAACCACGATCGGCCATCTCGATGAGATCACTGAAGTCGCTCGCGAGATGATGGGCAGGCACATCCTGGAAATGCTGTGCCTGTCGATCGTGAGCGACGATCGCGTGCTGGACAGCAGCATCTCGTCGATCCGGGCCGGCCATTTGCATCGCGCCGAGCAGTATATTCGCGACAACCTGAAGAATTCCGGCCTCGGCCCGCAGGCGGTGGCCGATGCCTGCGGCATCTCCCTGCGTTACCTGCAGGTTCTTTTTCAGGACAGTAACCAGTCGATCAACGGCTTCATCCGGGACGCCCGGCTTGAACTTTGCGCCGAGGAACTGATGTCGGTGACCAACATCAGCAGCGTTGCCGAGATTGCTTACCGCTGGGGCTTTGCCGACCAGTCTCAGTTCTGCAAGCACTACCGGACGCGATTCGGCTGCGCACCGACGGATACCCGTCGCGAAGCAGCGAACCGGGCAGGCCGCGCTTCGATCTCGAGGCAGCGGCACTAGACCCGACGAAATCCGGGCCAATCCACCATGTTTTACGACGTCATCCCGGCAAAGGGGCGGCGAAAGCCGGGCCTTGCCCGCAAAGACCCTGCGAAGGAACTGTCATGAGCAGAATAAGAGTTGCCGTCGATGTCGGAGGGACCTTCACCGACATCTGCATCATGGACGAAGACAGCGGCGCGATCCGCATCGAGAAGACCGCCTCCACGCCTGACGATCCCATGCAGGCCATCATGAATGGCGTGGAGCAGGGCCGCATCGATCTTTCTGAGGTGACGATGTTCTCTCATGGCACGACGGTCGCCACCAATGCGTTGATCACCCGCCGCCTGCCGCGCACCGCAATGGTCTGCACCGAGGGTTTCCGTGACGTTGTCGAGATCCGTCGCGCCAACAAGGAAGATCTCTGGGATACCTACAAGGATGTCGCCAAGCCCTATATCCCGCGCCGCGACCGGCTGACCGTCCGGGAACGGGTCAGTGCCGAGGGCACGATCTTGGAAGCGCTGGACGAAGAGGCTGCGCGCCGTGTCGCGGACATTCTCAAGAGACGGCAGGTCAAGTCCATCGCCGTCTGCTTCATGAACTCCTATGTCAACGGCGCCAATGAGCGCCGCATGCGTGAGATCCTGAAGGAGGCCATGCCGGATCTGCCGGTCTCGATCTCCTCGGAGGTAATGCCGGAAATCTTCGAGCACGAGCGTTTTTCCACCACCATGGCGAACGCCGTCTGCGCCCCGGTCGTCGTCGACTACGTGTCGCGTCTCGGAGAAAAGCTTGCCGCGGCTGGATACAAGCGAGATCTCCTGTTGCTGCACAGCGGTGGCGGGGTCATGACACCCGCAAGCGTCAGGGATTTCTCAGCCCGGCTCGCAGGATCGGGCATTGCTGCCGGCGCGATCGCAAGTCGCTTCATCGGAAATCTCTGTGGCTTCCCAAATTCGATCGGCTTCGACATGGGCGGCACCAGCACCGACGTCTCGCTCGCATGGAACGGGGAGTCGCGCATCACAAAAGACTGGTACATCGAATTCGGATATCCGATCCGCTTCCCCTCCATCGAGGTGCTGACCATCGGCGCGGGCGGCGGATCGTTGGCATGGCAGGACGAGGGCGGCAGCTTGCGCAACGGACCGCAGTCCGCCGGCGCCTTTCCAGGCCCGGCCTGCTACAAGAATGGCAACCGCACCGCCACCAACACCGATGCCAATGTCGTGTTAGGCCGTCTCGGCACCAGCCTTGCAGGCGGCAAGATCACGCTCGACCCTGCCTTGGCCGCCCAGGCGGTTCAGGAGACGGTGGCGGCACCCTTCGGCATGGAGCTCCACCAGGCGGCCGAGGCGATCGTCGCCGTCGCCAACGCCAATATGAGCAATGCCGTCCGGCTTCTCTCCATCAGCCGAGGCTATGACCCGCGCGACTTTGCACTCGTCGCATTCGGCGGTGCAGGCGCTTTGCACGGAGCGGCCGTGGCAAAGGAGCTTTCGATTCCAACCGTGATCGTGCCGCCCAATCCCGGCGTCACCTCCGCGCTCGGTTGCCTTCTCGTCGACGTGCAGCACGATTTCTCCGAAAGCTTCATGGCCGATGCTTCGACTGTCTCGCCCGCCGAGATGCAGTCGGCGTTTGTCCTGATGGAAAAACAGGCTGTCGAGCGCCTGGCCCATGAGGGCGTGGCGCAGGAAGACATGGCGCTGCAGCGTACGGTCGAGATGATGTACCAGGGCCAGTGGCGCTCGCTTGCGGTGTCAGCTCCGGCGCGGATCGAGAGCATCTGCTCGCTGATCGAGGCATTCCACAACGAGCATGAGCGTGAGTTCAACTACCGCCGCGAAGAGGCGCCGGTGTCGATCTTCCGCATCGCGGTCAAGGCGATCGGCATCGTCCCGAAAGCCGAGATACCGCGGCATGAAGTCTTGCCGCATAAGCCACAGCCGGTCGGCCGCCGCAGCGTCTGGTTCGACGGCGTATCTCATGACGCGGCCGTGTATGAGCGTGAGCAACTCAGCGCCGGCGCTGCCTTCACAGGGCCTGCCATTGTCGAACAGTTCGATTCCACCACCGTGGTTCCGCCGGGAATGAGCGCGACCGTCGATGGCTTCCTGAACATTCTCATCGTGACGAAAGGCTGAGACATGACAAAGCTGATTGAAACGAGCCCTGGCCTCGACCCGGTAACGTTCGAGGTGCTGAAGAACTCCTTCATCACCACCGTCGACCAGATGGCTGAACAGATGCTTCGCACCTGCTATTCCTTCGTCATCTACAACCGAGACTTTTCTAACGCACTGCACGACGCCGATGGCAACTCGGTCGCCCAGGGCAACTACGACATCGCGGTCCATGTCGGTACACTGCACAACACGTGCAAGGAGGTGATCCGAGTCTTCGAAGGCGATATGGCACCCGGCGACGTCTACGCAATCAACGATCCCTATGCCGGCGGTACGCATTTCAGCGATGTTCGGCTCGTCCGGCCGATCTTCGACGAAGACAAACTGATCGGCTTTTCTCAGTCGAACGGACACTGGTCGGATCTTGGCGGCTCGGTGCCGGGTTCCTTCGACGTCACCGCCCGAGACATGTTCCGCGAAGGCCTGCGGATCACGCCGTTGCGCCTTTTCCAGCGCGGCCGCTTCTGCTCCGACGTCGCCAACATGATTGCGGCCAACACGCGCGATCCGGCATCGATCATTGGCGACATCCATTCCCAGGCGCAGGCGACGCAGGCTGCCGAGCGCGAACTGTTGCGGCTGGTCAAGAAGTATGGGCGCGGCCAGGTCATGCGCGGTATGGAGGAGGTTCAGGACTACGTCGAACGTGCCGTGCGAAAGCGTCTCGCGGAGCTGCCCGACGGCACCTGGGAGACGGTCGACTACATCGACCGGGATCTCGGCGCCGGCGAAGGCATGATCCCGATCCGCATCAAGATGACGATCAAAGGCGACGCGATCCACTACGATTTTACGGGAAGCCATTCGACCATTGCCTCGATGTACAATTCGGCCCCGGGCGCGACCTTCTCGGCCGTGGTCGCCGGCATGAAGACCTTCTTCCCGGACCTTCCACTCAACAGTGGGTTTTACCGGATGATCGAGGTGACCGCGCCAAAGAACAGCATCGTCAGTGCGGAATGGCCGGTGGCGGTGACCGGGTTCCTGATGCCGTTCGAAAAGATCATGAACGCGATCTTCGAGATGTGGTCGAAGATCATGCCCGAACGCGCTATCGCCTGCGCCTTCAACCTCGAATATCTGCTGGCCGGGGGACGGGACGCGCGCAAACCCGAAAAGCCGATCTTCATGTTCTACGAATGGCTGCCCGGCGGCTGGGGCGGGCGTAACGGCAAGGATGGTGCAGATGTCACCACCGCCTGCTTCGGAACCGGGCTGATGTCGCAACCCAACGAAGGCAACGAGCGGGTGAACCCGACTCGGACGATCGAGTTCCAGATCAAGCAGGATTCAGCCGGGCCGGGCAAGTGGCGGGGCGGCGTCGGCGTGCAGAAAACCTCGTTGTTGCTCGAGGCTGAAAATGCCGTCATGTCCTATATTTGCGACCGCGAGCGCGCTGTCGTCTGGGGTGTCGAAGGAGGCCTACCGTCGATGCCCCACGGCTTGACCATGAAGCGCGCGGGAGAAGAGACCGAGATCTGGCTCGGTTCCGTGTTCTCCGACTACTCCGTCCACACAGGCGACCAGTTCGCTCGTCCGACGGCCGGCGGCGGCGGTTTTGGCGATCCACTGGAGCGCAAGCCCCGCAAGGTGATGGAGGACGTGATCGACGACTACGTTTCTCTGGAGCGCGCCAAGACTGACTACGGCGTGGTGATCCGCGAAATCGACCGCGACCTGTGCCAGTACGAAATCGACGAGGCGGCAACCGAAGCCTGCCGTGCCGACATCCGGGCGAAACGGAAGGACTGGGCACGTATGGATCCTGAGGAGGTCGCGCGCAAATACCGCTCCGGCGAGATCGATACGCTCGATGCGGTTCGGCACTATGCCGTGATCCTCGACTGGGAGACTGGCGAACTCCTCCCTAAAACCACCGCCCAGTTCCGTGAGAGCTTTGAGAAGCGGACGGTCGCTTACTGGGCCTGAGCGCTAAAGGGCGTGCCGCAAACCTTGCGGGCGCGCATGGAGTTATCTGTTTTCTCGATACGATATTCAAAGAATTACTATTTCACAGGAGCCTAAAGCTGGAGCAACAATGCTGCAGCGCCGCGAAATTTGGCTGCTTCCGAGGGGTATGACAGATGGCACCAAGCGTGGATCGATCGTTCACCGCAGCCAGCACACTTGAAGAGGCAATGGCCGCACGCCGGCAAGGTGCGGCGGTGCTTGCCGGCGGCACCTGGATGATGCGTGATCCACGGCGCGGGGTCGACCTTCCCGAGGCGGTGGTCGCACTCCACCGAATACCGGCCTTGTCCAAAGTCGAAATCGAACCGGACCATGTCGTGATAGGCGCAGCCGTTACCCATGCAGTCCTTGGCCGCGCGTTGCACGGGGCAGTGGGCTTCGAAGGTCTGGTTGCCGCGGCGGACGGTGCGGCCAATCCCGGCATCCGAAGGGTCGCCACCGTGGGCGGCAACCTTTGTGCCCTCGACTTTGCCGCCGCCGATCTCGCCCCTGCGCTTCTCGTCTGTGAGGCGACGGTGGAACTGGAGACGTTCGAAGGCCCAAAACTCCTCGGTATTTCGGATTTCCTCAAAGACAGGCATACGCTGCTGGCCGAAGCGATTGTGACGAGAATTCATCTGCGCCGCGACCTGGTCGCAAGTGCTCATATCCGCCTGCCGCTTCGGAAAGCCGGCGACTATCCGGTCGCCATCGTCTCCCTCGGGGTGGACAAGGACAAACGATGTCGCATCGCCGTCGGCTCGGTGGAGCCGGTGGCGCGGCGCTGGACGGGGCTCGAACAGGCCATGAGGGCAGGCCAGGCCTCTGCGCTCGATCCGGAACGCGCCGCCGAGCTTGCACTGGAGCACAATGATTTTCAGGGCCGCGACGGCAAGGAAGCGGAGGGTTGGTACCGGCGCCAGGTTCTTCCGCCCCTGGTCAAGCGCGGTGTTGCCGCACTTCTCAAGACCGGGGGCCTGGCATGACCGTGACATTCCAGCTGAATGGCGAGGGCTGCCGCTTTGATGGCGATCCGATGACGCCGCTCGTCGACATCTTGCGGCACGAACGATTCCTGACGGGGACCAAAGCCGTGTGCCGCGAAGGCTTTTGCGGCGCGTGCACGGTGCATGTCGACGACGAAGCGGTGCCGTCCTGCCTGAAGCCGGTTGGACTCGTCCATGGATGCGCGGTGACGACCATCGAGGGATTGAGCTCCGGAAACCAGCCGCTGCACCCGGTCCAGGCCGCTTTCGAGGCGGCCGATGCCGTGCAATGCGGCATGTGTTTTCCGGGAATGGTCATGAGCTTTTCGGCTTTCGTGCGTGACAATCCGCATGCGAGCCGTCCTGAAATCAAAGCGGCGATGGTCGGCAACATCTGCCGCTGCACGGGATATGAGCGGATCGTCGACGCCGTGGCCGAATGCCTCGACCAAGCGCGGAAGGCTGGCCAGTTGGTGGGAGGCATCCATGTCTGAGCTGTCCGCCACGGTGATGAATCTTCCCCGCCGCGATGCGCAGGACAAGCTGCGCGGGCGGACGAAATACACCAACGACCGGATTCGCCCCGACATGTTGCATGCCGTGCTGCTGCGGTCGACCGTTCCCGCGGGGCGTATCCGCAAGCTCGACGTTTCGGCGGCACTTCGCTGTCCTGGCGTGCGCGCGGTGGCGACCGGCGCCGATGCGCCAGAACTTTACGGCATCGGCATTGCCGATCATCCGCTCTTGGCGATCGACACGATCCGCTATCACGGCGAGCCAATCGCCGTCATCGCCGCCGAGACGGAGAAGCAGGCGCGTGCGGCACTTGCCGCCATCATGATCGAGGTCGAGCCGCTGGCACCGGTGTTCACCATGGCCGAAGCGCTCCAGCCCGCCGCCCGCCTCGTCCACGAGGGCTGGCGCGGCTATGAGGTGATCACGGAGGGCGGCGCACGTGCCGGCAACATCGCATGGGAGGCAAAATCCAGCCGCGGTGACGTCGATGCGGCCTTCGCCCGTCCCGATATACGCATTGTCGAGAGCAGCTTCACCGTCGGTCGGCAGAGCCATGTGCCCTTCGAACCGCGCGTTGCCATCGGCTCCTGGGAGGACGGCCGTGCTCACATCCAGACCTCGACGCAGGTGCCTTGGACTGTGCGCAACGTCACCGGAAGGGTCATGCAGCTTCCACCCGGGCGTGTGCGGGTCACTGTACCCCCCGTCGGTGGCGGGTTCGGCCTGAAATTCGATGCATCGATCGAGCCTATCACGGCACTTCTGGCGCGGATGACCGGGCGTACGGTGGTCCTGGAAAACACCCGGCAGGAAGAGATGGCAACCTGCCTCTGCCGCGAGAATGCGGAAATACGCATTCGGTCCGCGGTCACCGCCGAAGGATACATCGCCGGGCGCGAGGCGGTCGTGCTGATGGATTGCGGTGCGTATGGCGGTGAGCAGGTTTTCCTGACGACGATGACGGCGCACACGCTGGGCGGCAATTACAGGGTTGGCGCAACGCGGCTCGTCAGCCGCGCCGTATACACCAACACACCACCCAACGGTGCTTTCCGAGCTTGCAACGGCGTCTACAACACATTCGCGTTGGAGCGACACACCGACGAAATCTGCGATGCGCTAGGCTTCGACCCAATGGAGTTCCGGAAGAAAAATGTCCTGGGAGATGGTGATCTCGGTGCCACGGGCCAGGTTTTCGAGGCCGACGTGCTGGGTCCGATGCTCGACCGTATGGAGGCGTTGCGTGCCAGTACCGGCACATCAGAAGCGAAGGCCGACGGCAGGCTCTATGGAATTGCGACCACGGTCGGCACATGGTTCGTGTTTGTCGGACCCTCGGCGGCAACGGTGAACTTGAACGCCGACGGCAGCGCAACGCTGGTCACGTCGGGTGTGGAGATCGGATCGGGCACGATGGTGCAATCCCTGCCGCAGATGGTGGCTGGGCAGCTTGGCCTCGCTCCCGACCAGGTGATCGTGCGCGAAGCCGATACAGATGCCGCCGGCCTCGATGTCGGCGTTGGCGGTGGGCGCACCACCGTGTCCATTGGTGCTGCGAGCATCGCTGCCTGTGCAGAGGTGCGGGAGAAGCTGCTGCGGACCGCCGGCGAGGTGCTCCAGACCCGACCGGAAGACCTGGTGCTGCGGGACGGTCGTGTCGAGATCACCGGACGTCCCGGTTCCGGCATGTCGATCCCCGCCGTCGCCGCCCAAGCACAGGCCACCACCGGCCCGATCACAGGAAGCGGAGCCTTTACCGCCAGGAACACTCCGGCAATGTCCGGCTGCGCCATGGGGCATTTCATCGATGCGCTCGACATCCCCGTCTTCGTCGTTCACGAGGCCGAGGTGGCGGTTGATCAGGACACCGGTCATGTCGAGGTGCTGGCCTATCGCGTGGTTCAAGATGTCGGCCGCGCGCTCAACCCACGCGCCATCCTGGGCCAGATCCAGGGCGGCGTGGTGCAGGGGCTGGGCTATGCGTTGCATGAAGAGGTGACGCTCACCGCCGACGGACGCATCGCGCAGGACGATTTCGAGACCTATCGCCTGCCGCTGGTGCAGGACGTGGTTCCAGTCGCCGCCGACCTCTACGAGGGCGCACCGTCGATGGGGCCTCTAGGCACCAAGGGCGCGGGCGAGGTCCCGATCCTGGCCGTGGGCGCGGCGATCGGCTGTGCGGTGGCGCGCGCCATCGGCAAGCCGGTGCAGCAACTGCCACTGACGCCGCCGCGCGTGCTTCGACTGCTGCACGAGCGCGAACCACCGCCGGAATTCCCGCACATCGCCCCCGGCTGGGCAGCAAACACTCTGGGCTGAGGCAAGCAAACCATGGTCACCCTGAACTGCGACATGGGGGAAAGTTACGGCAACTGGCGCTTCGGCGACGATGCCGGCATCATGCCTCATATCGATTGCGCCAACATCGCCTGCGGCTTCCACGCCTCCGATCCATGGACGATGCTAAAGACCGTGCGGCTCGCGCTTTCTCATGGAAAGCAGGTTGGCGCGCATCCCTCCCTTCCCGATCGCGAGGGGTTCGGTCGGCGCGAAATGAAACTTCAGCCGGAGGAACTGACAGCCGCCTTCGTCTACCAAATCGGTGCGCTGACAGGAATGCTGGCGGCCGAGGGCGGGCAACTCAGCCATGTCAAACCGCATGGCATCATCTACGGCATGGCCGCGCACGACATGGACACTGCCCGGGCGATCGCCGCGGCGGTCAAGCCGTTCGGCATCCCGCTCTTCGGCATGGCGGGAACCTGTCACGAGACGGCAGCAGCTGAACTCGGCGTTGCCTTCGTGGGCGAGTTCTTTCCCGATCTTGCCTACGCTCCCGGCGGCAGCCTGATCATCCCGCGCGTACAGTCGGCGATCGACCTAACGCTTGCCGAGCACCGAATGGTGGGGGCGCTTACCCGACGCGAACTCGTCACGACAGACGGCACGACCCGCCCGGTCGACTTCGACACCGTCTGCATCCACTCCGATCCGCCGAATGCGCGCGACGTCGCCGCGCTGATGCGGCGGATCATCGACACCCATTCCACAAGCCTCCCATGATTCATTTTTCCGGATCGTGAAAGCTCCACACACGGGATCGAGGACCATCTCGAACTCACTGCCCAAACCATTCCACAAGCCGCTGAGGACTTCCATGGACGCGCTTTCCAACTCTCTCGCCGCCGCCGACATCGCCACCACAATGCACCCCTACACCAACCTGCGTCAGCACGAACAAACCGGGCCGTTGATCATCAGCCGCGGCGACGGCATCCGCGTGTATGACGAGCGCGGCAAGGAATACATCGAAGGGCTCGCGGGGCTATGGTCGGTGGCCGTCGGTTTTTCGGAAAAGCGGTTGGCCGACGCTGCCTATCAGCAAATGCTGAAGCTGCCTTACTACCACACCTTCTCCTCCAAGGCGCATGAGCCGTCCATCCGACTCGCGGAGAAACTCGTGGAGATGACGCCGGAAAACCTGACGCGTGTTTTCTTCACGTCGTCGGGCTCGGAAGCCAACGACACCATCGTCAAGATGATGTGGTTCATGAACAACGCGCTGGGCCGGCCCAAAAAGAAGAAATTCCTGGCGCGGACCAAGGGCTATCACGGCATCACCGTCGCCTCCGGCAGCCTGACGGGCCTGCCGATCAACCATCGCGACTTCGATCTGCCGGCGATTCCCGTTCGCCACCTGACCTGCCCGCACTTCTATCGTTTCGGCATGGAAGGTGAAGACGAAGCCGCCTTCACGGCGCGTCTGCTCGCCGAGCTGGAAGCGGTGATCGCCGAAGAAGGGGCCGACACCATCGCAGCCTTCATAGGAGAGCCGCTTATGGCAGCCGGCGGCGTTCTGCCACCGCCGGTCGGATACTGGGAAGGCGTGGAGAAAATCTGCCGGGCAAATGACATCATGCTGATAGCAGACGAGGTGATCTGTGGTTTCGGGCGGCTCGGCACGCCCTTTGGCTGTCAGAAATTCAGCTTCACGCCTGATATCATGACGCTTTCCAAGCAGATCACCTCCTCCTACATGCCACTGGCCGCGGTGATGTTCTCGGAGGCGATCTATCAGGCGATCGCCGACAACACCGCAACGATCGGCAATTTCGGCCACGGCTTCACGGCGTCGGGTCATCCGGTCGCTACGGCGGTGGGTCTCGAAAACCTCGCCATCTTCGAGGAACGCGACCTGATCGGAAACGCGGCCCGCCTTGAGGCGTCGTTCCAGGCCGGCATCCGCTCGTTCGCCGATCACCCGCTCGTTGGCGAAGCGCGGGGTACCGGTCTTATCGGCGCCGTTGAGCTGGTGGCAGACAAGGCGACGAAACGGCCCTTCGCCAAGGTTGGGCGCGCAGGGACTATCGCAGGTGGGATCGGCCATGAGGAAGGCCTCATCTTCCGCGCCATCGGCGACCAGCTCGCGCTCTGCCCGCCGATGATCTCGACAGAAGACGATGTGAAGGAAATCATGACGCGCATGGGCCGGACGCTAGAGCGCCTGACCGGTGCGGTTGCCAAGGAGGGACTTGAATGACCCGTATGAAAGCCGAACCGGTCGTCCATATCGACGACGAACGCTTCCGGGTCACCGAATGGCGGTTTGCCACCGGGGCCGAGACCGGCTGGCACATCCATGGCCATGACTACGTCATCGTGCCGCTTACGGACGGTAAGCTCGGTCTCGAAGGCCCGGACGGCGCGCAATCGCAAGCCGCTCTCACCCAAGGGGTGCCCTATTCGCGGCGGACGGGTGTGGCTCATAACGTTATCAATGCCGGCGATGCGCCGCTCGCCTTCCTGGAGGTCGAGGTCGTTGAGGCTGGTAACCTCGCAGCCAGGCGGCTCGCCGTGCTCGACCGGTTCCTCGCGGCCTGGAACGCCCGCGACGTCGGCGCGCTGATGGACTGCATGGCTGAGAATTGCACTTTCCACGGCTCGGCCGGCCCCGATGCCGAAGGGCGCAAGCATAGGGGGCGTGACGCCGTGCGCGTCGCCTATGAAGCGCTGTTCGATGCCTTCCCGAAAGCCGTGTGGACCAGGGGACGACACGTCGTGACGGGCGATACCGGGCTTTCATCATGGCGCTTCGTCGGCACCACGGCAGCGGGGCAGCAAATCGAAGTCGACGGCTGCGATATCTTCGCTTTCTCGGGGGAGCTCATAGCGCTCAAGGACTCCTACCGCAAAGCCCGAGGGTAGCGAAAATCTGAATTCATCGAGCGACAAGGGCGGTCCAAGCGGACCGCCCTCATTTTTTCCAAAGGCAAGATCCTCAAAAGACGAGAGGCCCCGGTCGTCCCAAAGGAAGAGGACCTTTCGCGTATGAAGGGCCGGACTTATCCGGCCCATCTTCTCCTACTTGAGCAAGGCTTCCATCGGTACCGGCTCGGAAATCGTCCAGTTGCCTACAACACCCGGCTTGCCGGCCTTGGTCTCGACGATCAGGTACCGCGTCTGGTTCTGGTGATGCAGTTCGGGCGTGAAGGTGCGAGGCCCGAACAGCGTCGGCTCATTCTTCATCTTTTCCAGTTCCGCGACGACCGCGTCGGCATCGGCCGTGCCTGCACGCTCCACCGCCTTGGCCCAGACGTCGACCATGACGTAACCCGGAAAAACATACTGGCTCGAGGGATCGGCGCCTGTCTTCTCCTTGTACGCGGCATTGAACTTCAACACGGCCGGATTGGGATCGTCGCCATAGATCGATCCCTGAACGGGGACGTAGAAGTTCGTCAGATCGGGCACAGCCGAGAGCCAATAGCTACCGTCGACGCCCGAGCCGTTCAGGATCATGGAGTTGATACCTGCGGCGCGAAGCTGCTTGATAGCCGAGACAGCGCCCGGCATCATCGTGCAAAGCATGATCGCATCCGGCTCCTTCGGCAGAGACTTGATGCGGGTGACCTGCGCGGCGATGGAGGCGTCCTCGTTCTTGAAGGTGTCTTCACCGACAAGCTTCGCGCCCTGGGCTTCGAGCTTCGGCATCATCCAGTCGAAGCCGTCGCAGATGCCCTTGTTGTAGGCCGTCCAGGTATCGAGCAGACGGTAGAAGTCCTTTGCGCCCTTTTCCTTGAATGCCCACTCGGCCATGGTCGCTCCCTGTACGGCCGCCAGCACCGACGCAGAGAAGCTGTGCGGGCCGACACCCTGGATACCGGCCTTGACCGATTCCGCGCACAGGAAGAAGGAGATATTGCCCGCGTCCTCGGCCGCGAGCGCAGCCGGCGATCCGAAGTCGTAGTCGCAGGAGACGACCACGAGATCGGCGCCCTGGTCGAGCACGGAGAGGCCCGCCTTGGCGCCTTCGGCCCGGTCGGACTTGGTGTCGGCCTTGACAACCTTGATCTGCTTTCCAAGCAGACCGCCAGCCGCATTGATCTCGTCGATGCGGATCAAGGCGGCCTCCTGGGCAGGCTTGTCATAGGCTTCCATGAAGCCCGATTCCGCGGTGGCGAAGCCAATGACGATAGTCTCGTCGTCGGCCAGGGCCGGGTATGCAATGGACATCGAGGCCAGAGCGGTTGCGACAATTCTCATTTTGTATGTCATGCACGTCTCCTTTTTTGTTTTCCGGTCGGGCTTGTGCCGCCGGTCACTTGTTGCGACTGCTGCGGGGTAAGGTGAGCTCGCGGTTGCCCATGAGTCCGGATGGGCGAAGCGCGAGGATCACGATCATGATGACGCCGAGGGCTATTTCCTGAACCCCTTTCGGGAGGGCGAAAGTGGACTCGCCGAGCGATACGCCTGCCTCCAGCCAGCGCAGCGCCTGGATGAGGGCGGACAGCAGGACGACACCCACCACACCCCCCGACAGGCTGCCCATGCCGCCGACGACGAGCATGGAAAGGGTGATGAAGGTGAGACCGAGATAGAATGTATCGGGTGTGACCACGCCGATGGAATGAGCCATGAGCGCACCGCCCAGCCCCATCACCGCGCCCGATATGACGAACGCCACCAGTCTTTCCCTGGGAATGTCGACTCCGGAAGCCGCGGCGGCGGTGGACTCGTCGCGGGCAGCACGAAGGGCCAGGCCGGACCGGGAGATCGCGTGCGCCCAGGCGATGAAGATTGCGACCACGGCGCCGATGAGATACGGCCAGATCACGCGCACGATCGGAATGCCGACGACCGATGAGGTCGCTCCGGTCACGCTCTCCCAGTTGGAATAAATTGTGTTGATCATGGCGAGCATCGCGAAGGTCGCGATCGATGCTGCGATGCCCGATAGCCGCATCAGCACCCGCCCGAAAATGAGAGCGGCGAGGGCGGCGAACAACGCCGCCAGCACAGCCGATTGCCAGTACGGCAAACGGGTCGCCAGCAGCCATTCGGGCAGTCCCGGCAGCGAACCGCGTTTCATCATCGGATTGATGGTGAGCCACGCGGCAGCGTAGGCGCCAAGGCAGGTGAAGCCGATATGGCCGAAGCTGAGAACGCCCGAATTTCCGATAAAGATGTATAGGCCCACGACGAGGATGACACGGACGAACACGTCGATCACCGTCTGGTTCAAGGGCCGCGATCCGGTCATCACCGTGATCAGCGCGATGGCCAGCAGCAGCAGAGAAAGCAGGACCGGTGTCAGGATCGTGCGGCGGGCAAGCGCGAAGCGGGCAGGCTTTCGCTCGGCAGCCGCGGCACCGGCAGCGGTAGAGTTGGCAAGGGAGGCGGCGACAGCCATGAAATCAGACCCTTTCCTTTGTGCCGCGCGCGGCAATGAGCCCTTGCGGGCGGAAGAGGAGAACGAGGATGACCGCTCCATAGACAAAGGCATCGCGGAATGGCCGGGCGTCGATGGGCAACATGACCTGCATGATCACCGAGGCGGCACCCAGCAGGAAGCCGGCTAGCACGGCCCCCCCGAGGCTGCCGAGGCCGCCAATGACGGTGGCGATGAAGGCCATCAACATGATCGAGGCGCCCATCTGGATGTCCAGCGTGCCTGTCTGGGCACCAAAGATCAGCGCAATGGCGGCGGCCAACGCGCCGGAGAGGGCGAACGCGCCCATGATAACCCGGTTCGCACGCACACCCAGCATGCGGGCCATCGAGAAGTTCTCGGCCGCCGCCCGCATCTCCAGGCCGAAGCGGGTTTGACGCAGAAACAGTGTCAGGCCGATCAGGATGACCATCGTAGTGACGATCGTTATGAGCTGGAGGAGGGGAAGCCTGGCACCAAGGATCTCCACCGGTTGGGACAGTTCGGGCAGCAGCGAGATCGATTTCGGCCGACTGGAGAAAAGCATGAGCAGGAAGTAGCGAATTACGAAACCGAGCGCGAAGGAGGCGATCATCATGGTTGCCGGATTTGCCTGGCGGAACCGCCTGAAGACGACGATTTCGCACAGCACCGACAGTCCGGCCCCGCAGAGGAGCACGAAGGGCACCAGCAGATACCACGGCAATTGGCCAGCGAAGACGATGGCCATGGCGTCCGTAGACGGCCACAGCAGCGCGAAGACGCAGAAGGCGATGACGTCGCCATGCGCGAAGTTCACGAGCCGCATGACGCCGAAGATGAGGGCAATGCCAAGCGCCCCGAGCGCGTAGAGCGAACCAAGCGAGAGTGCGTCGAACAGGATCTGGAGCATCTCAGTGGTCCTCGTAACCGAAATAAGCAGCCTGGATCGCCTCGCCGTTGCCGAGCGTCCGCGCGTCGCCATCGAGCACGATCTGTCCGCCACGCATCAGGATCATCCGCCCGCCCACCATCATCGCCCGGGCCGAGCTCTGCTCAACGATCAGGAGCGTGAGCTGGCGCTGCGCACGCAGCGCGATCAGCCGCTCGTAGACCTGGTCGTTGATGTTGGGGGCGAGGCCCAGCGAAGGCTCGTCGATGGCAACAAGCCGCGGATTGGTCATCAGCGCGCGCCCGATGACCAGCATTTGCTGCTGCCCGCCGGACAGCAATCCCGCCTGCCCGTGCCGCCTCTCTTTCAGCATCGGGAAGGTTGCGTAGACGGCTTCGAGTTCGTCGGCAGCTCGGCTGCGCCAGCCGCGTTCGCGGGCGTGCATGCCAGTTCCGACCAGAAGGTTCTCTTCGGTCGTCAGCGAGCCGAAGACATCGCGCCCCTCCGGCACCATGGAGAATCCGAGCCGGGCGATGTTCTCCGGTGCCTGGCCGGTGATCTCATGACCTGCAAGGTCGATCCGGCCGCCCGCAACCGGCGTAACACCGGCGATCGCGCGCAGCAGTGAAGACTTCCCGGCTCCATTCGGGCCGGTGATGAACAGGATTTCTCCCTCGTCCATGGAGAAGGAGACATTGCGGACCGCCGTGAGACGGCTGTAGCGGATGGTGATATCGGAAAGGGCGAGCAGGCTCATTCCATCGCCTCCAGCACAGGCAGGTCGGTGTTCGCGGCCGTGCCCATATAGGCGTGGCGCACCTTCTCGCTGTCGCGGATCGCGGCAGGCGGGCCTTCCTCGATGATCGCTCCGGAATCGAGCACGACGATATGCTCGCAAAGGCCGAGCACCAACCCGACATTGTGCTCGATGAGCAGGACACCGCAGCCGAGATCAGCGGCGATGTGTCTTATCAGGGCCGACAGCTCCCGCGCCTCCAGCGCGCTCATGCCAGCCGCGGGCTCGTCGAGCAGGATGTATGCGGGCCGTCCCATCAGGGCGCGGCCAATGGCGACGCGCCGCTCGTCCGTATATGGCAACGTTCCGGCGATGCGGGTGCCCAGCGCACCGATGCCTATCCAGTCGAGCATCGCTTCCGCTTCGGCGACGGCAGCGCGCCGGCTCATTCCCAGACCAACGCCGGTTACCTCTAAATTGTCCAGCACAGGCAAGTCGCGGAAGAGCCGCCCACCCTGGAAGGTGCGGGCGATGCCGCGCCGCCGGACCTGATGCGGCTTGAGACCCGTGAGTGCTGCCCCGTCGAGCTTGATGGTGCCTTCCGTCGGTGCTTGGAAGCCGGTCAGCACGTTGACGAGCGTGGTCTTGCCGGCGCCATTCGGGCCGATGAGGCCACTGATGCGGCCGGGCGTAATTCGGAGGTCTACCGATGACAGGGCCTTCAGCCCCGCAAACGATACCGAGACGTTCTCCGCGCTCAGATGACTCATGTCCCTTTCCTTCTTTTTACCGACGGAAAGGCGCGAAGCATCCGGCCTTGCGGCCAGTCACGTTGCAAATGTCTTCCCCTGTCGGTTCCGGCGGTCTCTAGCGGACTGCTCGGATGCCAAATTCACGCCGTTGCCCGGCGTCGTCTTGTCGTTTCGCGCACCGGATTTTGTCTTCCGCCACGCGCGGTCGGTTTTCGCCGACCGATCTCCGGCTCCTCCGCCGGCATTTTTCCCGGCTGACGTCAGCCGGCCAGATGCCCTTCAGCACGCGCCAGCGCGGCGCGCTGTTCGGTTCGCGCGGCAAGCGCGTCTTCCAGCGTCACCGGAACGAAGCGCGCCGGGGTGTGCGGCTGGAGCTGGGCGATCAGATCCATATCGGCCGATATTACCACGCCCAGCATCATGTACCCGCCACCCGAAACCGCGTCCCGGTGAAGAACGATCGGCTCTGTGCCACTCGGCACCTGGACGGATCCGTAAGGATAGCAGGCGTCGACGATGTTCGAGGGGTCGGAGCCCGCACCGAAAGGCTGCTCGCGCTCAACGAACTCCAGCGGCGTTCCGCCACGGAAGCGATAGCCGATGCGGTCAGCTTCGGGCGCGACCTTCCAGGTTTCCTCAAAGAACCGATTGCCGGCAGCTTCAGTGATCCGATGCCAGTACATGCCGGGAAGCATTCTGAGTTCCGCCAAACTATTCCGCGCGCGGCGCAGATTTGCAGGCAGTGAAAGACCGGCTTTGCCAGAACCTTCGCCGACGGGAAGCTCATCACCCGCCTTCAGCGTGCGGCCCTGATGGCCGCCGAGTGCGCCCAGAATATAAGTCGAGCGCGAACCGAGAACCATCGGTACGTCGACGCCGCCGGAGACGGCCAGATAAGCGCGCGCGCCGCCCTTGAGGAAGCCAAAGGAAAGCCGGTCACCCGCCTTCACCGGAAAACTTTCCCAGGTCGGCCGTTCCTCGCCATTAAGTTTGGGTGGGAGTTCTCCTCCCGTGACGGCGACGACTGCGGATTGGGTGAATTCGAGTTCGGGGCCCATGAAGGTGGCTTCGAGCACCGCAGCACCCGGATCATTGCCGACAAGCAGGTTTGCGATGCGTGTGGCAAAGCGGTCCATGCCACCGCCTTCGGGAATGCCAACATGATAGTGGCCTGGTCGGCCAAGGTCCTGCACGGAAGTGGAGAGGCCGGGAGAGATTACCTTAACGGCCATTGATGAGCTCCATCAGCTTTGCATTGGTGCCGTAAATATCGCTGTTGAAGTCCTTCAGGCTGAAGGTGCACTCGCGAACCGTCGGCTGCCACCGATTAGCTTCGATTTCCTCCAGCGTGGCGTCGTAGTCATCGCGGCCAATGGCCTTGAACTTGACGATGTCGCCTGGCTTGAACAGGCACATGTCATCGGAGAGGTAGCGCACCTTCCTGGTCGGGTCGTAGATCGGGGCCGGGGTTATGCCATACATCTGGTAGCCGCCAGCGCCGCGCACCGAATAGATCGCTGCAAAGCAGCCGCCATGGCCAATGGTGAGCTTGGGAGTGTCGGTGCGTGGGCGCAAGTATTTCGGCGCCTGAATCTGTTTCTTGCGCTCGACCATCTGGTACAGGAAGGGCAGTCCAGCGACGAAGCCGACCATGGATACGAACCAGGGCTGGCCGGAATAGGCCGCGATAAACTCTTCCACCGTGGCGTAGCCGTTGATGCGTGCCGAATATTCAAGATCGGTGGAGGACGGGTCCTGATGGCGCTCGCGGAAGCGCAAGCAGGTTTCACGCGTCCACGGATCCTGGAAATAAACCGGCAGTTCGATGATCCGGGTCTTCAGCACCGGGTCCGCCTTTGAGGCCGCCTCTTCCATCGACTTCAGTTCGCTGAGCAAATCCTGCGGCTTGACGATGTCGGGGTTGAAGCGAATCTGGAAGCTGGCGTTGGCTGGGCAGATCTCGGTGACACCTCGAATGCCTGCCGTACGCACCGCGTTGGTCATCGAAAGGCCGGTAAAGAAGGAGGTGAGCGACATTTCCTCGGACACCTCGCCGAAGATATGTTCGTCACCGCCGAAGTTGAATCGTATCGACATCGGTCCTCCTTAAGCCGCTAATGCTGCGGCGTTTTCGATGAGCCAGCCTTCCAGCCAGCGGGTATGCACGTCTCCCGCCCGCACCGCCGGATCGGCGGCCAGCGCAAGAAACAGCGGCTTGGTGGTCTTGAGCCCGCCGATCTTCAACTCGTTGAGCGCGCGGATCAGGCGCACTATCGCCGCCTCGCGCGTCTCTGCATGCACGATCAGCTTGGCAAGCAGCGAGTCATAAAAGGGCGGCACCTGATAGCCTTGGTAGAGCATCGAATCGAAGCGTACGCCCGGACCGCCGGGAATGCGAAGCTCGGCCACCTGCCCGGGGAATGGAGCGAACTCCTTCGCCGGGTCTTCGGCATTGAGCCGGACTTCGATCGCATGCCCCTTGACGGAGACATCGCCTTGCCGAATCCGCAGCTTCTCGCCGCCGGCGATGCGAAGCATCTCCGCAACGAGGTCGATGCCGGTGATCGCCTCGGTGACCGGGTGCTCAACCTGGATACGGGTGTTCATCTCGATGAAGTAAAAGCGGTCTGCTTCATCGTCATAAAGATACTCCACCGTGCCGGCACCAGAGTATTTGACCGCCTTGGCCAAAGCGACCGCCGAAGCGCAGAGCTCCTCGCGCAGCCTGTCGGAAAGTGCGCGCGACGGCGCCTCCTCCCAAACCTTCTGGCGTCGCCGCTGCAGCGAGCACTCCCGCTCGTAGCAGTGGATGGCATCGCTTCCGTCCGCCAGCACCTGCACCTCGATGTGGCGGGCCTTACCGATAACCTTTTCCATGTAGAGACCACCGTCGCCAAAGGCGGCGAGGGCTTCTGCTTCGGCCTGAGGAAAGGCTTGTTCGAACTCGGCGAGCGAGTTCGCAATGCGGATGCCCCGCCCGCCGCCGCCCGCCGCAGCCTTGATCATCACCGGAAAACCGGTTTCGGTCAGCACCTCGTGGCCAGCCTTGAGGCCCTCGACCCGGCCAGCCGAGCCAGGCACCACAGGGACACCTGCAGCGGCAGCGGCCGATCGCGCCGAGACCTTGTCTCCCATCATCCGGATCGCATCTCCCGACGGGCCGACGAAGACCAATCCAGCGCCTGTTACCGCGTCGGAAAACACGGCATTCTCGGCAAGGAAACCATAGCCAGGATGAACGCTGTCGCAACCGGTGTCGCCGGCAGCCCTCAGAATTGCTTCGACGTTGAGATAGGACTTCTTTGCTGCTGGTGGGCCGATGTTGACCGCTTCGTCCGCAAGCTGGACGTGGAGCGATCCCGCGTCTGCGGCCGAGTACACCGCCACGGTAGGGATGCCCAGATCTTGTGCGGCCCGGATGATCCTGACCGCTATTTCGCCCCGGTTGGCAACCAGAAGCTTTTTCAGCATCAGTCGAGGTCCGCAATAGGTGCGCCGGCCATGATGGGGTCCTCATTGTCGGCAATGAAGCGGATGTTCGTACCGGCCGTCTCGGCCCTCACTTCGTGGAACGACTTCATCACTTCGATGAGACCGATTACGTCTCCGGCGGAAACCGCGTCGCCATCCGCCTTGTAGGGCGGCTGGTCGGGCGAAGCGCTCCGATAAAAAGTGCCGGGAAGAGGCGAAAGAATCTGGGCCATAAAAAGCTCCGGAAAACTGCAGGCGGACTATTTTGGAACCGCCTGCGCAGGCGGGTTCGGTCGAGTTCAGTGCCAAGGGGCGATTGCGGTGCGCACGGCCCTGGCTATTTCGATGGCGTTCGGCGTATCGGAATGCACGCAGATGGTTTCGCAGCGTACGGGGAAGAAACTGCCGTCCTCTGCCGTGCCCTCGCCCTCGCTGATGGCGCGGACGCAACGCTCGGCCATCTCTGCGGGGTCCTTGGCGTCATGAACGCGTGTCAAGATCAGCTTGCCGGAGGCATCGTAGTCGAGATCGGCATAGAACTCGGCGACGAATGGGATACCGCGCTCTTGATAGATCTTCTCGTGCAAGGTGCCCGTCATGCCGAAGAGGGGTACGCCGAAAACCTCTGCCGCGTCGCACACGCCATGGGCGATTGCCTCCTGCTGCATGGCCATGAAGTAAAGGCTGCCATGCGGCTTGATATGGTGGAGTTCCACACCCTCGGCCTTGAGGAAGCCGGCAAGCGCTCCCACCTGGTAAATGATGGTGTTCCTGACTTCGTCGCGGGTCAGCCGCATCTCGCGCCGGCCGAAACCCTGAATGTCCGGCAAGCCTGGATGGGCGCCGATCTTTACGCCACTCGCCTTGGCGCTGCGGACGGCGGCATGCATGTGATCCGGATCGGAGGCATGAAAACCACATGCGACATTAGCAACGTCGATGATCGGCATCATGCCTACATCATCGCCGACCTTGTAGAGGCCAAAGCTCTCGCCCATGTCACAGTTTAGCGTTACCGCCATCGCATTGTTACCCCTCGAAGCTGCCGTCTTTGCGGCGTTGCAGCATTTTTTGCGCATGCGAGGCCATTTGTGAAATAGTAGTTTATTGATTGTCATATCAAAAAAACAGATAATGGTTCTGGGCCGGAGCGCACCATGACCATCACCTTGAAACAGCTTGATTATTTTATCGCGACCGCCGAGAGCGGACAGGTCAGTCATGCCGCGGTGGAACTCAACATCTCACAATCGGCGGTCACTGCGGCGATAAAGACGCTTGAAGCTGACCTGGGCGTACGGCTTTTGGAGCGGAACCACGCTGGCGTCAGATTGACGATGGAGGGCGCGCGGTTTCTTGAACATGCGCGTGTTATCACCGGAGCCGTCGCAGCCGCCGTCCGAAGCCCGTTGCGCGATAGGAAAGGCCTGGCGGGCAAGCTGCGGCTGGGCATGACCTACACGGTCGTCGGCTACTACATGTCGCGCCACTACGCGCGGTTTCGAAAGACCTATCCCGAGATCGAGGTCGAGGTGCTGGAACTGCCCCGAGACGCTCTCGAAAGCGGCTTGATGTGCGGGGACATCGATATGGCCGTGATGCTGGTGTCCAACCTGGAGCACACCGAGGAATTGGCGCAGGAGGTCTTGATGCGGTCGAACCGCCGGCTCTGGCTTTCGGCTGATCATCACCTACTTGCGCGACAGGAAATCAGCCTCGCCGATGTGGCGGCGGAAGATTATGTGATGCTGACGGTGGACGAGGCACGCACGACGGCCGCCCGTTACTGGGATGCCGCGGGCCTTTCGCTCCGCGCCGTCCTTGCCACCAGTTCGGTCGAGGCCGTGCGGTCGCTCGTGGCTGCCGGCATGGGGGTCACTGTCCTGTCCGACATGGTTTACCGCCCCTGGTCCTTGGAGGGGCAGCGCATCGAAGTGCGCGGGCTTGTCGAGCCGATCCCCACTATGGATGTTGGCCTGGCCTGGTCGCGTGACAGACCAATCGACCCGGCGGCGGCGGCCTTTCGAGCCTTCATGTCAGTGACCATGGGCGGCGGCGGCTAACCGCCGGCCCGTCAGACAGGCGCTTTACCTCAGGCTGGCTGGTTGAGCAGCGGGTAGCCTAGGTTGCAGCAGCGGGCCGATCCCAAAAAACTATCCTTTGCCAAGACCTTGGGGCGCACTCGGGACCACCCGGTACGCGGATGAAAAGATTTCATCGGCCGGCGGATTGCCGAGCGTCCGCTCCGGATATTTCGCCATCAATCCATTGAACTGGCGCTGCGCGCGAATTGCCCCAGCGGTGAAATCCATGGCTGGAATCTCGCGATCACTCATCACCGTCCGGCCGTCGATGACCACCGTTCGCGCATCGCGTCCGGAGCCCGAAATCATCAGGGTCTGAATGGGGTCGATCACTTGGCCGAGATCGGGATTGGAGAGGTCCCATACCGCCATGTCAGCACGGCAGCCGGGTGCAAGCCGGCCTAGATCAGCGCGCCCAAGCGCATCCGCGCCGCCCAGTGTGGCGGCATCGAAATAATCCTCGGCACGGCACGCCTCCGCCTCGCCTTCGATGAAACGGCAGATCATCAGGCCCGTCTGCATGTTGAGGAGCATGTCCGGTGGGGACGTGTCTGTGCCCAGTCCAATGCGGAGGCCGCGCTTACGGTATGACTTGAAGCTTTCAAGACCGTCGCCGAAACGCGACGCGACCAGCGGGCAATGCACGACGACTGAGCCGGCTTGCGCGATGATATCGAGATCACGGCCCGGTTCCTGCACGAAACGCGATGGGCTGACGAACGTGCCATGCGGCAGCAGTGTCTTCTCGGTGAGGAAATCGAGGCTTTGCAGCCATTCGATCGAACTCATGCCGTGCAGGCGGCGCACGGTTTCGCGCTCGAAGCCGCCCTGGCAGCAATGCAGCCGGACAGGCACGCCCAGATCGCGGCCGGCGGCAGCGGTACGCCGCAGAAGTTCAGCGGTGCAGGTCTCGATGCGGTCGGGCGCAAGCATGGTGCGGACAAGGCCTCCATGCCGGCCTTCGAACCGCTCGCAAAAGGCGACCGCGCCATCGAAGCCTGCAAGGCCACGCGGCTCGTCGAAGAAAAGCTCGATCTTGCCTTCCTCTACGATGAAGGGATTGCCGGTGCGGTAGGCGGGGCCGAGATAGACGCGCAGCCCAAGATCTGCCGCAGCGTCGGCGGCGCCCTCGAACTCCTCCACCGTCTCGCCCCATTGGCGGTAGTAGAGCGAAGCGATCGGCAGCGCCGTCGTGATGCCATTTCGGATAAGCCGCGCAAAGGCGTAGCGTTTCTGGAACACCAGCTCTTCCGGCGAGTACATCTCGTAAGGGCCGGCATCCATGTAGGTTTTGGGCCAGACACGGCCCTTGCGCCAGGCCGGGTGGTTGTCGAATGACAGGATCGTCGTATCGAGGTCCGACAGCGCGTCGAGATCGATGAAACCCGGCGCGATTAGCGCCTCTCCGCAGTCCACGCGCTCGTCGATCTCGCCCGGAAAATCATGGCCGACGAACAGGATCGTTCCGCCTTCATAGACCACCTGTCCCGATGGCAACAGAGTGTGCCGGCCAGCTTCGTGGCCGACCACCCAGTCGGCAGTCATCAGCGTGCGTTTCCCGGCTGCGGTCATGGCTGACACCTCGTTGTCGGTCTCATTCGGCGGCCCCGGGCATGCGTTTGCGCCCTTCCCATTGCGCGACGGTCATGGTCGGAAGGTCGAAGGTTTCGCGCGACAGGCAATATCCGTGTCCGCCCATGCGGCCGATGGCGTCGAGACCCATCGGATCGATGTGCAGGCGCTGGTTGATGATGTCGGAGCGGATGTGGGCTGCGACGACTTCACCGAGTATGATTTCGCGGGAGTTCCCGAAGCCTAACGTCGTGTGCCGCCGGCACTCGAACGCGGCCGGCGATTCGGCGATGCGCGGTGCCGCGATTTTCGTGCCGGCGATGGCTGTCAGCCCGGCCTCGGCGAGTTCGTCGACATTGGGGGCGAATGGCACCGCGCAGACGTTCATGGCGCCCAGCATGGCACTCGATACGATGTTGACGGTGAAGACACCGGTCGCCCTGACGTTCCATGCGGTGTCCTTGAAGGACATGTCGTCGTGGTTTTCGACGCCTAACGCGAGGATTGCCGGTTCAGCGGAAAGGCAATTGAAGAAACTGACCGGAGCCGCATTGATACGCCCTTCACCATCGACGGTGGTTACCAGCGCTATCGGCCGCGGCACCACGGCGCCGATGAGGATCTTGTATTTCTCGCGCTCCGTGAGGCGCGTGAAATCGAACGTCGTCTCAGTTGTCATGACGGTTCTCACGGCATGGGAAGAGGGTGGCGGCAGGGCCGAAACCCGGCCATCCGGCGTGGATGCGCAACATGCTGGCAGGTGCGCCGGGCGTTTTGTCTATTTCGCCGCCGCCCGGTAGCCGGAAAGGAGATCCTTCAGATCGCGCTCGCGCGCCGGCTTGAGGTCGAGCAGGCCGCGGGTTGCCACTGCCATCAAGTGTTCGTCCATAATCCTTACAGCAGTCGCTTCGTCGCCGCGCACCAGTGCGTCGATGATCATCTGGTGTTCGTTGACCGCGCACTCCGACGAATGCGGCCGGCCATAAAGCGCGAGTATCAGCGAGCAGCGTGAGGTAACTTCGGCCACGTAGCGGATGAGGAGTTCGTTTCCGGTCATGTCTGCCAGCAAGGCATGGAACTCGCCGGCCAACCGGATCGACTCCGGCCCGTCGCGGTTCTGGGCCTGCTCCTCGGCCGCGACATGGGTACGCAACTTCTCCGCCTGCGCCAAGGTCAAACGACCCGCCAGCGTTTCGATCACCGTCCGCTCCAGGCCGCGCCTTACTTGAAAGACCCCACGCGCCTCGCCGATGCTTGGCGAGGCCACGGCCGCGCGCTTGTTCGGCTGCTGCGAAACAAGGCCTTCGACGGTCAGCCGGCCAAGAACGCTGCGCACCACCGTACGGCTGACCCCAAAACTCTCGCCGACCGAATCCTCGGGAAGCTTCGTTCCCGGCGCCAACGCCTGCTCGATGATCGCGCGCCGCAGCGCCTGATAGACGCCGTCCGCGAGGTTGCCGGCACGGCTGGGGCGCTTGATTGGCAGGGAATTCTGAATGGTCATGGCCGGCCGATTTATCAACTTGGCATGAGTGGGTGTCAATCATGGTTTTCTCGAAGTCGGGACAGAAGAGAGCCTGAGATGTTTTCTCTTGCGCCACTAAACAGTATACACTACCGTAAATCAAGTGGATACAGATTGCATATTAAATAATCACAAGCTGCCTAAAGCGAGTGCAATCGAGGGAAACGCCAAGAGAATTGGCATCAACGGAATTCGTGAACAGAAAAGTTCCGGATAAAAAATGGAGAGGCCCGCATGAAATCGCTTTTGAGGGCGTCGGTCGCCGCAGTCGTGGCGCTGACGCTGACGACCTTCTCGGCAGCCGCCGAAAACGTGCTGAAGTGGGGCGCGCAGCGCGACGTCGTTTCGCTCGACCCCTATTCATATGGTGACACCTTCACCATTGCCGTGCTGAACCACGTCTACGAAGGGCTGGTGCGGTACGACGAGAAGCTGCAGATCGCGCCGGCGCTCGCCACGTCATGGGAAGTCGTGTCGCCGACCGTCTGGCGCTTTCACCTGCGCGATGGGGTGAAATTCCACGACGGCGCGCCGTTCACGGCCGACGACGTAATAGCCTCGCTGACCCGTGTCAGCGATCCGGCCTCGCCGCTGCGCGGCAACCTGCCTGCTTACAAGGGGGCGACCAAGGTCGACGACCATACGGTCGAGATCAACACGACGCCGAACTATCCGCTGCTACTGAACGATCTCACAAACATCGTCATCTTCGACAAGGAGTGGCTGGTCTCCAACCATGCCGAAGCACCGACGGATGTAGGCAAGGGTGTCGAGGGCTATGCGACATCCCATGCAAACGGCACCGGTCCCTTCAAGGTCGTGTCGCGCAAGCCTGACGCCGAGACCGTGTTTGAGGTCAGCAAGGATTGGTGGGACAAGCCGAAGCACAATATCGACAAGATTATCTTCACCCCGATTGCGTCTTCGGCGACGCGCGTGGCCGCCCTTCTGTCGGCCGAGATCGACTTCACCAACTCGGCTCCTCTGCAGGACATTCCCCGTTTGCAGGCATCGTCAGGCATCAAGGTGCTGGCGAGCAATGAATTGCGGACCGTGTTCTTCGTCTTCAACCGGACCGACAAGACGATCGCATCCGACGTCACCGACAAGAATCCGATGAACGACATCAAGGTTCGTCAGGCGATGTACCAGTCGATCGACATCGACGCCTTGCAGAAGAAGGTGATGCGCGGATTGTCGCGCAACACCGGGTCGATGGTGGCGCCTGCCATTCCCGGCTATGCCGATGCCTTGGATTCGCGCCTGCCTTATGATCCGGATGCCGCCAAGAAACTGCTGGCGGAGGCCGGGTATCCGAACGGCTTTTCTTTCTCCTTCGTCTGCGAGAATGACGGCTACGTCAACGAGGAGGAAATCTGCCAGGCGGTATCTTCAATGTGGGCCCGCGTCGGCCTGAAGGCCAATCTCGACGTCGCACCGACTAGCCTGCAGACCGCGAAATTCGAAAGCGGCAAGTTCGATGTCGGCATTCTCGGCTGGGCCAACGAGCCGATGATCGACAGCTTCTCGATCCTCGTGCAGGTGGTCCATTCCAAAGTCGGCACTTCGGGCGTGTTCAACTGGGGTGGGTGGAATTACCCTGAGGTCGACGCGTTGATCGACAGCGCCGGCAAGGAACTGGATCGCGAAAAACGTCTCGGATTCCAGACGCAAGCTCTGATGAAGGTCAAGGAAGACATCGCCTTCATGCCGCTGCACCAGCAGCCAATGGCATGGGCGATGGGTCCCAACATCGAGAGCATCGTCCAACTCACCGACAACAAGCCGCGCTTCTGGCTGACGATGATGAAGTGATCTGAAGCGCCTCGCCGGGAATCCGGCATGGATCGTGCATAGAAAACTCCGGGCTGTGCCCGGAGTTTCCTAAACCGCGTCGGGAGACGGCAGTCATGTTCGCCATCATCGTCAAGCGCATCGGCAACGCGGCCTTGGTCATGCTCGTGGTCGCTTTCATCGCCTTCATGATCTTCCAGTTCCTGGGTGACCCGGTGCAGTTGATGCTGAACTCCCAGGCGACACAGGAAGATCGCGATGCGTTGCGTATCCGGCTTGGCCTCGACCAGCCGGTCATCATGCAGTTCTTCACCTTTGTCGTTCGCGCCTTGCAGGGTGACTTCGGCGTCTCCTTTCGCAACCAGCGAGAGGTGATGTCGCTGATCGCCGAGCGCTTCCCGGCAACCTTCGAGCTGGTCATGGTGTCAACCGTTCTGGCGCTCCTCATCGGCATTCCGCTTGGGGTATTTGCCGCGATCAAACCGAAGAACCTGGCAGCGCGCGTGGTCTCGATGATCGGCATCTCGGTCCCGGCCTTTGTCATCGGCATCGTGCTCATTTTGATCTTCTCGGTCCAACTCGGTTGGTTGCCCGCCTTCGGCAGGGGCGAGGTGGTGCAGTTCGGCACCTGGTCGACCGGATTGCTGACGCCATCGGGACGGCTCGCACTGATCATGCCGAGCATCTCGCTGGCGCTGTTCCAGATCTCCTTCATCATGCGGCTGGTCACCGCCGAAATGCTCGAAGTCCTGCGGACCGACTACATCAAATTCGCCCGGGCACGCGGCCTGCCCGACCGCCGCGTGTATTTCCGCCACGCATTGAAGAACTGCATGATGCCGGTGGTCACCATGACCGGCATGATGATCGGCGACCTGATCGCCTTCGCGCTGGTGACGGAAACCGTTTTTCAGTGGCCGGGCATGGGGTTGCTGTTCGTGCAGGCCGTCATGTTCATCGATATCCCGGTCATGGCGGCCTATCTGATGATCGTCTCCGTCATCTTCATCACGCTGAACACGATTGTCGATTTCGTCTATCTCGCCGTCGATCCACGCTTGCGGCAGGCGGGAAGCGGAGGGGGTAGCCATGTCCGTTGAAACGCAGATGACGAAAACGCCCGATGTGCCACGATTTGCGCGCGTGAGGGCCTTTCTAAATGGCGACCTTGCCCACGGCTTTTTCCACACACCATCGGCGGTTATCTCCGCGCTGGTGCTTCTGGCCATTGCGCTGACTGCGATTGCCGCACCGCTGCTGTCGCCACAAGACCCCTACGACCTGACGCAGCTCTATCTCGACAAGGCCGAACTGCCGCCGATCTGGTCGGCCGGGGGCGAAGTGCCATACCTGCTCGGCACCGACGTGCAAGGACGCGACATCTTCTCCGCCATCCTCTACGGCTCGCGAATCTCGCTGATGATCGGTTTTGCCAGCGTCGTCGTTTCAGTGGTTATCGGTATCACCGTTGGGCTCATCTCCGGCTATATCGGCGGCCGCATCGACAATTTCCTGATGCGCCTCGGCGACCTCGTCCTGTCGATCCCGACACTGCTCGTCGCCATCCTGGTCAGCGCGATCTTTCGTCAGCTGCTGCCTGTTTCTATGCGCGATGCCTTCACACCGGCCATCCTGACGACCTCGATCGCCATCACATCGTGGGTGCAATACGCCCGGATCGTGCGGGCATCGACAATGGTGGAAGCGCGAAAGGAATACGTGCTTGCGGCCCGTATCCTCCAATTGCCTTCCAGCAAGATCATGATCTCGCACATCTTGCCAAACGTGATGACGGCGGTGCTGGTGACGGCGACGCTCAATCTCGGCCTTGCCATCCTCGCCGAGGCGACCCTGTCCTTCCTGGGCGTCGGCATGCCGGTCACGCAGCCCTCCCTCGGCACCCTGATCCGCATCGGCAACCAGTACTTCTTCTCGGGAAGCTGGTGGGTGGTGCTTTTCCCGGCGTTGCAACTCAGCCTGATCATTCTAGCCGTCAATCTGCTCGGCGACTGGTTGCGCGACGCCCTCAACCCGAAACTTCGCTGAAAGGCCCGACATGACCGAAACCACCATCCTGAAGAATGTCCGGCCGTGGGGCGAGGCAGCAACCGACGTGACGGTCGCCACCGGCCGCATTGCGCAAGTTGGGCCAGCAACGGTTTGGAACGGCGCGAAGGCCGTCGACGGTGGCGGCGCGATCCTGCTGCCGGGCTTCGTCGAGGCGCACACCCATCTCGACAAAACGCTTTACGGCATGGCGTGGAATCCGAACAACGTCGGCTCGACGCTGGTCGAGAAGATCACCAACGAGCGCCATTCGAAGAGCCGGCTTGGCCTTGACCCGGCGCGCCAGTCGGCAAGGCAGGTGGCGCTGTCGGTCGCACATGGCTCGACCCACATCCGCAGTCATGTCGACATCGACACCGAACATGGTCTGAAGGGCGTGCTCGGCGTGATGGAAACGCGCGAAAAATATGCCGACGTCATCGACCTCGAGATCGTAGCCTTTCCGCAGTCGGGCATGCTGATCCGGCAAGGCACCAAGGAACTGATGGACGAGGCGCTGTCGCTTGGCGCCGAAGTCGTCGGCGGCCTCGATCCCTGTTCGATGGACCTCGACCCGAAGGGTCACCTCGACGTAATTTTCGGCCTTGCCGAAAAGCACGGCAAGCCGATCGACATCCATCTGCATGAGCTTGGCGAGCTCGGCGCGTTCTCCATGCGGCTCATCATCGACCGCACGCGCGCGCATGCGATGAGCGGCAAGGTGACGGTGAGCCACGCTTTCTGCCTCGGCCACAATGATTACCTTGCCGTTGGCAGGCTGCTTGACCAACTGGCCGAGGCCGGCATCGCCATCATGACAACCGGCCCGTCCGGCTATCCATGCCCGCCCCTGATCCGCACGCTCGATGCCGGCATTGCGGTTTGCTCCGGCTCGGACGGCATCCGCGACTGCTGGAGCCCCTATGGCAATGCCGACATGCTGGAGCGCGCAATGTTCCTTGGCATGCGCAATGATCTCGACCGCGACGCGGACCTTCGCCGCGCCGTTGAAGTGGTCACCACCGGCGGCGCTAGCGTCATGAACATAGCAGGCTATGGACTTGGCGTCGGCGATAACGCCGACCTCGTGCTGATCGACGGTGAAACGCTGGCCGAGGCCGTGGTTTCGCGCCGAACCCGGCCGCTGGTCATGAAGCGCGGCAAAGTCGTCGCCCGCGACGGCGCGATACTTTTCGCAATGGAGTAGCAAGATGAACGCCGCGCCGCTTCCCAATGACGGGCCGGGCACCGGACCAGTGCTCGACATTCGCGATCTCGTCGTGGAGTTCCCCACGCGCCATGGTGTTCTGACCGCGATCCGCGGGGTGTCTGTTACGGTTGGACGCGGTGAGATTCTGGGTATCGTCGGCGAATCCGGCGCTGGAAAGTCGCTCACCGGCGCTGCCGTCATCGGTCTTCTCGAGCCGCCAGGCCGCATTGCCAGCGGCGAAATCCGCGTCGGCGGTCGCCGCATCGACAATCTGCCGAAAAGCGACATGATGGCACTGCGCGGCAAGACCATCGGCGCGATCTTCCAGGATCCGCTGACCTCGCTTAACCCATTGCTCACCGTCGGTGACCAGTTGGTCGAGACGATACGCTGCCACCTGCCATTGTCGCGAGCCGAGGCCGCCAGGCGCGCTATCGATCTGCTGAACGAGGTCGGCATCCCTTCCGCGGAACTGCGGCTCCAGCAGTATCCGCACCAGTTTTCAGGCGGCATGCGGCAGCGCGTGGTGATCGCGCTGGCGCTCGCCGGCGAGCCGGACCTTGTCGTCGCCGATGAGCCGACCACAGCTTTGGATATCTCGATCCAGGCACAGATCACCGCGCTTCTGAAACGCATCTGCCGCGACAGGGGAACAGCCGTTATGCTGGTCACCCACGATATGGGCGTGATCGTCGAAACCGCCGACCGCGTCGCGGTGATGTATGCCGGCCGCATCGTCGAAATCGGCCCAGTCGATGACATCATCCGCCGGCCGCAACATCCCTATACGCGCGGATTGATCGGCTCGATCCCGAGCCTGGTGACGCGCCGTGAGCGTCTCGTTCAGATTGACGGCGCGATGCCGCGGCTGAATTCCATGCCGCCCGGTTGTGCTTTCCATCCACGCTGCGTTCTGGCGGATACGCGCTGCCGTACTGATCTGCCGCCTTTGCAGAAAAACGGCTCCGGCATGGCAGCCTGTTGGAACCTCGCTGCCGGCAATGCCGTGGAGGCAGCATGACAAACGCGCTCGCCAAACCAACCCTGTGCGTCGATGACGTCGCCTGCTTCTTCGATGTCTCGCCCTCCTGGTTCGACCGTACGGTGATGCGCAAACCCAGACGCACGCTGAAGGCCGTCGACGGCCTGAGTTTCCTCATCGAGCGCGGCACTACGTTTTCGATCGTCGGCGAATCCGGCTGTGGGAAATCGACATTGGCGCGCCTGGTGGTCGGGCTGTACCAGCCGACGCGCGGCGCGCTCTCGTTTGCGAGCGGCAGCGGGCGCGATGGCTTCGTGCGCACTCAGATGATCTTCCAAGATCCGTTCGCCAGTCTCAATCCGCGTTGGCGCGTCGGCGCTATCATCGCCGAGCCAATCAAACAAATGGGGTTGCGCCGCTCGGGCGCCGAGACGCAGGCACGCGTCAGACAATTGCTGGAGACGGTCGGACTTTCCGGGCAAGATTCCAACCGCTATCCGCACGAATTCTCCGGCGGCCAGCGCCAGCGCATCTCGATCGCCCGGGCATTGGCCGCCGAACCGGAGTTTCTGGTCTGCGACGAGCCGACCTCGGCTCTCGACGTGTCGGTGCAGGCACAGATCCTCAATCTGCTCAAAGATCTGCAGCGCGAACTCAGCCTCACCTATTTGTTCATCAGCCACAATCTGGCGGCCGTGCGCCACGTGTCGGACCGCGTTGCCGTCATGTATCTCGGCCGGATCGTGGAGGAAGCCGCAACCGATGAGATCTTCGAACGGCCGCAACATCCTTACACGCGCTTCCTGCTCGATACCGTGCCCAATCTCGATCGCCCAAACCGCGATCGCGTGCCGGCGACAGTCGACCTGCCGAGCCCAATCGATCCGCCGCCTGGCTGCGCCTACAATCCGCGCTGTCCGCTGGTTACGGATATCTGCCGGGCTGCCGCACCTGAGCCGCGACCCGTCGGCTCCACTTTGGTGCGCTGCCATCATGCAATCGCCTAGCATGATGCGCGCTCAGCAGGACCAAAGCCGCCTGGACTGTCGCCGCATGGAAGTGGGGTAACGCCTTGCGTATTCTTATCGTCAATCCCAATACCACCGCCAGCATGACCGCGACGATCGCCAGGGCTGCATCCGCGGTCGCAGCCGGTCCGACCGAAATACTGGCCGCCACGTCCAGCATGGGCCCAGCTTCGATCGAAGGTTATTACGACGAGGCACTTGCGGTGCCGGGTCTGCTCGCGGAAATCGCACATGGTGAGCGCAATGGCGCCGACGCCGCGGTGATCGCCTGTTTCGACGATACCGGCCTTGATGCTGCACGAGCACTCGCCACCATTCCCGCTATCGGCATCTGCGAAGCCGCCTTGGTGACCGCAGCTTTCATTGCCCAGCGTTTTACCGTGGTGACAACCATGGAGCGTTCTCGAATACCGCTCGAAGGGTTGGTGCAGCGCTACGGCATGCATGGCAAAGCGAAGGTGCGCGCAGCCGACATTCCGGTGCTGTCGCTTGAGGATCCCACATCGGGCGCAGCATCGAAACTCAGGAGCGAGATCGCCCGCGCACTCTCAGAGGATCGTTCTGAGGCGATCGTGCTCGGCTGCGCCGGTATGGCCGACCTTGTATCGGAACTTAGCCATGAATTCGGCGTGCCTGTGATCGATGGGGTGGCGGCTGCTGTGAAACAGGCCGAGGCCTTGGTGGCATTGGGGTTGAGCACGTCAAAACGAGGGGCATATGCCTATCCCTTGGCGAAACCCTATATTGGTGCGCTTGCGTCCTTTGCGCCGGCAGTTTTGGCTCTGTGATGGACACAGAGACGGAGCACTCCCCACTGGACAGTATGGCGGCTCGACGTTCGGCCGCAACCCGGGTTCGCCTGGATCGAGCTTGGTGCCAGAAGTTTTCCTCGAGGGTGCGCGTGTCGCAACAGTGGCAGCTTCATGGACACAACCTAAGTCCGACCGTGCGCGCGCTTTGACGGCCTGCGCGTGGTTGACTAACCTGTCCAGCGGCTAAATTGCACCTATCCGGCGGCTATGCTTGATGCCGCCGCTATTTTATCCCACATCGGTCAGGATGAAGGACGAGATAGGTGAGCGGCGTTGGACTTTGCTGTGGGGGTTTCCCGCATCGCTGATCCTGCATGCGCTCATCACCGCGCTCTTGGTCTACGGCCTGCCCAGTTACCCCCAACAGCCGCAGGAGGAGCAAGCGGTAAATGTCGCACTCGTGCCTCCGCCCGATCAGCCAAAACCGAAACTTGCTCCCGCGCCGTCTCCAAAGAAGCCCGAGGCCAAAAAGCCGCCGGAAGCGAAGGTAGAAAAACCGCCCGAGCAGAATGTTGAAAAGCCACCTCCGCCGCAAAAGCCGTCGACAATCGAGGTGCTGAAGCCTGTTTTTCAGTTCGGCGACAAGGATACCGGCCCCAGGAAATCTCTGGATGGCGGCAGCGCTCAAGACAACTCTCCACCGCCGGCCAAGGATAACGATTCGAAGCCGCCTGTCGTGCCTAAGGATGCAGAGAACAAATCTGCCGGGTCGGCAAACTCCGACGAACGGGCAAATTCAACCAAGGTCGGCGAGAAGTCGGTAACTGCAGCGAAGGACACGGAGCCCACACAGGATGTGGGAAAGCAGGCAACTTCAAGCCAGGACAACCAGCAAGCAGACAAACAGAAGGCGGGAGCTTCCGACGCTGACAAACAAACAGCCGCGGCCGCGACGCCGTTGGCTGCTTCCGGCGGCAACGGCGAGATCGAGCTTCCCGCGTTGGCGGAAGCGCCGAAGCCCAGACCCGAAAATACGCCGAAATCCAATCCTGCAAAGGCATCGAGGTCCGGAAGCGGGAGCGCCAGGAGGCCAAGCTCCACAGACGTGGCCGTTGCTGCATCGCGGGCGTTTTCGGACCTTCCGGGCGTCCGCAGGCTCTATTCGCAAGGCGCTACAGGCGATGCAATCGCCACGACCTCGATGGCCGACGTGCCTCGCGATCAGCGGGCCGCCAAACTTTGCGCCAGCGCGTTGCAGCAGCAACTGCTGGACGCCTCTTATGTTCCCGACCTCGTGCCACTTGTTCCGCTGAAGAAGGGTAATGTCCTCGACGTCCCGAAAGCCGCTTTCCACGCGCGAACAACATGGTACCGTCTGAGCTTCCGGTGTGAGGTCGACACCAATGCGACAAGTGTCTCGTCCTTCACCTTCCGTGTCGGACCTGCTATCCCGCCTGACGAATGGGCCCGCCTTGGACTACCTATTCGCCACTAGAGCATTCCGGGGAAGCTACTAGAGCATTCCCGGGGAACAGGGTCGTTCGCATTGTCGACGCTCCGCTCACCAACACAGCCGAGCAAGCATGGCAAAAATGCACTGTCACCGTGATTCGAGTGTGGCCAGTCGCGGACCGGTGGTCTCCACCGGAATTGCCGTGGAGCCGTCAGCTCCGATGCCGGTCAGCCTGATGGCATCTTCTCGAAGGTCTTCAGGCCGGTCTCCATCTTGTCCCAGGGGAGGGCTCGGATACCGTAGGTCACCACGGTCGGATTGAACCGGCCCGGATCGTCGAGACTTGCGGCATGGACCGTGATCGGGTCCGGCATCGCGGTGTAAGTCAGGTAGACCGGGGTTCCGCAGACCGGGCAGAAGGAATGGATTTTCACGTTTCCGTTGTCCGCCGCGACACGCCATTCCGTCGTCGTGCCGGTGATCGTCACGTCCGCTCGCGACGAAAACGTCAGATAGGATCCATGACCGGTGCCGCTTCTTTTCTGGCAATCGCGGCAGTGGCAGTGGTTCTCGAAGATCGGGGCTGCCTTTGCCTCGTAGCGAACCGCGCCGCATGCGCATCCGCCGGTGTAGAGAGTGCTCATCTGCTTGGTTCCTTATTCGCGGATCAGGCCGCCAGTTCGGACGCGCGCGGCTTCGCGAAGACATCGATCGCCTGGCCTGTTTCGAGGAAGGATTTCAGGCTGGAGAGGACGACCGGCCACCCTTTTTTGATACCGTTCGCCATGCCGCTGCCGGCTTCGAGTTCGTCATGGGTGACGGTCAGCCGGACCATGGCCTCATACGCCTCGAGCTCGAAGGTTACCCGGCTGTAGCTCGCCGGATCGGACGCCTGCGAGGCGTTTGCCCAGGTGATGACGAGACGGGTCGGCGAGGAGACCTCGACCACCTCGCCGACAAGTTCGACGGTCCGTTCATCGTTGGCGCGGATGTGCTCCCATCTCGAACCGGGCTTCCAGTCGGAGACGTTTTCGTGGCCCCAGTAGCGCCGTGCGAGGTCTGGTTTCGTTATGGCCTCGAACACCTTTGCCGGGGTCGAGGCGATATAGGTAGTATAAGTAAAGCTGGTCCGTTCCTTGGTCATTGCTGCGTTCCTTTTTGTTCATGGGTGTAGGTAAATGGGAAAACAGTACCCGTGTGAGTGACAATCGTGTCGCGAATGGTTTCTAGTAGACGAAAGGTTGATGCATGACGCGCTGGCAGCTTGCCCATGGACGGCATCTCGATCTTGGCGCGAGATCGCTGCTGATGGGGATCTTGAACGTTACGCCGGACAGTTTTTCCGACGGGGGAGAATTCGATCGGCCGGAGCGGGCGCTCCAGCAGGCGCGGCGCATGATCGGCGAGGGCGCTGCGATCATCGACGTCGGCGGCGAGTCCACCCGGCCCGGCGCCGGCGCTGTTTCGGCGCGCGAGGAACAGTCGCGCATCCTCCCGGTCATCGAGGCGCTGTCGTCCGAGGGCGGCAGCCTCGTTTCGGTCGACACCTACCGGGCCGAGACGGCGCGGCTGGCGGTCGCGGCCGGCGCCCATATCGTCAACGACGTGCATGGTCTGCAGCGCGAACCCGACATCGCGCATGTCGCGGCGGAAACCGGCGCCGGCCTCGTCATCATGCACACCGGGCGCGGCCGCGAAAAACTGGCGGATGTGATCGCCGACCAGTTCCTGTTCCTGAACAGATCGCTGGAGATCGCGCGGGGCGCCGGCATTCCGGACGACCGGATCGTGCTGGATCCGGGCTTCGCCTTTGCCAAGGACGGTGAGGAAAACCTCGAGCTGATGGCTCGCTTCGGTGAATTGCGCGCTCTCGGTTTTCCACTGCTCGTCGGCACGTCGCGCAAGCGTCTTGCCCGTCACCTGGTCGGCGAAAGTGACGAGGGGCGCGACGTCGGCACAGCGGCGACCAGCGTCATCCTGCGGTTGAAGGGCGCTTCGATCTTTCGCGTGCACAACGTCGCGGTCAATCGTGATGCGCTGGCTTTCGCCGACGCGGTGCGCGAGCGCGAGACCGTGGAATAGAAAAGCGCGTCAGGCGGGCTCGGTCACGACACCGATCCGCCGGTAGACGAATGGCTCGTCCTGCGAAGGAACTGCCGCGGCACGCTGGGCTTCGTCGATCAGCATTGCCATGCGCGCATGGATCGGCGATTTCGCGCAAGCCGGGTCTGTCGCGGCGGCGTCGCCGGCGATCGCCATCGCCTGGCAACGGCAGCCGCCCCAGTCGATCTCACGCCGTTCGCAGCTGTGGCAAGGCTGCTGCATCCAGTCGGTGCCACGAAAGGCATTGAATGCCGGCGAATCGGTCCAGATCTCGGCCAGGCTGCGTTGGCCGAAACGCTCGAAGCTGAGCGATGGGATGGTCTGTGCGGCATGGCATGGCAGCAAGGTGCCGTCCGGCG
The DNA here is from genome assembly GCF_040545535.1 of Mesorhizobium robiniae. Taxonomy (NCBI): domain Bacteria; kingdom Pseudomonadati; phylum Pseudomonadota; class Alphaproteobacteria; order Hyphomicrobiales; family Phyllobacteriaceae; genus Mesorhizobium; species Mesorhizobium robiniae. The sequence continues at coordinate 243,514 of NZ_JBEPMC010000001.1, forward strand.
TCACCATGAAGGCGTCTCGGGCCCAGCCGCCCATGCACGGCTTGGGATAGATAGCGAAATAATCCGGCGTGACGAAATCGATGTTCATGATGCCGGTGAGCCGTTCGCGCGCCGCCGCGACGATCTCCGCCTGCCGGTCGACCGCATCACGCTCGGGCATCAGTTGATCGCGATTGGTCAGCGCCCAGCCGGCATACTGCACGTTGGCGATCTCAAGCCGCTCCGCGCCCAGCGAAAGCGCCAGATCGATGAACTCAGGCACTTCCTCGATGTTGTGGCGATGAATCGGCGCGTTGATGGTGAGCGGCAGGCCGGCCGCGCGGGCGCGGCGTGCCGTCTCCAGCTTCTTTTCATGGCCGCCTTTGTGGTTGCCGATGCGGTCGGTGGTCGCCGGCCGTGCGCCTTGAAAGCTCAGTTGCAGATGGTCGAGCCCGGCTTCGGCAAACGCCTCGATGCGGCCTTCGGCAATGCCGACGCCGGCGGTGATCAGGTTGGTGTAGACGCCGCGCGCCGAGAGCCCGGCGATCAATTGTTCGAGGTCGCGGCGCAGCGTCGGTTCACCGCCGGATAGATGCACCTGGAGAACGCCGAGATCGGCGGCCTGCGAGAACAGGTCGAGCCAGGTCTGCGTATCGAGTTCGCGATTGGCCTTCAGCAATTCGAGCGGATTGGAGCAATAGGGGCATTGCAGCGGGCAGCGATGCGTCAATTCCGCCAGCATGCCGATCGGAGGGAGAAGGGGCTCGCTCATAGCTTCACCAGCAGCTTGTCCGACCATTCCTGCAGGAAGGCGACGACGTCGGCGGCCACGGCCTCCTGTTCGGCGTCATATTCCGCGGCAAGGTCGGCAATGATGTGGCCGACCGTGGACCGTCCGTCGCAGCGGCGCAATATGTCGAGGCTGATGTCGTTCGGCCAAAATACCTTTTCCGGCGAAAGCACGGCGAAGGCCTGACGCACGGGGTCGTACTGTATGCGCACGTGTTTCGGCAGCGAAGGCACCGACTGCTGCGACACTAAAACTCTTTCGCGCAGCGCCATCATGGGGCAGCCTCCGGACGGAAGGCGCCGGGCGGGATGTTCTCCGGCTCGGCATAGGCGTGTTGAAGCGCGTCGAGCATGGTCCACAGTATATCGCATTTGAACACCAGCGCATCGATCGCCTGCTGCTGGCGTTCCGCCGTGTCGGCATGGCCGAGCACGTAGGCGAGGGCGAAGTCGGCATCGCGCGAGGCTTGTTCGGGCCGGCGGGTGAAATAGGCCAGCGTATCCTCGGTGATGTAATCGTATTTGGCCAGCATCGCCGGCACCCGCTCACCGATGATGAGCGGCGAGAACATCTCGGTCAGCGACGACGCGACCGCCTCGAACAGTGTCCGGTTGGTGCAGAAGGAGAGGTAAGCGCCGACAGCGAAACGCGTCGCCGGCAGCGCCAGCCTTTCGCTCTTCACCGCATCGGCGTCGAGACCGAGCGAGGTTGCCAGATGCAGCCAGCGCGCAATACCGCCGCTCCAGCCGTCCTCGCCGTCATGGTCTTCGATGCGTTTGCGCCAGGCGGCGCGAAACGCGGGGTCCTCGGCATGTGCGAGGATCATCGCATCCTTGCGCGGGATGACGGCCTGGTAGCAATAGCGGTTCAGCGCCCAGGCCTGCATCTCGGTCCTCGACAGCGCACCGCTGGTCATCCTGTGATGGAAAGGATGGCGGTTGTGATAGCGTTCGGCACCGACCTGACGCAGCACGGCTTCGAGCTCGCTGGAGGACAGGCCGTTCCTGGCCGCGTCGTGGAAATCACTCAAAATTCCATCTCCATCCCGTCGTGGGCGACTTCCCAGCCGGCCGCTTTGACCGCTGCGTGTTCGGCGGAACTCTCGTCCAGGACAGGGTTGGTGTTGTTGATGTGGACGAAGACACGGCGGCCGATCCTCACATCGGCCAAGCCGGCGATAGAGCCCTCGTCTCCCGACATTGCTAGGTGCCCCATGCGCGCACCGGTTTTCTGGCCGACGCCGGCAGCAATCATCTCGTCGTCCGTGAAGACCGTGCCGTCGAACAGAAGGCAGGCGGCATCGGCTAGACGCGTGCGTAGCGTCGCATCGATGCGCGCGCAGCCCGGGATATAGAAGACGGAGCCGCGACTGCCGGCGCCGGTGATACGGACGCCGATCGTGTCGCCGGCGTCGGAGCTGAAATCGGCATCTGGCCGGCTTCTTTCCTCGAGATAGAGGGCGATCTTCCCGGGCACGGGAAAGCTCTCGACAGCCACGCCGGTGTCGTGGCCGTCCGCGTCGCGGATCGCCAGTTCTTCCGCCGGCGGCAAGATGCGCCGCGGCACGAGCGCCGGATCGAGAACATTGAAGATCGTGTTCGCCTCCAGCGTCGCCAGAACCTGTGTCGTTGCATAGATAGCGAAAGGCTGCCGCTCGCGGAGGCTGAGCAGGCCGGCGACATGATCGACATCGGCATTGGTCAGCACCACCGCACGGATAGGCGTCGAGCGCAGCGGCGCATCGTGCGCGGGCTGCAATTCAGGCGTTTGCGCAATCTGCTGGCGAATGTCGGGCGAGGCGTTGAACAGAACCCAGCCGGCCCCATCCACTGACGTGGCGATGCTCGATTGGGTTCGCGAATGTACGCCACCCATCCCGGTGCGAGCCGCGCGGCTCAGGCGATAATTGCAGTTCCATTGCGGAAAGCCGCCGCCTGCCGCCGAGCCGATGATCTTCAAGCGCATTGCAATGCCCGCTCTGCGGCTCGTTCAACCGGCAGGAAATCCTCGGCTGCGAATCGCTTCGCACCCGCATTGAACGCGTCAAAGCCTTTCACGAAGGCCTCGCGCGGCAAGGGAGTGCGTGCCCCTGTTGCCAGGGGCACGCACCTCTGCGGCCTACTTCTTGGGAGGAATTTCAGCAGGCAGATACCGCGAAATTTCGAAGCCCGCAGCAACTTGGCACATGGTCGGTTTCGTCCAGCTCTTCTTCATGGCATTTCTCCTCTTCTACCAGCCCGAAGGGGCCGATCCTTTTCTCAGTCAACCATTGCTGGGCACCATTGCAATGGCTCGTCCATCAGCTCTCAAAATGGACAAATGAAACGGTAGGTTCTGAAAAGTCGAAAAACAAGACGATCGAAAATAACAATGTTCATGCTTCAATTGCTAATCACGTAAGGCTTCTTCTCCTCCAGCGGAAGGTTTGCGCGTTCCCATCCATCGGCGCCGAGCGGATACCAGATTACCGAACTGTAGCCCCATTCGATGGCCCGTTTCGCGGCATTCCAGGACATCCAGCAATTCGTCATGCAATAGAACAGAATAGCGCGCGAGTTGTCGGCGCCGGCTTCGGCCGCGAGGCCTTGGCGAAAATAGCTGGCGGTCTCCTCGGAAATAGCGCCGTAACCGACATTGGCCAGCCAGATGCTGCCCGGGATGTCCTTTCTGGTCGCCTCTCTCCAAATCGTTCCTGCCGGCAAATTGGTCGGCTTCGGCGTGTTCGGCATGACGTCGAAGAACACCGCCTTCTTCTCCCGCCACAGCGCCTCCGCCTCTGCCGTCGTCACTACCCTTGCGCCTTGCAGCGTCCGCGGCACCGGCGCCCGATAATCGTCCATCCGATAGCCGCCGGGCTCGGCGATATCGCCAGCCCACATCGGTTGGGTCAGACCCAGGAGGCCCGCAGCGACCAGCAAAATCGTCTCCTTTCCCTTCATACCGATATCGTCCCCTATACCGGTATCGTCATTGCGTGATCGGATTGTCGTGTTCGTCGATCAGCGGCACATTGTAGTCCAGTAGAATCCTCGTGATCTCCGCCTGGTTTTCCCGGATCACCCGGTTGAGCGTCCGCTTCCATTCCTGGTCGGATAGACGCACGCCCATGGTGATGCGGTAGGACATGCGCGAGCCGGTCTTTTCCTTCACCAGCGGAACGATCGTGAGATCGGCGCCGAGTTGCTTGGCATAGTAGCCTGCCATCGGTCCCCAAATGACCGCCGCGTCGATCTTGCCGGCGAGCATGTCCTTGATCATGACCTCGCCCATGGAAGGGGTGAGGCGTGTATCCACGGCCAGCGGATATATTTTTGCCGTTCGCAAGAGCTTGTTGGCGGCCATGTTGGCAGTCGGCGGCGTGCTTTCGACGACGCCGATCCTCTTGCCGGCGAGTTTCGGATCTTCGATCGTCTCGACGCCTTCCATGCCGTTGCCCTTCGGGTGCACCAGCACATAGGAGGAGCGATAGTAGGCGTTGGTGTTCTGCACCAGTTCATCGCCCTGGGCATAGCCCATGATGATGTCGCATCGGTTGGCGGCCAGCGTGTTGCGCACGAAGCCGGCAACAAGAGGAAACCATGTGTAGGCGACGGACTTCCGACCGGTTTTCGCGGCAACCAGTTCGGCCAGCCTGTTTTCGAAGCCTTCGCCGCTCTTGTCGGTGAAGGGCATGTTCGAAGGATCGGCGCAGACGCGAAGAATGTCGGGATCGACCAGTTCTCCCGCCGCACCAAGCCCGGCGCCTTGCGCCTGGGCGTTCGAAGGCAGCAAGGCGAGCGCGCCGAGGACCGGCAGGACAAAACGCAGCTTCAACGCGTCACGGCCAATCATATCATCCACCCATACAGGATGCTTCGGCATCCTTCGCTGCTTGTGGCTTGTCTGCTTTCTTCGGTGGCCTGCCGCGGGGCGCCGCACCGTCGGCGCGGGCACGGAGATAGACGTAGAGATCGTCCATGTAGCAATAGACGTTCTTGTTGTCGCCAAAGGCAGGCATGACATTCTCCTTGCCGCCGCCGACATTCTTGCGGCCTTCGGCAACGATCGAGAGGAACGTGGCGTAATCCATGGTTTTCAGGCTGTTGACCAAGGCCGGCGCATAGGTTGAACCTGTACCGTCCGGTCCGTGACAGACATGGCAATCGGAATGATAGCGGCGGTAACCGCTGAATGTGTACCAATCCACGGTTCCGTTTTCGATCTTGTAAGTCGGATTTCCCTCCGCGTCGAAATACTTGCCGTTCTCTTCCGTCACCACCTTGGCCTTTTCCGCGCTGTCCTGGGCCTGTGCGAGATTTGAGCTTGCAAGAGGCAGCAGAGTCAGGGCGAGAGCGGAAATTACAATGCGAACGGACATTCAGTGTCTTCCTTCATTTGCCACGCACACGGATTTTTCTGTCGTGAAGCAGCATTGATCGATGTTTGGGGCGCGGCGAAATCGAGAGCCCGGTCCTGGCTTCCCGGTGATCCGGGCTCTCGGTTTTCAAGCCTTTGGGTCGATGACCCGAGGCATGCCTAAGGTTCCCGTGTATCAGTCCGGGAGACCGAAGACGGTGAGCTGGCCGCCCAGCGTCGTGTAGTCGGCAAGTGCTGCATAGCCACCGACCGCACCCAGACCAGCGGTCCCAACAACCGCGGCCTCGTCGCCTTGCGCACGGCCCTGATCGACGGCGCCATGCCAGGCAGCGGCGTTATCAGGCGACAGCAGTCCACCTGCCAGACCGATACCGGCCCATCCGCCGACGCCGGACAGAACGGCGATGTACTGCTTGCCGTTATGCTCGTAGGGCGTGACGTTGCCGATGATGCCGGACGGGGTCTTGAACTTGTAGAGTTCGTTGCCGTCATGATCGACCGCCTTGATGTAGCCTTCGAGCGTGCCGTAGAAGATGACATCGCCGTCGGTTGCCAGCGCGCCCGACCATACCGAGAACTGCTCGGGCTTCGACCAGACGATCTCGCCCTTGGCAGCATCCCAGGCAATGAAGTTGCCCATGTTGCCTTCACCTCCAGGGGGAGGATACATCGACACGGTGGCGCCCACATAGGGCTGGCCGGCGGTGTAGCTCACCTTGTAAGGCTCATAGTCCATGCAGACATGGTTCGTCGGTACGTAGAACAGGCCGGTCTTCGGCGAATAGGCCGCCGGCTGCTGGTCCTTGGTTCCAAGCGCCGCCGGGCAGATGCCCGTCGTGTTGGTGTCTTCGCCGTTCTGCTGGGTCGAATATTTGGCCACGACCTGCGGGCGGCCATATTGGTCGCTGCTGGGGTCCATGTTGACTTCCGTCGCCCAGTTCACTGCCGGATCGTATTTCTTGGCGACGAGAAGCTCGCCAGTGGCGCGATCCATGGTGTAGGCAAAGCCGTTGCGGTCGAAATGCACCAGCACGTCGCGCTTGGCGCCGCCGACCTCCATGCCATCAACGAGAATCATTTCGTTGATGCCGTCAAAGTCCCACTCGTCATGCGGGGTCATCTGGTAGAGCCATTTGGCAACACCAGTATCCGCATCGCGAGCCATGATCGTCATCGACCAGCGATTGTCGCCTGGGCGCTGAACCGGGTTCCATGTCGAGGGATTGCCGGTACCATAATAAACCAGGTTCAGCTTGGGATCATAGGAATACCATCCCCATGTCGTGCCGCCGCCTGTCTTCCACTGTTCGCCTTCCCAGGTGTTCGTGCCGGAATCCTTTCCGACAGGTTTGCCGAGATGGGTGGTCTTTTCGGGATCGATCAGGGTGTCTGCGTCCGGACCTTCCGAATAGGCTTTCCAGGCGAGCTTGCCATCTGCCAGATTGTAGGCGGCCAACCAGCCGCGAACGCCGAATTCAGCGCCGGAGACGCCGACGAGCACCTTGTCCTTGATGACTACGGGTGCTGACGTACCGGATTCGCCCTTTCCACCATCGGTCTGCTCGCCGTTCTTGACCGACCAGACAACTTTGCCGGTCTTGGCATCGAGCGCCACGACGGTGGTGTCTGCCTGGTTGAGAATGATCTTGCCGTCACCATAGGCGACGCCACGATTGACCGTGTCGCAGCACATGATTCCAATAACATTGGGGTCTTGCTTGGGCTCGTATTTCCAGAGGATCTTTCCGTCATTGTTGAGATCGAGAGCGTAGACGGTGTTGGGGAACGGCGCGTGGACATACATCACATCGCCGATGATCAGCGGCCCGCCTTCATGGCCGCGCAACACGCCAGTGGAGAAGCTCCACTTGACCTGCAGGTTCTTCACATTGTCCTTGGTGATCTGGTTAAGCTTGGAAAAACGGGTGTTGGCGTAGTCACCCGTCTGCATCACCCAGTCCTTGGGATTTTCGGCCATTTTCATTAGTTCTTCGTTGGCCGAAGTCATGTGGACCGCGCCGAACGACATGAGCGCCGCGGTCGTTAGTAGGTAGGCAGTTTTCGCAAATACACGCATCAAAGTCCTCCCAGGGTTCACAATGACGAATCGTCCGTTGAGCCCACGAGGGCTTGCCCAAGCGATTCATGTGGGGGAAGTATTTCCGGCAGCGTGTCACGACCTAAGCCGAATGAGCAGAGGGCACCGTTACTGCCCATCCCACTTGGCCTACGAAAGACTGTCGCCGCTCCCTAATGACGGTGACGCCCTTGAAGCCGGAAACAGGATGAAGCTATGTCATCCCCAGGCGGATGGCAAGAAAAATCACTTCCGTCTATGTTGCACTGCAATATAGAGAAATAAATATAAAAAAACTCATACATAAAGCTATTGATCGACTGTGACAAAGGGAGGATTTATATAACTTGCCATGTTTTGCGTATTTTTTTGGCCAAATGTATCGATTTTTATTTAGTAATATTCACTAGAGCCTATGGCGTTAAGTATGCGCCCGTCGCTCCGGGTGGCGATAGTAAGAGCGGCATGAAATGAACGCCAACACCAGGATTCGGAGCGGATGAACGCGTCATCTGAGAGGCCTTTTGCCGGCCGGCAAGGCATTGCTCCTTTGGTACTATACGCCGGGCATGAGAGCTTGACCGGGGTGGTGGTACGAGGCCAACTGGTGTGGTGGATCTGTCTCGACCGATGGGGGCCGATCCATCGGGCTCGATAAATCGCGTCCAGGCCAAGCGGAGGATTCCTCATGATCAGACATGTCGGCTTTTCGGCCTTGCCGCTATTGCTTACATCGGCCCTGGCATTCGCAAATCCGGCCGGCGCCGCCGGCGATTATCCGACAGCGACGGTTGTCGAATATGTACTCGGCTGCATGCAGACGAACGGCCAGACCCGTCGGGCGCTGGAGAGCTGTTCCTGCTCGATCGATGTCATCGCCTCGATCGTTCCCTTCGAGCATTATGAAAGGGCCGAGACCTTCAAGAGCATGTCCCTGACGACGGGGGAGCGTTCGGGACTGTTTCGCGAAAGCGCGCCGGCGAAAGCCGCCGGCACTGAACTGAAGCGCGCGCAGGCGGAAGCCGACGTGCGCTGCTTTTAAAATGCGTTGCGCACGGCTTCGAGACTTCAGAGTCCCGTAGCCTCTAGCGGCCATTGATTGCGAAACACCTTGCCATCCGTATCGATCGCTTCGACCTGGATTTCGCCGTCGCCGTGCGCCTTGAAATCGAACCGGAAATTGGGGTCTTCCGAAATCGATATTCCACCCTCCATCGAGAGGATCGGCCGGTCTGCCTGCGAGATCGACAGTTTCTGAACAAAATGCGCGGGGATGAAATACTGGGTCAGCGGATTTCGCTGCAGGCCCGAATTGTTCGGGTGCCGGATCATCAGTTGCAATTCCTGTGCCTTCGTCATCGTCTCTTGAGGCGGGAATTGGCGCAGCTTCATCTGCCCCATCGTCGCCTTCGCCTCATCCTGGTTCTTGACCGCCGGAGCCGAGCATCCGCCTGACGCCTTGACGAAGGTCTGAGCCATATGGAGTTCGCCGCCCTGCGTTTCTGCAATGGCGCGCAAATAGGAATAGTCGTTGACGCGCACGCGCGTCGACAGATGCGTCACGCCGGCATCCTTGCCGATCTGGAACGTCGCAGCCACCGGCGCCGGATTGACGTCGATGATCAAGGTGACGGATTTGATGCCGTCGGGCGCCTTGGCGGGGTCGATATAGATGTCGACGGGGACGATGGCGGCATCCTGCGCCCGCTTCGGCGCCTCGATCCTGACGACGCCGCTATCGACCAGAATTGCCCGATCGCCGAACACGTCGCCTTTCAGATCCTGCCAGACCCTGTCGGAAGACGCGGTTGTCTGCTGTGCGTTGGCGGTTCCAGAGGAACCGAGGAGCGTACCGACGGACAGGATGATCGCGGCAAAGATAGCTGCGAGCGGCAAGGCGAGCTGCCGGCTCCGATAAGCGTGGTCTTGCATTCCAATGCCTCCACCAATGTCAGAGAGGTGGTGCCCAGGCTGGCGTCGAGGATAAGCCTTTGACGATGCCTTGGCAAATCGATCCACCTCGTCGCGTCCAGCGCTTGTCGGTGGGGTCTATTCCCATTCGAGTTCGGCAAAAGCGGCCGTCGCATTGCGCTCGTTATAGTCGTCGAACAGACGCCAATTGCCCCGTTCGCTTGCGCCGGCGGTCTTGACTGCCTCGCTGAGCGGCATCCCGTCGGCGATCGCCTTGCGAAGATCTCCCGCCAGAACCTCGAAATAGCGCCGTTCAGCCGTCAGCGCTTCCGGCCAGTCGGCCGGCACCGGGCCATGGCCCGGCACGACGCGCGCGGCGCCGATCGCGGCAAGTGCATCCATCTGGCGCAGCCAGCCGAGCAGCGACCCGTCAAGCGTTGGCAAGGAGCCGATGAAAACGAGATCGCCGGCAAACAGCGTTTGGGTCGCGCTGTCGAAAACGGTCAGGTCGTTGTCGGTGTGCGCCGCCTTCCATGCCCGCAATTCGAGCACGCGCCCGCCGAGGTCGAGCTGCAGACGATCATCGACCAGCATCGTCGGCGGTATGATCTCGACCCCTTTCATGAGCGTATCGCCGATCTGTTGGCGAAAGCTTTGCAGGTAGAACGCGCCGCGCGCCTCGAGCGCACGCGGCAGATTGCGATGGCCGACGATGGCCGCGCCGATCTCCCGAAACGCCGCATTGCCGAAGATGTGGTCGGGATGCATGTGGGTGTTGATCAGGTAGCGAACCGGCTTGGTGCTTATTTTGCCGATTGCGGCGATGAGCGCGTTCGCCTCGACCAGGCTGCCGCCGCTGTCGATGACGGCAACGGCGTCGGTGCCGACGACGACGCCCAGATTCGAGATCGCGCCTTGGTTGGCGGCGTTCATCAATTCATCCACGCCCTGGAGGGCGAAGACGCCGTCGGCGACTTTCCTGACCTTGAATTCAAGGTCACCGGCAGCGGCGAGAGCTGCCCGCCCGAGGCAACAGGGCAGCATCGCGGCGCTGACTGCGGTGCAGGCGAAGCCGCTGACAAGCTTGCGTCGTATCCTGTCGATCGGCATGGCGTTCCCCCGATATGCGTTGCGAATTGTTGGGCGATCAGGCCACGCCCGGAAATTTTTGATGGAACGACCGCGAGAGGTCGCTCATCACCTGTGGATTGCGATAGTGCCGCGGCAGCCTTACGTCGAACATGCCGAGCACATGGGCCGGCCGCTGCGCGAGTACGATGATGCGATCCGACAGCATCAAGGCCTCGCGTAGATTGTGCGTCACCATGAGGGCGGTCGTAGGCCGCGCCGACCACACGGTCAAAAGCAGGTGCCGAAGCCGCTCGGCGGTTTGTTCGTCGAGCGAGGCAAAGGGTTCGTCCAGGAAAAGCACCGCCGGCTCGGTGGCGAAGGCCCTGGCGAGTGCTGCCCTGCGCGCAAGGCCGAGCGAAAGCTCCGCCGGGTAGAGCGAGCGCATGCCGGCGAGACCGAGCGTGTCGAACAGCCCGTCGAGGTTCTTCGTTCTCAGGCTTTTCGGCAACGCCAGCCTGACATTCTGTTCCACCGTCCGCCACGGCAGCAAGGTCGGTTCCTGGAATACGGCGGCGATGCGGCTCAAGCTTCCCTCCGGTAACTGGCCGCCTTCAGGCAATTGGAAGGAGCCGGAAAAGTCTTTGTCCAACCCAAGCAGGATGCGCAGCGTCGTGGTCTTGCCGCAGCCCGACGGTCCCAGCAAGCAGGCGAACTCGCCTTGCCGGACCTCGAAGGAAAGGTCTTGGAGCGCCGTAATCGAGACGCCCTGCGCGGACCTGAAAGTCTTTTCGGCGATGTCGACCCTAAGCGGGACGACGGCGCCAACGGGTTGCATGTCGTTCAACGGGCTGCACCAGAAGGAGTTCGATGACAAGCATCACCGCCACGAAAGCCAAGGTGTAGGCTAGAATGGCGGCGACGTCGAAGAGCTGGAAATAGAGATAGATCTGGAAGCCGACACCATTGGAGCGGCCGAGCAGTTCGACCACCAGCACGATCTTCCAGATGAGGGCGATGCCGGATCGTGAGGCGGCGGCAAGATAGGGCTGCAATTGCGGCAGCAGGACGTGGCGGATGCGGTCGAGGAGACCGAAGCGGTAGACGGCGGCCATTTCGGCATAACTCGGATCAAGCGCCCTGGCGCCTTCGCGCATCGTCACCACGACGTTCGGGATCTTGTTCACGGCAACCGCTCCAATCGCGGCCGCTTCGTTGAGGCCGAACCAGATATAGGCAAGCACGATGACCACCAGCGCGGGAATGTTGAGAAACAGGATCACCCAGGGACTGAAGAATCGGTCTGCGCTGCGGTAACTGCCGAGGGCAACGCCGATGACCGAGCCGACGACCATGGCAATGACGTATGCCGCGGCAACCCGGCCGAGTGTGGCGCCGAGATGGTAAAAAAGGTCGCCGCTCGCCGCCTCCGCGAGCAACACCTGCCAGACCTGTCCCGGCCCTGGAAAGGCGCGGCTCGGCCAGGCATTTGCTGCAAAACCCCACAGCAGGCAAAGCCCGAGCAGAGAGACCGCGACCGTCAGCGCAGGTGTCAGCACCGTCGCAAAGCTGGATTGGCCGTCGGCCACCGCGCCAGGCGTGCGATCGCCAGTGTCAGGGGCGCTCATTTCAGGAGTTCCCGCCAGAACGTACCGGGCGCCATCTCCGGCGCGCGGCCGACCAGCCTTTCGCCGCCGATCTCGGCCAGCACGCGATAGAGCTTGCCCGCGTCGGCCGCATCCTCGGCGACGGGGCGTCTGGGAATGCCCTCGCGATAGCGGTCACGCAGCTTTGCCAATTCCTGGCCTTGCGCACGGATGATCGGCGCAAGGCGCAGCCACTCATCGTCGGATCTGGCCAGCAAGTCCTTGGACTGCGCGGAAGCCTTGATGAAGCCCCTGATAGCGTCCGGATTCTCGTTCGCCCATTTGTCGTGAAAGACATAGCCGAGCGCCGAGACCGCGCCCGAGGCCCCGAGCGCTTTCGCCGCATCATCCGCGCCGATCAGCCGATGAAAGCCGTTGGCCTCGAGCCGGGCGCAAAAATGCCAGAAATTGAGCACCGCATCGAGTTCGCCTTGCATCGCTTTTTCCGAAATCAGCGGCGGCGCGCCAAAGACGATGTCGCTGGTTACCGGCAGGTCGAGGCCGTGATCGCGCCTGGCCAGCGCCTGGATCAGCAGCCAGCTTTTATCGAGGGGGCCGCCAGCGACACCGATCTTTTTTCTCTCGAGGTCGGCGATCGTGCGGATCGGCGCTCCCTCTTTCACCATGACCGCCCCGACAGCGGTCGAATAGGGGACCAATGCGAGGTCGACGCCTTCCGAGCGCTGGCGCGAGACCCACAGCCAGTCGGTCACGATCATGTCGATCGCGCCGGCCAGCATGGCGACGTTGGTTGCATCCTCGCCGGCGAAATCGATGACCTCCACATCGATGCCGTTGGCTGCGTCGAATTGGTGATGCTTCATGGTGTCAAGCGCCCAGCTCACGGTGCCGAATTTCAGCACGCCGATGCGGACTTTGCCCATAGCGAAGGAGGGGGTCGTGACGAAGGAGGGTCTTGAGACAAGCGCCGCGGCTGCTCCAAGAACTGCCAGACGAAGCGTTCCTCGACGCGAAATCATCATGATGTCTCCTCCCGGAGCCGTAACAAGCCAGGGCGCCGGTCAGATCGCACGGTCCTTGTTCGGGAAAGCGCATTTCCAGCGCTTGACCTTGAGGTTTGGGTGTTCCTGCGACCATTTTGCGATTTCGCTGGGCGCCAAGACCATACATTGGACGAGAGAGCCACGGCTCTCGAAATAGAGATGTTCGTCTCGGCAGTTGCCCGGATTGGCAATCAGGCAAACCGTCAATATGAGGTCGACCATATCCATTCAGCACCTCTTGCGCGCTTGAAGACGCCCGCTTCGGCGAGATCCGGCCCGCTCTGCGAGCCTGGACAAAATCGCCGATTGCCGGAGTCCCGAGGTGCCCATGGAAAACCGGAATGGTTCGAGGCTACGCGTTCGCCTGATGGCCGTCAACAAAGGCGAACGGACAAGACGGCGTTCTACCGGAGCCAATCCGCCGAAAACAAAAACCCGCCTCGGCGGGCGGGTCGGTGGCGCAAATCAGCACCATGAATAAATTCCTAGCATAACTGCCGTCACAAAGCAATGAAAATATGAGGGCGATCGCTTCGGTTGCCTGCCGCTTGCCCAGTCTTCCAGCGTTGGTGGTTGGCGAAAGCCGAAGCGGCATCCAATCTCTCCGCAAGGTGGGAGATCGGCAGCTTCGCCGACTGCGCCTAAGGCGCCACCATCGGCAATTGGTCTGAAGCGATTGCGCTCTCCGGACTTCAGTATGGTTGACATCCCTCGTCTGCCGGGTAGCTTCCATCATGCAGGCGCCGCAACTCCACAAGGGAGAAGTTCTCGCTCTGCCATAAAACGACGCATGCCGATGAACAAACAACGGCCTGCGCAAATCGTCTAGGGCACCTTGACGATCAATGAGGAAATGCCATGCGTGCAATCGCATTTTTCGCCGTCGTGTCCGCTGCGACGTTCATCACGAACCAATCCCAGGCACAGGATGCCGCTGCGGGTGAGAAGGTCTTCGCCAAATGCAAGGCCTGCCACGTCGTAGACAAGGACCAGAACAAGATCGGTCCGTCGTTGAGCGGCGTTATCGGCCGGACGGCCGGCACGCATCCGGGGTTCAAATATTCCAAACCCATGACCGAGGCGGGTGGATCCGGCGTCAAATGGGATGAAGCCACCCTGACGACCTATCTTCGCGACCCCAAGGCCATGATCAAAGGTACGAAGATGGCGTTTGCCGGCCTCAAGAAGGACGAGGATCTCGCCAACGTCATCGCCTATCTGAAGCAATTCTCCAAATAACCCGGTTTTTCCGCAGGATATAACCCGGCTTCGCCGGCCGTTCGAAACTGCGTTCGGCCGGCGCCCGCCCTGGTGGTTGGCGCCGGTCAAGCGGCGTCTTGCAGTCTCTGCATCGCGGAAGGCAGGTCGAACAGGCTGTCGCAAACAAGGTCGGCGCCAAGCTCCTCGACGGGAATCTGGGTATAGCCGCCACGCAGCAGGATGACGGGCATGCCGGCGGCGCGCGCGGCGGCCACATCGGCGCTGCTGTCTCCGACCATCAGCGTGTCGCGAGGTTCGACCTGAAGCTGGTCGAGCGCCAGCAGCAAAGCGTCGGGCGCCGGTTTCAATGATGTCACCGCGTCTCCGCCGACGATCGCGCCGAGATAGTCCGTCAACCCAAAATGCAGCAGGATTTCGCGAGCCGCCAGCTGCGGCTTGTTGGTCACCACGCCCATGGCTATCCCGCTCAAGTGGAAATGCGTGAGAGCCTCCCTGACGCCAGGCATCAGCCTCGTCAGGCCGGTCAGATGTCTGCGGTAGATCGGCGCCATGACGCGGTTGGCCTCATCAAGTGCGCTGCCGAGGAGCGGCGTTCCGGAAGCCGCGAAGGCTCGCTCGATCAGTTTCCTGACACCGCCGCCGATCATGGCCTTGACCTGTTCCAGGCGCAGCGGCGGCAGATCGCGGCCGGCCAGCAACTCGTTAACGGCGGCCGTTATATCAGGCGCCGAATCGACCAGCGTGCCGTCGAGGTCGAACAGGATCGCCTTGGGCGATCGAAACGGCCTGCCCATGCCAACGTTCATGCGGCGTCCTTCCATTTGATCGAGCAGCCGATCGAAGCGATCTGGTCGAGCGGTCCGTCGCCGGTTCGGGCAATTTGCTTCATCGCCTCGAACAGGTCGCGTCTCAGTCCGGGCGGTCCGGCCTCGCGCCGCGCCGCGTCCAGCCGGCCGCGATATTGCAGCGTCAACTCGCTGTTGAGCCCGAAGAAATCCGGGGTGCAAACGGCTCCATAGGCACGCGCCACCGTCTGGCGCTCGTCGTGGAGGTAGGGGAACGAGAAGCCGTTCGTCCTGGCAAAGAGCTTCATGTTGTCGAAGGAATCATCCGGATAGGCGTCGGCATCGTTGGCGTTGATCGCGACAAAGCCGATGCCTTGCGCCTTGAGGTCGTTGGCGTCGCGGACGATGCGTGAAATCACCGCCTTCACATAAGGGCAGTGGTTGCAGATGAAGGCCACGACCAGCCCGTTCGGGCCGGCGTGACTGAAGATCGAATGCGATTTGCCGTCGACGCCGGGCAAAACGGCATCGACGGCTTGCCAGCCGAAATCGCAGACAGGTGGGATTGCCGCCATATTTGCCCTCCGATGAGATGGTTTTACGCGGCTTTCCGGATCGCTCCGTCGGCCGCCTGTCTGATGGCGCCGATATTGGCGCGATAGGCAGCCTCGATGCCACCCCTAAAGATGGCCGAGCCGGCGACCAGCACATTGGCGCCGGCCGCGGTGACCAGCGGAGCGGTTTCCGGCGTGACGCCGCCGTCGATCTCTATGTCGATCGGGCGGTTGCCAATCAATGCCTTGACCCGCCTGACCTTATCGACGACCGCTGGAATGAACGCCTGGCCACCGAAGCCCGGATTGACCGTCATCAGAAGCACCAGATCGAGCCGGTCGAGCACATATTCGATGACGCTTTCCGGCGTCGATGGGTTCAGCGATGCGCCGGCCTTCTTGCCGAGATTCCTGATTGCCTGCAGCGAACGGTCTAGGTGCGGCCCGGCCTCGGCATGCACCGTGATGATGTCGCAGCCGGCATCGGCGAAGGCGGCGAGATAGGCGTCGGCCGGCGCGATCATCAAATGGCAGTCGAAGACCTTGTCCGTCCGGTCACGGATCGCCTTGATCACTGGCGGACCGAAGGTGATGTTGGGCACGAAATGGCCGTCCATCACGTCGAGATGGATCCAGTCGGCACCGGCCCGGACGACCGTTTCGACCTCGTCGCCGAGCCGCGAGAAGTCGGCAGAAAGCACCGAGGGCGCGATGATTGTCTTAGTACCCATGGTCGTCGGCTCCCATTCTGTCTTCCGTTTGCAGTCGCTGCACGCCAACCGGCTCTCTTGTCAGCGCGCCTTCGTCTCCGGTTCGCCTTCGAGCTTGCCTTCCGCGAACACGCGGCTGCCGCGAATATCGGATTCTTCAATGGTGATAAGGTCGGTCTTCGTCAACGCCCGGTCGCGCGACGCGAAAAGCCGGTTGGCCTGGCGAAGCCGCGCTCGGTCGAGCCCGTTGCGGACCGAGCGCGCGTTGGAGAAATGCGGCAGCCGCATGCGGATCGGCAAATACTCTTCGAGCGCCTTGGCCGCCGCCTCGCTGAGACGGTAATTCTGTTCCGCCAGCATGATCTCGGCGATCGATTTGAGCTCGCCGACGCCGTAGTCGGGAAAGTCGAGGTGGTGGGCGATGCGCGAGCGCATACCGGGATTGCTGTCGAAGAAGCGGTCCATCTTGTCCTTGTAGCCGGCGAGGATCACAACCAGGTCGTCACGGTTGTTTTCCATGCATTGCAGCAGGATTTCGATCGATTCCTGACCGTAGTCGCGTTCGTTCTCGGGCTTGTAGAGGTAGTAGGCCTCGTCGATGAAAAGTACCCCGCCCATGGCCCGCTTGATCACTTCGCGGGTCTTCGGCGCGGTGTGGCCGACATACTGGCCGACGAGATCGTCTCGCGTCACCGCAACCATGTGGCCTTCACGGACATAGCCGAGACGATGCAGGATTTCGGCCATCCTCAGCGCCACGGTGGTCTTTCCGGTGCCGGGATTTCCCGTAAAGTTCATGTGCAGCGTCGGCGCGCCCGAGGTCAGCCCGAACCTGCGGCGAAGCCGGTCGACCAGGAGCAGCGCCGCGATCTCGCGGATGCGGGTCTTGACTGGCTTCAGGCCAACGAGTTCGCGGTCGAGCTTGTCCATCACCTCGTCGATGTTGGACGCCTCGAACTCGGCCTGCAGATCGACCGATTCGTCCTGCGCGGCAGCGCCCTTTGCTATCGCGTCCAGCATGGTTCGCCTAGCTCCGCTCGCCTTCGGGCCTGTCGGTCGCATAAGGCACGATCGAGTAGCCCTGGCTGCGGCCGTCGCGCTCCTGGCGCAGCAGCCGGAAGCCGGGTTCGTTGGGCGGCCGGTTGACGATGAACGACATGCGCGGCGCTTCCCAGCCCTTGGTCGAATCGAAGGCGGTGACCCGAACATACATGTTGGGCATGGCTTTGCGGCAATTGTTGACTTCAAGCAGGATGCCCGCCGGGTCCTTCAGGTCGAACATCGGGTTGCCGTACATTTCCCAATAGGTGTTTCGCGGATGCGGATCGTCCGTGTATTCGACGCTGACCGCCCAGTGGTTTTTCAGCGCGTATTTGATCTGCGCCGAAATCTGCTCATCGGTCAGGTCGGGCAGGAACGAAAACTGTCCCTGCGTGACCTTGTTTCCCGGATTGGTCATCATGGCGACGGTTCCTTTCGTCTAGAAGCTGGGCGTTGCGGTTGGCACGAAGTCGGCCGTGTCGGTCGATTCGTAGTTGAAGGTGACGTCCTTCCAGGTCTCCAGGGCCGCCTTCAGCGGCGTGCACCATCTGGCCGCCTGTTCGAGGATTTTGGTCCCTTCGCGCAGATAGTCGCGGCCCTCGTTGCGGGCGAGGATCATCGCCTCCAACGCGACGCGATTGGCCGTCGCGCCTGCCTGGATGCCGTCCGGATGGCCGATCGTGCCGCCGCCGAACTGCAGGATGACATCCTCACCGAGATAATGGATCAGCTGGTGCATCTGGCCGGCATGGATGCCGCCGGAGGCGACGGGCATCACCTTGTTGAGCGAGGCCCACTCCTGATCGAAGAACAGCCCGGTTTCGAGGTTCTGCGGCGTGCGCTCCTCGCGCAGCGTGTCATAAAACCCCTTGATCATCAGCGGGTCGCCTTCCAGCTTGCCGACCACCGTGCCGGCATGGATGTGATCGACGCCGGCCATCCGCATCCATTTGCAGATGACGCGAAAATTCATGCCGTGGTTCTTCTGGCGCGAATAGGTCGAGTTGCCGGCGCGGTGCAGGTGCAGGATCATGTCGTTGCGGCGTGCCCATTTGGCCATCGACTGGATCGCCGTGTAGCCAATGACCAGGTCGATCATGATGATGCAGGAGCCAAGCTGTTTTGCGAACTCGGCGCGCTCGTACATCTCCTCCATCGTGCCGGCGGTGACGTTGAGATAATGGCCCTTGACCTCGCCGGTGGCGGCCGACGCCTTGTTCACGGCCTCCATGCAGTAGAGGAAGCGGTCGCGCCAGTGCATGAAGGGCTGCGAGTTGATGTTCTCGTCGTCCTTGACGAAGTCGAGGCCACCCTTCAGCGCCTCGTAGACGACGCGGCCGTAATTGCGGCCTGACAGGCCAAGCTTCGGCTTCGTCGTCGCGCCGAGCAGCGGCCGGCCGAACTTGTCGAGCCGCTCGCGCTCCACCACGATGCCGGTTGCGGGGCCCTGGAAGGTCTTGAGGTAAGCCACCGGGATGCGCATGTCCTCGAGCCGCAAGGCCTTGACCGCCTTGAAGCCGAACACGTTGCCGATGATCGATGCCGTCAGGTTGGCGATTGAGCCCGGCTCGAACAGGTCGAGGTCGTAGGCGATGTAGGCGAAGTATTGCTGCTCGGTCTTGGTGCCGGGACCTGTGTTCGGCACCGGCTCGGATCTGAACGCCTTGGCGCGGTAGAGCTCGCAGGCGGTCAGCCTGTCGGTCCACACCACGGTCCATGTCGCGGTCGAGGATTCACCGGCGATGGCGGCGGCCGCCTCCTCGTGGTCGACGCCGGGCTGCGGCGTGATCCGAAACATGGCGATCAGGTCGGTTTCCTTGGGCCGATAGTCCGGCTCCCAATAGCCCATCTTTTTGTAGGGGATGACGCCCGACTTGTAGCGTTCCTTGCCTTCCTTGAGCGTGCCCGCTGACGGCATGTCGATCTTGTTCATGACAGGTCTCCTGTTTGCCGCTCAGGCGGCTTTCGCGGTTGCGATTTGCGGGTCGAGCTTTCCCGCGGCGTAACGTTTGGCCATCTCGTCCATGGCGATGACCCTGATCTTCGAAGCGTTGCCCGCGGTGCCGAAGCGCTCAAAACGATCGCGGCAGAGGTCGCGCAAGGCGTCCATGGCCGGTTTCAGGAATTTGCGCGGATCGAATTCGCGCGGGTCCTCCGTCGCGACACGGCGGAACTGCCCGGCCATGGCCATACGGCAATCGGTGTCGATGTTGACCTTGCGCACGCCGTAGCGGATGCCGCGCTCGATCTCCTCGACCGGAACGCCAAAGGTCTGGGGCATCTCGCCGCCATATTTGTTTATGATGTCCTGCAATTCCTGCGGCACCGAAGAAGAGCCATGCATGACCAGATGCGTGTTGGGCAGCTTTTCGTGGATCGCCTCGATCACCTGCATGGCGAGAATGCCGCCGTCTGGCTTGCGGCTGAATTTGTAAGCGCCGTGCGAGGTCCCGCAGGCGATCGCCAGCGCGTCGACCTGGGTGGCGGTGACGAAGTCGACCGCCTGATCGGGATCGGTCAAAAGCTGGTCGTGGGAAAGCGCACCTTCGGCGCCGTGGCCGTCCTCGGCCTCGCCCTGGCCGGTTTCCAGCGAGCCGAGCACGCCGAGCTCGCCTTCGACGGAAGCGCCGACCCAATGCGCCATGCGTGCGACACGCTCGGTGATGGCGACGTTGTAATCGTAGCTCGCCGGCGTCTTGGCGTCCGCCATCAGCGAGCCGTCCATCATCACCGAGGTGAAGCCGTGGCGGATCGCCGAAAGACAGGTGGCTTCGTTGTTGCCGTGATCCTGATGAATGCATAGCGGAATGGCTGGATGCATTTCGGTCAACGCCTCCATCATCTTGGCCAGCATGATGTCGTTGGCATAGGAGCGGGCGCCGCGCGAGGCCTGGATGATGACCGGCGCGTCGCAGGCCTTGGCCGCCTCCATGATGGCGAGGCCCTGTTCCATGTTGTTGATGTTGAATGCGGGCACGCCGTAACCGTGCTCGGCGGCATGGTCGAGAAGCTGGCGAAGGGTGATGCGGGCCATTGTCGGGTCCTCTTAGCTGCGGAAGTTGGGCTAGATGATGAGCTTCAGCGCCGCTGCGGCGACGGCTTCGGGCGTGATGTCGAAATGCCGGTAGAGATCCGGGGCAGGGGCGCTGGCGCCGAAACCGGCCATGCCGACGAAAGCGCCGGTGTCGCCGATCCAGCGGTCCCAGCCGAGCCGTGCTGCGGCTTCGATGGCAATGCGCGGCGCCGAGCCAAGGACGGCCTTGCGGGTGTCCGCATCCTGTTCCTCGAATAGCTCCCAGCACGGCATCGAGACGACCGCGGTGGCGACGCCGTGCTCGGTCTCCAGCCGTTCGGCGGCGGCAATCGCGATCTCGACCTCCGAGCCGGTGGCGATCAGCGTCACGGCCCGGTGCTCGGCCGGCTCACGTAGGATGTAGGCGCCCTGGCTCGACCGGTTCTCGTCGCTGTGTGCCTCCTCGTTGTGTACTTGGCGCAGCATCGGCAGGTTCTGGCGCGAGAGCACCAGCACGCTCGGGCGGTTCTTGCTCTTCAGCGCCAGTTCCCAGCACTCGGCCGTTTCGATGATGTCGGCCGGACGGAAGACATTGAGGTTCGGCGTGGCCCGCAGCATCGCCAGGTGCTCGATAGGCTGGTGGGTCGGGCCGTCCTCGCCGAGACCGATGGAATCATGCGTCATCACATAGATCACGCGCTGGCCCATCAGCGCCGAGAGCCGCATCGCGCCGCGCGCATAGTCGGCAAAGCACAGGAACGTGCCGCCATAAGGCACGAAGCCGCCATGCAGTGCGATGCCGTTCATGGCCGCGGCCATGCCGTGCTCGCGGATGCCGTAGTGGATGTAGCGGCCCGCATAGTCATCAGGCGCTATGCGATCCATGCGCTTGGTGATCGTCAGGTTCGAATGCGTCAGATCGGCGGAGCCGCCGACTGTCAGGTCGGTTGCGGCGTTGATGGCGCCGAGCGCCATTTCGGAGGCCTTTCGCGTTGCGACCTTGGTCGCCTTCTCGGCATGCTCCTTGCGGAAGGCGCCGAGCGCTTCGAAGACCGCGTCGGGCAGGTTGCCGGCGACCGCGCGCTCGAAGGCCTCACGTTGCGGCGAGGCGGCAAGCCGCTGCTCCCAGGCGCGTCGTGCGGCTTGCCCGCGGCCGGCAATTTCGCGCCAGGTGAAAAGGATGTCGTCAGGCACCTCGAACGGCGCATGGGCCCAGCCGATGTTCTCGCGCGTCGCGGCGATCTCGGCATCGCCCAGCGGTGCGCCATGCGTCTTCTCCGAACCGCCCAGATTGGGCGCGCCCTTGCCGATCACCGTGCGGCAGGCGATCAGGGACGGCCGATCCGACTGCTGTGCTGCTTCGATTGCCGCAGCGACGGCCTCCATGTCGTGACCGTCCACCGACTGGACATGCCATCCGGCGGCCTTGAACCGGGCCGGCTGGTCCATCGATGTCGACAGCGAGGTCGGTCCGTCGATCGAGATCGCATTGTCGTCCCAGAAGACGATCAGCCGGGAGAGCTTCAGGTGACCGGCAAGGTCGATCGCCTCGTGGCTGATGCCTTCCTGCAGACAGCCGTCGCCGGCGATGACGTAGGTGAAATGGTCGACGAGATCGGCGCCGTGGCGGGCAGCAAGCATACGCTCCGCCAGCGCCATGCCGACGGCGGTCGAAATGCCCTGTCCAAGCGGGCCGGTCGTCGTCTCGATGCCGAGCGCATGGCCATATTCGGGATGTCCGGCGGTGCGGCTGCCCAGCTGGCGAAACCGCTGCAATTCCTCGATCGGCATGTCTTCGAAGCCGAGCAGGTAATGCAGCGCGTATTGCAACATCGAGCCGTGCCCGGCCGAAAGCACGAAGCGGTCGCGATCGGGCCAGCTGGGCGCCGACGGATCGATATTGATGAAGCGGCTGAACAGCACCGTCGCGACATCGGCCATGCCCATCGGCATGCCCGGATGGCCGGAATTGGCCTTTTGGACGCTGTCCATCGCCAGTGCGCGAATGGCATTGGCCATGTCGCGCTCCGAGACGGCGGCGACAGGCTTCAAAGCTGCGGCTTGGCTGTTCATGGCGTCCTCCTCACGACACACGGTTCTTGCGTTCGATCAATTGCAGGATCAGCGGCGTCAGGATCAGCTGCATGGCAAGGTCGAGCTTGTTGCCTGGCACCACGATGGAATTCGGCCGCGACATGAACGAGTCGTGGATCATCGAAAGCAGGTAGGGGAAATCGATGCCGCGCGGATTGGCGAAGCGGATGACCAGCATCGATTCGTCCGGCGTCGGAATCCAGCGCGCGATGAATGGGTTGGACGTGTCGACGATCGGCACGCGCTGGAAGTTGATGGCGGTCTGCGAAAATTGCGGGACGATATAGCGGACATAGTCCGGCATGCGCCGCAGGATCACGTCCATCACCGCCTCGGTGGAATAGCCGCGCGTTGCACGGTCGCGGTGGATCTTCTGGATCCATTCGAGGTTTATCACCGGCACCACGCCGATTTTGAGGTCGGCGTGCCTGGCCAGGTTGATCTTGTCGGTGACGACGCAGCCATGCAGCCCCTCGTAGAAGAGCAGGTCGCTCGGCGGGAATTCGCGCCATTCGGTAAAATGCCCCGGCGGCGTGCCGTACTGCTTCTCCTCGTCCTCGTCATGGATGTAGGTGCGGGTCTTTCCGGTTCCCCGGCGGCCATATTCCTCAAACACCTCTTCGAGGATTGCGAGTTCGTTGGCTTCGGCATTGAAGTGGGTGAAGTTCGGATTGCCGGCCTTTTCCTGCTCGGCCACCTTTGTCTTCATCGTGGCGCGGTCGTAGCGGTGAAAGGCATCGCCTTCGATGAAGGCGGCTTCGATATTCTCGCGCCGGAAGATCAGATCGAAGATGCGCTTGACCGAAGTGGTGCCTGCGCCCGACGACCCGGTGATGGTGATGATGGGGTGCTTTGCCGACATGGTGCTCAGGCCCTGAACAGGCCGCGGCGGCTGAACAGCGGCGCACGCTCGCCGATGGCGCTGGGCTCGGTGTGATAGCGGGTGATGCGCGCGACTTCCCGCGCCGATCCGAACACCATCGGCACGCGCTGATGCAGGCTCTCGGGTTCGATTTCGAGGATGCGGGTGATCGTATCGGTGGCGGCGCCGGCCGCCTGTTCGATGAGATAGGCGATCGGGTTGGCCTCATAGACGAGGCGCAGCCGTCCCTGGCGGTAACCCTTGCGCTTGTCGCCGGGATACAGGAACACACCGCCGCGCATCAGTATGCGGTAGCAGTCGGCGACCAGGGAAGCGATCCAGCGCATGTTGAAGTCCTTCTCTCGTGGGCCTTCGGTGCCTTCGAGGCAGTCGTCGATGTAGAGCCGCACCGCCTCGTCCCAGTGCCGGTAGTTGGCGGCGTTGATGGCGAATTCCTGGGTGCGCTGCGGGATGATCCGGCTCTCATAGGCCTGGACGAAGGTGCCGAGCCTGGTCGAGAGAACGAAAACATGCGTGCCGCTGCCGAGCGACAGAACCAGCGCCAGCTGCGGCCCGTAGATGAAGAAGCCGGCGCCCAGCTGGTTCACGCCTGCCTGCAAAAAAGAGGCGGCCGGATTTCCGTCCGGCGCGCCAGTTGCAGGGAGGCCAGTTGCTGGGAGGAGCGAGAAGATCGTTCCGATCGACACATTGGTGTCGATGTTCGAAGAGCCGTCGAGCGGGTCGATGGCGATGGCGAGAGGCGCTTTGCTGTCGAGCAGGACCGGCTGCTCCAGTTCCTCGGACGCGTAGAACGCGACCGGAGCGTGGCGCATGGCGTCGAGGAAAATGTCGTCCGCGAAGATGTCGAGATCCTTCTGGATGTCGCCGTCGGCATTGGCGCCGCGGGTCCCGGCAAAGGCGGTGCCGAGCACCCCTTGATTGATGGTGTTGCGGATCTTGGTGGCAGCCTGCGTCAGCTGACGGATGGTTGCTACAACTGCCGAGCGCAGTTCGTCCGGTGGGCCGAGATAGGAATTCAGAAAAGCGTCGAGCGTTGCCGCTGGCATCGTAACCTCCCGATCCAGCCGCATCTCCTCGGATCGGCCGGATTGGGGAATGAGAACAAACGACACCGGATAAGTAAAATTCAATAACTTTACTTCCTCGATAAAAAAATTTTAGTATGGCATATGAGAAACCTCACGCTCAAGCAGTTCAAGACTGTTCAAGCAATCATCAGCCATGGGAAAATCGTCAGTGCGGCCAAGGTGTTAGGCCTGTCTCCTCCAGCTGTGACGATCCAGTTGCGGCAGGTGGAGGAGGAGTTCCAGCTGGCCCTGTTCGACCGGACCTCTGATGGCATGCGTCCCACTGCCGCAGGCCTGGCCTTCGTCGAGACGGCGCAGGCGATCGAAGAGCGGCTTCGTCTGCTCGAAGACAAGATGGATGCGATCAAAGGCGTGCGCATCGGCAGCTTGAGGCTCGGCGTCGTTTCCACCGCCAAATATTTCGCGCCGCGGCTCATGGCCGGTTTCATGAAGGAGCATCCCGACATCGACATGCGGCTTGCCATCGGCAACCGCGCCGAAACCATCGACAGGCTGAAGAACCACGACATCGACATCGCGCTTATGGGACGCCCGGCGAAGGAAGTCCCGGTGCGGGCCTCGGTCTTCGGCGATCACCCGTTGGTCATCATCGCGCCGCCCGACCATCCGCTGGCATCGGCCCGCGAGATATCCAAGGAGCGGATCGCCGAAGAGCATTTCCTCATTCGCGAGCCCGGCTCCGGCACGCGCATCTCGCTGGAAATATTCCTGAGCGACGTGCCCGGCCGCATCGACGATCTCGGCGTCGAGATGGGCTCGAACGAAACCATCAAGCAGGCGGTTATGGCCGGGCTCGGCATCGCCTTCATCTCTGCCCACACCATCGCCGCCGAAACCGAAGCCGGCCGGCTTGTCATTCTCGACGTCGTCGGCATGCCGATCCGCCGGCAATGGTTTTCGGTAATGCGCAGCGATCACGCGATCTCGCCGGCTATGGCGACGTTCCACGATTTCCTGATGCGCAAGGGAGCGATGTACCTGCCCCTGTTCGGCAAGCTCTACCCGCACGACGAGCCGGAGATCGTTGGCGTTAGATAAGCGATCTGTTATGTTGCAGTGCGAAAAGAACATGTTATGTTGCAGTGCGAAAGAACAGGGGCCACGTCCTTTCCACCCGTAAGCGATCTGTATGTGCGACCCCTGCAGACTGGTCGGTATTTCGGAAACCTCCCGGGCATGGGGTTCGGGAATTCGATGGGGACAAGGGGTAATGCTTTACACGCTCGTTATGATGGTCTGCCTGACGGATGTGCCGCAGAGCTGCGAACAACGCGAACAGATGGTGGACGGCCTGGCGATGAATCCTGGGACCGCCTTCATGCAGGCGCAGCCGCTGGTCGCCCAGTGGATCGAGACGCATCCCGGTTATTTCGTGCGGCGCTGGCGCGTGCTGCCCGGCCGGGAATCGTGAGATCCGCCGCGGAGATCGAATGAGGTTCTACTTCTTCGTCGCGGCGAGCGTTTCCGAGACGACCTTGGACAGTTGATAAAGCCGCTGCTCGATTATCGTCGGCACCTCACAGACGTAAGTCAGCGATTGGACCCGTTCGTTGAAAATTCGCGTTGCGAATTTCAGCTGCTCGGTTCGCCGCTCGACCTCGTCGGGATCCGCACCCGGTTTTTCCCGCAACGCATCGACGTCGGACGCTTCCTTGCGCAAGGCGGCGGCCATTTCGAGCTGTTTGTGGGCGTAGCGGGCAATGCCTGAGATCACGTGCGAACGCTCGGTGTCCATGTGATCGAACATGCCTTGCACCAGCATCGCCATTTTCGGCGCAAGCTGTTCGGCCGGCAGGGCGGCGGCGAAATCCCTAATCTTTTTCTGGGCTTCGGCAATCGGCAACCGCCGAGCCGCCACCTCCGCGACCAGAGCGGAAACGGCGGGATCCTTCGACAAATCCTTCGCCGCTGGGGGTAGTTCCGGCCCGTTCCATATCTGGCCGAGCGAGAGTTGCGGCACCTTGCGCTGTATGCAGGGCCAGTCCGGATCGGTATTCGCCGCCGCCTTGGCGTTCATGCTCGGCGCGAGCATGGCAGCCACAGCCAGGCTGCGAACAAGGCTCATTCGTGCCATCAGGCATTTCCTCCCGTGTCCTGTTTTCGGCTTATCAGGCCGCGCGAAGGGTCGTAGGCGATGATGGCGGCGGCAAGGAACAGAACCGTGCAACCGGCAACGACGCCCAGCGACAGCCAGTCAATCTGGCCGTAAAAGGCGAAGCGGATCAGTTCGACGGCATAGGTGAACGGATTGGCGAGGCAGATCTTGTAAAGCAGCGGGCTCGCCTCCTGGATACGCCACAAGGGATAGAGCGCCGGAGAGGCGAAATAGCCGGGAAAGATGACGAAGTTCATGATGCCGGCGAAGTTCTCGAGCTGCTTGATCATCGAGGACAAAAGCATGCCGAGCGCGCAAAGCATCATGCCCGACAGGAACAGCGCCGGCAGCACCATGAGATAGCCGATCGGCGGCGCCTTGACGCCCCAGAACCAGGCAACGATCAGGAACGCGTAGACCTGAGCGATCGATACGGCGACGCCGGCGAGCATCTTAGAGACCAGCAGGAACCAGCGTGGGAAGGGGCTGATCAGCAGGGTGCGCATATTGCCCATCTCGCGGTCATAGACCATCGACAGCGAAGACTGCATGCCCGAGAACAGCAGGATCATACCGCACAGGCCCGGCGTGATGTAGACCTCGTAGAGCACGTAGGTCTTGTAGGGCGGGATGATCGATACACCGAGCACCTGGCGGAATCCGGCTGCAAAAATGAACAGCCAGATGAGCGGCCGAACCAGCGAGGATATGAAGCGCTCGCGCTGATGCAGGAAACGCAGGCACTCCCGCAGGACGACGCCTTTGAGGCAGATGAGATAGTGGCGAAGGCCGAATTTTTCGAACTTCACCGGCATCATGGCGGCGACTTTTCCAGGCATTGCGGGAGCGCTCATGGCGATATCTCCGCGGCGCCGGCCGCCTCGATGCGGCTGAGCCTCGAAAAGGCGTCGCGGATCGAATTGGCGCCGCTCGTTCTGACGACATCGGCCACCTTGCCCTTGGCGACCAGCTCGCCCTGCCGCAAGACGACGACATGGTCGCCGTCGTCAACCTCATCGATCAGGTGCGTCGCCCACAGCACGCCGATGCCCTCGGTTTCGACGAGCTTGCGGATGGTGGCGAGAATGCCGGCGCGCGACTGGATGTCGAGACCGACGGTCGCCTCGTCGAGCAGCAGCAGGGCAGGGCGGTGGAGCAGCGCCCTGGCGATCTCGATGCGTCGCATCTGGCCGCCGGAAAGACTGCGTGCCTTGTCATGCTGACGGCCCGGCATGTCGACTATGTCGAGCAGCGCGGCAATGCGCTGCCTCGCCTCGCGTCCGCCGATGCCATGCAGCGAGGCGTGGTAGGAGAGGTTTTGGTGGACGCTGAGATCGAGGTCGAGCGTGCGGGCCTGGAACACGATGCCGACACGCCTGAGCGCTTCGCCCGAAGCGCGGCTGACGTCATGGCCGAAGATGCGGATCGATCCGCGGCGCGTGTCGTAGAGATGGCTGATCAGCGAGAACAGCGTTGTCTTGCCGGCGCCGTTGAGGCCGAGAAGAACGGTGAAGGTCGCCGGCGCGATCGAGAACGAGACGTCGGCGAGCGCCCGCTTCGGACCATAGGAATGGCCGACGCCAGCAATTTCGAGCGCCGCCACCCCATCTCCTTGTCCGCTTGTCCTCACATGCTGCACGCCGGCTCGCTCCTTATCGTCGACGATAGTCTAGCACACCGGAAATCTGGCACACCGGAAGTCTGGCACACTGGGAGTCGGGCACACCGACAGTCTGGCGCACCGGCCTCGATCGCGCAGGTCCTGCTTTCCGGTCACCCTACTTGATCGTGATCGTGCCTTTCATGCCTTTGTCGGCGAGGTCGGGTACCGACCATGTGTAGATGCCGGGCCGCACGGTGGTGAACTGTACCTGGATGGTGCCGTCAGCATCGAATTCGAGCCATGCGGGCGCGCCGTTCATGTGCACCTCGAGGTCATTGATGACGATCTGGTTGTTCCAAACATTGCGGAACAGGTCGGTATGGAATTTGTACTCCAGCCCGCCCGCCGCGGTGATCTTCCAACGATAGCCCTGGCCGGCGATCAGCTGGAAATCCTTCTGGTTGGCGGTGAACTGGTCTTCCTTGGTGCCGAGGATAAGTTCCGGCACGTCCTTGCTGGCCCGGGTCGCCTTCTCGGCTTCGGGGCTGGCCTCTGTTTTGGTCGCCGTGGCGGCGGCTGCGTCATCGTCATCGCCGTCGTTATCCTGTGCCCAGACCTGGCCCTGCGTGAGTGCCATGCCCACCAATGCCGCGAAAGCGACTGCCCGAAATTTCCGCATGATTTCCTGCCCTTCTGCTGCTTTTCTGTCTGTTTGATTCAATCGGGTTGATTCAATTGGGCGAGACGACGACGCCCCACGGTAGCGCGCCGACGGTGACCGACTGCACCGGCTCGTCCGTCGCCACGTCGATGAAGGTGATGTCGTTCGACACGCCGTTGGTCGAGATGATGGTCTTCTGGTCCGGGGTGAAGGCGAGCTGCCAGACGCGTTGGCCGACCAGCACGTATTTCTCGACCTCGTATGTCTGCGTATTGATCACCGCGACGCGGTTGGCCGGTCCGAGCGCCACATAGGCTTTCTTGCCGTCGGCGGTGATGCGCACACCGACCGGCTGGATGGATTCTGCCCTCAGGCCTGATATCTCGAAGGTGATCTTCTGGACGACTTCGCGCGTTTGATTGTCGATCACCGAAACCGTGCCGCCGATCTCGGCACTCACCCAGGCCTGCTTGCCGTCGGGCGTGAACTCGACGAAGCGCGGGCGCGCATCCACCAGCACATTGTCGGTGATCTCGTGGCTCGACGTATCGATGAAATGCGCCATGTTCGTCGTTTCCGACGTGTTGACCATGGTCTTTCCGTCCGGGCTGATGCCCATGCCTTCCGGTTCGACGCCGACCGGGATTTCGGCCAGCACCTTCTTGCCTTCTATGTCGATGACGGTGACGAGATTGTCGTCCTCATTGGCGACGTAGAGCGTCTTGCCGTCAGGCGAGAGCACGAAGAGCTCCGGGTCGGGCCCGGAAGGTAAAGTATCGACGATCTCTAGAGTTGCCGTGTCGATCACCTCGATCGAATCATCGTCGCTGGCGCAGAGATAAATGTGCTTGCCGTCATGCGAGATGGTGATGCCGCGCGGACGCTGCCCGACATTGACGGTCTTCACAACTTGCATCGTCGCAGTGTCGACGACGGTCATCGTGTTGTCTTTCTCGTTCGAGACATAGGCCATGTAGGCCGACGCTGGACCGGCCATGAAGCCGGTCGCCAGAATGGCGAGCGCGTAAGCTCCTCTGTGCACTGAAATTCCCTCCCGATTGGTTCTACTTAAGCACGCATTTCGTTTCCGGCTCATCGACCCCGAGCGTATCGAGCTCGGAGACCTGGTGTAAAAAACCTTCCTGCGGTGATGTCGAGACGACCGACCTGTTGTCGCCGAGGAAGATCGGCTGCCGCAACTGCTGGTTCCACTTGCGGAAGGTCAGTTTCTGCCCCTTGAAGGCAGCGATCGAAAAACCGTCGGAGCGGATGAAGTCGGCCATCTTCTTGGGGTCGGCGCCCTGCGTGCGGGTCGCCGCCTCGCCGAGGATGCGCACCGCGGTCCATGCCGCCATATCCTTCGACACCATGCGGCGGCCGTTTGCCTTGGCGAAGCGGTTCTGGATCTGGGTGCCGCCCCATTGCTCGCTGGCCGGATGCCAGGCCGACGGGGTGAGGCCGGCGGTGCCGGCGACCGGCCGCGGAATCCAGGTGCGGAACGGCACGTAGGTGCCGAACACCTCGCTTTCGTCGGCGACCAGCAACACATCGTGCTCCGGCAGGTCCTGGGTGAAGACAGGCATCTGCCGCTGGATCTGGACGACGCCGGAATCGGTCCGCCGTGCCGTGCCGGTGTCCTTGAATTCCTTTTCGCCGACGATCTCGCCGCCGAAGCGCGTCGCTGCCCGGCGCAGCGCCTCGGCAAAAAGCTGGTCGCGCTCGTGCGAGCCGTAGATCAGCACCCAGCGCCGCCATTGCTTCCAGATGAGATATTGCGCCAGCCCGTCGGCCAGCATGCTGCGCGTCGGGATGGTGTGGAAGATGTTGGCGCGGCATTCCTCCTCGCGAAGACTGTCGTCGGTGGCGCCGGCATTGAAGATCAACACACCGTTGTCGCGGGCCAGATCGGCGATCGACAGCAATTGCCTGGCCGAGAGGTCCGCGACCACATAGCGGTCGCCTTTGGCGATCATGTCCTTAAAGGCCGGAACGACATCCGCATCCGGCTTTACCTCGGTTACGTCGAGGCTGAATTTCTGGCCGAGGAAGCTGCCGGTCGTGTTGTTGTCGGCAATCGCCACACTGCCGCCGGCAACGCCCTCATCGCGCGGCGGGACGTCGAGCACCGACAAGGCCAGCTGCGGCGCATAGGCGCGCAAATAGCCTATCTTGATTTCGGTAATCTTTTTTTCCGGCTTGGCCGTTGCTGCCGGTTGCTCGCCGGTCGCCTCCTGGGCTAGCGCCCCCGGAACGTTGACGGTCAGGGAAAAAAAGCACAAAAAGGCCGCGAGAGTGCCCGGCACCGCGCTCGTCATCGATAAAAATTACCCGTTCTTGCGCTAAAGTCCGATTGTTGTCGGACCGGCGCGAAGTCAAGGTGCCCGTGATGAGCTTAGCTGACCGGCAAAATTTATCAAACCCCGAAAGTGGACTTTTCGCGTCTGCTTTAGTGCCATGCCTTGTCGCCGGAACGGCAACCGGGCGGATTTCGGTATTCGGGCCCGAAAGCGTCCTATCCCTCCTGCCGGAGAAAATCCAATGACCAGAATGCTGGGCAGCGTCACCGGCGCCGACGAGGCGGAGATCGCGCTTTCAGGCGGCGTCGATATCGTCGACCTGAAGAATCCGAAGGCGGGAGCGCTGGGTGCGGTACCCACCCAAACCATCCGCCGGACGATTTCGCTGATTGCCGGCCGGGCGCCGGTCAGCGCGGTCTGCGGCGATCTGCCGATGGAACCCGAGACGATCCGCGCCAAGGCCGAGGAGATCGCTGCCACCGGCGTCGATTACGTCAAGATAGGCTTCTTTCCGTCGGCCAATGCCGCCGCCTGTGCGGAAGCGCTGGCGCCGCTCGCCGCGCGAACGAAGCTGATCGCCGTGCTTTTCGCCGATCTGGCGCCGGATTTCGAGCTTTTGCCGGTGTTTGCCAAACATCGCTTCCATGGCGCCATGGTCGATACCGCGAACAAGGCAAACGGCCGGCTGCTCGACCATCTGCCGCCCGAGCATATCCCTGCCTTCGTCGATCGAGCCAAATCGCTCGGTCTGATGGTTGGCCTGAGCGGATCGCTGGAAGCCCCCGACATTCCGCGCCTGTTGCCTTTCGCTCCCGATTTTCTCGGTTTTCGCGGGGCGCTGTGCGGTCACTCCGGCCGCGCGGGTTCGATCAGCGCCGAGGCGGTTTCGCAGATCCGCGAATTGGTTCCGGAAGAATCCCGCGCCGGCGGGCCGTCGAGCGTCGACTACCGGCTGCTGGCGGCGAGAGGCTATTCGCCGGGCACCGACCCGACGCTGGGCACCGACAAGATCTTCGTGCGGGACTTTGTCCTGCCGGTCCAGATCGGCGCTTACAGCTTCGAGCACGGCCATACGCAGAAGGTGCGTTTCGATGTGACCGCCGACGTGCTGCAGGTCACCGACCATCCCGAAGACATGCGCCATGTGTTCTCCTACGACATCATCATGGACGGCATTCGCGCCATCGTCGCGCGGGGCCACATCCAGCTTAGCGAGGCCCTGGCCGAGCAGGTGGCGACGTACATTCTGGAGAACCCGCGTGTCGTGCGCGTCACGGTCAGGGTTGAAAAACTCGAACTCGGCCCCGGCGGCGTCGGCGTCGAGATCGAACGCAAGCGCCAGTCGGCAGGCCGCGGCGTTGCTTCCGGCCCCGCCAGCCGAAAAGACCAAAGCGCTGTTTCCCAGCCGCGACAGGAAAGGCCCGAGGCCAGGCGTGCCGTGGTCAAGCCGATCGTCGTCAAATTGGGCGGCAGCACGGTCCATGCGGCGGAAATGGCGCGCTGGATCGCGGCGCTGGCGGGTTCCACGCTGCCGATCGTCATCGTGCCCGGCGGCGGCCTCTTCGCCGACCAGGTGCGCGAGACGCAGATGCGCATGGATTTTTCCGACACCGCCGCCCACGCCATGGCGATTCTCGCCATGGAGCAGTTCGGCCAAGTCATCCTCGACCGGGACGATAGGCTGGTGCCGGCTCGGTCGCTGGAAGAACTGGTGCAAGCCTTGGACGCCGGGCAGAACCCGGTGTGGCTGCCGTCATCCTTGGCCCTGCCGGCGCCGGACATTCCGGCGTCCTGGGACATTACCTCCGATTCCCTTGCCGCCTGGCTTGCCGGCAAGCTCGGCGCGAAGGCGCTGCTGCTGATCAAGCAGACCGGCGCGTTCTTCGGCAGCGACACGATCGACAGCCTGGCAGTCAGAGGCATCGTCGACGCCGGCTTTGCCGCCATGCTGCCCGACGGCGTCGATGTCCATCTCGCCGGTCCGAAAGATGCCGCCGAAGCCGGGGCGCTGCTCGCGGCGGGCAATCTGCCCGGCATGGCGATCGCGGCCCCGGCCCGGCCGGCAAGAAAAGCAGGGTAGGCGATGGCGAAGCTGCATACGCCGCGCTGGGCATGGGTTCTGACCGGTTCCGGTCATTTTTTTACGGAGAGCTTCGCACTCATTCACCAACTCGAACATTGCGATGTCTTCGTGTCGAAAGCCGCCAACGAAGTGCTGCGCATGTACAAGCTCAAGCTCGATTTTCCGGAGACGACGCGCGTGCTGCACGACAAGACGGCGAGCGCGATCCCGGTCGGCGAATTCTATCACGGCGTCTATCACACGGTCGTGGTGGCGCCGGCCAGTTCCAACACGGTCGCCAAATGCGTGCACGGCATTTCCGACACGCTCGCCACCAACGTCTTTGCCCAGGCGGGAAAATGCCGGGTGCCGGCCATCGTCTTTGCCTGCGACACCGCGCCGGAGCTCGAAACCATGGCGCCGCATGGGCTGGTCAAGGTCTATCCGCGCAGCATCGACCTGGAGAATACCAGACAATTGAAGAGCTTCGAGCGAACCGAGGTGGTCGAGTCGCTCGCCGAACTCGAAGCCTCGGTCAGACGGCGCCACGCCGAACTCGCAAGCCATGGCTGAGCGGCTGGCCTTTCTTACCGGCCATCTGGCCAAGGTCCGGCTGGAAAGGCTGCTGGCCGGACTGGGCGAAACCGAATTTGCGTGGGAGATCATCGACATCGGCGTCAAGGTCGCGGCGCTGATGAGCGAAGACATCATCAAGCGGCGGCTCACCCTGACCGGCGGCACCGACCGCGTCATCCTGCCCGGCCGCTATCGCGGGGACATCGAGCATCTGTCGAACCATTTCGGCGTGCCCTTCGTGCGCGGCCCCGACGAGATCGCCGATCTGCCGGGCTTTCTCGGCCGGGCGGGCGAGCCGCCTGATCTTTCGCGTCACGACATGCGCATCTTCGCCGAAATCGTCGATGCACCGATGCTGTCGGTCGAGGCGCTGGTGGCGAGGGCACGGACGCTGGCTGCGGCCGGGGCCGACGTCATCGATCTTGGCTGCCTGCCGGAAACGCCGTTTCCATTGCTGGAACAGGCCGTGCTCGAGCTGAAAGCACAGGGATTCCGGGTCAGCGTCGATTCCGCCAGCATGGACGAACTGTCGATCGGCGCACGCGCCGGCGCGGACTATCTTCTCAGCCTCGATGAGAACACGCTGCCGCTGGCCTTCGACCACAAGGCTGTACCGGTGCTGATCCCTTCCACGCCAGGCGATTTGGATTCGCTCGGCCGGGCCATCGAAGCTGCGCAAAAGGCCGGCATCGCCTTCATCGCCGATCCCGTGCTCGACCCGATCCATTTCGGCTTTGCCGCCTCGCTCGGGCGCTTCATCGAGGCGCGCCGCCGCTGGCCCGAGGTCGAACTGCTGATGGGCACCGGCAATCTCACTGAATTGACCGACGCCGACAGTTCCGGCGTTACCGCCGTTCTGGCCGGGCTTTGCTCGGAACTTCAGATCCGAAACGTGCTTGCCGTGCATGTCAGCCCGCACACGCTGCGAACGATCGAGGAGCACGATATTGCCCGCCGCATCCTGTTTGCCGCGAAGAACGACGGTGCGCTGCCGCGGAGTTACCATCCGGGGCTCCTGCAGGTTCACGACCGCAAGCCGTTCACGGCCTCGACCGGGGATATCGATGCATTGGCGGCCGAGGTGCGCGACGCCAACTTCCGCATCATGACCGCCGACGACGGCATCCATGTCTTCAACAGCAAGGGGCATGCGGTTGCCACGGATGCGTTCGAACTCTTTGCCGGGCTTGGCGTTGAGGCGGATGGCGCGCACGCGTTCTATCTCGGCGCGGAACTGATGAAGGCCGAGATCGCGTGGCGCCTCGGCAAGCGCTATGTGCAGGACGAGCCGCTCGCATGGGGCGTGGCCACGCCGGCTCCCGAAACCGACCGCACCCGCCTTGCCGAAGCGGGCCACACGCTTCGCGCGAAGAAAGAGCGCTAAACCATGCCCTTCATTCGCGAATCGATCATCACCACCGTCAACAAGACCGGCGACGTCCACATCGCGCCGATCGGCATCATCGCCGAGAAGGACGGCTGGGTCATCGCGCCGTTCCGGCCGTCGGTGACGCTCGACAATCTCGCCGAAGTGCCGTTCGCCATCGCCAATTACACCGACGACGTGCGTATCTTTGCCGGCTGCCTGACCGGCCGCAAGCATTGGCCAACGGTTGCGGTCGACGGGTATGCGGTGCCGCGGCTCGCAGCGGCGCTGGCGCATTCGGTTCTCGAAGTCGAAAGTGTCGATGACGACGCTATGCGACCTCGCCATTTCTGCCGCGTGGTGCGGGAGGAAACGCATGCGCCGTTCACCGGCCTCAACCGCGCCAAGGCGGCGGTGCTGGAACTGGCCATCCTGGTCAGCCGGCTCGGCATGCTGCCACGCGACAAGATCGAGGCGGAAATCGCCTATCTTTCCATTGCCGTCGAAAAGACCGCAGGCGAGGGCGAAAAGGAAGCCTGGGGCTGGCTGATGCAGCGCGTCGGCGATCACCTGGCGAGCGAGGATGCCAGCGGCGAGGATGCGCGGGGCTGAACCGGATAGGTTGAACCTGGGTAAGCGTCCAGGCTGACGCGTGGGCCGGAGCGGTCTGTCCGCTTTTCGATTGTTGTTGGCGACAAGCTGTCATTCAGCATCCGGTCTGGAGGGAATCGTGACGAGATTGAGATTTCTGCCGGACGAGAACTACGCCGGCCGCAAGACAAGCCACGGCTTATGCACAGCCTTTGTTGGCCAGCAGGCTTAGTTGTTTCCCTGGAACTTGAACCAATCTCAGACTCAGTGTCTTCTGAGGGCAACTGCTGGGAGTAGACATGTCTTCAGGCTCTTTTCAACACCGCGTGTGGCAATGGGTTGTGGCGTGCTTTCCGACATCGGCGCATCTCAATGTACAGGAGCGTAATCATCGATTCCTTGAGGAGGCGCTCGAACTCGCTCAGGCGAACTCCTGCACAAAGGCGGAGGCACTTGAACTGGTGGAATACGTGTTCGGTAGGGCGAAAGGTGACGTGCGCTACGAAGTTGGGGGTGTCCTCGTGACGCTCGCAGCTCTGTGCAACGCCACCGGCGTCGACATGAATGAGGCCGCCGAACAGGAACTGGACAGGAACTGGTCCCGCATTAATCGAATCCGCGCCAAGCAAGCCGCCAAACCTCAGGGATCGGCTCTTCCTCAATGAAAACAAACTTAGCCGATCAGCGTGGCGCAAGCCTTGCCACGCAGTATCGCGCAAGCGGACGCTGACTCGCGCGGATGCAGATTTCGTATGGGACGGCCGACCTAAAGCATTGTTGCCTCAACCGTGACGTGGCGGAACAACGGTTTGGAAGAACATATGCGGACCGCCTGGTCACTGAGCTTGCGGACGCGGAAGCTTTCGAGAATGTCCATGAGTGGCATGAGATCCTGGGGGGGAACGTGACCATCAATAACGATGACAGCTTTGAAGTCGCCATCGGTTCGAGTTATACGGCAACCTTCGTAAGCGTGGATCAGAACGTCACACTGACGGACGCTGGACGGATTGACTGGGCCAGCGTTGAATTCGTGAAGCTGACAGCCATATCGGAAGTATGATGATCGACGAGCACGCCACAGCCAACTGGTTTTCGAAACCCGGCGACTCGATCCGCGCGATAATGCAACGACGCAATATTTCCGCGTATGACCTCGCTGAGCGCTTCGACGATGGACTTGACGCTGTCCGCAGCCTCATAGAGGGGACGCGGCAGATCGATGAGTCAACTGCTTCGACACTGTCTACGGTCTTGGGAGCGACGGCGAAATTCTGGCTGAAGCGACAGGAGAACTTCGATACGGCGGTCGATCGTGCTGTGGCTCAAGTCCGAGAAAGTGGACATGAGGATCTGCTGCTGCGCGTCCCCGCTCCGGGCCGGAAGGCACGTGGCAAGCTATCCCTAGAGAGCCGTGCAGCCGAGATCCGAAAGAGGTTGGTGTTCTACAACGTTCCGGATGCAGAATCGTGGACGGGTCGATACGGGCGGCTAGTTGGCGACACGGACTATCGTACCTCTCAGTCATTCGCGTCCAAGGAAGATGCAACTCTTCTTTGGCTCCGGCGCGGCGAACTTGAGGCCGACATGGTCCAAACGCGCGCCTGGAATTCCGGGAATCTGATGGATCGGCTGAAGGAGATCCGAAAGCTTTCTATGATCCGCCATCCTCAGCTCTTTCTACCGAAGCTGAGCACGCTCTGCGCGGAAGCGGGTGTTGCGCTTGTGGTCGTCAAGGCTCCTGATGGCTGCCGCGCCAGCGGCGCGATACGAATGGTCGATCCCGACAAGGCAATGCTTCTGCTGAGCTTCCGCTACAAGCGGGATGATCAGTTCTGGTTCACGGTTTTCCATGAGATCGGACATCTTGTGCTCCATAAGGCGGACACCTTCGTTGACGATGATGCTCTGCCGGGAGACCCAATTCGGGAAAACGAGGCCAACGAGTTTGCGGCGGAGTGCGTCATTCCTGCCCTTCGGGAATCCGAGTTCGAACGCGTCAGACCGCAACGAGACGACGTCGTCCGCTTCAGCGTTTCGATTGGAGTGGCTCCAGGCCTAACGGTCGGACAGATGCAGCACCGTGGAATGCTGGAGCCGAACAAGTTGAACTATCTTAAGCGTACGTGGGACTGGAGTCAGATCAATCCCGCTACCGTCTAAGAGACTATCCTTTGAAGTGGACGAATGCGGTCGGGCTCTTTTGCCAGTTGCATAGGGCATCCTCCATCACGGCCATCCCCACCTGAAGGCCTGCATCCAACTCATCCACCCAGTTCTGAAGCTGTGCTTCCGTTGCCGCGCCAGTGTGTGAACCCGTGAACAGGAGGCGTGCGCCGGAAGCGGGACCCGTAGCGCCCTTGAAGTAGGCGGATCCTGGTTCGATTGGAGCGATACCATACCGCCCGATCAGCGCGAGGTAATCGAACTTCGCGAGGCGTCCGAAGGTTTTCACGCTCATGCTCCGATAAATAGCATCGAAGATCGTTGCAGGATTGTTGCCTGTTTGCTGGATCTTTGCAGCGAAGAACGCTTGATGTCCCGCAGGCCCTATCCAACCAACGTAGCTGAGCAGGATGTCACCGAAGCACCTGTTGGAATTCGGCCGCAAACTCTCGTACTTCCGGTGATTGCCGAATTTCCCCCCGATGTTCATCGAATTCGCGGCGAGCCATGAAGTCATTGCCTGTGGGTTGTTCAAAACTGTCTGCCAATCCCACACTCCAGTTCCGAGGCGACCGTATACCTGCTGCAGTCGAAGCCATCCGGAAGATGCAGGTCGAGCAAAATGCGTCATGAGGAACACAAGCCATGCGGCCTCTTCTACGTTGCCGTTCTGCATATGATATGCAACGGCGCGCTCGGCATCGAAACTGCCCGAATTGGGATCTGCTTTCCTTGCCGTGACGAGCTTTTCCTGTACTCGCCTGTAGTAATCTTCGCGTCTCAGGCTCGCGACGAACTGCATGGCGAGGGTATCGCGCGCTAGGTTCACCGCAGCACCTGGTAGATTACGGACGTTAGCCGAGTGGCTGTGAAGAGCGCTGGAGATCTGCGCATGTTGTTGCTGCCTCGTCGGCCACATTTCAGGCTGCTCCCGTCGTTTTGGCGTCTCGCAGAACTCGGGTCTTCAGCCTCCGCTCGAGATACGTTCGATAAACCTCGTCATCAAACTCGGCCTTCAACTCATTGAGGTCTTCGAACCTTGGTGCATCCCGCCGTTTAGTCGCCCAGAAAACCTGGAGAAGGCGAATGATGTCGGCCCAGTAAGGTTCTTTCGCAAAGTCTACGGCCCGAATTTTCTTCTTTGCCCGGATCTCGCCCTCAGCCTTCAACAGGGAGTCGGTAATTGCGAATGCGTCTCCGGAGGGCATGGGGGGCATTTGCACGGTCTTCTGATGCCCTTCATTCACGTAGTGCTTCATCGCCTCGATCGAGCCGTCGTAAACGTGCATGCTGGTGGCGTAGTGAATGTAATCACCCGGATCGAGGTTAAGGCGAGTTGCCATCATTTCCTGGAGCATGGTGAAGCAGAAAACGTCATGTGGTAGGCCCTTGTACGCGTCATTCGACCGCATCGTGGTGGACATGTGAAGACGGCCGTCCCGCGCTACGAATTGCAATGCAGTCGTGCACGGAATCTCCTCGTGATGGACCGCGATGTCCGCAGCATCGTAAAGCTGGATTACGGCGCGCTTAGTGGTGGACTTCTCTTTTAGAAGCCTGGTGACATTCTCAAGCTGGTTGATACTTCCCCGCATCGCATGAATGCGCGGGCCGTACGCGCCAGCGAGGATACCATCCTCCGCATCGGCGGCGTAATCCGGGATGTATTCCTTGATGAACTCCAGAGTATCGATGCCTCCGAGATACCATAGCAACTCCCCCAGGGCACTGAACGGCTTGCCACGGTCCTGTGACCGGCTGATCCGAGCTCTGGGGTTGGTCATTCGGAATGAGACCCCAAGCTTTTCTCGCATTTCGCCTCGGGTGCCTACGTTTGCGGCTCCCTCCGCGAGAAGGATCGGGTACAGTTGGATCAGTATCTCATCAATGCCGTCACCGCACAGGTACATGCCGCCCCCTTGAATCTACCCCTGCGGCGCATCTTATGACTGGATTTCGGCAAGTAAGATACTACCAGAGCGGGCTCGGGGCTTTTCTTGCACCATGGACAAGCGGCTCGGGAACCGAAAGAGTGTTCCTTCTGTCGTAACGGCGGAGAAGTTCGGTCTCGAGATATTAAACGATAAAGCAGCGAGAGGAATCCTACTTTGGGGCTGCGCCCTCATCAAGAGGCGTCACATGAACGACCGCTTCTGGAGATCGACTGGCGGATTGTGATGGCTGAAACGCGGCGCGAACCGGCCATGCGCCGAGCGGGTGCCGAACGTCAGCTCCCCACCCTGTTGCGACCCTGCGCGCGGTCTGATTTTGGATGCGCTGGTACGGGTCGAGATCTTTTTCAAACCGGGTCAGTACCTCATCTCCCCGATTGATCGGATGGCCATGATACAGCGCCTACAATTGAGATCCCGCCAGCAGCGCCACCGCTGACGCGGGTGCCACGCTGCTCGCTTCGCCGCGAACGGCGTCATCTGCGGGGATGATCTCGGCAAAATCGACGAAGCGGCGTTCCATGCGTTCGGCCAGCCGCCTGATCTGCCAGCGGCCGGTTCCGGCGCCGACGATCGGCACATCCCTAGCCAGGGGCCCGGCAACCAGGGATGCTGCATCGTGGATCTTGCGCAACTGCTGCTCGCTGAACCAGCGCGCGACTTCACGCCATTCCGGCGGTGTCAGATCGGCGGCGTCGCGGCCGATCATGCGCGCCAGCCGCGCGGTCGAACCGTCGACCGTCTTTTCCTTGCCATCGGCGGTGGCGTGCCTGTCGTCTTTCTCGTCGAGCACCCCCAGGATCCGGTGCGCGTCGGCGATCGAGGCGAAATATTCGTTCATCAGCGGTGTCAGCCTGCCACGGACGGGGGCCGACGAGGCCACACCGAACAGGAACGTCCTGGTGAAGCCGGTATAAACCAGTTCGCCGGTCAGCAGCCGTCCGGCATCGGTGTAGCCGTCATTGGCGACGGCGCCATTTTTGACGGCGATAATGTCGGTGGTGGTGGAGCCCATATCGACGAACAGGGCATCGCCGGCGAGCTTCGCCACCAACGACGCTGTCGCGTGCCAGTTGGCGGAGGCGACATCGGTGCTCAGCTGAGCTGCCTGCTCGACCCCGACAAAGCCAAACGGCCCGGCATAGATCAGCTTTTCGCCTGGGAAACGGCTTGAAATTTCATCCAGCAGAGCTGCGACACCGGCATCGCGGGACGGAAAGATGTCAGCCAGTTCGCCGGTCATGGTGAAGGCGTTGAGATCGGCGCCCGCATAAATCGGCGCCGTTTCCTCGAATGCCGAGGCCAGCTTGTCGAGCCCGAGCCAAAGCGGCGTGGCGATCGTTACGGCCTCGACGATGCGGCCGTCTTGCGCGCGCGTCACCTTCAGATGCGCGCCGCCAATATCGAAGCCGGCAACGATGCTCTTTCTTTTTTCCACACTTCAAGCTTTCATGACAGGGGACAGTTGGGTCAGCGAGAAAAGCGTTGCGTATCATTCCGGTTCTCGACCTGAAAGGCGGCGAAGTCGTCCGCGCCCAGCAGGGAAAACGCGATCGCTACAGGCCGATCGTTACGCCGCTCAGCCAAAGTTCGGATGTCGTCGCGGTCGCTGAGGGCCTGCGCGGGCTTTACCCCTTCCAGACCTTCTATATCGCCGACCTGGATGCCATCGAAGGCGGAACGCCAAACAGCGGCGCGCTTGCCCGGCTGAAGGCGATGGCGGAGCCGCCGGAGCTTTGGGTCGATGCCGGCATCGCCGACGAGAAAACCCTTGCGGCGGCACTTGCCGAACCCTGGCTTTACCCGGTCCTGGGTTCCGAATCGCAGCGAGACGACGCGCTGTTCCGGCGTTTTTGCGATCATCCGGACCTTATCCTGTCGCTGGATTTCTTCGACGACGGATTTCGCGGTCCGCCATCAGTTCTCGACGAGCCGGAGCTTTGGCCGCAAAAGGTGATCGTCATGACATTGGCCAAGGTCGGCTCCGCCTCCGGTCCCGATTTCACGCGGCTCGAGGCGATCAAGGCGAAGGCTGGAAGCCGCTCCGTGATCGCGGCCGGCGGGGTGCGCAATGAGGCTGACATTCGCGCCCTTTCGTCACTCGGTATCGCCGCTGCGCTGGTCGCGACCTCGCTGCATGACGGCACGCTTACGCCGAAGCACCTCGCAACGCTTGGCGCCTGACATTTGTGTAGCCTCGAACTTCGGCCTCTGAAACTGAGCCTTATAGAGCGGCGGACTCTCAAGTCGATCGTCTCGCCGCTCTATCTCTTTGCTGGAGTATAGGATTTCCCAAAAACCGGTTCCCAACCCTCGGGTCAATTCCGAGGGCAGGTTTTGGGGTCCAATGCTCTATAGGCCCAGAAGTTTTTTCAGGCGGCGCAACAGACCATCCGGCTCAGCGGAGGGTTTTGCCTGTGCGGGGCTGTCTCTTGTCTAAGCCGCGAACGGATGCTTCACCTGGTCCCGCTGGGACGTGGCTTCGGCGGCCGTCGGTGTTCCCGAGACCGCGCGCTGGATGGCTTCCTTCGTCGCTTCGTAATTGTACTTCTGGATCTTGGCGTCGTCCGCCGCGTCCCAGTGGATGAAAACGCCGACGCAGATGAACAGATCGTCCGCCTCGTTGGCAGGAATGATCCCCTCGGCGACGCTGTCCTGCACCGCC
Source organism: Mesorhizobium robiniae (assembly GCF_040545535.1). Classification (NCBI taxonomy): domain Bacteria; kingdom Pseudomonadati; phylum Pseudomonadota; class Alphaproteobacteria; order Hyphomicrobiales; family Phyllobacteriaceae; genus Mesorhizobium; species Mesorhizobium robiniae. Next base: position 285,768 of record NZ_JBEPMC010000001.1, read on the forward strand.
TTTGCGACCGCATGCTGGGCCGGGCCGAACATCTGCACGGCCTGCTTGGCGCCCTTGATCGTGACCTTGTTGAACATCACGGTGTTGGGCTTGCACTGAAGATTGGGCGCGATCACCGCCAAAAGGGAGGTAAAGCCGTCCTTGTTGTTGGTAAGCGCGTTGCAAAATGCCGTTTCGACCGCGCTCCCCCGCGGGCCGATGAGCAGGTCGACATGCGCCACTTCGTTGCCGTCTCCTACCAGCGATTCACCGACCATTACTTTCGAGATCTTTGCCATGCCAATTTCCTCCAAGACACAGTTAAGGTGTCCAAAGACGCCGCAACCGAGCGAGCGCTCGATGGACAGCTATCCTTGTTGGCAGCGCCCGGACATCCGGACCGGTTGGCTGGATAGCCGCGGAAGCCCAGCTTCCGCTCCTGAAAGTCAACCACCAACGTTGCGATTATGCAAGCTGAACGCCGAGGAGGTGGACTAAAAGAGTAGCCACCGTCAGATCGGCCGAGGTGCCGGGGTTGAGCTTGCCCGCCTTCAGCCGGCGGTCGAGCTCCATGAGCAGATGAATGCGTGACGCTTCATCGTCGTTGGCATGGAGCGCCGCCTGGACGGCAAGCGCTTGTTGCCGCGCCTGATCTGCGGCTTCGGCGCCATGGTTGCGCACCACATGACTATCGGGGAAGCCGGCGAGAAACGCCATATAGGCGAACACCGTCGGCCACATGCCGCCTTCCCCGCGTGCCAACGCCGCCTCCAGAGCCGCAAGCCCGACGTCGAACACGTCACCGAAACCGGTGATATACTGGCGGGCGATCATGTCGCGGTCGGCCGCCTCCCGCATGGCCTCGAGCAGATGAACCTTCGGCTCCTGACGCACATCGTTCGCGGCCTGTCCGAGGCCGCCCGGCGCGGCCGCGACGATCGCCTCGAACACCGCCCTGGTATCGTCCATGCTCATCGCGCGCAGCACCGCGTCGAGATTGTCGTGCAACCTGCCGTCGGTCATTTCGGCGGCGCATAGCAGAGGCCCTGACAGAAGGATGATACCGAGATTGGTGTTGGTCGCGACCGCCAGGCGTGTCGCGCGGACCGCTTCCAGCATGCGCTGTCCGACCGGCAGGCGAGGATCGGTCAGCGGCTCGGACGAAACCTCTGCGCTCATCATGAACTGGGCGGCGGACATGCCGTGCCCGTCGGCGAACAAATGGACATTGCCGGGCTTCAGCGCCTCGATCTCCATCCGGCAGGCATCCTTGTAGGCAGCCCGGAGGCGTTCTCGCGAAAGCGCCCGGCTCGTCACGAATTCGCCGGCGCGGTGAGGCGATAGGGGCGCGCCGCCGCCGTTTCGGTGCGATCAGCCAGGAATTTCAGCAGAGCGTCGGCAATCGCATCGGCGATGTTCACCGCAGCGACCGATTGAAGCCCGGACCAGGCGGGCATGCTGTTGACCTCCAGCACGAACATCTTGCCGTCGGCCGCCGGCACGATATCGACGCCGGCGAAATCCGCTGACATAGCGGCGGCGGCGGCTCTTGCCAGCGCCGCCAGTTCGGTTTCGCCATGCCCCGAGATTTGCTCGGGGACTGCCCCGCGATTGATGTTGGTGATCCAGTCGTCGCCGCGGCGGCTCATCATCGCCAGGACTTCGCCGGCGCAGACGAAAACGCGAAAATCGCGGAAAGGAGGGCCGGGACGCGGCACGTAATGCTGAAGATAGTAGACGCCGTTCACCTCGTCCTCGGCTGGGAGATCGGATAGTGTTTCGATCAGCCTGATGCCGCGGCCCTGCGCGCCGAAAAGCGGCTTCAGCACCAGCGGCGTGAACGGCAGTTCGCGTTCGGCGATCGCTTCGGCCTGGGCACGTCCCTCGACCGCGAATGTCGGCGGCGTAGGCAGGCCGGCATTCTTCAGGAGGAAGGTCGTCATCGACTTGTCGACGCAGCGTTCTATCGCCTGTGCGGAATTCCACACCGGTATGGAGAGCTTGGCGAATGCGTGCAGCACGCCGAGGCGCCGGGTGACCGCTTCGAACGATCCGGCGGCGATCGAACGGACCAGCACGGCGTCGGGCAGCGCACCGTCGAAGCCGGGGATCGACAGTCCGCTCGGTTTGCCGGTGTCAAATTCGATCGCCGCCAGCGGCACGGTTGCGACCACGGCACCCCGCCGGTCCAGCCTTGCCGCCAAGCCCTTGGCGCGGGTGTCCGAGACATCGCTGACGATCAGGATGCGAGAGATCATGTCGCGCCTCGGATACCGGTATACCGAAAGCCAGGGCGAGCGTCCTGGCAAGCGGATGCCAGATGGATCCATTGCACAGCCATGGTTCAACCGAGGCTCCGTTCGAGCATCTGCAGATCGCGCTCGCCGGCGCGAAACGTATCGCCGGTGTCGATCGCCGTGACGATCACTTCGGCCGGGCTGAACAGCAGCGGATCGATGGCATAGAAATCGCCGTTGAACCGCTTGAAGATCTCGGCGAAGGGGTAGCCGTGGTCCCGCGAGGCGCGGCTCGGCAGTCGCTCCGCGAGTTCGCTGGCATCTTTCGCCGAGCCCTTTACGAAAAGCTGGACGCTGCCGCCATAGATGATGGCGTCGTTGGTTCTGCCCATGGCGGTCAGGAAATCCGGATGGGGGGCGGGGATAGGCGCCGTGCCGATACCGTCAATGATGTTCTCCAGCGGAAATTTGAGATCGTTGCTCTTGTGCAAGGCGACCTCAAGCGCGCGCGCAACGATCTGCACGCTGCCCGAAAGGCTTTGTGTCGGCGCATAGAGGAAGGTGAGCTTTTCGGTCGGCAGTCCGGTCGCCTTGCCGACCTTCTCAACGATCGCCTGGGGCGGCGGTTCGGCAGTCTCCAGGATGAGCACGGCGGATGACGCGGTGTCGCGATAGGAAAGCGCTTCGAACAGCGGTTCGACGCGAGCGAGCGCCCGCGCCGGTCCCGATCCCATGGCGAAATAGCCCTGGCTCGACAGGTTCCAACCGGCATACTGGCTGCCCAGGCAGGCAAGCACCGGCTGCGAGGACCGCACTTCGATGGTGAGCGGCCATTTCTGCGACGCGCGGTCCATGCAGACCGAAATGCTGCCGAGACCGCCCATCGCGGCTTCCGCCATGCGAAGCCCGGCCTCGATGCCGCCGGCGGTCTTGGCGCCGGCATCGATCAGGCACTCGCCCAATGGCCCCGTGGACACGGCGATACGCAGGCGTTCGGCGTTGCCGATCATGCCGTCGACGATGCGCTGCGCATTGTCGTTAAGGAATGCCGAACCATCTTTCATGTCCGGTCTCCTTCCCATTGGTGTTGCAATTGGCTGGCTTGTCCCTTGATGAGCCGCCTGGTCAAATCGGCGCTCGGACCGCGCGCGAAGATGGTGCAGACAGGATCGCCAGCGATCAGACCGGTGCCGGGCGACTGGTGGTCCGCAGTCCATTCAGGCCAGGCAATCGATGGAAACCGGGCGATCGGCGCTGCCGCATAGGTCACCATCGACGCCATCGAATCGACGAAGCGCGGCAGGCGGTAAGCCCTGCCTGCCGCGGCGCGCAGATGCGCTTCGATCAGAGGCGCGTCGACATCGTCGAAAATGTCGAGCGTGGCGCCTGGTCTTGGATTGATCTCGATGAGCTTGTAGCCGTCCGGTCCGCGAATGAGATCGGCGCTGCATAATCCAACCAGGCCGGCGCGGCGCGTCAGACCTGAAAGCCAGCCGCGGATCATCGCCGCCTGCCTGCGATCGAAGCGTCTCAGCCGCACGGCGCCGCCATAGCGGTAGGGCGCTGAGGGGGCAGGCGACGCCCATTGTTGGCTGAAGCCGACAATATCAGCGCTTTGGCCGTCGCCGACAAACAGGGCCGAGATGCTGCGGCCGGGAACGAAACGCTGGAAATAGCGGCCGGTGGCCGGTGGCTCTCCGGTGGCCCGTCTGATATGCGTGCCGCCGGCGCCGCCTGCGGTCTTGACCACCCAATTCTCAGGATCGGGCGGCCGGTCCCATCGGAATTCCGGATGCGGAATGCCGAGTTCGGCGCAATCGGCGGCCAGCAATTGCGGGTCCTTGATCCTGCGGATCGCGGCGCCATTGTTGCCGGCAAGCGGAAAATGGCGCGCGACCTCGTCGACGGTCTGCGTCATCCGCTCGAAGCCCGAGCCCAGGACAATGGCGACCGGCCGGTCGTCTCCAGCCAATTGCCGAAGCGTCTCGATGATGCGCTCGCCGTCGATGCCACCTTGCAGGTCGCCCGGTAGCATCGCCGCGCGTTCGGCGAGCGCGACCGTGTCGGTGTCGCAAAAGAAATCGGCGACCAGCGGACGATAGCCGGCGCGGCGCGCGGCGGCAGCCAGCGCCCGGCCTGAAATCGCCGCGATCAGGAGAGATCCGGCGTTACTTGGCAATCTCGCGTGCAAGGGAAAATGCTTCCTGGAAATCGAGCGTGATGGTTTTTTCGGATTCGATCATTCTTTTGAAGAGGCCGAATTCGACCTTGTATTTGACGTTGCCGATGGCAAGCGGACCAATTCCGACAGCTTTTGCCGCCTCGAGCGGATCGCCATTGGCGTTGACGGCCACGCCTTCGATGCCGGCCGGCGGAACCGCATTGACGTCGGCGGCAATGAGCAGGCCGTCGCCTTTCAACTGGGCTTTCGAGACCACTTGGACGCCGGCCTTGGCGCAAGCCAGGATCACTTCGCTCGCCTCGACCAGCTTGGTCTTGCGGGCGTCGCTCGATCCGTCGGCCGCATCTACGGCGATGTTGAATCGGCTTTTGATCTCGGCCGCGATCTGCTCGACCCTTTCGATGCCGTCATGGCCGACAAGCGTGACCCGGGCGCCCTCCCTGGCGGCGATGACGGCGGTGCAGAAGCCGACGACACCGGTGGCGCCGAAAACCGCGATCCTGGTGTCTTTCAGACCACGCTCGAATTTCTTCTCCAGCGCTTTTTCGACCTTGGCCACCATCGCAGCAGCGGTGGTGAACGAGCCGGCCGGATCGGCGAATACCGAAACCTGGAAGGGCGGCACCATCGCCTTTCCAGCTGCGTCGAACATGTCGAGCGCCAGCGAGGCATCCTTGCCGGCGATGAAGATGCCGGTATCGACGCCCGCATCGGGCGGGCGCGAAAAGATCGCGTCCTGCACCAGGCCTGTCACCTCGCCGAGGCTTACATCGACATAGGGCACGACGGCGTCGAAGCCTGCATCAAGCGCCATGTTCACGTCGAAAGGGCTCATGTGCTTCAACGGCGTCAGCATGTGCAGGATATGTTTGCGGGCCATTTCTCGCCTTTCTGCTTAAACGTGGTCGCGTTGCCGAGCCGTCAGCCTGCCGACGAGATCAAGTCTGGTCGAACTGATCTTCGCGCCGGAATTCCTGCCCTTGACGATCCTGATCTCGATGCCGTCTTCAACCGTCTGCTGAACGGTGCTGACGAACCCGACTGCTGCCTCCTGCGACGGGGCGAAGGCAAATCCTGTCGGTCCCCACGAGCTCTGGCCGATGCCGACGGCGCCTGCTTCATTGAGACCGTGGGCGACCTTCTCGACCCGCTTGGAGGTGAAAACGCCGCCTTGCGCCGGGGCGAAATGGGTCCCGATCAGCATCTGGATCGCGGCGACGGCGGCGCCGAAGGCTGGAAGGTCGTGCTCGACCAGAGCCGGCATGATGCCCATCAGCACCCGCCGGCAGATCTCGCCGCTGCCGGCAGCCGGGAAGGGCGGCAGCGAACGAAACGCCGCGATCTCGGCATCGCCATGCAGTCCATGGCCGCCATGGTCGAGAATCATGATGACGCGCCACTCTTCCGGAAATGGCAATCGCGCTACGACCGGCGGCGGCCTGCCGCTGTCGTCCTTGCCGGCGTCGACAATGACACCACCGCTTTCGAAACTGGCGATGCCGATGCCGGATCGTCCGCCGCGATCGAGCAGGGTCGCATCGCCGCCGACATCGAGAGGCAGTTTGTGGAGCGTGCGCAGCGCCGAGGCGACGGCAAGGGCGATCTGCGTGCCGGAGCCCAGGCCGGCATGGCTCGGGATCGACTGTTCGACCACCAGACGATGCTGGCCGCGAATGCCGAGATGGCTGCAGAGCGTCGACAAATGCTGGCCGGCGCGACGGCTCTCGGTGCCTTCGACGATGGTCTCGCTGGACCGCGACAGGGTGACGACCGTTTCGGGTTCGCTCAGAGGTAGCCCGACGCTGCCAAAGCGGCGGCCGGTATCGCCATTGAGATCGAGGAAGCCAAGGTGCAGGCGGGAGGGCACTCGTATGGTAACAGAATTCGACATCTACCCCCCGATGGGTGCATCATAGACGCATCATGGAAGTTTAGGTGCCCGTAGCCATGATAGCTGTTTTCGTCGCAGGGGCAAGCCGGAGAGAGTGCATTCGTTTTATCTTCTTTGGCCCTGGCGCGAAGACAGACCGGGCAATTCGCGGAGGTCGAGATGAGCGAGACGCTTAAGGAAAAAGTCTATTCTGAAGCCGAGATTGCCGAGCGGATCGAGAAGGAGCTGCCGAAATGGCGCTACGAGAACGGCTGGATCCGGCGTAAATACAAGACAAACAGCTGGAAATCGACGCTGATGGTCATCAACACGGTCGGCCATCTCGCCGAAGCGGCGTGGCACCATCCCGATATCACCGCCTCCTATGCCTGGGTCGAGGTGCGCCTGATGAACCACGCGGCGAAGGGCATCACCGACAAAGACTTCGAATTGGCCAAAAAGATCGAGGATGTCGTCCAGTGGCAGCCGGCCAAGGAAGGCGGCGCGCTGGAAGGCACTCCGCCGACCGATCAGCGCTTCGCTTACATCAAATATGATTAAGCCCGGTCGGAGTTTGTTGATAGCATATGAAAACATTCGCTAATCTACCAACAGGCGGGGTTCACGGCCAATCCAGTTTCGTCTAGGATCGGGCCGGCACCAGAAAGTAGCGTAGTGAATGGCGGTTGCTTGGATCGGCAACCGGGAAACGCTGGTCGAGCGCGCGGCTGCACATGCCGCCGCGCTGTTGGGGTCGAGCCGGTGCCCGGTTTTCAGCTTGGATACGGATATACACGGCACCAGGGCGGCGATCGCGCTGGCTGAGCGGGTTGGCGCGGCATACGATCATGCCGATGGCGCGGCACTTTCCCGGGAGACCGCGCTTTTTACCGACAAAGGCGCGATGACTGTTGCGCCCGGCGAGACGCGCCGGCGCGCCGATGTCGTGGTGATTGTGGGCGAACTCCCGCAAATCCATCATGAATTTGTCGGCGAACTCTCGGCCACGGTTCCCGATCTTTCGGCCCCCGATCTCTCAAGCAAGAATCAACGCGAAATCTTTCTGGTCGGGTCGAACGGGACGTCTGCGCCGCCGTTGAGTAACGGGCGGACGGCGACGCTCCTGTCCTGCGGCGAGGCAAGCCTCGGCGCGACGCTGGCGGCGCTGAGGACGCAGTGCAGGGGGCGTCAGACATCGCAGCCGGTCTCGAACTTCGACGATTTCGCCAAAGCCTTGGAGGCTGCGCATTTTCCCGTCTTTCTATTTTCTGGCGACGCAACCGAAGGGCTGGCGCTGGAGATGCTGCAAGGACTGATCACCGATCTCAACCGCAAGTCACGCGCCTCCGGCCTGCATCTGCCGGCGAACGAAAATGGCTGGGGAAGCGGGCTCGCCTCGACCTGGATGACGGGTTTTCCGTTGCGCACGGGCTTTGCGCGCGGCTTCCCGGAATTCGACCCCTGGCGTTACGATGTCGCCCGCATGATCGCTGCCGGCGAAGCCGACCTGCACCTGCGGATCTCCTCCTCGATCGTCCAGCCGCAGAAGAAAAAGAACCGCATGGCGCTGATCGCCTTGGCGAAGACGCAGGAGCCGGTCGCGGGCGCTGCGGTCACCATCGCCATCGGCGAAGCGGGCGTCGACCACGAGGCGGTCGTCTATTCCAGCCGCACCGGTTCGCTGCGGTCGGTCGATGCGCGAGCGGCGTCCGAACTGCCTTCTGCTGCGACTGTTATCCGCCTGGTCGCCAGTCATGTCTCCGCCGGGGCCGCGTTGCCATGCTGACGAAAATTACAGGCGGCGACATCATCGATCCCGTCAATGGGCGTCTCGGCAAGGGCGACCTCTGGATCGGGGACGACAAGATCGTTGCGGCGCCGGCGGGGGGCGCTGCCGACCGGACCATCGACGCTGCCGGCTGCATCGTGATGGCGGGCGCCATCGACATCCATTCCCACATCGGCGGCGGCAACGTGAATACGGCACGGCTGCTGTTGCCCGAGCAGCATGCCGCGCATCAGGCGCGGCCGGCGACGACGCCGCTCTCCAACGCGGGCTGGTCGACGTTCCAGACCGGCTGCCTCTACGCCAAAATGGGTTTCACCACGGTCGTCGAGCCGGCGATGTCGCCGGGAGCCGCACTTCACACCCATCTCGAATTGGCCGACATCCCGATCATCGACAAGGCGACGCTCGCCATTCTCGGCAACGACGATTTCCTGCTGTCGATGATCCGCGACGACGCTTCGTCTCAAATGATCGAGGACTATGTCGCATGGACCGTCGCCTCGACGCGGGCGCTTGGGGTCAAGGTGATCAACGCCGGTGCGGCGGCCGCCTTCAAGGAGAACGTCCGTACCTTCTCGCTGGACGATGTGGTGCCTTCCTATGGCGTCAGCTCGCGCAAGATCGTCAAGACGCTGCAGGCCGCCGTCGACAGTCTTGGCGTTCCGCATCCCCTGCATGTCCATTGCAACAATCTGGGCAGCCCCGGATCGGCGGATACCGCGGCAGCGACGATCGCGGCAGCAGAAGGGGTGCCGCTGCACCTCGCCCATCTCCAGTTCTATGGCTACGGCACGGAGGGCAAGCGCAAGTTCTCATCAGCCGCGGCGCGTCTTGCCGAGCTGGTCAATGCGACGCCTGAGGTCAGCATCGATATCGGCCAGGTGATGTTCGGGCAGACAGTCACTGTCTCCTCCGACGTCATGCGGCAGTTTTCGGCGCGTGGCAGTGCGAGCCCGAAGAAATCAGTCATTTACGACGGCGACGGCAACGGTGGCGGCATCGTGCCCTACAGCTATGGCAAGGATTTCTATGGCGCGATGCAGTGGGCGATCGGGCTCGAGCTTTTTCTACTAATCGACGATCCCTGGCGTGTCTTCTTCACCACCGATCATCCCAATGGCGCGCCGTTTACCGCCTATCCAGCCCTATTCGAGCTGCTGATGAGCCGGGAAGCGCGCGCCGAAGCGATTGCCGGACTTCCAAAATCCGCCATGGCGCTCTCCACCCTGGCTGCAATCGAGCGCGAATACACGTTCGAGGACATTGCCGTCATGACGCGCGCCGCCCCAGCCAAGCTGCTCGGACTGACAGACCGGGGCCATCTCGGCGCCGGCGCCATAGCCGATATCGCTGTCTACCGCCGGGACGGGAATATCGCGAAAATGCTCGGGCAGGCGGCGTATGTCTTCAAGGATGGCGATCTCGTCGTGCAGGATGGGGAGATCACCCATTACCGTTGGGGCAAGGCGCTCAGGCTCAATCCATCGCCGGACAAGGCGATGGTGCGGCGTCTGGAGGACTATCACCAGCAGCGCTACGGCCTGTCGCTGGACTGGTTCGATTTCCCAGAGTCCGCGATCGCGCGCGAACAGCCATTCGGCGAGGTTTCATGCCGAACGTGAGGGTAAATGGCATAGTGATCGACGATACTTTTGCCGAGGCGTTCGGTATGCGCGCGACCGCCATCATCATCACCGCGCCGAACCGGAAATGGGCGCGCCAGGCGGCGATCACCATGACCGGCTTTGCCACTTCGGTGATCGGCTGCGGCTGCGAAGCGGCAATCGATGTCGAACTGCCACCATCGGCCACACCGGATGGCCGGCCCGGCTGCCGCGTGATGATCTTCGCGATGGGAACCGACGAACTCCAGAAACAACTGCTCAATCGCGTCGGCCAGTGTGTTTTGACCTCGCCGGGCTCGGCCTGCTTCGCCGGGCTGGACGGAAGCGCCGAGCTGAAGCTCGGTTCGGCGCTGCGTTATTTCGGCGACGGCTGGCAAATATCCAAGAAACTCGGCGGCAGGCATTTTTGGCGCGTACCCGTCATGGACGGCGAATTCCTGTGCGAGGCGACGACCGGGCTGACGAAGGATGCCGTCGGCGGCGGTAATTTCTTTGTCATGGCTGAAAGCAGCGCCAAGGCCTTGCTTGCCGCCGAGGCCGCGGTTGCCGCGATAGGCCTGGTGCCCGGCGCGATCGTGCCGTTTCCCGGCGGCATTGCCCGTTCGGGTTCCAAGATCGGCGGTAAATACAAGGGCATGATCGCCTCGGCCAACGAAGCCTATGCGCCGACGCTGCGCGGCGTCGTCAGGAGTGAGCTCGGTCCCGACATCAACGCCGTCCTGGAGATCGTCATCGACGGCGAGACCAACGATGCCGTTGCCGCCGCGATGAAGGCCGGCATCAAGGCGGTCATCGAGCTGGGACCGAAGAGCGGTGCGGTTCGCATCGGCGCCGGCAATTACGGCGGCAAGCTCGGCAAATTCATCTATTCGCTGAAGGATATGCTGCCATGAAGGCGCTGACCTTCACCCTTGTCGCCGAACCGCCCGAGCGCCTCGACCTGTCGCTGCTGACGCCGGAGCGGCTTGCCGGGATCGAAAGGCGCGACATCGAAAGAATCCAGGTCGGCATGTCGAAGCATGGATCGAAGGTCGGCGATATTTTTCGGGTCGCCGGCAACGATCTTCTGGACATCGTGTTCGAAGGCGGCAGCGCGCGCCTTGATCGGGTCGTGGAAGGCATGCGAGGCGGTTCGGTTCGCGTCATCGGCAATGCCGGCGCCCAGGCCGGACGCGCCATGCGCGGCGGCAAGCTGACGATCGAAGGCAATGCGGGGCCGCATGCCGGCTCCGGCATGCGCGGCGGCAGGCTTGAAATAACAGGCAACGCCGGCGATCACCTCGGTGGACCGCTCGCCGGGGAACTGGCCGGTATGAATGGCGGCTTGCTGATCGTCAGGGGCAAAGCCGGCGCTTTTGCCGCCGACCGCATGCGGCGCGGCCTGATCGCGGTGCTGAAAGGCTCGGGCGACCATGCCGGCAGCCGCATGATCGCCGGCACGCTGGTGGTGGCCGGCGGCACCGGCGAGATGCCCGGCTATCTGATGCGTCGCGGTTCGATCCTGCTGGATCGCGCGCCGAAAAGCCTGTCGCCGAGCTTCGTCGAATGCGGCGCGCCGGAAAGCGTCTTCGCCGCCGTCATCGATCGCCATCTGATCGCGGAAGGTATTTTGAAACGGCCGCTTCTGGGCAATGCTCCGCAAAAATATGGCGGCGATAATTCGGTGCTTGGAATGGGTGAGGTTCTTTTCCCTCGCTGAAGTGTAGAGCTGATGTCTCCCTGCTTCAACATCCGCTGCCCGGAGACTTGATGATGCTCGGCGATGCAGACCCCCGCAATGATCGAGTATCTCAGGGCGGTCTGACGGGTGTCTCTGGCGGAGTAATTTCCGATCCTCTGGTCAGTTCTCGAAGGAACGCCTGGACCAGATTTCGTGTCTCGTCCGCCCTGCGGTAAGCGACCAGATGCCGGGAACTGAAGGTATAGGATCCCGGTTTGATCGCCCGCAACTCGCCGGCATGGACCCATGACGATGCGAAGTGGGCCGGCAGGAAACCGATGAAATTCTCCGACAGGATCAGCATCAATTGTGCTTCCATGTGGATCACCGACGCGCTGGCCTTGGGATGCCCGACGAGATAGAGGTCGTCGAAATACCGATAGCTGCGCACCGAAAACCGCGCCGCGTGGATGGCGCTTTGGTCGATCCTTGAATCGGGCATCGCAAAAAGCGGATGCCGTCGGCCGCAATAGAGGAAATGCGGCTCGCCGCAGTAATCCCGGTAAACGACACCGGGCGCTTTCTGCGACAACGGCCCGATGACGATGTCGCGGCCGCCATCAGCGACTTGCTGCTCAAGCTCGGAGGGCGTGCCCAGCGAGAGGTCGATGAAAACATCGGAATCAGGACCCATGAAGCGTCTGAGCGCATGCTGGATGCCCAGTTCACTGCTTGTGAATACGCCATCGGACGTGCCGATCCGCAACCGGCCGGACAGGCTGCCGCTGGCCGCGCTGATGCGGTGCCCGAAATCATCGAGATCGCGAAACAGTTTCTGCGCCGCGTCGTAGGTCGCCTGTCCGACCTCGGTCAGGCGGAACTGTTTGCGTCCGCGATGGCAGAGCTGGGCGCCGATGCGTTTCTCCAACTCCGCAAGATGCGTGCTGAGCGTCGGCTGCGACAGGTTGAGGGTGATTTGCGCGTCGGCGAAGCCGCCTGAATCGGCCAGCGCCACGAAGACGCGCAGCAGGCGGATGTCGATGTTGTCCAAACGACGCATTGCTTGTCCCTCGAACGGCAATACATCGACATTATTCGATGTAAAATTCTAAATAAACTCATTTACATCAATGCTCGAAATCGCGAGCCTGCGCGGAAGAAAAATGGGGAACAATCATGAAATCGTCACTCCGCATCGCGTTGTCCGCAGCACTGGTGCTCGCCAGTTCGCAGTTCGCCTTCAGCGCCGACCAGATACGCATCCTCGCCCCGACGTGGCTGGGATTTGCACCTGTCCACATCGCTGGCGACCTGGGCTGCTTCGCCGGCAAGGGCCTCGACGTCAGCATCAAGTTCGAGGATGACCTGACCAACGTCATGGCAGCGATGGCGCGCGGCGATATCGAGATGCAGATGCGCTCCGTCGGCGAATATCAGGGCCGCCCTCGCGACGCCGCCACGCCGGGCATCATCATCGGCACGATCGATGAATCCGTCGGCGGCGACGGCATCATCACCGACGATAAGATCAAGACGGTGGCGGATCTCAAGGGCAAGGTCGTCGCTGCCGAGCCCAACATTCCCTCACGCCTGTTGCTCCAGATGGAGCTGAAGCAGGCGGGACTGTCACTGGAGGATCTCCAGATCAAGGACATCGCAACGGCCGACTCGGGCGCGGTTTTCGTCGATGACTCGATTGCCGCGATCGCGACCTACGAACCGTTCATGTCGCAGGCGCTGAAGGCCTCGACCCGTCCGGGCGCCCGAATGCTGGTCTCATCCAAGGATCATCGCGGCATCATCATCGATGCGATCATCGTCCGTAACGACGACTTCAAGGCGAACCCGGACAAATACGCGAAGTTTCTCGGCTGCATCTACGAGGCCGTCGATTTCCTCAAGGCCGATCCGGAAAAATTCGCCGATATGGCCTCGAAGCATTTCGGCCTGACGCCGGCTGAGGTGACCGAGATCGTCAACTCCAGCCTATCCTACACGACGCTCGCCGAATCGCTGGCCTACATGGGCAAACCGGGAGAAAAAGGCACGCTCCACGGTATCTTCGATACGGTGATGGACCTCAACCTGGAGAACGGCGCTGCCGACAACAAGCTCGTGGCAACGGACCAGATCGACAATTCGGTGATCAACAAGGTACCGGCCAAGTAACGGCAATGGACCAGGTCCGGCGACCCGCCTTCGGGCGGGCTGCCGGCGGCATGCCATGCCGGCAGCCGTCTGTGGCGGAAGTTGTTTTCGACCATCCGGGGATAGGGATCTTGTTCAGCAGTCTGTTTGTTTTTCGCGGCCGGGCTTCGCCGATGGCGGAATCCGCTGTCAGCGTTGCGGCTGCCGCCCTGGTCGTCGCGGGTTGGGAGCTGGCGGCGCGCGGGGGCATCATCGCGCCGCAGTTCCTCCCGTCGCCAAGCCGCGTCGTCGTCGCCTTGTGGACAATGCTGACCGAGCAGAACCTCGTCTGGCACGTCGTGGTCTCGACCACACGCGTGTGGATCGCCTTCCTGCTCGCCGCGGCCATGGCCATCCCGATCGGCATCATGATGAGCAGCTACCGGATCGTCGGAGCCGCACTCGAGCCGATGATCGATTTCATCCGCTATCTTCCGGTTCCCGCACTCGTGCCGCTGTCCATCATCTGGTTCGGCGTAGGCGAGGAGACCAAGATCTTCCTGCTCTGGCTGGGCACGTTCTTCCAGCTCGTGCTTCTCGTGGCCGACGACATGCGGCGGGTGCCGCATGAGTTCGTCGAGGTCGCCCGCACAGTCGGCGCCAGCTCAAGGCAGGTGATGACCGATGTCGCCTTGCGCTGGATGGGGCCGACACTGATCGACAATCTCAGGATCACGCTCGGCTGGTGCTGGACATATCTGATCATCGCCGAGATCGTCGCGGCCGATTCCGGCATCGGCTACGTGATCTGGACGGCACGCCGCTTCGTAAAAACGCCCGAAGTGATGGCAGGCGTCGTCGTCATCGGGCTGATCGGCCTCGTCACCGACCAACTGCTTCGCCTGCTTCACCGCCGGCTTTTCCGGTATCTGTGAGGAATAGGTCATGGTGAGCGGCTACGTTCAGTTCTTCGATACGGCCAAGGCCTTCGGCCCGGTCGATGTCGTGCGAAAAACCGACCTTGGCCTCGACCGCAATTCGCTGGTGGTCTTCCTTGGCCCATCGGGTTGCGGCAAGACAACCTTGATGCGGATGGTTGGCGGCCTCGACGAACCGAGCTCGGGTTCGATCCTGGTCGGCGGCGAAAAAGTTGTCGGGCCGGACCGCCGACGCGGCATGGTGTTCCAGTCCTATTCGTCGTTTCCCTGGCTGACTGTCGAGAAGAACATTGCCTTCGGCATGCGCTACAGGAAGGACCTTGGCGCGGCCGAACAAGCCGAGCGCATGCGCCATTATCTCGAACTGTTTGGGCTTGCCGACTTCGCCGGCTCCTATCCGAACCGGATTTCGGGCGGCATGCGCCAGCGCGTGGCCATAGCGCGCACGCTCGCCGCCGGTTCGGATGTGCTGTTGATGGACGAGCCTTTCGGCGCGCTCGACGCGCTGACGCGCGAGCGCCTCCAGGTCGAGCTGCGGCAGATCCAGATTCGCGAGGAAAAGACCATCATCTTCGTCACCCACGACGTGGAAGAAGCGGTGTTCCTGGCCGACCGGATCATCCTGTTTTCGCGCCGGCCTGCCTCGGTCGTGGCCGATATCGATGTGGCGGCCGAGCTAGGTTCGCAACGGCCACTGGAGATCCGGGAAACGCAGAAATTCTTCGAGCTGCGCAACAAGGTCCTGCATCTGATCCGCAACGAGACGGGAGCGGTCGCATGAGCCTGTCCTTCTCCGGAAAGTCGGTCGTGATCACCGGGGCCAGCCGTGGCATCGGGCTCGGCATCGCTAAGGCGTTTGCGCAAGCCGGCGCCAGCTTGCATCTCATCGCCAACGAGGCGGCTGTGCACGAACGGGCGCGTGAATTGGGCGCCACCAGCACGGAGGCCGATATTGCCGATCGTGCGGCCGTGACCGCGGCGCTCGAACCTCTCGCCCGCATAGACGTGCTCATCAACAATGCCGGGCTAGAACTGATAACGCCGATCACCGACAGCGGCGACGATGTCGAAGCCGCCTTCCGGCGCATCATCGAGATCAATATCATCGGCACAGCGCTCGTCACGGCGCGTGCTCTGCCGCGCATGCAGGCCGGCGGTTCGATCGTCAACACCGCGTCGATCTGGGGCCGTGTTGCCGAGGCGCAGTTCGGCGCCTATGTCGCCTCCAAGCACGCCATCATCGGCTTGACGAAGACCTGGGCCAAGGAACTTGGGGTCAGGGGCATCCGCGTCAATGCGGTCTGTCCCGGATGGGTTCGCACCGACGCGTCGATGCGCTCGCTCGGCCGCATGGCCGAGAGAGACGCCGTCAGCGAGGCAACACTGCTCGAAAGCACCGTCGGTGCGCAGGCGCTGCCGGGCCTGATGGAGCCGGCTGACATGGCGGGCACCTATCTCTTCCTGGCGTCGGAACTCGCAGCCAACATCACCGGGCAGTCGCTTGGCGTCGACAGGGGAGAAGTGCCTTGGTAAGCCCGCTTCACGGAAAACGCGCGCTGGTGACTGGCGCGGCCAGCGGTATCGGCCGCGCGACCGCGCACGCCTTGCGCGAGGCCGGGGCGACGGTTCTGGGATTCGATCTCAAGGCGTCAGAGGGCGATATCCCGATTCTTGCCTGCGACCTCGCCAGCGAAACCGACATCATTGCCGCGGTCGGGCAGGGCAGGGACCTGATTGGCGGCTATGACATCCTCGTCAACAATGCCGGCATCCTGCAGGAAGCACCGCTTGGCGGGATTTCGCTCGATCATGTCGACCGCATGTTCGCCGTCAATGTGCGGGGCGCGATCATCGTGGCACGGGAAATCTTGCCGCATCTTCCCGAGGGCGGACGCATCATCAACATCGCCTCCGAGCTCGCCTATGTCGGCCGGTCGGGTGCTTCAGTCTATTGTGCGACGAAGGCGGCGTTGCTCGGCCTTACCCGCTCCTGGGCACGCGAACTTGCGCCCCGCATTCTGGTCAACGCCGTGGCGCCCGGGCCAACGGACACGCCGCTTCTCGGCTTCGATGCGCTGACCGAGAGCCAGCGCGCGCTGGAAACGACACACCCGCTGGGGCGGATCGGACGGCCGGATGAAATCGCCGCCGCGGTGGTGTTCCTGGCCGGTCCCGGCGCAACGTTTTTCACCGGACAATGCCTGGGCGCCAATGGTGGCGCGGCGATGCTTTGAGAAGAGATGATCATGAGAGACCGCGTTTTCCTCGCTGAACTGTCGTGGCCCGAGGCTCAGAAGCGGATCGCCGCCGGCGCTCCCGTCTTCCTGCCGCTCGGCGCGACCGAACAGCACGGCCACCATATGGCGATGAATGTCGATGTGGTGATCCCGACCGCCATCGCCGAAAAGGTGGCGTCGCAGGTCGGAGGACTGGTGGCGCCGACGATCGCCTACGGCAACCGCTCGCAACCGAGGACAGGCGGCGGCCCGGCCTTTCCCGGTACGATCAACATCACGGCACAGACTTTCTCGCTTCTGGTCAAGGATGTGATCTGCGACCTGTATCGCCAGAAGGTCCGACGCATCGTTGTGCTCAACGGCCACTATGAGAACATCGGCCCGTCGATCGAAGGCATCGAACTGGCGCTCGACGCCATCGGCCGCGAACGTGCGACGGACCTGACGATCCTGCGCGTCGACCACTGGGACATGGTGCGCGGTGAAACGCTGGCGAAAGTGTTCCCCGACGGCTATCCCGGCATCGAACTGGAGCATGCGAGCGTGATCGAGACGTCGATGATGCTGGCGCTGCGCCCGGAGCTCGTCGACCTGGGCAAGGCGCTGCATGACGGTCCCGCGCAATTCAAGCCCTATGACCGCTATCCCAGACCGTCCGAGGACGTGCCGCCGTCCGGCGTCCTGTCGTTGACCGAGGGCTCGTCGGCGGAAAAGGGCCGATGGCTGCTCGACGACTGCCAGACGCGGCTCGCCGACATCGTCAAACGTGAATTCTTCTGAGGTGACGACAACATGAACAGCAATTTCTTTCAGCCGGTCGACGCGGCCGCAGTTCCCCGCTTCGCCGGGCTTTCGACCTTCATGAGACTGCCGGCCGTGGCAAGTGCCGAGGGGCTGGACATCGCACTCGTCGGCATACCGTGGGATGGCGGTACGACCAACCGCGCCGGCGCGCGGCACGGTCCGCGCGAGATCCGGAACCAGTCGAGCCTGATGCGGCGGGCCCATCACGTCTCGGGAACCGAGCCGTTCAGCATCGCCAACATTGCCGATGTCGGCGACCTCTCGGTCAATCCGATCAACCTCCTGGACGGTCTGAAGCGCATCGAGGACGGCATCGCGGCGATTGTCGCGGCGGGCGCCATTCCGCTTGCTGCCGGCGGCGATCATCTGACGACGCTGCCGGTGCTGCGTGCGGTCGCGCGCAATGCGCCGGTCGGCATGATCCATTTCGACGCGCATTCCGACACCAATGACCGTTATTTCGGCGACAATCCCTACACGCATGGCACACCATTCCGGCGGGCGATCGAAGAGGGCCTGCTCGATCCCAAACGTGTCGTCCAGATCGGCATCCGCGGTTCAATCTACGAGCCCAACGAGCATGATTGGGCGGTCGCTCAGGGCATCCGCATCATCTACATGGAGGAATTTGTCCGGCGCGGCGCGGCCAGCGTCATGGAAGAGGCGCGCGGCATTGTCGGCAGCGGTCCCACCTATGTGACCTTCGACATCGATTGCATCGACCCTTCGATGGCGCCCGGCACCGGAACCCCCGAGCTTGGCGGCTTCACCACCCGCGAAGCGCAGGAAATGGTCCGCCTTCTCGACACGGTGGCCATAGTCGGCGCTGACGTCGTGGAAGTGGCGCCGCCGTTCGATCTTGGCGGGATGACGGCGCTGGCGGGGGCAACGATGATGTTCGAGCTGCTGTGCGTGATTGCCGGTTCTGTCGCTGCAGGCAGGGCCTGAGGTGCGTCGCGGCAGCGCATCGCATCCGTGGAGAGGCGGCCGCGTGACTTTCGCTAATTCTCCTCCACGAACACCTCTTCGCGCTTCTTCTTGACGCCAGGCAGGAAGACGACGACGAGCACGGCTAATGCGACGAAGAGCAGGCCGGCGCTGATCGGCCTCGTGAGGAAGGTGCTCGGATCGCCGCGCGAGAGAATCATGGCGCGGCGCAGGTTTTCTTCGAGCAGCGGGCCAAGCACGAAGCCGAGCAGCAGCGGCGCCGGTTCGCAGCGCAGCTTGGTCAGGAGATAGCCGAGGAAGCCGAAGAAGGCGACGGCGTACAGGTCGTAGATGTTGGTGTTGACGCTGTAAACGCCGATCGAGCAAAACGCCATGATGATCGGGAAGAGCACGTAGTAGGGGATCGTCAGCAGTTTCACCCAAAGTCCGATCAGCGGCAGGTTCAAGACGATCAGCATCAGATTGCCGATCCACATCGAGGCGATGATGCCCCAAAACAGCGCCGGCTGTTCGGTCGCAACATTGGGGCCGGGCACGATGCCCTGGATGATCATCGCGCCGATCATCAGCGCCATGACCGGGTTTGCCGGAATGCCGAGCGTCAGCATCGGGATGAAGGAGGTCTGGGCGCCGGCATTGTTGGCCGATTCCGGTCCGGCGACGCCTTCGATGGCGCCCTTGCCGAATTCCCCCGGGTTTTTCGATACGCGCTTTTCGACCGTATAGGAGGCAAAGGCTGCAAGGATCGCGCCGCCTCCCGGCAGGATGCCGAGCGCCGAACCGATGATGGTTCCGCGCACGATGGGCGCCGCCATGCGGCGAAAGTCCTCGCGGGTCGGCATCAAGCCGGAGACCCTTCGGATCATGACGGAGCGCTCGTGCTCATTTTCGAGATTGCGCAGTATCTCGGCGACGCCGAAGACGCCGACCGCCACCGCGACGAAATTCAGCCCGTCGGCATATTCGCGGATGCCGAGCGTGAAGCGCGGCGCGCCGGTGTAGATGTCGGTGCCGACAAGGCCGAGCAGCAGGCCGAGCACGACCATCGCCAGCGCCTTGACAATCGAGCCGTGGGCGAGCGCGACGGACGAGACGAGGCCGACGACCATCAGCGAAAAATACTCGGCGGCGCCGAATTGCAGCGCGATCGCCGTTAGCGGCGGAGCGAAGATGGCGACGAGGAAGGTCGATACGGTGCCGGCGAAGAACGAGCCTATTGCAGCGATCGCGAGTGCCGCCCCGGCGCGGCCGTTCCTGGCCATTTGGTAGCCGTCGATCGCGGTGACGGCGGAGGAGGATTCGCCGGGCATGTTGATGAGGATGGCGGTGGTCGAGCCGCCATATTGCGCGCCGTAATAGATGCCGGCGAGCATGATGAGGGAGGAAACCGGGTCGCCGATCTGAAAGGTGATCGGCAACAGCATGGCGATGGTCGCGGTGGCCCCGATGCCGGGCAGGACGCCGATCAGCGTGCCGAGAAGGACGCCGATCAGGCAGAAACCGAGGTTTGCCAGCGTCGTTGCCGTCGAGAAGCCGAGCGCGAGGTTGTCGAGCAGTTCCATGTTCATCGCCTCACAATACGAGCCATGGCGGCAGCCATGGGCCGAAGCGCCGGAACGGCAGACCGAGCGCGTAGCTGAAGACGAGGAACGCAAACAGGGTGAGGCTGGCGGACAGTACGAGCGCGGTCAGCGGCCTCATGCGGCCGCTGGCAAAGGATGCGATCAGCGCCGTCAGGAAGATCGAAGGGATGAAGCCGAGGCCTCGCACTGTCAGGCCGAAGAAGATCGGGGCAGGCAGGATGAACAGCATGCCGCGCCAAGCTATATGCCCGATCGGCTCGCTCTCGAAGCGCACCGCGTCGACGAGGATGACGGCGCCGAGCAGGATCAGCACGATTGCCAGGACCAGCGGGAAATAGCCCGGCCCCATGCGGAAGGCGGTGCCGATTTCGAGACCGAGCGACTGAGCTGCGAAAAATCCGCCGAGAAAGATGAACAGCACAGCGCATACGCCGTTGGTCGTGTCGATCGTGAAAGGCTTCATGACGTCCTCCCAGGCCGGCGCCGCGGGCACGCCGGTACAGTGCGAAAGCGGGCCGAAGCGGAAACGGGGCGCTGGTGGCGCCCCGCTCAAATCTCAGTCGGCGTACTGGCCGGCGGCTTCGATAATCGGCTTCCAGCGCGCAATCTCGCTTTCCAGCTTGGCCTTCAGTGCGGCCGGTGTCGCGTCCGCGTCGGACGACGGTTTGGTGCCGAGCTCGGCGAAGCGGGCGACGACATTCTGGTCTTTCAGCGCGACCTGAAGCGATTTCGACAGGCGATCGGTGACCTCGGCCGGCGTGCCCTTGGGCGCGTAGAGGCCGTGCCAGATGCCGACCTGCACCTCCGGGAGACCAGCTTCCGTCGTTGTCGGCAGATCTGGCAGCACTTCGAGGCGTTGCGGCGAGGTGACGGCGTAGGCCTTGATCGTGCCGCCCTGGATCTGCTTGGTGGTATTGGTCGTCTGGTCGCACATGATGTCGACCTGGCCGCCGAGGAGATCGGTCATGGCCGGACCGGTGCCCTTGTAGGGCACGGTGACCAGCGGCGTGCCGATCGCGCTCATGAACAGCATGCCGCACAGATGCGAAGCCGCACCTATGCCGGCATTGGCGACGGTGACGGTATCCTTATTGGCCTTGGCGTAGTCGACCAGCCCTTTCAGATCCGTCGGCTCGAGGTCCTTGCGGGCGACGATGGTCATCGGCACATCGGTGACGAGGCCGACATATTCGAAGCCGTTCAGCGTGTCGTATGCGAGCTTTCGGTATAGCGTAGCACTGGTCGCCATGCCGATGTGATGGAGGAGCAGCGTATAGCCGTCGGGATCGGCCTGTGCGACGCGACCGGCGCCCAGTGTGCCGCCGGCGCCGCCGACATTCTCGACGATGACCTGCTGGCCGAGATCCTTCGACATGGCCTCAGCGACGAGGCGCGTGACCGTGTCGGTCGGGCCGCCGGCCGAAAACGGCACCACGACGGTGATGGTGCGTTCGGGATAGGTCTGCCCGCCTGCGGTGAACGGAAACAGCGTGACGGCTGCGGCGGCGGCCAGAGCGACGGCGAATTTTCTCATCGTGATTTCCTCCCAGGATATAAATTCCGGCGTCTAGAGTTCCTCTCAATACCGGCTGTGGATGGAGCAATAACTAGCGCAAGCTAGCGGATTGCAATCGGACTCAAACCGCAAACTGCGATTTATGCACAACCGTCCGCGCAAAATGGGTGGAAAGCTGACATCGTGCCGGAGGCGGGTGCCCGATGATCGAAAGCCGATGGCCATGCTCGGCGTGCTGCGAATCAAGCCGACGTCGACTTGCGAATGGCATGTTCGACGCCGCGGAGTTCGGCCAATCCTTTTAGCCGGCCGATGGCCGGATAGCCGGGCTGGGCCCCACGCGTCAGGTCGTCGAGGATATCCTGGCCATGGTCGGGGCGCATCGGGATGACGGCGTCCGGGCGTCCTTGTTTCTTGCGCCGCGCTTCCTCGTCAAGCAGCGCCGCCACCACCGCAACCATGTCGGTGTCGCCGGCAAGATGCTCGTCCTCGTGGAACGAGCAGGGGGTGCCGGCTGATTCCTTGCGCACATTGCGCAGATGCGCGAAGTGGATTTTTGGCCCGATCCGCCCGATCATGCCGGGCAGATCATTGTCGGGTCTTGCGCCGAGTGATCCCGTGCACAGTGTCGCCCCGTTTGCAGGGCTATCGACTACGTCCAGAATGTACCTGTAGTCGGCCTCGGTCGACATGACGCGCGGCAGGCCCAACAGCGGAAACGGCGGATCGTCCGGATGGCAGCAGAGACGCAGGCCGAGGCGCTCTGCCGTAGGCACGACCTCCGCCAGGAAGTCGACGAAATGCCGGCGCAGCGTTGTTGCGTCGATGCGGTCATAATTTGACAGTTGAGCCGCAAGACCTTGGAGAGATGTGTCTTCGGTCGAGCCGGGCAGGCCGGAATTGACGTTTCTTGCCAGAGCCTTGCGCGCAAAATCATCCATCTGCGCATATCGCCGCTCCGCCTCGGAGACGATCTCCGGCGTGTAATCGCCGAGCGCCGCTTGGCGTTTCAGGATATGGATGTCGAATGCGGCGAAGTCGATGAGATCGAAGCGCATGGTGGTGCCACCGTGCGGCAGGCGCCAGGCAAGATCGGTGCGGGTCCAATCGAGCACGGGCATGAAATTATAGCAGATGACCGAAATGCCGGCCCGCGCCAGGTTTTCCAGCGATGTCCTGTAGTTTTCTATGTGGCTGCGCCATTCGCCGACCTGCGTCTTGATCGCTTCGGAAACCGGCAGGCTCTCGACGATCTCCCAACTGAGATCACTTGCGCTTCCATCCGGCAAAGACGCGACTTCGCGCTGACGTCTTTCGATTTCGGCGGGCAGCCAGACGGCGCCGTGAGGAACGTGGTGAAGGGCCGAGACGATGCCTTGCGCACCGGCTTGACGCGCGTCCGCGATGGTCACCTTGTCGACCGAGCCGAACCAACGCCATACATGTCTCATTCGAACGCTCCGTTAGTAAAGAATCGCCATGCGGCTGCACGTCCGCGCTTCCCACCGCGGCGGGGTCCGCTACTCCTCTTTCATCGGCTGCTATCAGATTCCGATGCGTCTGACACCCATCCTGCTCGGGCTTGCGCCGGCCAACGGCGATGCACTGATGCTGACCGGTCGGCACGAATGGCGATGCCGGCATTGACCTGGCATCAACGAGCGTCAGCGAAATTCCCGGCTAGAGCAGCGCTTCGTATAGATCGCCGATCTTTTCAACTTCGAAATCCGCTGCCCTGCTCTTCAGGAGGGCGGCAGAAGTGGGGTGATCCAGCATCTCAGCCATCGCCTTTGCCAGCGCCTCGGCATCGCCGACCGGCACCAAGGCGCCGAAACGACCGTCATCCAGAATCTCGCGCGGGCCATGCGGCGCATCTGTGGAAACCACGGGGACCCCGGCAGCCATGGCCTCGACCAGTACATTGCCAAAGCCCTCGCTTGTGGAGGAAAGGACGAACAGATCGGCTGCGGCGTAACAGGCGGCGGGATCGTTGACGTAGCCGGCAAAGAGCACACCCGCGCCTATACCGGATTCTTGGGCACAGGCGCGCAGTTCGACAGCCAGCGGGCCTTCGCCGAAGATGACAAGCCGAGCACGGCGGCCGGCGCGCAGGATAGCGAAAGCCTGGAGCAAGGTCCGATGATCCTTGACCGGCACCAGGCGACCGGCGGTGGCGATGACCGGGCCATCGCCCATCGTCGCCAACTCTGCCTGCCAGGCATAGGATTGTCCCTGGAGCGCCGCGGCCGGCGGCAGCGGGTTGTTGATGACGACGACCTTGGATTTGGGGAAACCGCGGGCCGCAATATCGCGGCCGACGCCCACTGAGACGGCGATGGCCTTGGTTGCGCGCGCTGCAACCAGCGCGGAAAACCAGACTGCTATTCTCGCGCCGAGGCTGCCGGAAGGCAGTGAGGCCGCGGCGTGGAAGCTTGGAAAGAACCGCGCTCGGCTTCG
This sequence comes from Mesorhizobium robiniae, assembly GCF_040545535.1. Classification (NCBI taxonomy): domain Bacteria; kingdom Pseudomonadati; phylum Pseudomonadota; class Alphaproteobacteria; order Hyphomicrobiales; family Phyllobacteriaceae; genus Mesorhizobium; species Mesorhizobium robiniae. Next base: position 309,720 of record NZ_JBEPMC010000001.1, read on the forward strand.
CGCCAGAAGAAGCGCCAGCGTCACGACCAGATTGGCAAATTCCGGCGCGCTATAGACCGCATGGGGACCAAGGCGACTGAATAGACGTGCGCTTCGCACGATGCCTTTCAGCGTCTCCCACTTGCCGTAGCCCTCGCCCCGGATGGGAAGGTCGAAATCGACCAGATGCACGTCGGGGGAGCGCAGCGCGGCGTTAGGTCCTTCCGCGTTCCAGGTAAAAAGTGTGACATCGTGCCCACGCGACGCCAATTCATTTGCCATGAGGACGAAGACACGCTCGGCGCCACCGCCCCTGAGGCTGGCAATGTGAAAGACAACGCGCTTCGCCATGCCTGGATTCAGGCTTGGCCGACGGCAATGCCCGGTCGGTCCGGCGGCTGGCGCATGTCGCGCCAGATGCCCATGGCAATGGCGAGCAGCATGCCCAGAGCAAAGCCGGCGAAAGCCCCCAAGCCTGCCATCAGGGGGGTGCGGGGCGGCCACGAGCGCCCGTTCGGCGGCACTGCGGTGGAAATTACCTGTACATTCGTGGTGTCGATCTGCTCGCGTTCGGCGATCTGGCGTGCGCGAGACAGGAAGCTTTCATAGACCGCCCTCTTCGAGGCGGCATCGCGTTCAAGCTCACGTAAGGCGACCTGGGACTCGCTGTCGGTGAAAACATTGCTCTTCAGATCGTTCATCTTGGCGCTAAGAGAAGCCAATGACGCGTTGGCCTTATCCAGGTTGGCTTTTGCCGTGCCGACCGTGCGGGCGAACTCCGCCCTGAGTTGAGAACTGACGGTTTCGAATTCTGTCCTGAGCCTGACAATCGTCGGGTGGCGCGGACCAAATGTCATGGACTGTGAATCGATTTGCTGCCGCAGGGCGTTTGCCTTGTCGCGCAATACCGCGAGTGCTGCCGAATCCGCGGGGTCAGGATTGGCTCCATTGACACCGGAGGCAATCAAGGCGTCGTAGCTTGCCTGCGCAGCGATGACCCGCGATTGCGCCTCGCCAATTTCGCTATTGAGCTGCGTCATCGTCTGCGAACTGACGAGCTGGCCGTTGCTGGAGGACAAATTGTGGCTGCGCCTGTAGTTCTCGACCCCCTCTTCGGCCGCCTGCACGTCGCGCTTGAGCTGGCCGAGCCGGGCGTCAAGAGCAGCTGCGGCACGGCCGGCACCGGCAGCTTCGGCCTTGGCCAATTCTTCCTGGAAAGCTTTCACTATGGCTTGCGAGATCAGGATCGCCTTGCCGGAGGTTTCTGCCGATACTGAGAGGGTCGTGACGAACGACATTTCATCTGCAGTGACGTTGACCCGCTCCGCCAGGTTTTTCTGGGCGATAAGCTTCGGATCGGGTTTGCCGGCACTCGCTCCAACAGCAGGCGTGGAGGCGCTCTGGTCCGGGTCGAAAAACTCCGGATCGTTGGTCAGACTGAGTTCGTCCACTACCCGAGCAAGCACGTTGCCCGAGGTCAAGATACGCTGCTTGCTGCGAGCGTTGAGCAGTTGGCTGTCGACCTGGCCCGGTTGCGAGTAGAGATCGTTTTCCACGACCTGCAAATTGGCGGGATTGATGAGGACTTCCGTCGTGACCGTATAACGCTGCTTGCTCAGCAACCCATAGGCGGCGCCGACGACGCCGCCGGCCACTGCCAGCATGCATGCCACGACGAGCCCGGCACGCAGCCAGACAAACAGGCGTCGAAAATCGAGCTCGAGGAAATCGCCGATCTTGTCAAGCGTCACCGTCGGGACGGGCTCGGGCGTGTGCGGAGTGACAGGGGCGGAGGTGCGTGCCATGACTGGGGCATCCTGTTGCAGCCTTGCCCTGCTGGCGCGCCGCGCATTGGCGATCCGCTCGAGCGCGCTGATATCGGAATCCGCTGCAGATGGAGGGGTTGTGCCGGAAGCGGCGGACATGGTGCCAACTCTTGTTCTCTTGCTATGCGGCCAGCACTACAGAAAGATCGTTAACATCTCATTTTCCAAGAATGACGATAGAATACCTCCACTTGCATGGGTCGCCGGCCTTGATTTGGCTGGGATCGGAGATCGCTGCGAAGCCTTGCTTTGTACCCAGCATCCGGTTGGTAGCGGCAGTCGGACGGTCGTGCCGCTGCGGTTGGCCGGCCTCAGGGCGGTCTGCATGTTCGGCATGTTTGCCGTCGCACGTTAGATTTGGCGAACGGCCAAGCGCCATTCGAAGAAATCTCACTTATCGGCCAAGTGTGAGTGATTGTCATGAAGTCGGTAACGGGCACTTAACGGCCCGCCTGTATTTGAAAAGACGGTAATGCCTTTTGAAGCACTGACCGCGGCCTACAGGATGGCGTCAGTCGCCTGCGGGAGAGGAACGTGCAGAAGTTCTATTCGGTCCAGTATCTTCGCGCCTGCGCCGCCTTGCTGGTTTTGTTCGCGCACGCTTTTTCTTACCAGATCGGCATAGACAATCCGATTATCGTGACTGCGGGTCGCCTTGGCGTTATTCTGTTCTTCGTCATTAGCGGCTTCATAATGGTCTACATTACAGGAAATGGCCCTTTCTCTGCGCCAACCTTCCTGAAACGCCGGGCGATCCGGATCATCCCCCTCTACTGGCTTTTCACAAGCGTCGCCGCGCTTCTGGCAGCCTTTGCACCAAGTCTGTTCCAGACGACCGTCTTTACATGGCCCCACTATCTCCAGTCGCTCTTCTTCGTCGTCCACCAAGCGCCCGAACGAGATGGCGTCAGCCCAATTCTCTCACTCGGCTGGACGCTCAATTATGAGGCCTACTTCTATATCGCATTCGCGGTGCTCGCATTCCTGTCTGTGACTTCGCGCGCATTGGTGCTGACAGCCTTTTTCACTGCGATGTGGCTGGCCGGGCTGTTGATGGCTCCCGCCAACCCTGTTCTGCAGTTCTATCTGAACGCTTCTCCGGTGGCGTTCGTCATCGGCATGTGGATAGGCCGGCGCTATCTAGATGGCGGCTTCGCTTCCGACACACGCTATGCTTGGCCACTCGGCCTTGTGGCCGCGGCAGGCGTAGCGCTTGCATTCGTCGATGACGGCACGCCGCTCATGACCCAGATCAGCTTCGCGGGGCAGGTAATGTGGGCAGCCAGCCTGCTTCATCTTGGCCTCATTCTGGAACCGAAACTCAAGCACTGGAGCCTGCTCGAAGAGCTCGGCAACGCCTCCTACGCGCTTTACCTGTCGCATATCTTCGTGATCGGCGCCGTCGCCTACTTGGCCAAGCGCACCATCGGCTACGAACATCCGGCAACGGTGTTTCTGGTTTCGGTGGTCAGCATCGTGACTGCCTGCATTGCCAGCCTGGTGATCCACCATATGATCGAGAAGCCGATTCTTCTCGTTCTGAACGGCAGACGAAGGGTTAGGAACGCACCGCTTCCTTACGCTGCCACCGGCAACAAATAAGAAGACCGTGCAACACCTACGCTGCGTTGATATCCGGGCTGGCCGTTAACGTCTCATTTTCCAAGTTGGCATATTTTGCCGACACACGCCGCGTCCGTTCGGCGGTCCGTCGAATGGATCTCGTTGGCCGGAAAGCCGTTTGAATACCTTCACTTGGATGGGCCATGAGCTATCCCGCCGCCGTATCGGAACGGTCGTCCAGCCAGGCGCGCCGCCAGAACGCGCTGTCGCTTCTGTTCTTCCTATGCGCGGCCTTCGCGTTCCTGCTCCGCTTCACGGTTTCACCGCAGATTATGAACACTGTCGTCGACTATACCGCCGACGGGGGTTCGTTCTACGAGAAGCTGCATTTCGGCACCTATGCTATCTTTCTGCTGCTTGCTGTCGTCCTTTTCAGCCGACCGTTTCTGCTGCGGGGCGACGAAATCGGGATATTCAAAGCGCTGCTGCGCTACTCGGTGCTGATTTTCGCGCTTGTGCCCTATCTGTTCATTACCGGCCGTGCAGGCTCTTCCGGGTTCGTCATCGATACTTATCTGGTGGCGGGCGCCGCAGGCCTGCTCATGCTGGCCTTGAACGCGGATTCGCGGCGGGCGCTGGGCGACCTCGTGCTTGGAATGGTGATCCTCAGCGCTGTGATCGGTACCATCGAGGCGGTGACCCAACATCGATTCCTGCCTTACGGACTTAACGAACTGCAGTTCAGGCCAATAGGCCTGTCGCCGCACCCGCTGGCATTGGGCGCGCTCTGTGCCACGGTCATCGGATTCGTACCGCTGGCACGCTGGCGTATATGGGTGCGGGTGGTGTCGATCCTTGTGTTGCTCCTGGGTTGTGCCGCATCAGGCGCTCGCGCCGCCCTGATACTCGCGGCCATGGAAACCCTCATACTGCTGATGTTCGTGCCCTGGCCGCGCCTGACGCTCAAGCACCAGCGGCAGGCCAAGTCCGTCGTGCTGCTGTTCGCCGTGGCGGCTGGCGCGGTGCTGGTGGCCGTACTGTTTTCGGGCGGACTGCTGAACCGGTTCAGCAACACGATCTTCGATGAAAATTTCATGGCGCGCGTGACGATCTACCAGGTGTTCGGACTTGTCAGCTGGAAAGACATCCTGTTCGGCATGAACGGCGACGAGCTGCTGAAGATCGTCAACGAGAAGCTACATCTGCCCTTTATCGAGAGCGCGCCGGTGGTCATCATCATGCTCTTCGGCTTGCCGATAGCCGTGCTCTTTATCGTGCTGATATTCTGGTTCATTTTTCGGCTGCTGCGCGGCGCGCCGCTGCCGGCATGGATCGGCACCATGACCTTCCTGCTTGCTGCGCTGTCGAACAACGCGCTCTCGTCAAAATCGCCGGAAATTACGATCCTCGTCGTGCTGCTTCTTGCCTATAGGAACGCTTCGTATCGAAAGCAGCCGAACAGCACATCTTCGGCCATGGTTACATCCGAGCCGAAGCTGAATCGGCCAGGATAAGCTCGGCTCCAGACGTATCAGCCGGCGCTATCCACAACCTCGACATTGCCTGCACGGTTGAGCGTGTGAATGCCCGCGCGGGCCCATGCCGGCCCCGGGCCGATCGGGCGGGGCGGCGTAAAACGCACATCGCGATCGTCAAGCCGGTCCAGCCGCATCAAGCCCAGACCGCCGCCATAGGCTCTCGACCCGTTTTGGACCGGCAGCACCAGGGCGTCGCCTTGGCGAATAAAGGCGCCGCCGGGCCGAGCTGCCGAGTGATCGACGGCAATGGGATTGAGCGCATGCGCAATCCAAGGCCCGCGCAGCGAGGGCGCGGAATAGACCGCCATCGTGTCCGACGCGCTGCCATAACCGAACCGCTCCGTCCCCAACAGCCAGAAGCGGCCATCCGATTCGAGCAGCGTGGCGTCATTGAAATCCTTGCCCGTCATCAGCACGGTGTCGCGTACCCAGCGATCCGGAAACTGCGCGGCACGATAGAGCACAAGCTCGCGCGCCGCCGCACTTTCAGGAATCATGAAAATCTCGCCGGCGTGAGCGAACACCTGCGGATAAGACAAATGGTGCGCTTCCTCCAGCACCACCCGCGGTACGCCGAAGCTGCCATCGTCACCCAGTTCGGCGACGGAAATCACGCCGCGACCGGTGGCGTAGGGAAATTCCTCGACAAACAGATAGTGGCCGCCGTCGCGCTCGATGACGAATGGATCGGCGTAGAATCGCTGGCCGTCGTCTGCGAGGACGGTGAACTGCGTACCGTCGAGTTGCCCGGTTTCGGCGACGCCGGGCCCTTCGATCAGCCGATAGGCAACCTGCCAATAGAAGGGACGCCGTCCCAGTCTGAGTTTTTGCACGGCGCGGTCGACCAACCCCTTGGAGAAAAAGGGCAGATAGCGCCTGATAAAACCGCTGTTCCTTAGGGTCGGCGCCGGGCTATCGGCGATTGGCACAAGTTCGCCCTCGGAAAAACGGGCGACGCTTTGCGCAACCAGCGAGATGGCTCCGGCGAGCAGGTCGTTGCAACTGCGAGACAGCCAGAGCCGGTCGCTGAGCATCGGTCGCCCGCGGGCGACCGTGACGCCATCGAGGCGAACGGCAAGCTCGGGCAATCGCCCGCTCGCCAGCATCTCGGTCACCCCGGCGGGAAAGGTGCTGCGGCCGCAAAATTCGAGCGTAAGAACCGGTGTGCCCGGGCGTGCGAAAGTGCCGGTGAGATCGATTATGAGGTCGGCCGGACCAGCAATGCCGGATGGCAACGGCTCGGAGGGGCTTGCCAGCGAAGGACCGAAGCGCCGGCTCTCGATATCAAGCACGCCATCCAGTCCGCGTGCGATCGGCGCAGGCCCCGGCGCGCGGCAACTCGAAACCACGTGGCCAGCTGCATTCAGCCGCACCAGAAGCTCATTTTCCCAGCGCCGAGATCCGGCAATGTGGCCGATGATTAAAATATTAGTCAATCGAATATGTTCTTTTTCAAGACTACTCTGCCAGAGTACCTATCGGTTTAGGCTTTCATAAGAGTTACCGGGGAGAGTGCGGGCTTGGCTGTTAATCATATATTAAGATTTGACGTCACGAAGGCGGCTTCTGCCGCTATTATAGCTCGTGCGGCGAATAACCAGCAGGTCGCGACGCGCTCCGGCGACCAGGATCGGCAATGAACGTCCTTTCACATCCAAAACTGCCGTCCAGGCAAAAGCTGCTGATCGTGTTCGGCACGAGGCCGGAGGCGCTCAAATGCTTCCCGGTGGTGCGTGCAGCACTTGCCCATCCAGGTTTTATCACCGAGACATGCATCACCGGCCAGCATCGCGAGATGGTCGATCAGGTCATCGAACTGACCGGCCTGCCGGTGCATCACGACCTCAACATCATGCAGCCCGGCCAGACATTGTTCGACGTGACCTCGCGTGTCCTGCTGGGCATGGCCGACGTACTGGAGAAGGCGAAGCCCGATATCGTCCTCGTGCAAGGCGATACGACCACGGCGATGACTGCGGCTTTGGCTGCCTTCTACAAGCGCATCCCGGTCGCCCATATCGAGGCAGGATTGCGCAGCCACGATATCAATTCTCCTTTTCCGGAGGAACTGAACCGCAAGATTGCTGGCGACATCGCCACTTGGCACTTCGCACCGACAATTCAGGCGCGCGACAACCTCGTCGCCGAAGGAAAGGCTGAAAACACCATCTTCGTGACCGGCAACACGGTGATCGACACGCTGTTGCATTTTTCAAGCGCGATCGACGCCGACAGGCTGATGAACGCGAAGCTCGCCGCCCATTTCCCCTTCCTAGACCCCACCAAGAAAATGATCCTCGTCACCGGTCATCGGCGCGAGAATTTCGACGGCGGCATCCAGCGCATCTGTACGGCGTTGAAGGGATTGGCGGCACGCGGAGACGTGCAGATCGTCTATCCCGTCCATCCAAATCCGAATGTGCGCTCGGTGGTCAACGCAGAGCTGGAAGGCGTGCCGAACATTTATCTGGTCGAGCCGCAGGACTATCTGCCGTTTCTGTACCTGCAGAAGCACAGCTATCTGGTGCTTACGGACAGCGGCGGCGTGCAGGAAGAAGCGCCTTCGCTCGGCAAGCCGGTCCTGGTGATGCGCGAAAACACCGAGCGGCCCGAGGGGATCGTGGCCGGTACCGCCCGTCTCGTCGGCACCGATGTCGAAAAAATCGTGTCCAACGCCAATCGCCTGCTCGACGATCAGGCCGCCTATCGCGGCATGGCGGAACGACATAACCCATATGGCGATGGCCGGGCCAGTAACCGGATTGTTGAGGAACTGCTGCATCATGGCTGAGATCAAGACCGTTTCCGTTATCGGCATGGGCTATATCGGCCTGCCGACCTGTGCCATTTTCGCTAGCCGCGGGCTCGATGTCATTGGCGTCGACGTCAACGAAGCGGTGGTCGAGAAAGTCAATCGCGGCGAAATCCACATCGTCGAGCCGGACCTCGATGGTTTGATCCAGAAGGTTGTGGCCAACGGCAAGCTTAGGGCTTTCAGTACGCCGCAGCCGGCGGATGCCTTTATCATCGCCGTGCCGACCCCGATGACCGAGGACCACAAGCCGGATGTGAGCTACGTGCTTTCGGCAGCACGAAGCATTGCCTCCGTGCTGAAACGGGGAGACCTTGTGGTGCTGGAATCGACGTCGCCGGTCGGCACGACGCGCGTCATGACGGCACTGCTTGCCGACTTGCGGCCCGATCTCAAATTTCCTCTCCTGCACGGCGAAGAGGCCGATGTCCTGGTCGCCTATTCGCCCGAGCGCGTGTTGCCGGGAAAGGTCCTGACCGAGCTGATCAACAACGATCGCTCGATCGGTGGGCTGTCGCGCAAGTCGTCGGAACGGACCGCGGCACTCTATTCAACCTTCGTTGCCGGCGATCTGTTCATGACCCAGGCCGAAAGCGCGGAACTGGTGAAGCTGACCGAGAACGCGTTCCGCGACGTCAATATCGCCTTTGCCAACGAGCTTGCCGCAGTGTGCCAGGATCTGTCGCTCAACGTCTGGGAAGTGATCGATCTCGCCAATCGGCATCCCCGCGTGAACATCCTCCAGCCGAGCCCGGGCGTCGGCGGGCACTGCATTGCGGTCGATCCGTATTTCATCATCGACGCCGCGCCTAACAGCACGCGGCTGATGGCTTCGGCACGCCGGATCAATTCCGAGCGTCCCTTGTCGGTGGTCAGGGATATCGAAGCCCTGCTCGACCCGTCCCGCAAGCAGACCATCGCCTGCCTTGGCCTCAGCTTCAAAGCCAATATCGACGATATGCGCGAGAGCCCGGCTGTCGAGGTGGTGAAGCTTTTGTCAGATATTCCCAACCTGAAGATTATCGCGGCTGAGCCCAACACACATAGGCTGCCGCAGGAGCTCGAGGGCAAGGGCATCGTCTTCACCGATGCACTTTCCGCCATCGACCAGTGCGACATCGTCGTCCTGCTGGTCGACCATCGGCAGTTCAATCTGGTTGATCCCGAAGCGCTCAAGGACAAGAAGCTCATCGACACGAGGGGTTTGTGGACCTGGCGCAAGGCACGCAAGCCCGACGCCCGCATCGAAGGCAAGAAATCGGCGATCGAACGTTTGGCACTTCCTGCAGGTGCAGAGGAGGCCGCATGAACGCGCACGACCCAGGATGGGCGCAGCATCGCCTGTTGGCATCGCGTCGCCGGGAGTTTCTCGGCGCGCCGATCCATGCGCTGACCATGGCCGAGACGCTGGCCATCGCCGATGAGGCGATGACCCTGCGGCGGCCGCTGCATCATGTGGTCGTGAACGTCGCCAAGCTTGTCAGCATGCGCAACAATACCGAGCTGCGGGAGGATGTTGCGACGGCGGATGTGATCAACGTCGACGGCAAGGGTGTGCTTTGGGGTGCGCGTCTTTGCGGTGTGGCGCTGCCGGAGCGGGTAGCCGGCGTCGACATCATGGTCAATCTGTTGAGCCTCTGCGCGAAGCGCGGCTTCAGACCCTTCCTGCTGGGAGCCGAACAGCACGTTCTCGATGCGGTGAAAAGGCGGCTTTCCAAGGATCACCCAAACCTGGTGCTCGCCGGAATGCGCAATGGCTATTTCAAGCCGGAAGACGAGGCCACAATCGTCGAGGCGATCAACGCCTCGGGCGCCGACTGCCTGTTGGTGGCGATGCCGACGCCGCGCAAGGAGCGCTTTCTCAAGCGCTATCGTGACGAACTTACTCCGAGTTTCGTCATGGGCGTCGGCGGCAGTTTCGATGTCTATGGCGGCAAGGTCGCCCGGGCGCCGAAGCTGGTTCAAGCGGCCGGTCTGGAGTGGTTATTTCGGGTGGCGCAGGAGCCGCGACGCTTGTGGCGCCGCTACTACGACACCAATACTGCTTACGCAGCGCTGCTGTACCGGGAGTTCCGGGACAGTCGGGGGCGCCGAAAGGCCGGCCTATAGGAGCGGCATGACTGCGGCTCCGGCAAATTCAAAATCCTCTCGCCGGTCTATGCGGGCCGTAGCCGCGCCCATAACTTAGCTGCGAATTGCATCGCGGCGATGGGATAAAACAGCCAGCTCAGCCCGAAGAAAACCGCTGCGCCTGCGGCGCCGCCCGCGATCAGCGAGACGATGGCCGGCATGTCGCCGAGTAGAGCGCTGGCAAGGCTGGCGGCCAGCCCGGTGCTGACCGAGATGACGAGCGAAACGCCGATGTCGCGCCATGGCACCGGCACCGACGTGAGCCGTTCGCTGATGATGATACAGGCTACAAGGCCGACCAGCGATCCGCCCGCCAGCGCCAAAGCAGCACCGACCTCCGCCATCGAAGGGATCAGCAGCACGGACAGTGCGATTGTCGCCACCGAGCCGAAGGAATTGGCGATGATCAGCAGCCACGGCCGCTTGTGCGCGTGCACCACGGTGCCATAGACGAAGCTCGCGAGGTTGGCACACAGCACGCTGAAGGCGATGATCGGAAAGAGCAGGCCGAAGCGGCCGTGATATTCCGATGGCAGCAGGAGCTGCGTGATATCGCTGCTGAGTGCGACCAGCATCGCTGCAACCGGCAGGCAAAGGCGGATCATCAAGGCCATCAATTGCGACAGCAGCCGGCCCGATGCCGCAGGCCCGTCTTCATCGAACCGGCTGACCACCTCGGGAAAAGCGCCCATGTTGATGGAATTGGCGACCATATCGATCGGTTGGCGGGCCAGCGCATAGGCCGCGGCGAAGATCGCCACGGCACCAGCATCGTAATAGATCTTGAGGAATAAACGCTCCGCGCTGTGGAGGCCGAAGCCTACCAGCGCCATGATGACCAGGGGCACGCCGAGGACGAAGAACTCCTTCTGGGTGAAGCGTGGCGGACCGGCAACGACACGTCTGGATGCCATGATGCCCGCCACGATACCGGCGATCAGCACGCCAAGGCTCGAGCCTAGCGATACCGTCAGAAAGGAATCTCGAAACAGGACGACGGCGCCAATCGGCAGCGCGAGTTGCAGCACGGCGCGCAGGAACTCGAGCATCGAGTAGACCGAATGACGCTGCTGCATCTGCAGCACTGTCAACGCGAAGCGGCCGACGGAACCGGCGATGAGGTAGCTGCAGACCGCGATCGCGAACTCGACCCAGCGCTCAGGCACGATCACGGCCGACGCGACCACGGATACGATCAGCGCCAGCGCCGTGCTGGCAAGCAACACCCGTCCGGCCAGCATCAGGCTGCCGCGGCTGATGTCGCCTTTGCCGCCAAGCCTGAGCAGGGCGATGCGCAGCCAGTTGGTGACGGCGACGTCGGTCATTTCGCCGACCGTTACCACCAGGGTCAGCAGGCCGTACTCGGTCTGGTCGATCAACCGCGTCACGATGACCAGCAGGAGCAGCGCGGAGATCCGCGTCAGCAGGATCGCCGGGGCATAGATGAGCGTGGAGCGGAGCAGCAAAGGGTTTTCCCCGGAAATTCACCTTCGATTAACCGTCGACCGGCGGAAAATCCAGCGCGATGACGGTAAAGGGTGAACAGATTCAGTTTGAACTAACGTATTCGTCGTACACCTCATCTGAAACCTTTGCTTTGTCGTTCCGAAATTGAGTCATGCTGCAGCGTCTGGTTCACAATCAAAAAGTGCATGTCCTTGTCGCGACGCCGTCGGGCGTTTCGGGGCAGGGAGGCATCGACCGCATCATGGGGGCGCTGAAGCAGGAGTTCGAACGGCAAAAAATCGCCGACATCGATGTACGCTTCCTTGCCAGCCGCGGCGCGGGGCATGTCGGGCTTTCGATCTTCTACATGTTTGGCTTTTGCCTGCAGATGCTTGCGGCGCGTTTGGCGAAGCGCGTCGATGTCGTCCACATCAATTTATCGGTATCCGGCAGCACCTACCGCAAGATGGTGATCGCCGCCTGCGCGCGGCTTTTGTCGATACCTTATGTCCTGCATTTGCACGGGGCGCAGTATGAGACATTCTGGAAAGACGATGATGGTTTCATGAGCCGCCGCATCGAAGCTCTGTTCGAGCGTGCCGGTCGGGTGATCGTCCTGGGCGGGCTTTGGCGCGACTTCGTCGCCAGCCGGGCGCCGGGGGCGGCCGGCAATATCGTCATCGTCCCCAATGCAACGGCGGTTCCCTCCCTGGCGCATGTCGGAGGCGGCGAGAATGTGCATATCCTGTTCCTTGGTCGCATCGGCGACCGCAAGGGCGTACCGCAATTGATCGATGCGCTGCACCGCATGAAACCCATCGAGGGCTGGCGCGCCACGATCGCCGGCGATGGCGAAGTCGAGGCGGCACGGGTCAGAACGGCCGAACTGGACCTTGCCGAGCGCATTACCCTTCCGGGCTGGGTCGGGCCCGACGAGGTCGCGTCGCTGATCGCTTCGGCAGACATTCTGGTGCTGCCCTCGTTTGCCGAAAACCTGCCCGTCTCGGTCATCGAAGGCATGGCCGCAGGTCTCGCGGTCGTGACGACACCTGTCGGCGCTGTGGAAGATATCATCACCAACGAGCAATCCGGGTTGCTGGTGCCGCCCGGCGACGTTGCGGCGTTGACCGAGGCGCTGACGCGGCTGGTCGAGAATCCGGCATTGAGGGCCAGGCTTGGTGCTGCCGCAATGGCCTTGCATCGGGAGCGGCTCGATCTCGCCCCGTTTGTCGGCGCGATCTGCGACGTCTGGAGGTCGGTCGCGTCAAAGGCTCAATCGGTCAAGCGCTGATGCTGTCCCGTATAATAATGCGACGCTGATCTGTGCGTGCCGTCGCTTGAGCGCGGCGGGGCCTTCACGAGCAGCCCGAGCCCGGCAGCGATCGCACTGGCGTCACTGCGGCGCTCCAAGCTCGAATTCGCGGTGGAATATCTCCAAATTCAGCAGCGCCCATATCAGTTTTTCGTGGTCTACAGCACCGCTGGTGTGCTCCGAGACGATTCGATCTAGGTATTTCGCGCTCAAATAGCTGCGAATGACGGAACGAGAGGAGCAAAGATGGTCGTGCACATAACTCCTCATCGATCCGCGAAACCATTCGGCGACGGGCACCTTGAACCCGATTTTGCGGCGGTTGAGAATTTTTTCGGGAAGTATGTTGGCCATACTGTTGCGCAAGATCATCTTGCCCTGCCGCCGGCCCACCTTGTAGCGATCGGGCAATGTGCTGACGAACGCAACCAGATCGCGATCGAGGAACGGCATTCTTCCTTCGATCGAACCGGCCATCATCATCCGGTCGCCCCGTTCCAACAGATTGTCGGGCAACCACGATGTCTGATCGAAAAACAGCACGCGGCGAAGATGGGACGCCTTCGCGCTCGATGAGAACGGGAAGTCGTTGCGTCCATCGCGGCAATTGGCCGGCGCACCGATAAGGCGACCGTGTTCCCGCGCTGTCATGGCACCGAACCAGGAGATCATCCGGGTGGCAAAGTCCCTTTCACCCGCGCTTCGGGCAAATGTATCGAACTTGGCCGTTGCACCAGGCATGGCGCGTATCAAAGGGGCGAGGAGATTGTTGTGGAGGAAGGCTGGAACAAGCGACCGGTAGATTCCAGCCAGCGACTCCGCACGGTGTTTGGGATACCCACCGAGAATCTCGTCCGCCCCTTCGCCTGTGAGCACCATCTTGACGTCCTGCGAGGCTCGCTCCGACATCAGGTAAATTGGAATGTCCGAACTTTGTGAAACAGGCGCCCCCAAGTGGCGGATCAACTTGGGCAGATGGTCAATCAGGTCGTCTGCTTCGATCACCAACTCGCTGTGATCGGTCTTGAAATGATCGGCGACGCTTCGGGCGAACGGGAGCTCGCTGTAAGCCGATTCCCTGAAACCGACCGAAAATGTACGAATGGGCCTGTCGCTGTGCTTGGTCATCAGGGCGACGATTGCCGAGGAGTCGAGCCCTCCGGAGAGAAAGGCGCCAAAGGGCGCATCGCTGCGCATTCTGATCTCGACGGAATGGTCGAGCAGTTGCAGAAATCGTCGCTTGGCGGTTTCGCCGTCGATATCCTCAGTCAGATCCGTTTGATCTGGAGGCGTATAATAGCGCGTTTCCGTCACTGTGCCTTGCGACCAGACGGCATAGCTTCCGGGGTTGAGTTTGCGGATTTGTTTGAAAAGCGTGCGCGGTCCGGGCACGTAACGCCAGTGCAGGTACTCGTGCACGGCCTTCAAATCGAGCTGCTGCGCATTCGGCTGCGACGACAACAACGCGTTGATCTCTGACGCAAACGACAGCAACTTTCCGCTTTGCATGAGGTAAAGGGGCTTTTTGCCGAAGGGATCCCGGCCGAGGATCAATTCGTGCCTCTCAGCATCCCAGAGCGCAAACGCGAACATGCCGCTCAATCGGTCGAACATGGATAGGTGCCACTGATCGTAAGCCCTGAGCAGCACCTCAGTATCGGAGCGTGTTCGAAAATGATGACCGAGACCGATCAGTTCCTGCCGCAACTCGACATAGTTGTATATTTCGCCGTTGAAAATAATTCGGAGACGGCCGTTGTCGACATGCATCGGCTGATTGGATTCGGCGTTCAAGTCAATAATCGCCAGGCGGCGATGCACCAATGCCAACTGGTTCTCGCCAGTGTTCAAGTCCAAGAACTCGGCGCCTTCGGCATCGGGGCCACGATGTCGCAATGTGTTGGACATTCTGGCGGCCCGATCTTGTGGATTCTTCACTTTCGGCCCGATCCAGCCGGCAATTCCACACATTGTCTCTTCCCTTGGCCCGCGTAGTCGCGACGCCATTTACGACGAATGTGTTAAACACTTGATTGCCGGCGGTCCAAAATCCGCGAAGAAATGGTTCAGAGCTGAGCTTGACTGGCTCGATCCTGAATGAGGTGCGACCGACGGTTGCGGCGGGCGACGAAGGCAGCCCGATCCGGTTCCAGTGTGGCGGTGAGAGGATTGGCGTTGCCGCCCGGCTGACTCATCCGTGAAGGGGGCAATGGCAGCTATGGCAGGCCCAGTGCCCGCAACATCTCCGAGTCTGGGACCGCAGGCCCTTCCTGCCGGATGACGCTCATTCCATAGGGATTGGAGAATTCCCAGACGGACCATGGGATCGCAAAGCGTTCCGCCTGCTGGCGCACCGCCTTGAGATAGCGCAGGCGGTCAGCGTCGAACGCGCCCATGCGGCCGTCCGCAGACATGAGGATGGCGCCGAATTCACCCATGAAAAGCCGTCGACTTGGAATGCCATGGGCCCCGGCCCAGTCGACCGCCTGACGGAAGCTCGCCTCGAGTTGGCTCGGACCCCAATTCTGCTCGAAATATCGGGCGATTGCTTGACGCGCCACGGCCATGTTCATCACCTGCTCGACCGGGCTCAGGCCCGCGGCGTCCATCTGCGCCTTGAGGGTTTCGGTCACCACTTCGGGCGTGCTGCTGTCGGCCGGCCACGGAAGGCCCGAGGCAAAGGTGTTTTCACCGTCGGGCCGCTGATGCGTGAAACTGTGCGGCTCGTACATGTGGAAGCTGTAGTAGAGGTTCGGATCGTCAAAGTCCGGCGTGAGATTGACCAGTCCGGCAATGCTGCCGCCACAAGCGCCCGTTGCGACGATGGTGAGCTCGCTGCTGACTGCGCGAATGTCGCGGACCGTGTCCGCCATGATCCGCTGCCAGTCGTCGCTCCCGCTCGAATCGCAAGGGTAGTAGGCCGGCTCGTTGTAAGGCTCGAGCGCTACCTTGTCGGTACCAATCTTGACGAGCATGGTGGCGACCGACACGACCATTTCGCGGTAGCTGGCAACGCCTTTGCTATCGGCACCGTCATAGATCATCTCCATGCTGTAGGCCGGGACCTGGGTGACGCCGTGCAGGTCGAAAACCACCTTGAGGCCGGCCGACGTGAACCGCTCGACCGCCGCGGCGAGCATGTCCAGCGTTTGTTGCCGTTTGGCGCCCTCGCTGGCAAGCAGAGGGCCGGGGTCGACACTCAACCGGACGAAGTCGAAGCCCATCGATCGAATGCTTGCAAACGCCTCGCCATCACCCCAGTCGGTGAGCGGCCTATCTCCGGCGCGCCACTCCTTCTCGGTGCGGTAGGGTGGCCAACGGTAGGATCCATCATCCTCTATCGGCGACCAGTTGAGCCATCCATGCACGCCAACGCCGCGCTGGAGCGGGATCGGCGCAGCGTTGGCGGCAATCGCCATGCCGAGTACCCACGCCGCAACACACGCAATCCTTACCATCGCCTCTCTCCGCATCATGGTCGGAGATATTAACCGCAGGATCGGAAAAGGAGGATTGCCGTCGCGCGGCTTTTCGACAGCATGGTATATAAGCAACGAAACCTTGGCGGAGCGGGTATGAGAGTCGGCTGGTATATCAACCGGTTGCGCAGCATGGAGCCGGCCGAGGTGTTGCACCGGCTGGGCGAGCAGCGTCGAAGGATCGCTTCGCGCCGCCGCGACGACGGTTGGGAGCGTTATCGTTCGTCCCAATTGCAAGCAGTGCTGCCTGGGTGGCGCGATGCTGCGCTGGCTGCGACGCCGGCACAACGGCAAGCCATAGCGTCGGCGGCGCAAAACACGCTTGGCGGCCAGTTTTCCGCACTTGGACGGACATGGCCACAGCGCGACTTCGATCGGCTGTTTCCTCCCGAGCTTTGGCGCCTTGATCCGGTGACCGGCAGGCTCTGGCCAGGCCCCGAGGCCCATACTTTCGATATCGATTTTCGCCATGGCGGCGACCGCGGCGATATAAAATACGTTTGGGAGATCAACCGGCTGCAGCAGTTGCCGCCGCTCGCCGCCCATCTGCTTCTGGCGGGCGACGACCAGTCTCGGATAGCCATCGAGGCGGCGATCGACAGCTGGCATTCAACCAACCCGCCTTTTCGGGGAGTCGGCTGGGCTTCCGGCATCGAAGTCGCGCTGCGAGCCATCAGCCTGATCGTCACCATGGACCTCGTCGGCGACCGACTGGGCGCGGCGACACGGCAGCAAGTGGGTGAAATACTGGCGGCAAGTGCCTATTGGCTGCCGCGGTTTCCCTCCCGGTTTTCCTCTGCCAACAACCATCTCGTCGCAGAACTGGCTGGCGAGTATCTGATCGGTCTGGCGTTGGGGATCAGGACAGACGCCGCACGCGACACTCTCCTGGCCGAGACGCACAAGCAGATTCTCGCCGATGGCGCCGGTGCCGAACAGACCCCGACATACGCCGCCTTTACGGCCGAACTCATCCTGCTGTGCGCCGCTGCGGCACGCCAGGCGGGGGCGCCGTTCCCTTCGCCCGTCGAAGCGCGCCTGGCCGCCTTTGCCGACTTCGTCGCCTGGCTCCCACCGGCCGCCGGCTTTGGCGACAACGACGAAGGTCGCGTGCTGACGCTCGGGGGCGAGCGGGGCTATGTCCGATCCGTCGCCGCCGCCATCCGCGGCTTTCTGCGGATGCCGGGCAACGCGGCGGAGCCGGACGATTTTCGTGGGCTTTTGTTTGGCACGCCGCCGGAACCGGCGCCGCTTTCGCTTGGGATCAAGACGTTCACGCAAGGCGGGCTATCCGTCTGGCGCGGTGAGATGAACGGCCGCAGCATCGATCTGACATTCGACCACGGCCCGCTCGGCTATCTCTCGATTGCGGCTCACGGCCATGCCGACGCGCTGTCGCTCACCTTGTGCATCGATGGCGAGCCGGTGCTGGTCGACCCCGGCACCTGGCTCTACGGTTCGGGGGGCGCCTGGCGCGGCTGGTTCCGCTCGACGCCGGCGCACAACACGCTGAATATCGATGGCAAAAGCCAAAGCATCATTGCCGGAGAGTTCAACTGGTCGCACAAGGCGGTTGCGACATTGATGGACAGCGAGCCGGGGACCCATTGGAAGCTGCGCGCGCGGCATGACGGGTATGAAAGCCGCTTCGGTGTCGTCCACCAGCGTACCGTGACGCAGCACGGCGACGGGATTCTCGTGATCGACCAACTGCTCGGCGGCAGGCGCGTGGCCGAGATCGTCTTCCAACTCGCCGCCGGCCTCGATGCCCGCCGGGACGGAGAGATGGTCATGGTGCTGCGGAGCGATGAACCGCTGGTGGCCATCCGCTTTCCGGACGCCGCGATCGACATCCGCGCCGGCGGCGACGCACCGGGGCAGGGCGGCTGGGTCTCACCGCGTTTTGGCATCAGGCAGCCAGCCGAACGCATCGCCTGGCGTGGCGAAGTGGGCGAGGACGGAGTTAAAATCCACCTCGCGCCAATCCCCCCTTCGCGGAGATAGCGATCGGCGCCGCAGCGGAGCGGCCTATCCGGTGTTCCGGCCGTATTCGAGATAATTACGTTGGGACATTTAGCGTTTTGTTACGGTTGACCTGCTAGCCTGGCGCAAATCCGGCATGCTTTGCTCGTTCCAGCCGCAATAGCCGCCTGGTTGCAGGCAACGCGCAGTGGATTTGGCAAGCTTTTTGCTTCGCAGTTCGCCGGATCGCCATTTCACGGCCCAGGAGCCACTGCACCGATGTTTTCTGAAGTCGCCAGAGTGATTGTGGAAAAACTCTCGAACGTCAATCTGCTGACGCTCGGCCTGCTTTTTCTCACGGCGCTGGGCAGCGCGGTGATCGCTTACTGGCGAACTGTCGAGCATAAATCCATCAGGGACTTTTTCGATTTCGCCTTCCCGGCGGAAGTCATCCTGCACCCGTCGGCGCGAGCGGATGTCCTATTTTGGGTCACGAAACGGCTGATGATGCCTTTCCTGCTCATTCCGGCCGGCGTCACCTTCGTTGCTGCCGTGGGCTATGGGACACACCAGGCAGTCGGTTGGCTGTTCGACATCCATGCCCCGCTCATTGGCGGCCCCGCCGGGCCGGTGACGATCGTCATCTTCACCGCAACCATGCTGATCGCCTACGACATTTCATACTACCTCTACCATGTCGCCCAGCACCACTTCCCGTTCCTGTGGGAATTGCACAAAGTGCACCATTCGGCCGAGGTGATGGTGGGAATAACGAAGGATCGGGTTCACCCGCTGGACGATCTGATGAACCGCATGTGGGATGGCGTCATCCCGGGGATCTGCTTCGGCATCTGGAGCCTGATCGCGCTCGATCCGGTGGAGATCGCCATCTTCGGCATCAACGTCTATGTCATCCGCAACATCCTGATGATGGACTTTGTTCGCCACACCCACTTCAAGATTTCGTTCGGGCCGTTGAACAACATCATTTTGTGCCCGCACTGGCACCAGGTGCACCACAGCATCGATCCTCGCCACTACGACAAGAATTTTGGCCTACTCTTTTCGTTCTGGGACCGCCTTTTCGGGACGCA
This sequence comes from Mesorhizobium robiniae, assembly GCF_040545535.1. Lineage (NCBI taxonomy): Bacteria > Pseudomonadati > Pseudomonadota > Alphaproteobacteria > Hyphomicrobiales > Phyllobacteriaceae > Mesorhizobium > Mesorhizobium robiniae. The sequence goes on from NZ_JBEPMC010000001.1 coordinate 328,861, forward strand.
GTTTGTCCCGGAGCCGAATGAAGACCTCAAGTTTGGCCTGATCGATCGCGATGTGCGCGATTATCAATCGCTCTTTGGGCTTTACATCCTGCCGCTCAAGAAGATGGGGGGACATGTCGTCAGACTGTTCCAGAGGCGTCCCGATGTCATTGCACAGCCACAGGATCGTTCCCCTTCATGAACACCATTGTTTCGATTGACGCTTCAAGCGCAGAGCGCCTGGAAGTCGTCCGTTCGGCGGAACGCCTGGCTGCGATCGAAGCCGATTGGATGGATCTTTGGCATCGCACCGATGCGCTGATCTTCCAGAGCCATGCCTGGGTTTCGGCATGGTGGAATACCGTAGCGGACAGTGACCAACGCGCGCTGCGGATCGGGCTGGTCTGGAGCGGTAACAGGCTCGTTGCCGTCGTTCCCCTGGCGATCGGCAGGCGCAAAGGCCTGCGGTTTCTTGAATGGGCTGCCAACAGCTATACCGATTACGGGGATATTCTGGTTGCTCCGGAATGCTCATTATCGGCCCTGCAGGACGTATGGGCCCAGATCTGTGACGCCGGCGGCTTCGATCTTGCCTTTCTCAATCGTCTCTTGCCAGGTGCGGCGGCGCGCAGAATTTTCACTTCGGATCTCTCACGCGGCATCAGGCTTCGCCCCAATCACAGGGAGGAAGTCAGTTATCGCGTCGCCGGACCGTGGAAGAGCGGCGCGGCCTGGTTTGAGGACCAGTCCAAAAAGACACGTCAGAACTATCGGCGCGGCATCAAGGCATTGGAAGAAACCGGGAAAGTGAAATTTCGCTTGCTTGCGCCCGATGAGCCGCTGCAGCCGGTATTGGAGCGGCTCGCTGCCCTGAAGCGCAGATGGCTGGTGCAGCACACGCGTGAATCCCAACTTTTCGAGGAGGGAGCGCCAGTGCTCGCCGCACTCGTCGACGCGCTGGCGCGCGCGGACGTGCTGCGCATTTTCGTGCTTGAATGCGATGGCGTGATGGTTGCAGTCTCGATCAACTTCGTCCAGCACCACACGATGATGGCGTTCGTGACCACCTTCGATCCGGATTTCAGCCGAGCGTCGCCGGGAATAATCCTGATCATGGACTACATACAGTGGTCGATCGATCATGGCCTGGGCATGGTCGATTTCCTCTGTGGTGCAGAATCGTTCAAGAACAAGTTCGCAACGCAGGGTGTTATCCTACAATCCGTTCTTGGAACGCGCACGGCGCAAGGCCAGCTGGCCCTTCTCGCCGATCGTATGCGTCAGAGGGTCCGGCATGTACGCGGACGCGGATTGGTGCCGACGCCCTGATTTCGGTTTGATTGCGCCAGCCTCGTGTCGCCGGCAGCACGAACCGCTCAAAGTGCCGATTGCGTCTGAGACGGAACGACCCGCCAGACCTTGTTGCCGACATCATCCGCCACAAGCAGGGCGCCACGCCGGTCAACCGCCACGCCCACAGGGCGACCAAGAGCCTTGTCGTCCTGGCTCAGGAAGCCGGTCAGGATGTCCTGAGGCGGGCCGGAGGGCCTGCCGCCGGTAAACGGAACGAAAATCACCTTGTAGCCGCTGCGCGGTTTGCGATTCCACGAACCATGTTGGCCGACGAAGGCGCCATTTTTGTATTCAGGACCGAACAGGTCGCCCGTGTTGAAGGTCAGTCCCAATGAAGCCGTATGCGCGCCGAGCGCATACTCCGGCTTGATCGCCTTGGCGACGAGGTCGGGCCGCTGCGGCTCGACGCGCTCGTCGACATGCTGGCCGTAATAGCTGTAGGGCCAGCCGTAGAAGCCGCCATCCTTCACCGAAGTCATGTAGTCCGGCACCAGGTCGCTGCCGATCTCGTCGCGCTCGTTGACGACGACCCAGAGCTCGCCGCTTTCCGGATTCCAGGATAGGCCGTTGGGATTGCGCAGCCCGGAGGCGAAGAGACGCGTCTGTTTCGAGGCGAGATCGATCTCCAGCACGGCGGCGCGGTTCTCCTCTTCCTCCAAACCGTTCTCTGCGACATTGGAATTGGATCCGACCGTCGCATAGAGCTTCGTCCCGTCTTGCGAGGCGGTCACGTCCTTGGTCCAGTGGTGGTTCCTCCCGGCGGGCAGATCGACGATCTTCTCCGCCGGCGCGGTGATCTCGGTCGCGCCCTCCTGGTAGGGGAAGGCTACAATGGCGTTGGCGTTGGCGACGTAGAGTTTGCCGTTGAGCAGAGTCATGCCGAATGGCGAGAACAGCCCGGTGAGAAAGGCGGTTTTGGTTTCCGCCACCCCGTCGCCATCCTGATCGCGCAGCAGGGAGATGCGATTAGCGCTCGGCGTTTCCGCGCCGGCCTGGCTTTGGAAGAAATCTATGAAGAAGCGGCGTATGCTGAAGCCCTCGTCCGGCTTGGGCGGCGCAGCGCTCTCCGCCACCAGCACGTCGCCGTTCGGCAGCACGTATAGCCAGCGCGGATGGTCGAGCCCGCCAGCGAACTCGTTGACTGCAAATCCCTGGGCCGCTGTCGGCTTCGTGCCCTGCGGCCAGGGGGTGGCCTTGGCGACATGGACGGTCGGCAACCACGTCGGATTGGGTTCCGGCAGGGTCGGGTTGGGGCCGTAGCCTTCCGCGACCGGAACTGCCGCCTCTTCGCGGGACAGGAAGAAGACCGCTCCGCCGGCTACGACGAAAAGAACGATCAGCACGAGAAGGGCGGTAAGCAACTTTTTCACCAGAACCTCGCAACATCGAAAGAACGCAAACGCGCTTATCGCGTTCCGGTTGCGGCAGGAGCGGCCAATAGGGAGAAATAGGCGGCAAGTGCGCGGATGTCGTCATCCGTCAGCCCCTTCGCGGCGTTGGCCATGAGATGGCCGAAGCGCGTTCCACCTCGCTTTCCCGCCCTGAACAGCTCGAGCTGCGCCCCGATGTAGCGCTCAGGCTGGCCAGCGATCGAGGGATAGAGCGGACTGCGGTCCTGTCTTCCATGACAGCCGAGACAGGCGGGCACGCCGGTGTCCCTCATGCCCCTCTCGGCGATTTCCCTACCGCGCCGGACAAGCTCGGGATCGCCGCCGCTGCCGGGGTGCGTCGTCGGCAGGGCAGCGAAATGCCTGGCCAGGTCCGGCCAGAACTGAGGCCCTGCCTCAACGGCGGGCAGGCTCATCAGGCCGCTTGCCCGGCTTCCCTCGGCGTAGGCACGCAGGCTTTCAAGGAGATAGGTTTCGCTCTGCCCGGCGAGAACGGGTATCGCGGGGCCGCGCCCGCGCCCGTCTTCACCGTGGCAGCGGACGCAGTCCGCGAGCGCCTGCGGGAGGGTTCCGGCAGCGACTGGAGGAGGCGCAAGCCTTTCTCCATAGGCGAGGTCACGATAGGTGGCTTCGTCCATCGCCGGCAGTTCGCGCAGGAAGGCGACCATCGCCCAGACCTCGTCGTCGCGTTCCTGCGTCGGCCAGGCCGGCATGCCGGTGAAACGCACGCCGTGCTTGACGATGCGGAAAAGCTGCGCGTCGGTCCATTCGCCGACGGTTCCGGCAAGGTCGGGCGGTTGCGGCAGCATCCTCGCGACGACAGGAGATCGTGGCTCGCCCGGCGCACCGTGACAGATGGCGCAGCCACGCGCGAAATGCCCGGCCGCCGGCTGGATCGCATGGCGCGGTAGAGAGTCCGGGACGTCGACCGCAAGCGCATAGGTGCGCACAGCCGATTGCATGGCGAAATGGAGAAACCATTCCGTAATCTTCCAGTGGCCGCTTGAGGCACCGACATTGAAAAAGCCGATCCAGGCCGCCAGCACCACGACGAAGGGCAAAATGGCAAGCGCTATGGCGAGCTTCTTCCAGCTGATATGCATCAGCCTGTTTCCCGTGACGGAGTGGCGAGCATGCGTGCGAAAAGCGCTAAGCCGCCGGCCAGATAGACCGCTGCACCAACCAGAAGCATGATGACGCCGCCAAGCTCCTGATCCTGCTGCGCGGAAAGCGTCACGCCGTAGCAGCTTACATCGCCTGTGCCGAATAGCGGCCTTGGGGTCAGCGCCAGCAACGCGCCAAGCAAGGTCATATGGATTGAGGTGAGAAGCAGGGCGAAGGCTCCGGCGGCATTGCCTGTGGCATCCGAGCCGCGGCGCGGCAGGCAGGCCAGCCACAAGAACAGCCCAGCGGCGAGAAACGTGGCCTGCTCGATGGCGGTGGCCAACAGCGAGCTTTGCGCCAGAGCCCGCAAGGCCGGCGCGTGCCAGGACCAGACGACGATGAGTTCGACGAGGGAGGCGGGGAGGGCGAGGGCGAACGCCCGGTTTGCATCTGGTGTTTGGCCGAGCGGGAGCCCGATCGCGATCAGCGGCGCAGCGATCGCCACCACTCCCATATGCGCCAGCATGTGCGCCGAGAACGAATCCCGCCAGGTATCGAGCAGCGGTCCGAGCCAGACCAGGGCGAGGACGAAGATACCCAGGATGAGGCAGGTTCGTCTCACCGGATACACTCCGTCAGGAACAGCGCGGGCATCGCGGTGAAGATCACAGCGATGAAGCTGAGACCCGAGAGCAGCAACGTCGCAAAGCCCTGGAACAGGGTCCGGTCTCGTCTCGTCGGATCGTCATGGGGCGGATCGTCGGTGCCGAAGCCCCATTGTCGCCAGGCGAGCCATGCGGACAGCGCGATCAGTGAGAGGGCGACCATAGTGGCGGCGGCGATTCCAGCGCGCACGGCACTGAAACCCAGTCCGACCAGCTCGGGCTTTGCGCAATAGACCGCCGCGCCTATGTAGCAAACGAGGAAATGCGCAGCCCATACCACGGGTGCGGTGAACAGCGTCCAGAGTGTCTCGATCTGTTTGGGGATGAGCCGCATCGCCGCCTCACATCGCCGCCGGAAAAAGGCCGATGATGGTGAAGGTGATGACGGCGGCGATCAGCAGGAAATGCCAGTAGAGCACCACGTTGCTTAGGTCCATATCATGCTTCTGCGTCAGCCGGCCCGCCAGCGAACGTGCCAGGCAATAGGCCTGCATTACCGTGCCGACCGCAGCATGGGCGAGCACCCAGAGCACGAGAATCCACACGATAGCGGGATAGACGTGGCTCGTCGGGTCCATGGGCCACGGTCCGGCCAGGCCTGCGACGGACGCGCCGACGGTCGTTAACAGGGACAGCACCAGCAGGCCCCGCATGGCGGTCGTGGCGCCTCGCCTGTTGAACCTGCGGGCCGCCATCATCAGGCCCCATGCTGCGGCGAACAGGATGGCAGCCGCCAGCGACCAGACTGGGTCAGGCCCGGAAATCCCTGCGGTGAAGTCGGCATGGATCGTCCAGTAGAAGAAATAGCCGAAGACCAGGCTGGCGAAGGCTGTGCCGTCGCCGACCATGGTGATGAACATTGCCCACCAGCCGACCGAATCGGGGCCGGAGGCATAAAGCGGCAGGCTGAGGCCGAGGCCGACATCTTTTGTCGGCTTCTCGGGGATTTCGCCGGTGCCCGTCCAGAGCCAGTAGGTGACGGCGCAAAAGCAGATGATTGCGGCCAGCACCGTGGCGATCCACCAGTGGAAGGTCAGCGCGATGAATGTGGCCCCGAGCGAAAGGGCCGAGACAATGGTGACATAGGAGGTGCCGCCGACGCGCAGCACCTGGATGGGCTCGGCGTCGAGCACGGAGGTCACCAATCCCTCGCGCCATCCCTCTTCCGCGTCGGGCAGGTAATAGCGGCCTTCATTGACCTTGCGCACAAGGTCCTTCTGGTCCCAGAGCGGGTAGCGGCTGCGCACGATGGGTATCGAGCGGACGCCCCAGTTCTCCTCCGGCTCGGAGATCCATTCCAGCGTACCGGCGTTCCATGGGTTGAGCTCGCCGCGCGGCTGCCGGTGTTTCGGCCGGAGCGTGTCGAAGACAACCACCAGCACGCCCGCGGCGGAAACGAAGGCTCCGGCCGTCGAGATCAGGTTCAGCCAATCCCAGCCGATTTCGGCCGGATAGGTGAAGACGCGTCGGGGCATGCCGCGCAGGCCGCTCAGATGCATGGGGAAGAAGGCGATGTTGAAGCCGCAGAACATCAGCCAGAAGGCGAGTCGCCCCAGCCGGTCGGAGAGTTTCTTCGCGTCGATCAGCGGGTAATAGTAATAGAGGCCGGCTACGACCGGAAAAAGCATGCCGCCGATCAGCACATAATGCAGGTGCGCGACGACGAAATAGGTGTCGTGCGCCTGCCAGTCGAAGGGCGCGAGCGCCACCATGACTCCCGTCAGCCCGCCAATGACGAAGATGGCCAGCCCTCCGGCACCGAACAGCATCGGGGTCGAGAAAATCACCCGGCCGGCCAGCATGGTGGCGATGAAGACGAAGATCTGCACACCCGTCGGTATCGCCACCGCCTCGGAGGCAGCCGAGAAGAAAGCCAGCGAGATCTGCGGCAGGCCTGTCGCAAACATGTGATGTACCCACAGGCCGAAGGAGAGGAACCCCGTCCCCACTGCCGCGAGCACGATCCAGGAATAACCGACGATCGGACGCTGGGAAAAAGTCGGCACGATCATCGCCATCAGCGCGATCGCCGGCAGGAAGATGATGTAGACCTCCGGATGGCCGAAGATCCAGAATAGATGCTGCCAGAGCAACGGGTCGCCGCCGCGCGCTGCATCGAAGAACGGCCAATCGAACATCCGTTCCATCTCGAACAGCAGGTCGCCGGCGATCAGCGGCGGGAAGGCGAACAGGATCATTCCCGCCACGATCAGCAGGTACCAGGCGAAGAGCGGCATCAGGTTGACGCGCATGCCGGGCGCGCGGCATTTCATGATGCCGACGATGAGTTCGACCGCGGCAGCGATCGAGGCGACTTCGATGAAGGAAAGGCCGAGCAGCCAGATGTCGGCGCCGATGCCGGAGAATTCCTTGTCTGTGGCGAGCGGCGGATACATGAACCAGCCTGACGACGGTGCCGCACCGAAGAAGATCGAGCCGCAGACGAAGATACCGCCGAGGAAAAAGCTCCAAAAGCTGAAGGCCCCGAGGCGCGGAAACGGCATCTCGCGCGCACCCAGCATCGGCGGCAGGAGGAAGATCGCGACCGCCTCGAAGATCGGCACCGCGAACAAAAACATCATCACCGTGCCGTGCAGGGTGAAAGCCTGGTTGAAGAAGTCGGCCGACAGGAAGTCGTTGTCGGGCACGGCGAGCTGCAGGCGCATGAGCAGCGCGAGCACGCCGGCGAACAGCATGAAGGCGAAGGCCGTCGAGCCGTACCAGAGGCCGACCTGGAAGTTGTTCACCGAGGCCCAGTAGCGCCAGCCGGTCGGATTGGCCCACACGGCGCGCAGCCGCTCCTCCTGCGCCTTGTATTCTTGCCGTGAACGCTCGTTGACCGCAGCGCTCATTGCAGGCCTCTCAGCCAGACGGCCATCGCGCGAATGTCGTCCGGCGGCAACATGTCGAAGGCCGGCATGCTGGAGCCGGGTTTGATCCGTTCGGGCCGGGCGATGAAGCGGGCGATGGCGTCTTCGGTATTGGGCAGGATGCCGGCTCCGACGGTAACGCGGGAACCGAGATGCGAGAGATCCGGGCCGATCGTGCCCCGCGCATCGGTGCCCGCGACGAAATGGCAGGACCCGCAGCCATGGCGCAGGAACAGCGCGCCGCCGCCCGCGCCTGCCCGCTCCGCGGGAATTGCCTGGGCGGCCAGCCAGGACCGGAATTTGTCGGGCTCCATCGCCACGGCCGAGAACGCCATCAGCGCGTGGGACGTGCCGCAATATTCCGCGCAGGGCCCCCGGAAGACACCGGGTTTCGTGGCCATAAGCGAAAGCCTGTTGGTGCGGCCGGGGATCATGTCCATCTTGCCGCCGAGCGGAGGGATCCAGAACGAATGGATCACATCGGCGCTTTTCAAGGTTAGTTCGACCCGCTCGCCGACCGGCAGCCTGATCTCGTTGGCGGAAGCGACCGGCGGTCCCTGAGACGGGTGATAGACAATTTCCCACCAGAACTGCTTGCCGGTGATTTCGATCCGCAAGCCGGCGGAACTCGCCTGGGCGAAGGGCCGAAGGCCAGGCATCAGCCACAGTGCATAAGCGAGCAGGGCACAAAGCGTGACCGACGGGAAGATTACGCCGCCCCAAAGGATGATCCTGCTGGCAGACCTTTCGTTCAGCACGCGACGATTGAATAGGGCTGAATGAAGAAGCAGGCCGACCACGCCCAGCCAAATGACCGCGCCGCCGCTTAGCATTACCCAGAACAGCACGGCTATCTGCTGCGCTTCCTCTCCCGCGGGCTCAAGTGCCGACGGCACGCCGGCAAAGCCGCTCGCGAGCAATAGAGACGCAGCGGTCAGGCTGAAGTATGGACCCATTTCCTACCCCTCCGCGGATAAACTGGCGAGAGGGGCGGAAGTTCCGGGCACTGAGCTTTCGAACCAAAGCTGCATTCGCGCCGCCGCTCTCTTTCGGCAATTTTTCGACGAGCGACGAAACAATTGCGCTCGATCCCCGTTTGGCCGTCATGGCGGGTATTTGAGTGGGGCGGGATTGCCCATGCCAAAGGAGGCGACGATGAGCGCAACCGGCTTGGAGGTTTTTGACAAAACCCTGCAGACGACAAACATCTGGCTGGACGAGATCATGGCCGATCACGGGCCCGACAGGCGCGTTGCCTGGCATATGCTGGGAGCCGTTTTACGCACCTTACGGGATTGGCTGCAGATCGAGCTGGCTGCCAATCTGGGGGCAGGGCTGCCGCTTCTCATACGCGGAGCCTATTATGACCGGTATCGGCCGCATGATCTGCCAGCCGACAGCCGTTCATTGGAGGATTTCCTGCAGAGCATCGCGGAGGAGATGAAATCCAGTCGGCCCGTGAATCCCGAGGACGCGGCGAGATCCGTGTTCAAAGTTCTCGCCAGGCATGTCGACCTCGGCCAGTCGGCGAAGGTGCGAGACGCATTGCCGAAGCAGATCCAGGCGCTTTGGCCCGAGAGTGTCGGAGTCTAGCAGCAAACGGCCTGATTCATTGCTCCGGAAAACGACTTGTTCGCAGCTTGTTCGCAGCGGGCTGTTGCGCTCGGCAGGCGCTGGTGGAAGAATGGACATTCCTTGGAAACGTCTCATTGTGCGAGCGAGTCGTGCCCGTGTTTCAGACGTTCACGATATCTGTCTGGACCCCTAACATCCGGCCTCAGACGCACTACGTGAAGGTAGGGAACCACAAAGGCTTTCCGACAGTTGAGTGAAGAGGCGACAGCAACCAGACCGGCCGGGGCGAGGATACCATGCGCGAGAACCACTCCGACGTCTTCGATCTGTTTTCGGAGATTTATACGAACGCGGCGCAAGAGGAGATAAGCATCCAGCAATATCTCCTTGCCTGCCGCGAGGATAAATCGATGTACGCCTCGGCGCCCGAACGGATGGTTGAGGCGATTGGCGAACCCACCCTGATCGACACCAGCAAGGATGAGCGGCTCGGCCGCATTTTCGCAAACAGAACAATCAAAGTGTATCCCTCCTTCGCCGAGTTCTATGGCATGGAGGACACGATCGAGCGCATTGCCGGCTATTTCCGCTACGCCTCTCAAGGGCTCGAGGAACGCAAACAGATACTCTATCTGCTCGGCCCTGTCGGTGGCGGCAAGTCCTCGCTCGCCGAACGGCTGAAAAAGCTGATGGAGGAGCGTCCGATCTACACGCTGAAGGTCGGCGGCCAGATCAGCCCGGTTTTCGAATCGCCGCTCGGGCTTTTCCATCCCGATCGCATGGGCGACTTGCTGGAGGACAAATACGGCATCGCTCGGCGCCGGCTGAACGGCCTGATCTCGCCGTGGGCGGCCAAGCGCCTCGATGAACTATCGGGCGACATATCCAAGTTCAGCGTGGTCAAGCTGATGCCGTCGCGGCTGCGCCAGATCGGCATCGCCAAGACCGAGCCGGGCGACGAGAACAACCAGGACGTTTCGGCCCTGGTCGGCAAGGTCGACATAAGACAACTCGAGAATTTCAGCCAGTCCGATCCGGACGCCTATTCCTACAGCGGCGGCCTGAACCGGACCACCCAAGGGCTGCTTGAGTTCGTCGAGATGTTCAAGGCGCCGATCAAGGTTCTCCATCCGTTGCTCACCGCTACCCAGGAAGGCAGCTACAACGGCACGGAAAACTTCGGATCTTTCCCTTATCAGGGCATCGTCGTAGCCCATTCCAACGAATCGGAATGGCTGCAGTTCAAGAACAACAAAAACAACGAGGCGTTCCTCGACCGTATCCTGGTGGTCAAGGTGCCGTACTGCCTGCGGGTCACCGAGGAAAGGCAGATCTACGAAAAGCTGCTGCGCGAAAGCGAATTGGCTTCCAGTCCCTGTGCTCCGGAAGTGCTGGACATCCTCAGCCGGTTCACCGTCTCGACGCGGCTCGCCGAGCACGACAATTCGCCGCTCTACACGAAGATGCGCGTCTATGACGGCGAGAACCTCAAGGACATAGATCCCAAGGCGAAGTCGGTTCAGGAATACCGCGATGCCGCCGGTGTCGACGAAGGCATGACCGGCGTCAGCACGCGCTTTGCGTTCAAGATCCTGTCGCAGACCTTCAACTACGACACCAATGAAGTGGCCGCCGATCCTGTGCATCTGATGTACATTCTGGAGGAGGCGATCAAGCGCGAGCAGTTCCCGAAGGAAACCGAAGCCGCCTATCTCGACTTCATAAAGTCGGAACTGGCCACGCGTTACGCCGAGTTCATCGGCCATGAGATCCAGAAGGCCTATCTGGAATCCTACAGCGAATACGGCCAGAACCTGTTCGACCGCTACATCGCCTACGCCGATGCCTGGATCGAGGATCAGGACTACAAAGACCCCGATACCGGCCAGATCCTCAATCGCGAGGTGCTGGACAATGAACTGTCGCAAGTCGAAAAGCCGGCCGGCATCGCCAATCCCAAGGATTTCCGCAACGAGGTCGTGAAATTCACGTTGCGCGCCCGGGCGAGGAACCATGGCCGCAACCCGTCATGGACAAGTTACGAGAAGCTGCGCGAAGTCATCGAGAAGCGGATGTTCGGCCAGGTCGAGGACCTGCTGCCGGTGATCAGCTTCGGCTCCAAGCAGGACAGCGTGACGGAGAAGCGTCATACCGAGTTCGTGCATCGGATGGTCGAACGCGGTTACACCGAACGTCAGGTCCGCCGGCTGGTGGATTGGTACATGCGGGTGAACAAGGCGGGTTAAGTCCGGCCGGGATGGTTCCATGCCGATCTTCATCGATCGCCGACTGAACCCGAAGGACAAGAGCCTCGGCAACCGCCAGCGCTTCTTGAAGCGTGCGCGCGAGGAGCTGAAGCGAAGCATCCGCGATCAGATCCGTACCGGCAAGATCGCCGATGTGGATGCCGAGCACGCCGTGTCCATGCCAGCGAGGGGCACAGCCGAGCCAAGCTTCAGCGATGCGAAAGACAGCGGCAAGCGGCAGCATATCCTGCCGGGCAACAAGCATTTCGCTCCTGGCGACCGGGTTCCCAAGCCCGGCCAGGGCGGCGGCGGTGGATCTCCCGGGAAAACGGTCTCGGAAGACGATTTTCGTTTCGTGCTCTCGCGTGAGGAGGTGCTCGACCTCTTCTTCGAGGACCTCGAACTTCCCGACATGGTCAAGCTCAACCTCAAGGAGATACTTGCCTTCAAGCCGCGCCGGGCCGGATTCGCCGCGACCGGTGCCCCGACCAATATCAATGTCGGGCGCACGATGCGAAACAGCCATGGCCGCCGGATTGCGCTCAAGCGTCCCAAGCAAGGGGATCTCGATGCGATTGTAGAGGAACTGGCAGTCCTGGAGGCAGAGCCCCAGGGCGCGGCGGCACGCCAGCGCATCACAGCGTTGCGCGAAGAGCTTGAGCGACTTGAGCGCCGTCGCAAGCGGATCGCCTACGTCGACCCCGTCGACATCCGCTTCAACCGTTTCGATAACCGGCCGGTGCCGAATGCCAACGCGGTCATGTTCTGTCTCATGGACGTATCCGGCTCGATGGGCGAACGCGAGAAGGACTTGGCCAAGCGCTTCTTCGTGCTGTTGCACCTCTTCCTGAAACGCCGCTACGATCGCACCGACATCGTCTTCATCCGTCATACGCACGAGGCGCAGGAAGTCGACGAGGAAACCTTCTTCTACAATACGCAAAGCGGTGGCACTGTCGTCTCCACGGCACTCGAGGAGATGCACCGCATCATCGAGCAACGCTATCCCAGCAACGAATGGAACATCTATGCCGCCCAAGCATCTGACGGCGACAATTTCGTAACCGATTCCGAGCGCTGCATCGGCCTCATGGACGGCCAGATCATGCGCCTGTGCCAGTATTTCGCCTATGTGGAGATCCTCGACGAACGCGAGAGCCATATTTTCGGCGCCACCGATAATGGAACCTCGCTCTGGCGCGCCTACAGCGCTGTCAACCAGAGATGGCCGAATTTCCAGATGAGCCGTATCGCCAACGCAGCCGACATATATCCGGTCTTTCGGCAGCTCTTTGCCAGGCAGCCGGCCCTGCAGAAGAGCGCTTGAGGGGAACCGATGGCAAACCAGACGAGCAAATTCGGCCAGACGAGCAAATTCGGCCAGACCGGCAAATCCAGCCAAACCAGCAAATCAGGTCTGCTCTTTTCAGGGTCCGACTGGGACTTCAAGACGCTGTCGCGCGCCTACGAAACAATCGAGGCGATCGCGATCGAAGAGCTTCACCTCGACGTCTATCCGGTGCAGATGGAGATCATCTCGTCCCAGCAGATGCTCGATGCCTATTCATCGGTAGGCATGCCGCTGATGTATCGTCACTGGTCCTTCGGCAAGCACTTCCTCTACCAGGAGTTGCTCTATCGCAAGGCGGGCCGGGGTCTGGCCTATGAACTGGTCATCAATTCCAATCCTTGCATCGTCTACCTGATGGAGGAAAACACCATGGCCCTGCAGGCGCTGGTGACAGCCCATGCGGCGCTCGGCCACAATCATTTTTTCAAAAACAATCATCTGTTTCGGCAGTGGACGGATGCCAGCGCGATCCTGAGCTATCTGGATTTCGCCAAGAGTTATATCGCTCGTTGCGAGGAGCGGCACGGCGTCGCCGCGGTGGAGGCGATCCTCGACTCGGCTCACGCGCTGATGGAGCAGGGCGTATTCAGATATCGCCGGCCGCCGAAGCTGTCGTCGGAAAGGCAGCGCGAAGGCATTCGCGAGCGCCTGGAATACGAAGAGCGTTCCTATAACGATCTGTGGCGCACGCTCCCGCGTTCGAAGAGCGGAGACAATGTGGGGGAAAAGGAGCCCGGCACGGCGGAGCGGAAGAAAACGCTCAAGCTGCCCGAGGAGAACCTGCTCTACTTCCTGGAAAAAAACAGCCTGGTACTGGAGCCTTGGCAGCGTGAAATCATTAGAATCGTCCGCGTCGTGGCGCAGTACTTTTATCCGCAGCGGCAAACGCAGGTGATGAATGAAGGTTGCGCCACCTTCGTGCACTACACACTCATGAACACGCTGTTCGATCGCGGCCTGATCAGCGAAGGCGCGATGCTGGAAATCCTGCGCAACCATTCGAACGTGATCTTTCAGCCGGCCTTCGACGATCCGCGTTTTTCGGGTATCAATCCTTATGCCTTGGGCCTCGACATGATGCAGGACATCCAGCGCATATCGACAGAGCCGACCGCCGAGGATCGCGACTGGTTCCCCGATATCGCCGGCAACGGCAATTGGCGCGAGACCCTGCTCGACGCGTGGGCGAACCATCGCGACGAATCTTTCATCCGCCAGTATCTGAGCCCCGCCCTGATGCGTAAATGGCGGTTCTTCATCCTCACCGATGCCGCCAGCGAACCGCATTACGAGGTCGCGTCGATACACAATGAGCGTGGCTACGAAAAGATACGCGCTGGGCTCGCCCACAGCTACGACATCGGCGCGAGCCGGCCGGATATCCAGGTGGTGGATGTGGATCTGCTCGGCGACCGACAGTTGCGACTGGAGCACAAGGTGAAGAACGGCATTATGCTGGAGGAGGCCAATCGCGACGCCACGCTGCGCCATATCCGTCGCCTCTGGGGCTATGAGGTCAGCCTGGCGGCGATCGATGCGCAAACGGGCGGGACGCTCAACGAACGTTCGACCAGCCAAATCGGGGAATAATCGAACCCGGGCGGCCGGCGACGTCGTCGTTCTACAGCCGATCGCGGCAAGGTCCGCGCCGTCTCGCCATGCGTCAGCCCAGGCTCTAGTGATCAAGCTTGCTGTGGGTCTGATAATCTGGCCGTAGGACCCCGGGAAGGTCGGCTGTGTGGGAATCTCGGGTGGTGTATCGGGAGGAATTTCGACGGGCTGCCTCTCCGGGCTGGGAACGGGATCAGGCGAAGGCGGAGGCACGCCCGGAGGCTCATCCGGCGGAGTCTCCGGTGGAGCGGGCGGCCGGGCAGGCTCAGGATTGGGATTATCCGGTATCGGCACGGGATTGTTCGGATCAGGATCGGTCATGTCCGCTTCCTTGACGAGGATCACCCTGGGATGTTCCTCGAGGAGGATCACCCCGGGATGACAACCATCGTGCCTAAAGATGGTTCCCGGCCGTCACTTTCGTCACCTTTACCGGGTCGGCGAGCACTCTATGTACGCTGCGTATTGCGAGGCACGGTTCAGGGAGTAACGGCATGCGCGCGTTCATGATTGTCACCCTTCTTCTGGTTGCAATCACAATGGCGCTCTCGCTCGCGCATGCGTTGGAGTTGCCCGGCAAGCTGCGCCTCAAGGAGGCCACCTACAAATCCGTACAGGCGATCTACTATCCCGGCTTCACTGTCGGCGGGTTTGCCGAGATCGGCGGCATCATTGCACTCGCCATCCTGCTCTACCTGACGCCCTACGCAAGCGCTCGATTCTGGTGGACCTTGGCGGCCCTTGTCTTCTTGGTGGCGGGACATGCGACCTATTGGCTGGTCACGCATCCCGTCAACAATTTCTGGGTGCAGGATATCGCCGTGCCGAAACCAGCCGCGGCATTCTTTTCGATGTTCTCTCGTAAGCAAAGCGGCGACTGGAAAGAACTGCGCAACATCTGGGAGGCTTCGCATGTTGCCAGGGCGGGCCTGGCTATGCTGAGCCTGATCTCGGTTGCCGTCGCCGCGACATTTTTTGCTGGGAATGAATAGCGCCGAGGAATGGCAGCGCTATTTGTTGGTCCGCATCTTCTGCCTTGGATTGATCCCGCCAAGGGCGTTCGTGTCGTTCTCGACGTCACCTTCGATCGTGTTTTCGCCGTCAAGTACGATTTCGTCGCCTTCCTTGATCGTGCCCTTGGACGTCCCTATTCCAGGATTGTTCCTCAGATCGGCATCGCTCGGTTTTTTCCATTTTGGATGTTTGGTTCCGCTCATAGCACAACTCCTTCGAAAGGGTCCTGCTCTAGAAACAGCAGGGCGCGATGAATGTTCCGGCGAAAGGCAGCCTGATACGGCTCTGATTGCGAGGCGCTAAAGCCCGAATGGATAGGTGTCGGGAACGCCGGTTCCGACATGCTCGGGCCCAAGCGGCGTCACCGCGGCGGTTTCGTCAAACCAGACGAACGCGTCAAATTGCTGGGCAAGAGAAGCATCCGCGTAATGGCTGCGCAGTTCGGTTTCCGGCCGATAGATCACGCCGATGAAGCGCTCCAGCCGCCGCTCCGACAGCCGCTTGCGGAGATCGTCGTCGCGCTTGATGTCGAGCAGGAAACGCGAGACGCCGCAATCATGGCAAAGCCGTTCGTAGCTATCGCCATGGGAAGGCCGCACCCGTTTGATCTCCATCTCACCGTCCCAGTCGGAGGCCGCGGCGACCGTCCCCGAATGCGTGCTGAGCCCGATCAAGGCAGCCTCGTCGCCGAAACGCTGGCGGCAGAACTGGCCGATGTTCACTTCGTCCCTGACAACCCCCATCTCGGTGTAGCGGGCATCGCCGATATGGGAATTATGCGCCCAGACGACCGCCTTGGCGTTTGGCCCGCGGGCTTCGATGAGATGCTCGAGCGTCTCGAACATGTGGGTGTCGCGCAGGTTCCAGGACTGCGCGCCGCCATAGTACATGATCCGATAGTAGCGTTCTGCGGAAGCGATCAACCGGGCATTCTGGGTGGCGTCCAGAAAATCGACGCCATCCTGCTGCGCATAGTCGAGTTGCTTGGCAAGCAGTTCGCGGCATTGTTCCAGCACCGCCTCCTCGCATTTCTCGTAGCCGGAGGTGAGTGCGACGCGGCCGTAGGTGGAGGGCTCATTTTGCCAGGGCGTCAGGCAGCCATAGCGTTCACGTGCGATCTTTGCCGCCTGCGGATCGACCCTGTCGAGATATTGCAGAACCGCGGCGATCGATCCGCCCATATTGTAGATGTCGAGGCCATAGAATCCCGCCAGTCGCGACGATATCCTGATCCGTTCATTGTGATATCGCATCCAGTCGACGAATGCCGCAACGTCCGTGTTGCGCCACATCCAGGTGGGAAACCGCTGGAACGGCGGATCGGCGTCGGCCCGTGGCGGCCGGCGGCGGACGTAGCGGTCGACCGCCGCAGCGTCAGGCCAATCGGCCTCGACAGCGACGATGGTGAAGCCATGCTTTTCGATGAGCCTGCGGGTGATCGCAGCGCGGGCCCGGTAGAACTCCGACGTGCCGTGGCTCGCTTCGCCGAGCAAGACGACGCGCCGGTCGCCAAACCGGTCGAACAATTCGCCGAACGCCGGATCGTCGAAATCCGGCAGCGGTTCGGCCGCTGCCGCGATCATCTCCGGCAGGCTGCGCGTGCGGGCGCGTGCGGTCGCGATACGGCTGCCGCTCTCGGGCCAGCCCTGCTCGCCGATGAGCGGCACGAACCGCACGCCGCCGAAATCCTCCTCGCTATAGGTTGCAGCGCCGGTTCGGGTGACCTTGAGAAGGCGCTGATCATGCGGTTCGTCGCCGACCGGGATGACGAGCCTGCCGCCGACGTCGAGCTGTTCCTGAAGCGCAAGCGGCGCACCAGGTCCGCCGGCGGCGACCAGAATGGCGTCGAAGGGCGCTGCGTCGGGCCAGCCCTTGGTGCCATCGCCGGTGCGGACTTCGATATTGTCATAGCCGAGTTCTTCGAACCGCTGTCTCGCCGTCCCGGCCAACCCAGCGTGGCGTTCGATCGTGTAAACGCGTTCGACGATCCGGCTCATCACGGCAGCCGCGTAGCCTGAACCGGTGCCAACCTCCAGGACATGGTCGCCTGGTCCGATCTCTGCCATCTCGATCATCAAGGCGACGATGTAGGGCTGCGATATCGTCTGACCCTCGGCGATCGGCAGCGGCCCATCCTCGTAGGCGAATTCTTCAAAGCCGGGTGCGACGAAAGCCTCGCGCGGAACCTCACGCATCGCATCCAGCACCTCGCGGTCACGGATACCACGGCGGCTGAGATGGACTTCGACCATTCGGTTGCGAGCATCGGGAAGATCGAGCATCTTTTGCTCCTCTTGCAAGCTGGTGGCCCCCGCCCGATTGTGCCCTCAATCGTGCCAACCGGCGACAATCCCTCGATCGGCGTGCGCTCGGCCCGGCAGCGCTTGATCTCATTTTGGCGGCTCGTCTCCTTAACCGTTGGCGAGCTTCCAGGTTCCTGCAAAAGAGCGACTGGTGGGCGCGGCGGCGGCTCCGGCCGAACTTATTTCCGCGAAAATCCTTTCTTCGGGGCGATCTCACTCCAGATATCGACGGGGCGAACGCATTCTGGAGACGTTTCGATGAATGACGAGGCTCGGACCACCGCACAGCCAACAGGCCTTGACCAGGTCAGTCTCATGGACCGCTATTGGCGCGCCGCGAACTACGTTTCGGTCGGCCAGATATACCTCCTCGACAATCCGCTCCTGCGCGAGCCCCTGAAAGCCGAGCACGTCAAGCCGCGGCTGCTCGGCCATTGGGGCACGACGCCCGGCCTCAACTTCATCTATGTCCACCTGAACCGCGTCATCCGCGAACGTAATCTCGACCTTCTGTTCATCTGCGGCCCAGGTCATGGCGGCCCCGCGATGGTGGCGAACACGTGGCTCGAGGGCACCTACAGCGAGATCTATCCTGAAATCGGCCAGGACGAAGACGGCCTGAGAAAACTCTTCCGGCAATTCTCTTTTCCTGGTGGGGTGCCCAGCCATGCGGCGCCCGAAACGCCCGGCTCGATCCATGAAGGCGGAGAACTGGGTTATGCGCTGGTCCACGCTTTCGGCGCGACCTTCGACAATCCCGATCTGGTCGTCGCCTGCGTCGTTGGCGACGGCGAAGCGGAAACCGGACCGCTCGCGGCGGCATGGCATTCCAACAAGTTCCTCAACCCGGCGTCCGACGGCGCCGTGCTGCCGATCCTGCATCTCAACGGCTACAAGATCGCCAACCCGACAATCCTTGCCCGGATGGATGACGTGGAATTGCGGGGTCTGTTCGCCGGCTACGGCTACGAACCATTTTTCGTAGAAGGTCACGAGCCAATTCCCATGCATCGGTTGATGGCCACGAAGCTGGACACCGCGCTCGACAGAATCCGCTCGATCCAGAAGCGTGCTCGGGCATCGGACTGGCAGGGAGAGCGTCCGCTGTGGCCGATGATCGTACTGCGGAGCCCGAAGGGCTGGACCGGACCGAAGGAGGTCGATGGCAAGAAGGTCGAGGATTTCTGGCGCTCGCATCAAGTGCCGGTGTCGAATGCCCGCGGCAACGAAGCGCACCGCAAGATCCTGGAAGACTGGATGCGGAGCTACGAACCGGAAAAGCTGTTCGACAACAGCGGGCGTCTGCTTCCAGACCTGGCGGCGCTTGCGCCAACCGGGTCCAAGCGCATGGGCGCGACCCCTTATGCCAATGGCGGATTGCTGAAGCGCGACCTAGCGCTTCCCGATTGGAAAGGCCTGGCGCTCGACGTGCCGCGTCCGGGAGGCACCAGAGCCGAGGCGACGCGGGTTCTCGGAAGCTATCTCCGCGACGTCATACGCCAGAACGCGGAGGCCAGGAATTTCCGGCTGATGGGGCCGGATGAGACATCCTCCAACCGCCTCGACGACGTGTTCGAGGTTACGGACCGGGTCTGGATGCAGCGGATCGAGCCCTACGACGTCCAGCTCTCCCGCGACGGCCGCGTCATGGAAGTGCTCAGCGAGCATCTCTGCCAGGGTTGGCTGGAGGGCTATCTGCTGACCGGCCGCCACGGCCTGTTTTCCTGTTACGAAGCGTTCATCCACATCGTCGATTCCATGGTCAACCAGCATGCGAAATGGCTGAAGACATCCAGCGAGCTTGCCTGGCGCAAGCCGATCGCTTCACTCAACTACCTGCTGACCTCCCATGTCTGGCGGCAGGATCACAACGGCTTCAGCCACCAGGATCCCGGTTTTGCCGACTTCGTCGCCAACAAGAAGGCCGATACGGTCCGGCTGTATTTCCCCCCGGATGCCAACACGCTGCTCTGGATCACCGATCATTGCCTGAGAACCTACAACCGCATCAACGTGATCACCGCCGGCAAGCAGCAAGCGCCGCAATGGCTGTCTGTCGAAGACGCAGAAGCGCACTGCCGGGCGGGGGCAGGGATCTGGGAATGGGCAGGGACGGTGGCGAAGGGTAAGAATCCGGATGTGGTGATGGCCTGCGCCGGCGACGTGCCGACGCTGGAGACGCTCGCTGCCACCGACATTCTGCGTTCGGCGTTTCCGGAGCTGAAGGTTCGCGTCGTCAACGTGGTCGACCTGATGACGCTGCAGTCGAATTCAGAGCATCCGCATGGCCTTGCCGACGAGGATTTCGACGCGCTGTTCACGAAGACCAAGCCGGTCATCTTCGCCTATCACGGCTATCCCTATCTCATCCACCGGCTGACCTACCGACGCGCCAACCATGACAACATGCATGTGCACGGTTTTCGCGAGGAAGGCACCACGACGACGCCGTTCGACATGGTCGTGCTCAATGAACTCGACCGTTTCCACTTGGCGCTTGCTGCGATCAAACACGTGCCGGGGCTGGCCGAACGGGCGAAAGACCTTGCCGCCGAACTGCAAGCGAAGCTGGTGGAGCACAAGGCCTATGTCCGCGAGCATGGCGAAGACATGCCCGAAATTCAGAATTGGAACTGGCCTGAGAACAGTGCGGCGAAGGCTGGCGATTGATGCGACAGGCAATTCTTGCACTGAACGCCGGCTCCTCCAGCATCAAGTTCGGACTGTACGACCTCGGATCCTCCGGGGACCTGCAACTCGTCTCGCGCGGTGCGCTGGATCTGGGCGATGCACCGAAGCTCACCGCGAAGGCGGCCGACGGAACGGTGCAGTGTGATCGGCCGCTTGCCGGAGACGCGCGCAATGCTGGCATTGACGCGTTACTCGACTGGATCGAGAGCGAGCTTGGCGGCAGGAAGCTGGTGGCCGCTGGCCACCGCATCGTGCATGGCGGGCGCGAGTTCGTCGAACCGGTCCGTCTGACGCCTGACGTGATCGACGCCTTGGACAGGCTGACGCCGCTTGCGCCGCTGCACCAGCCTCGCAGTCTCGCGCCGATCCGCACGCTTTCCGCGCTGCGGCCGGACTTGCCGCAGGTCGGGTGCTTCGACACAGCCTTCCATCAGACGATCGATCCGATCGTGAGCCGCTTCGCGCTGCCGCGCAGATACGATACGGACGGAATCCGCCGCTACGGGTTTCATGGTCTTTCCTACGAATACATCGCCGGGCGGCTCAAGCAGATATCGCCCGCTCTTGCAGCGAAGCGGACGATCGTCGCCCATCTCGGCAACGGAGCGAGCCTGTGCGCGATGCGCGACGGGAGAAGCGTCGATACGACGATGGGCTTTTCCGCGCTCGACGGCCTGGTCATGGGCACGCGTTGCGGTGCCATCGATCCGGGCGTGCTTTTGTACTTCATCCTGGAAAGAGGCGTCTCGGGGGAGGCTCTGCAGCACATGCTCTACGAGGAATCCGGGCTGCTCGGAGTATCCGGCGTCTCGGGCGACATGCGTACGCTGGAGGCGAGCGACGACCCCCACGCCCGCGAAGCGGTGAACCTTTTTGCGTTCCGGGCCGCAAGGGAGGCTGCCGCGCTCGCCAACACTTTGGGCGGCCTCGAATGCCTCGCGTTCACCGCCGGCATTGGCGAGCGCTCGGCGCCGGTCCGCAAGGCAATATGCGAAAGGCTCCACTGGCTTGGCGTGGCGATTGACGAGCCGTCCAATGCCTCGCATGCCGAGATCATAAGCCGACCGGACAGCAAGGTCGAAATACGCGTCGTCGCGACCGACGAGGAGAGCATCATTGCTCGCCACACATGCGTGCAAGGGATTGCTCGCTAGCGCAATCGACGGCCGCTGTTTTCTATCGCATCGGCCCGAAATCGGAACCGATTTTCGGAAAGCACGATGCTCGGATACAAATCGCTAGAGCGTACTTTGTGCGTCCAAGTGGGCGCATGTCGCTCTAAGGCAAGGAACCCTGCGCCGCCGCGGTCGTTTCCCTGTCTGGTTACCAATGCGGGATCCGATTACCACAGGGAGAAATCCAATGGCCGAAACCACCAGCACGGCAGGCGCCTCAAAGGCGGCAAACGAAGCGCAGGATGCGATGAAGAAGCAGATCGCCGAGCTTCGCCGCGAAATCAGCAAAATAAATCGGACCCTTTCCGACCAAGCCGAGGAGGCACAGGGCTGGTACGATAGCGCCGCCGAACGGGCCTCGCGCGCAGCCCGGCAATTGCGCAGCCAGGCGCACACCGTGTCCGAAACTGTCCAGCAGAACCCAGGCACAGTTTCTTCGGCGATGGTGCTTGGCGGCGTGGTCGGTGTTCTCTTGGGAATTGCGATTGCAAAGAGTTCCGAGCCCGAGCGGCGGTGGTTCTAGGCCGGCCGAGCCTATCGGGTGTCAAGCATGGCTTTTGCGCTGTCGGCATCCGTTACGATCACCGTCGCCAGCCCGGCCCGCGCCGCGGCTAGAAGAATGGCATGTTTGTGCGTCCCGCCTGAGCCAATGATCCGGCAGGGAATGTTGCGGTAGTCGTCGAGTTCCGGCGAAAGCACCTGGCCGTTCAGAGGGTGGTCCACAGGCTTGCCCCAGGCATCGAGATAGCGGCCCAGGAGGTCACCGACGGCGCCGGCTGCGATGAGATCACGCGCGTCCGTTCCCTCAGGCAGGCCGTAACGCACTTGGAGCGATTGCCGCGATACATCTCCCACGCTGAGATAGGAGACATCCACATCATAGGTGCGGGGGAATATCCTCTGGAACACCGACTGGGAAATGATCGCCTCGCGCGACTGCGGGCTCTCCGCGTAGATCGGCGCCGCGAAATAGCAGCATTGCGCGCCCAGGACCTGCGCGAAGCCGCGGACGATCTCGAATGTGTTGATCTCCAGGCCGCGCGTCAGTCCGCCCATCATGGACCGTACCTCCATCTGCGGCTCGCTGACGGCCGTCATGTGCCGTACGGTTTCCCGCAACGTCGCCCCCCAGCCGACACCGATAGAGGCAGGCTTCCGGCTTTGGATCAGCCTATCCAGATAGGCGGCCGCGCCCCGGCCAATGACCGAGTGCACCAGCCCGGGATCGCCCGGCGTCGGCACCACGACGGCATCCTGCAGGCCGAACCGGCTCCGCAGTTCAGCCTCGATCTCGATATTGGCGGCTAGCGGCGAGCTGAAGCCTATACGCACAATCCCTTCCTCAAGTGCTGCGGCGAGAAGCTCGTTGACCCTGCGGCGGGTGAGATGCATCCGCTCGCCGATCTCTGCCTGTGTCAGGCCCTCGACATGATAGAGCCATGCCGCCCTGATCATCAGCTCCTGCTGGTCCATGCGCTCTACCCCTCGTGCCGTGGCCGCTTTTGGTTACAAACGTCACACTGGTGTAGCATTTGTAACTTATAAATTCCGGCGATCTGTTTCCGGCTGATCGGTTGATTTGCCAGCAGGAAAATCATGGCCGTTTCAGCCGGATAGCAGATTAAACAGGAATAGATCAACTTGGATAGATGCTCTGATATGGGCAGGATTTGCCATGACTATCTAGAATAAATCGATATGAATACTTTATGTCTAAATACATAACTGCGGATTGTCACAAATAATTCATCTGGCCATTACGAAACAGACACAGTGCTGAACGTAGAACCGGCCAGATTGCTTTGGCCACGACCTGCCATTCTCGCAAAGGAGATTCCGATGTTCTCATTCACTCGGCGCGGCGCGCTTGGTATCCTCGGTGCAACCGCAGGCAGCATGGTGCTGCCGCGCTTTGCGATCGGTCAGGGCGCGCGCCCGTCCGTCACCATCGCGGTGCAGAAGATCACCAATAACAACACGCTCGACATATGGAACGAGCAATCCAATGTGGGCGAGCGGGTGTTCTTCCCCAATTTCTGGGAAGGGCTGATCCTGCGCAACTGGATGGGCAACCAGGGCCCGGTTCCCGGCCTCGCGACCGAGTGGAAACGCATCGACGATAAGACCGTCGAGCTCAAGCTGCGCCAGGGCGTGAAGTTCCACAATGGCGACGAGCTGACCGCCGATGACGTGGTGTTCAGCTTCTCGGCCCAGCGCGTTTTCGGCGACACGCAGCCGGTCGGCGGCAAGACGATCTTCGAGGACGACCACAAACCCGCGACGCCAAAGGAACTGCCTGCCACGATACCCGGCATCGGCCGCCGGCTGTGGCCCCGGCTCGCCGGCGTCGAGGCGGTAGACAAACACACGGTGCGTTTCCACAACGCGACCTCGGATGTGACGCTGGAGGGCCGCCTCTATGCCTTCGGCAGCCAGATCGCCAACCGCCGTGCCTGGGACGAGGCGGCGAACTATGTCGACTGGGCGCGCAAGCCGGTCACCACCGGCCCCTATTCGGTCGGCGAGTTCAAGCCGGACGTGTCGCTTACTCTCGTGGCCTTCGACGACTATTGGGGCGGTCGCCCGCCGCTCGAGCAAATCCGTTTTGTCGAGGTTCCGGAGGTCGCCTCGCGCGTCAACGGGCTTCTGTCTGGCGAGTATGATTTTGCCTGTGACCTGCCGCCCGACCAGATTCCCGCCGTTCAGGGTGCCCCCGGCTTCGAGGTGCAGGGCTCGACGATCCTCAATCACAGGGTTTCGGTGTTCAACACCCAGAATCCGATACTCGAAAACCCGCTGGTGCGCCGCGCCATGACCCATTCCATCGACCGCCAGGCGATCATTGAAGCGCTATGGGCAGGCCAGACGACGATTCCGGCCGGGCTACAGTTCCCCTTCTATGACGAGATGTTCGTGCAGGGCTGGAGGGTGCCGGATTATAACCCCGATCTGGCGCGCGAGCTGCTGAAGCAGGCCAATTACAAGGGCGACGCGATCCCCTTCCGGCTCCTCGACAATTACTACACGAACCAGACTTCGAACGGCCAGATCATGGTCGAGATGTGGAACCAGGTCGGCCTCAACGTGCAGATCGAGATGAAGGAAAACTGGGCGCAGATCCACGATCCGGCCGGCGTGAAAGGCGTGCGCGACTGGTCAGCCGGATGCGCTTTCAACGATCCTGTTGGCGGCATCGTCAACCAGTACGGTCCGAACGGCGAAGTCCAGCAGAAGAAGGATTGGACCAATGCCGAGGCCAATCAGATGGCCGCGATCTTGGAAACCGGCACCGACCGCGCCGCCCGCAAGAAGGCCTTCGCCCGCATGCTGGAAATCTGCGAGCGCGAGGATCCAGTCTATCAGATCCTTCACCAGAACGCGGTGTTCACCGGCATGAAATCGTCGCTGAAGTGGAAGGCCGCACCCGCCTTCGCCATGGATTTCCGCTCCACCAACTGGGCAAGCTGACCGTTCGCCATGAACCCGCTCCGGCAGGGAAACGCCCCGCCGGAGTTTTTTCTTTTCATGAGGTCCTTCGGGAGAGCGGAAGCGGATGGCGATGACAGCTGCAACGGCCAATCTGGTGGAACTGCGCAACCTGAAAGTCGCGTTCGACGGCGTGCAGGTGCTGCACGGCATCGATCTCGATGTTGCACGCGGCGAGGCGCTCGGCCTGGTCGGGGAATCGGGATGCGGCAAGTCGGTCACATGGCTGGCGGCGCTCGGCCTGCTGCCCGGGAAAGCAAGCGTTACCGGCTCCGTGCGCCTTGAAGGCCGCGAGCTGTGCGGCAGCCCGCGCAGCACGTTGGAGCAGGTGCGGGGTGGGCGGATCGCCATGATTTTCCAGGACCCATCGAGCTCGCTCAACCCGGTCCTGTCGATCGGCCGCCAGATCACCGAGGCGCTGGCCATTCATCGGGGGCTCCGGGGTGAGGCCGCGAAGACCGAGGCATTGAGGCTGATGGACATGGTCGGCATTCCCGATGCCCGTGGCCGTTTCGATCTCTACACGCATGAATTTTCCGGCGGGCAATGCCAGCGCCTGATGATCGCCATGGCACTGGCGGGCGAACCGGATCTGTTGATCGCGGATGAGCCGACCACCGCGCTCGATGCGACCATTCAGGCCCAGATTCTCGACCTCCTGATCCGGCTGCAGGCCGAGACCGGCATGGCGCTGGTGTTCATCAGCCATGACCTCGGCGCGGTGTCGCAGGTCTGCGAACGGGTTTGCGTGATGTATGCGGGCCGCATCGTGGAGGAAGGCTCGGTCGCGCAGCTGTTTTCCAGTCCTCGCCATCCCTATACGCGCGGCCTGTTCGACGCGATCCCGCGCATCGATGGCCCCCGAAAGCGGCTGATCCCGATACCGGGCACGGTGCCGAACCCGAAGATCCTGCCGCAGGGCTGTGCCTTCGCGCCGCGCTGCTCGCGCGTTACCGCTTTCTGCGAGACGTCGCCGCCCTCCCTCCTGCCGCAAAAGGATGGTCGCAAGCTCGCCTGCGCGCACCCGATCGGGCCAGCCGCAGTCGGCAAGGCCGACCGCAGGGTCCCTGAAGATTTGCTGCAATGACGCCGCTGATCGAAGCAAAGGAGCTGGTGCGCATTTACGCGCTTAGGCACGGACCCTTCTCCCGTCCTAGCTTTGTTCGCGCCGTGGAAGATATCTCGCTGTCGGTATTCCCCGGCGAAACGCTAGGCATTGTCGGGGAGTCCGGTTCGGGAAAGTCGACGCTCGGACGAATGCTGCTTGGCATCGATCCGGCGCAGGGTGGCGAGGTGCGCTTCGAAGGGCAGCCGATGCCGAGGCTCGGCACGCCGGAGTGGCGAGCGCTGCGCGCGAAGATGCAGCTTGTCTATCAGGACCCGCTGGCCGCACTCGACCGCCGGCAGACGATCGCGACCCAGATCGGCGAACCGCTGGACATCCATCGGATCGGGCCCAGGGAAAGCCGCGCCGGTCGCGTTGAGGAGCTGATGGCGGCCGTCGGCCTGCGCCCCGACCAGGCCGGCAGCTATCCGCATGAACTTTCCGGCGGGCAGCGCCAGCGGGCGGTGATCGCGCGTGCGCTGGCTGCAAGGCCCAAACTCCTGGTGTGCGACGAGCCGGTCTCCGCGCTCGATGTGTCGATCCAGGCGCAGGTGGTGAACATGTTGAGCGACCTGCAGCAAGAGAACGGCATCGCCATGATCTTCATCAGCCACGACCTGAAGGTCGTGCGCAACCTGGCCGACCGTGTCGCCGTCATGTATCTCGGCAGGATCGTGGAGGAAGCCTCCTCCGACGTGATTTTCCAGTCGCCCCGGCATCCCTACACCAAGGCGCTGGTTTCCAGCATGCCGATCCCCGGCAAGAAGCTGGAGGGGCGCGTCATCCTGCAGGGCGAGCCGCCCAATCCGGCCGCACGTCCGTCGGGCTGCGCCTTCCATCCGCGATGCCCCGTCGCCCGCGACGTCTGCCGCACGACAACGCCGGCGCTGCGGCAGATCGAGAAGGGGCGTACCGCCGCCTGTCATGTCGTGTCGGACAGCGCCGCAATGGCCGCCTGACGGAGCCCGCCATGATCCGTTTCGTTCTAGCGCGCGTTATGAGGGCCGTCATCACCATCCTTGCGGTGATGACCTTCGCCTTCGTCGTGCTGCGCATGTCGGGGGACCCGGCCGAGGTGATGCTGGGGCCGGACGTGCCGCAAACCGTCATCGACGCGTTCCGCAAGTCGTGGGGTCTCGACCAGCCGGTCTGGATTCAATATTTGGCTTACCTCAAATCGATCTTCACCGGCGATTTCGGCGTGTCGATGCGCGACAAGGCTCCCGCGCTGCAACTGGTGCTGGAGCGCGTGCCGGCC
Source organism: Mesorhizobium robiniae (assembly GCF_040545535.1). Lineage (NCBI taxonomy): Bacteria > Pseudomonadati > Pseudomonadota > Alphaproteobacteria > Hyphomicrobiales > Phyllobacteriaceae > Mesorhizobium > Mesorhizobium robiniae. Next base: position 356,035 of record NZ_JBEPMC010000001.1, read on the forward strand.
ACGCTGCAATTGACCGTTCCGGCGCTCATCCTGAAGCTGCTGATCGGAATTCCGGCCGGCGTCTATGCGGCGCTGCACCGCCAGAGCTTCGCCGATCGCGGCGTGATCCTGCTGGCGATCCTCGGCTTCACCATTCCTTCCTTCGTCATGGGCCTGGTGCTGGTGCTGATCTTTTCGGTGACGCTGGGCGTGTTGCCTTCCGGCGGGCAGGAGACATGGATGCACGGGATCCTGCCGACGCTCACCATGAGCGTAGGCGGCATAGGCATACTCGCCCGTTTCTCGCGCAGCGCCATGATCGAGGTGATGGGCCAGCCCTATATCCGCACGGCATCGGCCAAGGGGGTGAAATGGCGCGACGTGGTGTGGAGCCATGCGCTGCCCAACGCCGCCGTGCCGATCGTGACCATCGTCGGCTTCATGGTCGGCTCGCTGATCGCCGGGGCGGTGGTGGTGGAATCGATCTTCTCCTGGCCGGGAATCGGCAGGCTGCTGATCGTTTCGGTCAGCAATCGCGACCTCGCCGTCGTCCAGTGCATCCTGCTCGTCGTCGCGGCCACCATGGTGGTGTCGAACCTCGCCGTCGACCTGCTCTACGGCTGGCTCGACCCGCGCCTGCGTTCGCCCGCGAGCCATTGAGGAGAACCGGCATGGCTTTGATCTATCCGGCGGCCACACGGCCAAACGCGAGGCAAAGGGCTGGGTTCCTGTCGTCCATCCGCCGCAACGTACCGCTGAGCGTCGGGCTGGGAATCCTGTGGCTGGCCGCGATGGTGCTGGTTGCCATATTCGCCGACCGCATCCGCCCCTATGGGATCACGCAGATGGATCTCACCAGCCGGCTTTCGTATCCCGGCACGATGGGGCACTTGCTGGGCACCGACGAACTGGGCCGCGACGTGCTCTCGCGCCTCATCCAGTCGATCCGCCTTTCGCTCGTCATCGCCTTCGGGGCGACGCTTCTTTCGGCCGTCTTCGGCACGGCGCTCGGCTTCGCCGCTGCGCAGTTCCGCGGTTTCGTCGAGCATCTGGTGCTAGCGCTGGCCGATTTCCAGGCGGCCCTGCCGTTTCTCATCATGTCGCTGGCGGTTCTGGCCTTCTTCGGTTCCTCCATGGTGCTGCTGGTCTGCCTGATGGGTTTTTACGGCTGGGAGCGCTATGCGCGCATCGCGCGGGGCCTTGCCATCTCGGCGGGCGCGCAGGGCTATGCGGCCTCGGTGGTGCAGCTCGGAGCCACGCCGGCGCGGGTTTACCTGCGCCACATCCTGCCCAATGTCGCCTCGACGCTGATCGTTTCGATGACGCTGACCTTTCCCGAGATCATCCTGATGGAAAGCGGCCTGTCCTTCCTCGGCCTCGGCGTCCAGCCGCCGGAGACCAGCCTCGGAAACATGGTCGGCTTCGGCCGCGAATATCTGACTCGCGCGCCGTGGATCATGCTGGCGCCCGCCCTAGTCATCATGCTCACCACGCTGTCCATCTCGCTGGTCGGAGACTGGCTGCGCGACAAGCTCGATCCCACGGTTCGGTGAGATGTTCAGCAATCCGAGGAGACGTCCGTGACCTTGATGACTGGCATGACCTTGATCACCGGCATGACTTTGATCACCGGCCATCGCGGCGCCCGCAATCTGTGGCCGGAGAACTCGCTTGCCGGCTTCCGCAACACGCTGGAGCTCGGCGTCGACGCCATCGAATTCGACGTCCACCTGACGGAGCCGGGCGAGCTCGTGGTCATCCATGACGCGACGCTTGAACGCACGACGGACGGTTTTGGGCCGGTGCGTAAGCTGACGCCGCAGGTGCGGGCAGGCGTAAAGCTAAAAGGCACTGACGAACCCATTCCAACACTGGCGGACGTGCTGGCCGTGCTTTCTTCCAGGGACGGACCGGGCCTGCATGTCGAGACCAAGATCGACGAAACCGGTACGCCCTATCCCGACATTGCCCGGCGCGTCGCCGAGGCGCTTCGACGCTTCGGCGTCGAGGACAGGACGCATCTGACCTCCTTCGACATTTCGGTTCTGGAAGACTGCCGGCGCCACGCGCCTGAGGTCGCGCGCCTCGTCTCCGTCAATGCGGACTGGGCCGAAAGACAGGGCGGCCTGGCGGCATTCCTTGCGCGCGTCGACGGCCTCGTCGACATCGTCGCCATCCATCACGAGCTGATGGAGGCGCAGTGGGAACTGGTCCGAGCCGCACTGCCGCTCGACCGGCTTTGCGTGTGGACCCTGAATGAGGAGGCGACGATCCGCCATTGGCTGGAACGGCGGATCGGCCGCCTGACATCGGACCGCCCGGACCTCGCCATCGCCTTGCGCTCCGCCATGATGACGGCAGCGCCACTCGAAGCCAATCCGGCCTGATCGCACCGATCGGCCACACAACGACAATGCCAATCTGGCCCAACCTGGAGACAAGACAAATGAGCAATCTTATCGCAACCGGCTTCAACGCGCAGTCTCGCGACGGCGAGCTGGACAGCCTTGAAGCCGATCTTCGCCGGCTTGAAAATATCGGCGTCGACACCGTCGAGCTTGCGCTGACCAGCATCGATCTTGTCGCGGGTGGCCGCATCATAAGGGAAAGGGCGGACAGGCTCGTGGCGTTGGCCGGCGCATTCCCCTTCCGCTACACGGTTCATGGCCTTGTCTCCTCCAACTTCATGGACCCAGCGACCTGCAGGTACCAGCTGGAGGCGGCCAAGGCGCTGGTCGAGCTCTGCGACCGGATCGGCGCCCGTATTCTCGTCCAGCACGGCGGCTTCCTGCGCGCCGACCAGCCTCTCTTGCGCGCCGATGCGGACCGGCGCGAGCGCGAGGCGCTGTCCGAACTGGCGGAATTCGCCAAGCCCTACGGCGTGCGCATCGCGCTGGAGAACATTTTCACCGCGGAGCCGGGGCAATACCGGCAGACGCCGGCGGAAGTGGCCGAGACCGTCAAGACGGTCAACCATCCCAATCTGGTCGCGCTGATCGACTTCAGCCATGCCTATCTCGAAGCGACCTATCGCGGACTGAACTTCCGCGAGCAGATCCGTGCCATGGCGCCGGTGGCCGGGCATCTGCATGTCCACGATTCCTTCGGGCGGCCACAGGGCTTTTACAAGCCCTACTTTCTGCAGGAAGCGACTGCGTTGGGTCTCGGCGACCTGCACATGCCGCTCGGCTGGGGCGATATCGCCTGGGAGGAGATTTTTGGCGAATTGGAGTTCCTGCCGGGAACAGTCCTGATGATGGAGATCGGCGAACGCTACCGCAGCGAGCAGCCAGCCAGCCTCGAACGCGCGAAACGCCTGATCGCGCTGAACGGCACGCGCAGTTCCATGGCAGCCGAGTGATCGGCCATTCATTTGATTTTGGCCTGAAGGACGTTGCAACGGTCGGGACTGTCTGGGTATCGTTGGCATAGGTCGAATTGAGGAGCAGCCGGCCGGATCGACCGGCGATGGCTCGTTTGGCGATGAGGACAATGATGGAGAGGACATGCGGCAAGCGCTGATCGTGTGGGGCGGCTGGGACGGACACGAGCCGGAAGAAGGCGCGCGCGTCGTCAAGACGATGCTCGAAGAGGAAGGGTTTGACGTGCGCGTCGAAACCACGACCGAGATCTTCGCCGACCCCGCTATCGCCGATCTGAGCCTGATCGTCCCGATCTACACGATGGCCAAGCTTGCCAAGAACGAGGAGCTCAACTTGACCAAGGCAGTCGAGGGCGGCGTCGGCCTTGGCGGCTATCATGGCGGCATGTGCGACGCTTTTCGCGAAGCCACGGAATACCAGTTCATGTGCGGCGGTCAGTGGGTGGCCCACCCGGGTAACATCATCGACTACCGGGTCGACATCACCAGGCGCGACGATCCCATCATGAACGGCATCGACGATTTCTCGTACCGTTCCGAGCAGTACTACATGCATGTCGATCCATCGAACGAGGTGCTGGCGACCACCACCTTCTCCGGTGAGCATGCGTCCTGGATAGACGGCGTGGTCATGCCCGTCGTCTGGAAGCGCCGGCACGGCAAGGGAAGGGTGTTCTATTCGGCGCTCGGCCACGTCGCCAAGGAGTTCGCGGTGCCTGAGATGCGAACGATATTTCGTCGCGGGCTGGTGTGGGCGGCGCGCTGAGGGCGCGTCGTCAGAATTTGACGCGGAGGTCTGCCTTGGCGCCATTGTCGGCGGCATGGGCGCCGAACTGGCCGGTATAGGACAGGCCAAGTGTCGCGTTGGTCGACATTTGCAGGTCGAAGCCGACCTCGACGACCGCAGCATCCTTGGCGAGGGGCACGCCGGCGATGGTAAAAGCATCGCCACCAGCGAAGGCGAAGGTCGAAACCGGCGTGACGTCGCCAAAGGCGTGGCGCCAGCCGACCATACCGCGCGCAGTGGCGTTCGTGCCGCCGAGCGCGAAGTCCGTCGAGGCACGCAGCCCAAGCGTGGTGAAAGTCGCCTCGGTGGTTGAACTGGCGCTGGTCAGCGCTGCAGCACCACCCTTTTCGGTGAAGCCGTCGGTATGCACGCTGACATAGGCGAGGTTGGCGAACGGCTCGAAATGGAAACGGTTGGCGGCCATTTTGTAGGCAAGTTCGCCGAACACCTGCGCAGTGCCGGCGTCGTAATCGGCCGACAGGGAGTCGGCCAAACCGTTGAAGGCGACCGAGCGTTGCGTCGAGATGCTGTTCCAGCTGTAGGCAGCACCGGTGCGGAAGGCGATGGCGCCCCAGTTGGTGCCGCCATAGAGGCCGATATGATAGCTGTCGGCGTCGCCGGAGGACTGGCGGTCGTCGGCGTCGAAGGACGAATGGCTGTAGCCGCCGAGGAGCCCGACGCGCCAGTCGCCGACCAGGCGATCGGCACCCATCAGCAACCCGCCAGTCGAGCGGTCGAAGGCGGCCGCATTGCCGTCCGAGTCCTTATCGCCCCACGAGCCGAAGGCCTGGCCCCAGACGGCGAAGCGGTCGGTGTCGGCCGCCACCATCTCCGGCCCGCCCTCGCCATAGGCCATAACAGGCAATGCGGCGGCGCCGGCATCACCGAACGCGGCGCTGATCCGGTTGGTGGCGGCGTCGCGGATGAAGCGGCTGTCTTCCAGCAGCATCCCCTTGACTGACGCATGGATCTCGCCCGACAGCTGGTCGAAGGCGTCGCGCGCTTCGGCGTCGGTCGCAAGGCTGGCGACGGCACCAAACAGCGGCCCGGATTCCGGAATGCTGTCGAGGCCTTCGCCCGTGGCGATCTGGTTGCGCGTCTCCCCGGCATCGGCGAAGTCGCGCGCCTTCAGCATTTCGAGATAGGCGTTGTTGGCGTCATAAGTATCCAACATGGCCAGGAAGGCGGGCAGGCCTGTCACCGAGCCGAACTCGCCGGTCAACCCACCGTCGGCGGTCAGCACCGTATAGTGAGTACCGACCAGCAGGCCGCCTAGCATGTTGACCGACAGCGTCGAGCCGGTGATGGTGGCGGCGCCGGCGGCATGAAGCAGATCCGACTGGAGTGCCGCGCCGATGTCGATGGCGTAGGTGGAGCCTGCTGCCAGCGTCACATTGCCGGAAAGCAAAGTACGGTCGCCGGCGCCGCCATCCTGCATGGTGAGACGGCCGGCACTCGACAGGGATTCGAGGCCGCTGAAAGCGGTCGTTTCGAGCGCTGCGCCGTTGCCGGCGGTGACGAGGGATGCCCCGGCTGCATTCACCACGCTGTCGATGCCTGCGCCGAACAGGCTGGTGCCGCCGGTTCTCCAGCTGGCGTTGTTGGTCACCAGGTCGGCGTAATCGCCAAGCTCCACCCGGCCGGTCAGCGCGCCGCCATTGGTGAGTGTCGTGGCGCCGCCGGCCGTGGTAATTGCCAGCGCCGTGGCAGTCAGGGCGCTGCTGTGCGTCGCACCAGCAAGGGTGATGCCGATCGCGTGGCCGGCGTTCGATGTCGCCGAAATCGCAGCGAGGTCGCCTTCGACCGTGCCGTTGGTGCTGATGGCGGTCCCGCCTGTACCGGCGTTGGACGTGAGGATGCCCATCGTACCCGAGACGTTGCCGCCGGTCACGCTGACCGCGCCCGCGCCCGCGGCCGCGGTCTGCTGGGCAACGATCGCCGTGTTGCCGGTGGACGTGACGTCGCCCGCTGTCACAGTGACGGCGCCGCCTGTCGACTTCGCAAAGATGCCATTGCCGGTGGTCGTGGTGATCGGGCCGACCGCCGTCACCGTGGTCGTGCCGGTGCCGAAGTTCTCGGCATCGATGCCGAAGCGGGCGTCGATCGATCCATTGGTTGTCACGTCGACATTGCCGGTTGCCGCGGCGTTGACGATCGCGCCAACAATGCCGGCATTGCCCGCCTGGACATTGCCGTCCGCAACGATGGTGACGTTGCCGGTCAGCGACTGCGCCTGGACGTCGATCGCGTCGCTCCCGGCCGTCAGCGCCGTGACCGCACCCGTGGTGACGCTGATGTCGCCGCCAAGGGCGGTATCGCGAACGACGATGCCTTCGCCGCCGGTCGAGCTGCTCGCGCCCGAGATGTCGACCGTGACCGTGCCGGTGCCATTGTTGAAGATGTTGGCCGCGTCGCCGGTCCCGCCGACAAACCCACCGGCGCCTGTTACCGAGATGTTGCTGCTGCCGCCGAACAGCACCAGGCCGTTGGTCACGCCGGTCACCGTATCGGCGATGCTCACGCTAACCGCGCCGTTGCCGGCCACGTTGATGCCTTCGCCGGCGGTGCCGGTGACCGTGCCGTTGGCGGTGATGCCGATCGCGCCCGTGCCGTTGTTGGTCACCCTGATGCCGATCGTGCCCGAGACGTTGCCTGTGGTCACGTCGATCGCGCCCGCGGTCGCCCCGATCGGCTCGGCGATGATGGCAATGGCGCCGGTCGACGTCACATCGCCCGCTGTCACCGTGATGTTGCCGCCGTTCGACCGCGCAAAGATGCCGCTGCCGGTCGTGGTGATCGGGCCGACCGCGGTCACCGTGGTCGTGCCGGTGCCGAAGTTCTCGGCATCGATGCCGAACCGGGCGTCGAGCGAGCCATTGGCGGTCACGCTGACATTGCCGGTTGCCGGCCCCGGGAGCATCACCGCCACCACGCCGGCATTGCCCGCCTGGAGGTCGCCATTGGCGACCACCGTGACATCGGCGGTCGCCGAGTCGGCCAGGACGTCGATCGCGTTCTTGCCCGCCGTCAGCGCGGTCACCGCGCCCGTGGTGACGCGGATGTCGCCGCCGACATCAGTATCGCGAACGACGATGCCACTGCCGCCGGTCGAGCTGCTAGGGCCCGAGATGTCGACCGTGACGCTGCCTGCGCCATTGTTGAGGATGGTGGCCGCGTCGCCGGTCCCGCCGACGAAGCCGCCGGCGCCGGTCACCGAGATGTCGCCGCTGCCGCCCGTGCCGCCGACCAGCGTCAGGCCGTAGGTCGCGCCGGTCACGGTGTCGGCGACATTCACGGTCACGGCGTCGTTGCCAGTCGCCTTGATGCCCTCCGCAAGCGTGCCGGTGACCGTGCCGTTGGCGGTGACGGTGACGCTGCCCGTGCCGCTGTTGGTTGCCTCGATGCCGGTCGTGCCCGAGACGTTGCCGGCGCTCACGTCGATGGCGCCCGCACCGGCCAGGGAGACCTGCCGGGCGATGATGGCCGTGTTGCCGGTGGAGGTGACATCGCCGGCGTCCACCGTGACGGCGCCGCCGGTCGCCAGGGCGAAGATGCCATTGCCGGTGGTCACATTGATCGGGCCGACCGTGGTCACCGTGGTCGAGCCGGTGCCGAAGTTCTCGGCGTCGATGCCGAACCGGGCGTCGATCGATCCATTGGTTGTCACGTCGACATTGCCGGTTGCCGCAGCCGGGAAGATCGCCGCCACCACGCTGGCATTGCCCGCCTGGAGGTCGCCATTGGCGACGACCGTCACATCGGCGGTCGTCGACTGGGTCTGGACGTCGATCGCGTCGCTGCCGGCCGTCAGCGCCGTGACCGCACCCGTGGTGACGCTGATGTTGCCGCCGACAGCAGTATCGCGCACGACGATGCCTTCGCTGCCGGTGGAGCTGCTCGCGCCCGCGATGTCGACCGTCACCGTGCCCGAGCCGTTGTTGACGATGTTGGCCGCGCCGCCGGTGCCGCCGACGAAGCCACCGGCGCCGGTCACCGAGATGTCGCCCGTGCCGCCGGTGCCGCCGACCAGCGTCAGGCCGCGCGTCGCACCGGTCACGGTGTTGGCGACATTCACGGTCACGGCGCCGTTGCCGTTCGCATTGATGCCCTCCGCAAGCGTGCCGGTGACCGTGCCGTTGGCGGTGACGGTGACGCTGCCCGTGCCGCTGTTGGTTGCCTCAATGCCGGTCGTGCCCGAGACGTTGCCCGCCGTCACGTCGATCGCACCCGCGCCAACCGCGCTGGTCTGCCGGGCGATGATTGCCGTGTTGCCGGTGGAGGTCACGTCGCCTGCCGTCACCGTGACGGTCCCGCCGGTCGACTTCGCAAAGATGCCGTTGCCGGTGGTCACATTGATCGGGCCGACCGCCGTCACCGTGGTCGAGCCGGTGCCGAAGGTCTCGGCATCGATGCCGAACCGGGCGTCGATCGAGCCATTGGTTGTCACGTCGACATTGCCGGTTGCCGCAGCCGGGAGGATCGCTGCCACCACGCCGGCATTGCCCGCCTGGAGGTCGCCGTTGGCGACCACCGTCACATCGGCGGCCGTCGACTGGGTCTGGACGTCGATCGCGTCCCTGGCGACCGTCAGCGCGGTCACAGCACCCGTGGTGACGCTGATGTCGCCGCCGACAGCAGTATCGCGCACGACGATGCCTTCGCCGCCGGTGGAGCTGCTCGCGCCCGAGATGTCGACCGTGACGCTGCCTGCGCCATTGTTGAGGATGTTGGCCGCGTCGCCGGTGCCGCCGACGAAGCCACCGGCGCCGGTCACCGAGATGTCGCCCGTGCCGCCGGTGCCGCCGACCAGCGTCAGGCCGCGCGTCGCACCGGTCACCGTGTCGGCGATATTCACGGTCACGGCGCCGTTGCCGTTCGCATTGATGCCTTCGGCGCTCGTGCCGGTGACCGTGCCGTTGGCGGTGACGGTGACGCTGCCCGTGCCGCTGTTGGTTGCCTCGATGCCGGTCGTGCCCGAGACGTTGCCCGCCGTCACGTCGATCGCACCCGCGCCAACCGCGCTGGTCTGCCGGGCGATGATGGCCGTGTTGCCGGTGGAGGTCACGTCGCCCGCCGTCACCGTGACGGCCCCGCCGGCCGTCCGCGCGAAGATGCCATTGCCGGTGGTCACATTGATCGGGCCGACCGTGGTCACCGTAGTCGAGCCGGCGCCGAAGTTCTCGGCATCGATGCCGAACCGGGCGTCGATCGAGCCATTGGTTGTCACGTCGACATTGCCGGTTGCCGCAGCCGGGAGGATCGCCGCCACCACGCCGGCATTGCCCGCCTGGAGGTCGCCGTTCGCCTCGATCGTCACGTTGCCGGTCAGCGACTGGCTCTGGGCGTCGATCGCGTCCCTGGCGACCGTCAGCGCGGTCACATCGTTGGTAATCACCGAAATGCCGGTGCTGGTCGCCACGTCTCGGACTGTGATGCCTTCGCCGGTCGCCGCCGAGACATTGCCGGAGACAGTGATGTCGACCGAACCGGCACCGCCCGTCTGCGTCACATCGAACGCGTTGCCGGCGCCGTTGTTGATGATGCTCCCGCCCGTGTAGACGATCGGGCCGCCGGCCGCCGAGACCGACAGGGCTGCTGTGCCGCCCGCGGTGGGCGTGTTGCCGGCGTCGACGCTGATCGTGCCATTGTTGGTGACGGTGACGCCGCCGGTGCCGGCGTTGGAAAACGCAAGGCCATGCCCACTTACCGTCGTTCCCGCATCGACAGTAAGGGTGATCAGCCCGCCGGACGAACCATCGTAATAGCGGTCGTCAGGCGGGTTGGTGGGATAGGTCGTGTCGGTGGTGGAGGTGGTGCCGCATTGGACAGTGACGCCGGCGACGGTGCAAGCCGCCCAGGCCTGTCCCGGGGCTAGCAGGCTCGCACCTGCAGCGGCGACGATGCCGATGGCGGATCGCAGCGCAAGCTGGCTCGCCTGCGCGCGCAGGCTCCTCCGCAAGGCCGAAATCGTGGATGTCCGTCCGGGAAGCGAAGTCCCGGCGGGATTCTGAACACACACCATGACTCTGCCCCCTCGTGCAGCCAATTCGTGCGACTCCGGAGCAAGCCGAAGCTTACGACTTGTAGTGGGTAGCCTTGAGGAGTGTCAACTGAGCCGGGCTCCCAGCACAGGGGAATCGCTTCAGGTCAATAAAACGTTGCTAGAGGCGCTGTTTGGACTCGACGTCTCGGAATTGGCTACGCCGGGTCAAGCCGCACGTCAGATCTGAGCTGGAGCTTTGTGAAGGATGGCGACGCCGAAACCTGAAAACACAAAACCCGCCTCGTCGGCGGGTCGTTGGCGCGAATCAGCACCATGAATAAATTCCTAGCATAACTGCCGTCACAAAGCAATTGATTTCGGGCCGTGACGTGGCCAACCGCTTCAGGTTTGCGCCGCCGACATCGACAATTGGCCTGAAGCGATTGTCCTGCGCTCGCGCTTCCCGCCGGAGCGAACGCACCGTCGTATCATCGGGCAATGCGGCGCAGGGCCAAGGCAGCGACAGTGGTGGCCGCTGCCAGAAGTGGCAGCCAGGCTTGCGGATCGCCCATGGCATGGAGCGTCAAGCCGCTGAGCAGCAGCCACAGCAGCGGGATCGGAAACAGCAGCGGCACGGGTCCGCTTGCTGCAAGCAGGACGCCGAGCGTCGCGATCGCCGTCGGGTCCGGCGCGATGCCGAAGATTTCGGCGCTCGCCCATGGCCGCCCGAAGAGCAGCGGCAGCAGGGGATAGACGACGAGGCCAACAGCTATGAGCAGCAGCCCGAACCGCCCTGCGATGTCGCGCCGGTCAAAGGCGAGGCCGCCGTGTGCGCCGCCGATCGTCAGCAGCAATGCCTGCAGGCCGAAGGCCGGGGCGACATAGGCGATCGCCCAGTTGATCACGGCATAGCGGCTCCACAGGAAGGACCAGCCGACGGAAGCAAAGAGCGCGGCGAGGATGAGCGCAATCCAGAGACCATGGCGACGCGGCCGCCTGAGCATGAGCAGGACAATGGCAAGGCCGCCGGCGAGCGTCAGGAGATGCAGCGGCCAGAATGCAGCATTATGCAACTCGAACATGCGCCAGTAGACGCGCGGCGAGAAGAGCAGGAAATCCTCCAGCCGGTAGGTCCACCATTCCGACATCTAACCAGGTTCCGCAAAAGTGTCCCACGGTTTTGCGACAAGAACCTGCGACAAACAACAGAATCTGAGCAGGCATTCGTGGGCGGGCCACAAATGCCTGCTCAGAGGTCCCTGATGTAAGCCGCCATCCGCTCGCGCATGGCCATGTCGGGGAGGGGACCGGCCGCGGCCATCATGTTCTCGCGCACATGGTCGACGCTGGTCGTGGCGGGGATGGCGACGGTGACGGAGGGGTGCGAAACGATGAATTTTAGAATGAACTGCGCCCAGCTCCCGGCACCGATCTCGGCGGCCCAGTCCGGCAGCGTCTCGCCTTCGAATTGGCGCGTCAGCGCGCCTTGCTGAAACGGCCGGTTGACGATGACGGCCATGCCGCGCTCGGCCGCCAGCGGCAGGAGCCGCTCCTCCGCCTCGCGGTCGACGACGTTGTAGGTGAGCTGCACGAAGTCGAGCGGATGCGTGCGCATGATCTGTTCGAACAAATCGTGCCGCCGTCCTTCGGACGTCGTGATGCCGACGTAGCGGATGCGTCCGTCCGCCTTCATGGCGGACAGGGTTTCGAGATGCGCCTCCCAACCGACGAGGTTATGGACCTGCACGAGGTCGAAGCGCGGCACACCCCAGAAGCGGCGCGACTGCTCGATTTGCCCGGCTCCGTCGGTGGCGGAGGAGGTCCAGACCTTCTCGGCCGAAAACAGCGCTTCGGGCTGGCCGAGCTTCTCGAGGCCATAGCCGATCACCGGCTGCGAGGAGCCGTACATGGGCGAGGAATCGATCATGCGGCCGCCTGCCGCGAAGAAGGCCGCGATCACCTCGGCGCATTCGTCGCGCAGCACCGGATCGTCGCCGACATTGAAGGTGATCCAGGTGCCGAGCCCCACTGCGGGAATCATCTCTCCCGAAGAGGGTACGGCCCGCATAACCGGCGCAGGCGGCGCGCCGGGCGCGGTTCCCGGCAACACGAAAGCCGCTCCCGAAGTGGCGGCAGCCTTCACGAATGTCCTGCGATTGATGATCATCGTCTGCCGTCCTTGTATTCCCGAACCACAAGAATGGTTTCGGAGGCCGGCCTTCGCAAGGCCGATCTACCTGGAGGCGGCCCCTGTTCTGACGTGATGGCGCTGGCGGGCATATTTCACGCAGGCGTCTACCGTGCTGACGCAGAGCGCATCGCGGTGGTTCGTCGTATTGTTGTCGCCGGCGTAGGCGACCTCGGCAACACGGCCATCGACCATTCGAATTTGCGTGTTGCAGTAGCCGCCAGGATTGACATTGACGGATCCTCCGACGGTCGGAATAGCACCCACCGCCAAAGTTGGAATCACGACGTTGAGATTGCCGCGTTGAACGGTACGCTGATAGGTCCAGATCTGGCCTGATCCGCCCGCATCAGCGGTGGCAGTCGGAAAGCCGGCGCACATTCGAACGTCCGCCTCGCTAAGACCGACCATCTCTTTGCGGGCTGCCGCCGTCGTTGCGTCTTCCTTCGACATGGTCGACGTGTCGTCAGGGGCGACGCAGGAAGACACGATGAAACTGACGGCCAAGAGAACGAGAAGGACAGGCTTTCGGATGCTGGAAAATATCATACCGACTGTGATGATTTGCGCTGGCCCCGCCATCCTAGTTAGGCAAGCGGACAATCGAGTCAACCTGCACAACTTCACGATGTCGTTGTCGCGCCGCTCGCTTGGACATTGACAGCTGGTATCGGTTGTGGGGCGATCTGCGCGCCGCCAGGTTCAACTGCAACGCCGGCTTTGCATCGAGGTACTGGCTTTGCAGCAGAGCCTTGCAGAAGATAGGAGCAATTGCCGTGACTAGGACCGACCTTTCCGACATCTACCGGGACTACATTGCCTGCCTGAACGAGCAGGACTGGCCGAAGCTGGGACAGTTCGTTCATGATGAAGCGATCCACAACGGCCGGCGGATCGGATTATCCGGCTATCGCGAGATGCTGGAGAAAGACTTCGAGGAAATCCCGGACCTTTATTTCAACATCCAGATGCTTGTTTCCGATCCGCCTTACATAGCGAGCCGGTTGGGCTTCGATTGCACGCCAAGGGGAACGTTCCTTGGCCTCGATGTGAACGGGAAGAGGGTCTCCTTTGCCGAGAATGTATTCTATGAATTTCGCGGCGAGAAGATCGTGCAAGTATGGTCGGTTATAGACAAGGCGGCCATCGAAGCGCAGCTCGATGGATTCCGAGCCTAGCCCTGCTGCTTGCGCCAGGCCTGGTATTCCTCCTCCACCTCCTTCGTCAGCGGGTAGTACTTCCTGAGGTCGCCGCCCTGCGACAGCCGGTAGCGGGCGAATTCCTCCCACGACGCCGTCATCGTCGGCAACAACGATGTCGCCAGGCATGACCAGCGCGTTGCCGCAGGCGATCGGCACATTGACGGCGAAGGGGATGATGTTCGTCTGTGCGTGGTAATTGGGCGTGACGCCCTTTACCCAGATTCCGATGTCGATCTCCCTGGCCCCGGGTTTATTTTGTTTGAAGTCTCGGCTTCTCAAGGAGGCCAATGGAACCACAACCTGCCGCTGGGGTTCTACTTCCAAGGAAGGAGGTCGCCATGAATGGTAAGCTGCAAGACAAGGTCGCGATCGTAACGGGCGGCGGAACCGGCATCGGCGAAGCGATCTGCCTCAAATTCGCGCGCGAGGGCGCCAAAATTGTCGTCAACGGTCTGCCCGATGACCCGATCGAGGACATTGTCGCTGAAATCCTGGACGATGGCGGCGAGGCAATCGCCTTTGCAGCCGACGTCTCCGATGAAGCTCAGGCGCGCGATTGCGTGGTTGCTGCGGTGGACCGTTTCGGTCGGCTGGACGTGCTCATCAACAATGCAGGCGTTCTGCTCGTCAACGCCGAAACTGATGACATGCCGACAGACAAGTTCGACGAGCATATCCGCTGCAATGTTCGCTCGGCGTTCCTGATGACGAAATACGCCTTGCCCTATCTCCGCAAAACCCGCGGCGCCATCATCAGCGCCGGCTCGGAAGGCGGCGTCAACGGCCAGCCGCGGAACACTGTCTATGGCGGTACCAAAGGTTTCCTGCACGCTTTCATGAAAGGCGTCGCCGTCGAGCAGGCGCAATACGGCGTACGCGCCAGTTGCGTAAGCCCGGGTCCGATCGATACGGCTTGGACGCACAAGGAAACTGGTGCCGTCGATGAAGAAGTCGAGAAGGCGCTGATCACGGCCGTGCCTTTCGGCCGTCGCGGTACGCCGGAGGAAGTTGCCAACGTCTATGCGTTCTTAGCCTCGGACGAAGCGAGCTACGTCACTGGCGCCGTCTGGCTGGTCGATGGCGGCATCACGCCGGCCAAGGGCGCGGTCGGCGCGATGGCGAAGGGCGAGGTCGCCGCGCCGCCGCCTATCACGCTTGGCCTGCACCATTCGCATGACGGGAACCGCAACAAAGACATCATGAAAATCCAATAGCATACCCGCTTCCGCGCCTCCGAACTGCGTTGCTCGTTGCCGTGCGCGTTCGCGGCATGGGCCGACCTGCCTGAATGCATGAACGCTGCGGCGGTGGATCGATTGGAGAAGCAGCTCCCGGAAAGTCGCCTTTCAGTCTTTCCTATCCGGCCTTGACGATACGAAATCCTTCGAGCTCTGCGACGATCGGCAGGCGTCGCACTCGATGCCTGGAAGAGCGGCGATGTGCTCCGGCCCGGGTCGCCGGCAAGAGACCACACCGCCCGCGCAATTCTGCCTGATTTTTCAACTACTCGCCGACGGAAATCGCGTCGAGCCCAAGAGGGAAACTATGCCGGGTACCTTGAAGCCATCTGAAGCGCCCAACCTGCTAGGGGTGCAAAAGGCAAGAAAACGTGCCCTATTTGCAATATTGTTCTTGATTGCCTGCACTTTGCCTTTCGTTCGGTCGGTATGGGATTGGCAGGGGCCGGTTCAAGAATGGATCGAAAATGTTGGCTTTTCTCTAGTGCTGCTTGCCATAATCGGCCGCTGCTGGGCTTCACTTTACATTGGAGGACGCAAGGTACGGGAACTGGTAACCCATGGCCCGTTCTCAATCGTCAGAAATCCTCTTTATGTGTTCTCTTTTGTTGGCGCGATCGGGATGGGCGCGGGGAGTGGAAGTCTGACTATTGCGACCCTCTTCTTCGTTTTGTCATTTGTTGTCTTTCGCCAGGTCGTGGCCCGTGAAGAGGCAGCGCTTCGCGCGATTTTTGGCCAAGACTATATCGAATACTGCCGTAGGGTTCCCAGGTTTCTTCCCAAGATTAGCCTGTGGAACGCTCCCGAGAGGCTTGAGATCGAGCCGGCGCGCGTGATCAGGACTTTGTTCGACGCAGCGCCCTTTGTGCTCGCCATGCCACTGTTCGAGCTGTTGGGAGAACTTCAGCTGAGGAGCATTCTTCCGGTGTTTTTACATCTGCCCTGAGGCCAGAAATCCGGAGATCAGGAAAGTCGCCTTTCAGGCTTTCCTATCCGGCCCTGACGATACGAAATCCTTCGAGCTCTGCGACGATCGGCAGACCCTTCCATCGTTCTATGTCGTGCAGCACGATCAATTGCCCAAGATCGCCGCCGATTTCGGTGTTGATGCGGTCGATGGTTTTCAGCTGCTCCCAGACGCTACCGACGGCATTGTTCAGCGGCGCGTAGACGCCGTCGTGCTTGTGCCCGGTGAGCTGGCGCTTCGAATAGACACAATCGCCGGAGATGACCAGTCTGCCGCGCGCGGACTGGACGATGACGAACTGCTGCCCGATCGTGTGGCCGCTGCCCAGCCGCACATGGACGCCCGGCAGCACATCGTCCTTGTCGCCGTCGATCAGCGAGACGCGGTGATCGACCGATGCATCGAGAGCGGCGCGCAGCGTATCGGGATCGATGATCGCGGTGAGATAACCGAAGCGCGGCGGCAATGCGATCGCCTCATACCAGGAGAGCAACTCGCTTTTCTGGATGTGGAGATTTGCATTCGGGAACTCGGCGATCGATCCCATATGGTCGAAATGCGCATGGGTCACAAAAATGTCGGTGATACCGCCGGGTCCGATGCCAAGCTCGGCCAGCATGCGGACCGGCGAGACCCAGTAGGGAATGCCAAATCTCAGCGAGAAGGCGTCGCTCGATTCCTGGATGAACCCGGTGTCGACCAGTACGTTGCGGTCGCCGCGCCGCAGCAGGACGAAGGAGAAGGGAAGATCGACCTTGCCGTCGTCATACATGCCGGCGACGAGATCCACCCAGGGCTGCTGCCGAGATCGGGCGAATTCGATGACATAGACCTCCCAAGGCGTGGTTTCGTTTGTCATCGCTTTCTCCTTCAGCGTTCCGCCAGCGAGCGGCCCAGGCTTGCCATGCCTACGGCAATGATCAGGATGGCGCCCTGCAGCATATATTGCGAGAAGGTCGGGGCGCCGAAGATGTTGAGGCCATTGAAGCCGAAGGCAATGATGAGGGCGCCGACCAGCGTGCCAAGCACGTGGAATTCGCCGTCACGCAAAGTTGCCGAGCCAAGGAACACTGCCGCGAATGCCGTGAGCAGGTAGGAGTCGGCAGCACTTGCCGTGCCGCTGCCGAGCCGCGAGGCAAGCAGTATACCGGTGAGAGCGGCGCACATTCCCGAAATGACGAAGCCGAGGATCTTGATGCGATCGACATTCACCCCGGCAAGGCGGGCTGCCACGGCATTGCCGCCGACGGCCTGGATCTCCTGGCCGAGCGGCGTCCGCTCGACCAGGAGCCAAAGTCCGCCGAGAACGAGGATCATGACGATGATGTTGTTGGGGATGCCGGACAGCCAGCGGCCAAGGGAAAGCTGGAGAAATGCCTCCGGCACGCCGGCCACAATGGGAACGCCGGCGGAATAGGCGAAGGCGAGGCCAGTCAGGATGGTGCCGACGCCGAGCGTCGCAATAACCGAATTGACCTTTACCTTGGTGACGATGAAGCCGTTGACGAGGCCGATCACCGCGCCCAATGCGATGACGATGACCACCGCAAGCGGGATCGGCAGCTTGTCGTGGACGACAAGGCCGGTGATCAGAATGCCGTGCAGGCTGGCGGCGAAGCCGATCGACAGGTCGAGTTCGCCGACGACCACGGCAAGCGTCAGCCCGCCGGCAATGATCATGGCCAGCGAGGCCTGGTTCAGCACATTGGTGAAATTGCCCACGGTGGGAAAGGCTCCCGGCGACAGGATCGAAAATGTGACGATCATCGCCAGAAGTCCGATGATTGTTCCGTAGCGGGCAAAGATACCGAGCGCCGCCTTGGCTCCGGGCGACAGACGCCGGGCGCTAATCGCAACATCGCTCATGCGGGATGATCCTCCATCTGGGCTTCCGGTTCGAGATAGCTTGCTTCGACGATCGCCTTTCGCGACACCGCCGGACCGGTCAGCTCGCGAACGATGCGGCCTTCCGCCATCACCAGAACGCGGTCGCATAGCTCGGGCAGCTCGTCCGGTTCCGATGAAATCACCAGAACCGCCATTCCGGCCTCGGCTTGCTGGCGGATCAGCCGGTGGATCTCGGCGCGCGCTCCGATATCGACACCTCGCGTCGGCTCGTCGAGGATCAGCACTTGCGGCGTGCGCTGGAGCCAGCGGCCGATCGCCACTTTCTGCTGATTGCCGCCACTGAGACGGCCAACGGGCGTGCTGGCGTTGCGCGCCTTTATCGATAGCGACCGGATCATCTCGCCGGCCATGGACGTGCGGGCGCGGCGGTTCATCAGCGGCAGGTAGCGGCCGTGCACCAGCTTGTCGAGATTGGCGATGCCCAAATTGAAGGCGATGCTCTTGGAGAGAAAAAGCGCTTCCGCCCGGCGTTCTTCCGGGACCAGCCCGAGCCCGGCCTGGACGGCCGCTGCAGGGGAGGCGGGCGCATAGGGCCGGTTCGCCAGTATCATCTCGCCACTGTCCGGCCGGTCCGCTCCGAAAAGCAGCCGGGCGAGTTCGGTTCGCCCGGCGCCGACAAGGCCGCCGATGCCCAGCACTTCGCCGGCATGGAGCTGAAGGCTGACGCCGCGGACTTTTGGCGCCCGCGTCAGCTTCTTTGCTTCCATCACGACATCGCCGCGAGCCCGTGTGGTGGCTGTCCTTTGAACGTCCCGAATTGCGCCGCCGACGATTGCCTCGACCAGCGCAGGCCGATTGAGCGCGTCTCCGGCGAACTCGGCGACGGAGCTGCCGTCGCGAAACACCGACACGCGCGTGCACAGGTTCAGGATCTCGTCCAGCCGGTGCGAGATGTAGAGCACGGCCACCCCCGACGCGGAAAGATCGCGCACGATGGCAAACAGCCGTTCCGCTTCACTGGCGGCAAGCGATGCCGTCGGCTCGTCCATGACAATCAGCCGCGCCTTGCGCACCAGGGCGCGGCAAATATTGATCAGCCATATCTCGGCAGTCGAAAGACCTTTCACGCCGGCGTTGAGCGGTGCCGATATGCCGACGCGCCTGGCGATGGGTGCTACGTCGCGCGCGATCGCGCGCCAATCGGTCAGCCCAAAGCGCGTTTTCTTCGGCACGCCCAGCATGATGTTCTGCAGCACGGTCATGCCCGGTACAAAAGCAAGCTCCTGATGAATGAAGCTCATGCCGAGCTCGGTCGCCCGCTGCGGCGTGCCAATCTCCTGGCTGTGGCCGTCGAGTTCGAGACGACCGGCATCGGGTTGGTTCAACCCGGCCAGGATCCGGATGAAGGTCGACTTGCCCGCGCCATTGGCACCGACGAGCCCGTGGACTTCACCTGATGCAATGTCGAGCGAGACGCCCTTCAACGCCTGTGTGCCGCCGAAGGCCTTTGCGATATCGCGCGCGACCAGGAACGGGGTCGCTATTTCGGCGCCGCCTGGCTGCGGCGCATTCCTTGTCAACATCGCCTCCAAACCAAGCCCTACTTTATGGCTTCCGGGTGGTCCTTGAGAAAGGCATCGGCAGTTTCCTTGGTCACCAGCACGGCCGGAACCTCGGCTGCCTTGGCTTGCCATGCGCCGCCTGCATCCTTGATGTCCTTCAGCATCTTGACCATGTTGTAGCCTTCGGTGAAGCTGTCCTGCCAGGCCGTCGCGGTCATGAAGCCGTTCTTGATGTTCTCCAGCGCCTGGGCATTGCCATTGATGCCGTAAACGAGGACGTCGTCGCGCCCCTGGGCGCGCAGTGAACCGATGGCGCCGATCGCCGGGTCGTCCCAGCATCCCCAGATCGCCAGGTTTTCCTTGCCGGCCGGATGCGAGGCCAGCCAGGCATTGGCGTATTGGGCGCCGTCCTCGAAATAGCCGGGAATGCGCACTTCGTTCTTGGTGACGGTGATGTCAGGGTGTTTGGCGACGATCTCGTCCATGACCACTTCGCGGTTCCGGCAGACCTCGCCGGTCCGGTAGGTGAGGGCCAGTATCGAACCCTTGCCACCCATTTTTTCGACCATGAGATCGACGACCGGTATCGCCATAGGTCCGCCCGAGCCGTTCGTGGCGGCGACGGTCGAGCCAAGCCCGCCGCCCCAGGTCACCACAGGTATTCCAGCGTCGCCCGCGGCAGCCAGGCCCGCGCCGATCGACGAATAGGGGAACACCATGTCGATGATCGCATGCGCCTTGAGCTGCGCGAAATTCTGGATCGACGCATTCGCCTGGTCGGCACTGCCGGCGGCATCGACGACATTGGTCTTCCAGCCGAGCTCGTCGGCTGCCTTCGTGGCGCCCTCGATGTAGCGGACATTGTTGGCTTCGGTGGCGCTTATGGACACGATGCCAAGCAGCGGCTTGTCCTGCGCGGCGGCGCCGGCCGTTGCCAGCGAGAGCGCTCCAACGGCGATGATGCAAACTAGATTTCTCATGGTTCTCCTCCCTTCGTTTGATCTGCCGCCAGAGCCTCTTGGCAGCAAACCGTTTCGCTAACGTCCTGCAAAATGCGGTCCAATGCAAGCATGAATCCGCTGGACACAGCCACAAATCTGAACCAGACTTCAGCGAAACGATTAGCTATCAGGGCAAAATGGCCACTATAAAAGACGTTGCCAGGAAGGCAGGCGTGTCAACCGCGACGGTCTCGGCCGTGATGAACGATACTGCCTTTGTCAGCCCTGTGCTGAGGGCTCGCGTCGTCACCGCCATTCGCGAACTGCGCTATGAGCCGTCGCTGGCTGCCCGTAACCTGCGTCGCAGCCGCAGCCAGTTGATCGCCCTTGCGGTGGCCGACCTGTCGAACCCGTTTTATGCACGCATCGTCTGGTCGGCGGAGGCGGCCGTCGCGGCGTGGGGCTATTCGCTCGTTCTCTTCAACAGCGATGAAAAACCTGACACGGAACGGCGCATCCTGTCGCGTATTCGCACTCTCGGTTGCGACGGAATGGTTCTGGTTCCGGTGGGCGCGGCAAATCAATACCAGCCGCATGAGTTCGACGGCATGGCGACCGTTCTTCTGGGGCGAGCAATCGAAGGCAACAGCGCCGATACGGTGACCATCGACAATCGGGAGGCGGGCAGGCAGGCCGTCGATTACCTGCTCGACCTTGGGCATCGCCGCATCGGCTCGATTACCGGCCCGATGCAACTGTCAACCAGCAAGGGCAGGCTGGACGGCATGATCGATGCGATGGCCGCGCGCGGGCTTGCGCCGCAGCCCGGTCATGTCAGGTCCGGCGAATTTCGCGAGGAAGCCGCCTATTCGGTCGCTCGCGATATGATGGGGTCGCCCGATCGCCCGACGGCGATCTATGTCGCCAATGGCGTCATGGCGATCGGCGTGATGAGAGCTGTTGCCGATCTGGGCCTGCGCTGTCCGCAGGACATCTCGATCGCCTCGACGGACACGGTCGCCGGCGCCGGCGGCTTGAAGCCGCGACTGACGAGAACAGAGCACCCCATTGCCGATATGACCAATGAAGCGCTGCGCCTGCTCGTCGATCGTATCGAGGAAAGGGTGTCGGAGCCCGTGCGCAGCATCGTTTTCCAGCCGGCGCTGATCGTCGGGGAAAGCTGCATGCCGCTCGGCAGGAATGCGGGCTGACGGTTTCCGTCCTGGGCCCCGGAATGTCAGTCGTTCTACCAAGCGCCGAGATGTAAGCGCGAGGACCTGGAAATCACACAAGCGCTCGGACACAGCGTTTCTGGAAGTGTGCGGCGCCGTCAGGCAGGCCCCTGACCCCGTGGTTGCTGGAGCGCCCTGCCGATCAAACGCTTTCGAGGTAAGTCTCGAGCTCGAAGTCGCTGACATTGAGCGCGAACGTATTCAGCTCCTGCCGTTTGCAGGCGATGAAGGAGTCGCGCAAGGTTGCCGGAAATATCTCCGCCACATGCGGGCCGCTGTCGAAGCTGGCGATCGCGGAGGCCCAGTCAGGCGGCAGCTTGGCCGGTTGAAGTCCTTTGCCGTCTCTGCCCGCCGGATCGCCAGGCGACAATTGTCTTTCGATGCCGGTGAGTGCGGCGCCTAGTATTGCCGCAAGCACCAGGTACGGGTTGGCGTCCGCACCGGCGACGCGATGTTCTATCCGGCGTGCGCTCGACGGCCCGCCGGGAATGCGGATCGCAACCATACGGTTCTCGTAGCCCCAGGCAACCGCGGTCGGCGCATAGGATCTGGGGCGCAGCCTGCGGTAGGAGTTGAAGTGCGGCGCGAACACCAGCGTGCTTTCGGCCATGGCGGCGAGCAGACCGCCGACGGCATGGCGCATGACGTCCGAACCCTGGTCGGTGCCGTCATCGAAGACATTGCGGCCTTCGGCGTCGGTCAGGCTGAAATGGACGTGAAAGCCGTTGCCGGCGCGGTCGCCATAGGGCTTGGCCATGAAGCAAGCGGCAAAGCCGTGCTTGCGAGCTATGCCCTTGACTGTGCGCTTGAACAGCACGGCATCGTCGGCGGCGCGCAAGGCGTCGGCGACATGGTTCAGGTTGATCTCGAACTGGCCGACGCCGTTCTCGGCGATCGCGGTGTCGACGGGAATGTCTTGCATGCGGCAGGCGTCGTAGACATCGTGGATGAAGCCTTCGAAGTCGTCGATCTCGTCGATCGACAGGGCTGCATCGGAATCGAGACGACGCCCGGTTATCGGCGAGACAGGTCCGACCGGCCGCTGCGATTGCGGGTCGACCAGATAGAATTCCAGTTCCGTAGCAGCGACCGGGGTCAGGCCCAGAGCCTTGTAGCGATCGAGGACACGGGCCAGCGCCCGCCGCGGATCACCGAGAAACGGCGCACCGTTCTCGTCGGCAAGCCAGAGCGGGACAAGTGCGGTCGGATGTGCCGTCCAGCTCACCGGCAGGATGCCGCGCCCCGTCCACTGGCAAAGGCCGTCGGCGTCGCCGTTGCCGAAAACCAGCGTGTTGTTCTCGATATCCTCGCCCCAGATGTCGAGCCCAACCAGCGAATAGGGCATGCGCAGCTTGCCCTCCAGCGCCTTGCGTGCCTGCTCGACGGGTATGCGCTTGCCGCGCATGATGCCGTTGAGGTCGCACACCGCAGCCCTCAGGCTGTGGATGTCGTCCCTGCGTTCAAGCCAATTCAGAACGTCCGTGATTGCATCGCCCAATTTCAACCCCTGATTCCGAAGGTGCCGTAGCCCTGCTCGGTTACGACATCTCTTATAGAAAGCTTGTGAGTTTGTGGAAACAGCTCTGGCGGTCACCAGAGGATTTCCGTTATCTTTTCAATTCACTAGCTCGGATATCGGGAGGCATTTCAAGACCAATTGCGCGATTTGCGATCGCAATATAGTAGTACGGTCGGGGAAAGCCAAGCGGCATTTGAACCGCCGTCTATGATGATCAACGAGATGGATGGACGGTTTCGGATGGATCAGGAGGTCGTGGCGGTTAGCGAGGCGGTTTGCGCCGCCTGGTGACTGCTCTCGACAGTGCTTCCCGGGTCGTCAGTTCCGGGTTTCCGGAAACTTGACGTGCTGCAAGAGATGCGTCGCGCCGTCGTTTATGTCGCGCACGATGGCGGCCCGCGCGCGCGGGCCGTCCTGCACTTCGATCGCGGCGACGGCTTCCTCGTGGTAATCGATATCGAGAATGGCGGCGAGATTGTCCTCGAAACCGGTGGTCAGGTTCCGGAGAAACGGACCGACCTGCATCCATACCGTCTCGATTAGGAAGATCATCTGCTCATTGCCGCAGTGGCGATAGATCGAGAACTTGAAGTTGTAGTTCTTGCGCAGATAGTCGTCGATGTCGCCCTTGCGGGCTGCCAGGGTCAGCTCCGTGCAATGACGACGGATCGCCCGCAGATTGTTGCCATTGATCAGCCTTGCGGCAAGCTCGGTCGCGGAACCTTCGAGGATCGTTCGCACCTCGGTCAGCTGCGAGAATCTTTCGGCCGAGATGACCGGCACCTCCATGCTGCCGTTCGGCATCGGGCTCAGCGCACGCAGCGCCTGCAGCCGCATGAAGGCGCTGCGCACCGGCATGTCGCTGGTGCCGAGTTCCTTCGCAAGCTTGCGCGAGGTCAGTTTCTGGCCGGGCGCAAACTGGCCCGACATCAATGCCCTGACCAGTTCCAGATAGACTTTCTCATGCAGGGGCACGGTGTCGACGGCGGTCAACCCGAAATGCGTTTTATCGGCCATTGGCGGTGCGCTACTTCATTCGTTCTGAAATCTACGCAGCTGGCTACATCTGCCGCTAGAAATGATGGCCGAACGCGGCATGAAGGCCGAAGTCAGCGATTTTTCAAGCACATGATAGACGCTTCAACCGCAACGCCGCAAGCCGCGTCGTCGTCGCTCTCCCGGTTGCGCCCGGCAAATGCGGCGACGGCGCGCGGCGGCTGTACACCGGCTCGCGTCCGCTCCAGCAAGGTCCGGCGTTATGCGATGTAAAATACGTACTTTGCCGGCATCCAAGATAAATAAATGCTTTTCAGTCGCACAAAATGATGGAACAATGAAATTGAGATTGGGGAAAATTTGATGCGCAAGGTCAGCGGACATGGCAAGCGCCTGTCCTATTACGATTTCGGCCACACGACGGTGTATGCCTCCCGCTTCGACCAGCGCTTTCCCTATTGTGCCTATGTGCCGGAAGATTATGACGAGGACGGCGACAAGACCTATGCGCTGGCGGTGATCGTGCATGGCACCGAACGCGGCATGCTCGCCTACCGGGACGCCTTTGCCGACTTCGCCGAGCAGAACGGCGTGATCGTGCTTGCCCCGCTCTTCCCGGCGAATATCTGTTTTCCGGGCGACCTTTCCTCCTACAAAATGCTGCGCGAGGGCGACCTCCACTACGATGCCGTGATGCTCGACATGGTCGAGGAAATGCGCGAGCGCTACCGCATCCGCGGCGACCGGGTGCTGATGTATGGCTTCTCCGGCGGCGGTCATTTCACCCATCGTTTCCTGTTCCTCCATCCCGAACGTCTGCTGGCTGCATCGATCGGCGCGCCTGGTGTCGTGACCCTGCTCGACTTCGATCATGATTTCTGGGTCGGGGTGCGCGACTTCGAGAAAGTGTTCGGCAAGAAGGTCGACCTCGACGCCATGCGCAAGGTCGCCGTGCAGATGGTGATCGGTGGTGACGATCTCCAAACCTGGGAGATCACCATCACTCCGGACGATGCCTGGTGGATGCCCGGCGCCGATCTCGCCGGCGCGACCCGCAACGATCGGATCAGATCATTGAAGGGCAGCCTGGAGAAACACGGCGTCGAGGTGCAGCTGGATGTCATGCCCGGCATCACCCACGACGACCGCGAGCTCATCGCCAAGGTCAAGGACTTCTTTGCGCGGACATTGAATGCCGCGCCCGTCTGAAAAACTGCAGTCAACAAAACTGGAGATAAAAATGGGAACTAGATCGGGAATGGGAAGACGATTGATCCGGATGCTGGCGGCAATCGCCATGATGGCGTGTGCGCTGCCGGCGATGGCGCAGGAGCAGCCGAAAACCGGCGGCACGCTCAAGGTCCGTATCAACGCCGACATTCGCGCCACCGACGGTCTTAACCGGGACGCGAACACCGACACGGTGCTGCACCAGATCTTCGAGACGCTGGTAGCCTACCGCGCCGATCTCACGGTCGGCCCGGCGCTGGCCGAATCCTGGAAAGTGTCGGACGACGGCAAGACCTATGCCTTCACGCTGCGCGACGGCGCAGCTTTCCACAATGGCGACGCCGTGACCTCTGCGGACGTCAAATGGAACTGGGACCGCCGCATGGACGCAGCCAACCAGTGGTTCTGCATTCCGTTCTTCGACGGCAGCCAGGGCCTCAAGGTAGAACAGGTGACGACGCCTGATCCACGCACCGTGGTCTTCACGCTCAATGCGCCGAATGCGCTGTTCCTGGCACAGCTCGCCAATGTGCAATGCAATGGCTGGGTCGCCAGCCCTAGGAATGTCGGCGCCGACGGCAAGTGGATCGCCGATAGCGCCATCGGCAGCGGCCCCTTCAAGCTGAAAGAGTGGGTCAAGGGCCAGTATGTCGCGCTCGAACGCTTTGCCGATTACAAGCCGGTGAAGGAGGCGCCGAGCGGTTTTGCCGGCAGCCGTGAGGCCTATGTCGACGAGGTGCGCTTCATGGTCATTCCCGACACGGCGGCATCGGAAACCGCGCTGTTTGCCGGCGAGCTCGATGTCCTGCCCGATCTTGAGTCGTCCCGTGTCGAGGAAGCCAAGTCCCGAGGCATGACGGTGCTGTCGACGCAAGGCCTGTCGTGGACGGCGATCCTGCTGCAGACGAAGGACCCGCTGCTGTCGAACGTCAAGATACGCCAGGCGCTGGCGCATGCCGCCGACATCAACCAGATCGCCGCCGCCCGCACCAATGGTGTTGCTGCCGGTGATCCCTCCGCCGTCGCCCAGGCGAGCTCGTTCTTCGACGGTGATTTCCTCAAATGGCCGGAATACGACCCGGTCAAGGCCAAGGCACTGCTGGACGAGGCCGGCTACAAGGGTGAGCCGATCAAGATCCAGACCAACACCCGCTACCAGGGGATGTATGAGAACGCCGTACTGCTGCAGGCGATGCTGACGGCCGCGGGCTTCAACGCCCAGCTCGAAGTGCTGGATTGGGCGGCACAGCTCGACAATTACCTTGCCGGCAAATTCCAGATCCAGTCATTCGGCTATTCGGCTCGTCTCGATCCATCGCTGATGTATGGCGTCATCCTCGGCGACAAGGCGACCGATCCGACGGCGCAGTGGGACAGCAAGGAGGCCCTCGACCTCTACACGAAGTCGATGGCCACGACCGACCCCGGGCAACGCAAGGCGTTGTTCAAGCAGCTCCATGCTCTCATGGCAAAGGATGTGCCGATCCTTGGCCTTTATTACGAGCCATCCGTCGACGCCGTATCGCCGAAGGTGAAGGGCTATTCGGTATGGCCGGCGGCAAACCCCCGCGTATGGGGCGTCTGGAAAAGCGAATAGACTGGCGGTTCTCTGTCGCTCGAAAGATCGGAGGCGTGTTGCCTCCGATCTTTCGTTTGAGGGATGGGACGGAGACCTAAACTCACCAGCTCTCGGACGGCGTGTGTGCGCCCGGAGCCGACGCTTGGCGCTGAGGAAACGACCGTCCCCATCTAGGGCCGAAAGCGGACTGGCAGCTTCATAAAAATCGATGGCAGACATTCAATCAGGTAGATTGAAGTCTCTAACTGACCCCAACGCGGACATTCCCGCAATCGAACTGGAACGTCGAAGGGCTGGAAAGCTGACGTTGCCCTGCGGCAGAAGCCGTCAAACATCGACTTTGCGCGGGATTTCATGTCGCTGTTACAGCGGCCATCGGGCCTCAAGTCAGAAGGAAACCGGTCACCAACAACGTTGCCCTATTCGCACATTTGATCCTTTTGTCCGGCGGTGTCCGGCGCTATAATCAGCGGTCGCTAAATTAGGGCGGAGCAGTAAAACCAGAAAAGCGTCCGTCTTTGGGCCGGGGACCAACCATGGGAGGCAAACATGCTCAGCGCCTTATGCAAGGCTTGCGCAGTGGTCCTTTTGTCAGGGAACTGCGCTTTCGCCCAATCGGATTTGATAGAACCAGAGGCTGGAACGTGGAAGACGTGGGTAATCACGTCTGGCGAGGACTTCCGAGTCCCGCCGCCGCCTGACGCCTCCGCCGCAGCAGCCGAATTGGCGCAGATGCGGGATCTCCTGGCGCAAAAGGATCCGGCTGCCGCCGGCAAAATCACCTTCTGGGACGCCGGCTCGCCTGGGTACCGATGGATCGATCTGGTCAACAATCGCCTCCTCGAAAACCAGCAGATTCCAAATGCGCACCGCGTCTACACCTATTTGACAATGGCGATGTACGACGCCACCATCGCTACGTGGGACGCGAAGTACTTCTACAATCGGCCGCGCCCGAGCGAGGCGGATGCGACGCTGGCAACTGCGCTGCCGCCGCCGCGGAGTCCCTCCTATCCATCCGAGCATGCCGCAGCCGCCGGAGCTGCCGCGACGGTTCTTTCTTATTTCTTTCCCGAAGAGACATCGTCGTTCAAAGAAATGGCCGAAGAAGCGGCACAGTCGCGTGTCCTTGCCGGTGTCCAGTTCCCAAGCGATTCTTCCGCCGGCCTGGAGTTGGGGCGGAGGGTCGCAGAGCAGTTGATTGCGCGGGCAAAGGCCGATGGCTCCGATGAAGCGTGGACCGGCACTGTTCCGACCGGGCCGTGCATGTGGGTCGGGGACAAACCCGCCAATGCAACCATGCCAAAATGGAAGCCGATCGTGCTGGCAGCACCCGATGAATTCAGGCCGTCAGCGCCGCCCGACTGCCAGTCCCCGGCCGTAAAGGCCGAGATGGATGCAATCCGACAGTTTGAACGAAAATTCCCTATCAGCTACAAAGCGTTCTACTGGCAAAGCCCATCCGGCCTGTTCACCGACTGGTATGATTATACCAGCAAGTGGATGTTCGAGGACAAGACGGATTCAAACCCGCCGCGCGCCGCTCGGGCTTACGCGATGCTCGCAACGGTCTACTACGACGCCTACATTGCAAGCAACGACGGGAAGTACGCATATTGGTACCTGCGACCCAACATGCTTGACCCGAGCATCACTCCCCTGTTCGCAGTTCCGGCACATCCCAGTTATCCGTCGAACCACTCCACGCTCTCGACCGCCAGATGCGAGGTCCTGGCATACCTGTTTCCCAACCATGCCGACTTCATCCGCAAGGTTGGCAAAGAGGCCGGCGATTCGCGCGTCTGGGCCGGCATCCACTACGAGATAGACAACAAGGCCGGTGCCGCACTCGGCAAAGCGGTCGCGGAGAAATTCATCGAGCGGGCGAGAAAGGACGGAGCAGACTAACGGAAGGAGAGGACAGCTGCTCGACCCGTTCGGAATCTTCTTTGCCGATCGCCGGTCGAGGCCAAGGGTAGAACGGATGGTGCGCAGACGAGCCGTGTCGCCGTCATTGCGCCACCGCCTTGCGGGCGCCCGCGCCATCGGCGAAACGGCGGTCGATCAGCATCGCCGCATCGAGAAGGGCGCGCGTATAGGCGTGGCGCGGCCGGTCGAAGACATCGTCGCGGTCGCCGATCTCGACGATCCTTCCGTCCTGCATGACGGCGACCCGGTCGGCAACCTGCTCGACGGCACCCAGATCATGCGAAACGAAGAGGCAGGCGAAACCGTAGCGTTCCTGCAACGACCGGATTAGAAGCAGGATCTGTTTCTGCACCGTCATGTCCAGCGCCGAAACCGGTTCGTCGGCGACGACGAAGGCCGGTCGCCTGACGATCGCCCGCGCGATCGCGACGCGCTGGCGTTGACCGCCCGACAGCTGATGCGGGAAACGCTCGAGAAGGTCGCGCGACAGCCCCACTTCCTCGATGACCTCATCCATGCGCGCGGTTCGCCGCTTGCGATCCAATTCGGTGTCGAGCTTCAACGGCTCGGTGACGATCTCGGCAATGGACTGGCGAGGATCGAGCGAGGAGTAGGGATCCTGAAAGACGATCTGCATGTCGCGACGTTGCTCACGAGCGTCAGCGGATCGGTCATTTGCAATCGCCTTGCCAAGAAACGAAATCGTTCCACCGGACGGCCTGACCAGGCCGACAATGGCGCGGCCGAGCGTCGTCTTGCCGGAGCCCGACGCGCCGACCAATGCCAGGGTTTCGCCACGCCGGACGGTCAGGTCGACACCATCGACGGCGCGCTTGCGCTCCGCGCGCGCAAACAGTCTCGGACGGCCCGGATAGTCGATGACGACATTGCTGATCTCGACCAGAGGTGGGCCGTCGACGGCTTTTCTCGATCCGCCGGCGCTGCGCTTGGGAAGCGCATCCACCAACCGCCTCGTATAGTCGTGCTGCGGCGCGTGAAGGACCTGGATGCTGCTGCCCTGTTCGACCGCCTTGCCTTCGCACATCACTGTCACGCTGTTCACATAGTGCGACACCATGCCGAGGTCGTGGCTGATCAGCAGGACTGCGGTTCCATTCTCCCGCGTCAGCTCGACCATGAGGTCGAGCACGTCGCGCTGCACCAGCGTGTCGAGCGCCGTGGTCGGCTCGTCTGCGATCAGCAGGCGCGGTTTGAGCAGCATGACCGATGCAAGCATGATGCGCTGGCGCATGCCGCCCGAGAATTCGTGCGGATAGGCCGCAAGGCATTTGCCGGGATCCCTGATCTGGATCCTCTCCAGCATCGCCAGCGAGCGATCCTTTATCTCGGCGCGCGACATATCGCGATGCAGGCGAAGCCCTTCGGCCATCTGCTCGCCGATGGTGACGGCGGGATTGAGCGAGACCATCGGCTCCTGGAAAACCATGCCGATCTCAGCACCGCGGATCCGG
The DNA here is from genome assembly GCF_040545535.1 of Mesorhizobium robiniae. Lineage (NCBI taxonomy): Bacteria > Pseudomonadati > Pseudomonadota > Alphaproteobacteria > Hyphomicrobiales > Phyllobacteriaceae > Mesorhizobium > Mesorhizobium robiniae. Next base: position 386,069 of record NZ_JBEPMC010000001.1, read on the forward strand.
CGCAGCGCCTTTGGGGCAATGCCGATGAGCTCCTGTCCTTCGAAGCGGATGCTGCTGTCCGCGGTCGTGACCAGCGGTGCCGGGAGCAGGTTCAGGATCGAACGGGCCGCCATCGTCTTGCCCGAACCGGATTCGCCGACCAGCGCCAGCATGTCACCGGAAGCGAGATCGAAACTCAGCTCGTCGACGATCCGCTTTCCCGACGGTCCGACCGAGATCGACAGGTTCCGCACCGAAAGCATCGTGTTCTTGTCCGCGGTGGGCACGAGCATGCTCCCAGAATCTACATCTTCGGGTCGAGCCAGTCGCGCACCGCGTCGCCCAGCATGTTGATGCCGAGCAGCGTGATCGAGATGCAGAGACCTGGCAGGATGATCAAATGCGGCGCCTGGCCGATATAAGGCCTTGCCGTCGACAGCATGTTGCCCCAGCTCGGCGCCGGAGGCGGGACGCCCAAGCCCAGAAAGCTCAGCGCGCTTTCCGACAGGATGATCCAGCCGAACATGGTGGTGGCGAGCACGATGATCGGGGCGACGCAGTTGGGCAGCACATGCCGCGCCATGGTGATGATCTCGCTGTTGCCCATCACGCGCGACGCCTCGACATATTCCCGCTCGCGAATGGACATCACGGACGCCCGCACCACGCGCACCACGATCGGCATGTAGGCAAGGCCGAGTGCAAGGATGATGCCTTCGCGGCTGGCGCCGATCACCGCCATCAGGCCAAGCGCCAGGAGCAGGCCCGGAAAGGCGAGGAAGGCATCGTTGACCATCATGATGACGCGATCGACCCAGCCCCGCAGGAAACCTGCGAGAACGCCGAATACGGTGCCGGTGATCAATGCGAAGACAACAGTCGCAAAAGCGATCCAGGCGCTGGTACGCGCGCCGCTGGCGAGGCGGCTGAGCACGTCGCGTCCGAACTCGTCGGCGCCGAGCAGATGCAGAGGCGAGGGCCCGCTGAGGCGCGACGGCAGATCGAGCTTGAGCGGATCGTAGGGCGCGATCCACGGACCGAACACGGCCAGAAGGATCAATGTTCCGGTGACAATGATCCCGAAGATCGCGTTGAATTTCAGACCGGGCCGGCCGAGCGCACGGGCGATCATGCGGTGACCCTCGGGTCGAGCAGCGGATAAATCAGGTCGACGAGCAGATTGACCGCGACATAGATGAAGGCGACGAACAGCATCGATCCCTGAACAACGGGATAGTCGCGGGCATAGATGGCGTCGACCAGCAGCCGGCCGAGGCCGGGAATAGTGAAGACGGTCTCGATGACGACGATGCTGGAAAGCAGGCTGCCGAGCACGAAGCCGATCAGGGTCAAGGTGGGCGCGAAGGCATTCTTGAAAGCGTGGCGCCACATCACCGCGCTTTCCGAAAGTCCCTTTGCTCGCGCATGGGTGATGTATTCCAGTCGCGCCACTTCGATCGTGCTGGCCCTGGCCATGCGCGCAATCGGACCGGATTCGACGAGCACCAGGGTGATCACCGGCAGGATCACATACAGGGCGGCTTGCGCGAAGTCGCGACTGAAAGGCACGTAGCCGACGATCGGCAGCCAGCCGAGGTAAAGACCGAAGATCAGCATCAGCATCAGCCCCAGCCAGAAACTGGGAATCGAGAGCAGGAAGGTCGAGGTGGCGACGACGGCGATATCGCGCAGGCTGTCCTGCTTCCAGGCGGCCAGCATGCCGGCGGGCACGGCGATCGCCGAAGCGACAAGCACGGCCAGGAAAACGATGGTCGAGGAAACGGCGAAACGGTCGAGGATCAGCGGCAGCACCTCTTGTCCGCTGCCGATCGAGTGTCCGAAATCACCTGTAAGGACGTTCCCGACCCAGATCAGATATTGCACCACCACGGGCTGGTCGAGCCCCATCTGGTGCTGCATGGCCTCCACCTGCCCAGGCTGTGCGAGGTCTCCCAGCATCAAGGTCGCCGGATCGCCCGGGATGAAGCGCATCATCACGAAGACCGCGACCGACACCAGGATGAGTGTCGGTATGGCGCTGGCAATGCGGGTCAGGACAAAGCGGACCATCGTTTCTCCTGTGCTGATATCGAAGATGTCTCCCGTGCCGGCACTGGTTTCTCCAGCCGCTCGAGGACCGCGTCGTCCATCGTGAGTTCGTAGCGGGTGAACTCGCGGTTTTCAGCCGGCATGGGAGCGATCTCCATCACGCCGGCGGCTGGTTCGAAGACGATCATAGCAACTGTCGCCGACAGATTGCCGCCTTCTTTCTTGACCACTGGGCGGCATACGCTGAACGGCGAGGCGAAGTCGTCGAACAGCGCCTCCTTTAGATCGCCGATCGTGATATCGCCATGCCGCGCCGACAAGTGCCGGCGCACGCGGTGGTCGCGATAGAGACTGTCCGGCACATCGCGAAGCCCGGTTTCACGCAGCTTGGACAGCGCCACCGGGCTCTGCCAGTGATTGGCATGGACGATCATGTCCTTGTCCGGATAGATCGCAAACGCCTCGTCCGGCGCGCATTCGAGATCGACCGTGAACCCTTCGGCCGTGCTGAGGATCATGTTGTTGGAGCCGGATTTCGGCGTTGTCGCCACCACCTTGATGGCGTGGGAGAAATGCTGCGCCTCGAGAGCCCGGCGCCGGATGAAGGGAAGCGGGATTCCGATCTCGCGATAATCGCGGTCCGATTCGAGATAGTTCGCGGTAATGCCGATGCCGGCCGCGTTGAAGCCGCTGCGCGCCAGTCCGCCTGCTTCGGTGAAGGTGAGGAGGTCCGGCCCGTCCGTTCGCCGGATGCGCAACACCACCGACGTCTCGGCGCATTCGGCCTTCCAGTCCCAGTTCTGGCCATGAATGAGCCTGCCGTCCCGGGTTGCCTCCGGCAGGATCGCCGCGCCCGTGCACCCGTCAGGCTCGTCGTCGGAAATGCCTTTCTCGCGCCTGGCAAGCTGCAAGATTTCCGTCCGCGCATTGACCAGGATGATCGAGGACAGCTCGACATTGGCGCCTGACGCGATCCCTTCCATTTCCTCGACGAGATCGGGCGCCCATTGCCGAAGGCGCGGCAGGAACATCTGGGAAAACCGCCCGACGTCGTCCGGCCTGAAGCCAAAACGGTCGAGTTGCCCGGCGTAAAGCGCCACCGAAGCGCCGATGCGCCCGCGCGTCTGTTCGCCGTAGGCCATGCCGCGCGCTTTCGGCGCTCCTGCGATTTCGACAAGCGGAAAAGGTGTGACTGTTGTCATCAAAGGGAAAGCCTCAAACTCGTATGAGTCCGGATAGTAATGCATTTTGATTGAATGAAAAGCAGGAAAATTCGATAGATTGCCAGTTTGAACTGCGTGGCGCATATCTATAATGCGAACGCCTGAGGAAGTGCATATGAACGAAACGATCATCGACCGGCCGCCACGCAGCGAGGCAGCCAGTCCGCTGCAGATAGATCTGGCGCGGCGGATTCTGGAGCGGATCAGGGATTCGGGCTGGACGGTCGGAACCCGCGTCTCGGTGCCGGACCTTGCCCGCACGTTCGGCGTTTCGCGTTCTCCCGTCAGCGCAGCGCTGGAACTGCTCGTCGCCCAAGGCATCTTGAGCCCCTTCGAGACGAGGGGGCTACAACTGGCGCGCGATGTCGCCGATCTCGACCCGGAAGATATCCTGCCGAGTTCTCCGCTCGAGGAGCTTTACCGCAGGATGATGCGAGAGCGCGCGCTCGGCCAACTGCCCCAGGAAGTGTCCGAGGCGGAATTGATGCCGCGCTACCAGGTGTCACGCGGTGTCGTGCGCAAGCTTTTGCTTCGCTTTGCCGCCGAAGGCCTGGTGCAGCGCCTGCCTGGGCATGGCTGGCGCTTCGCCGACACGCTTGTCGGCGAAGATGCGTACCGGGAAAGCTATGAATTCAGGATGGCCGTCGAATGTGCGGCGCTGCGGTCGCCCATGTTCAGCGCGGATCCCCAGCAACTGGTGCCGGTCCGGCGCGCTCACGAGCGTATCCTGGCGATCGTGTCGACGGGCAAGACGCTGATTGGCGGCGACGAATGGTTCCGGATCAACGCGTCATTTCATGAAGGACTTGCGGCCTGTTCCGGCAACCGTTTCCTGGCCGACGCGGTGCGCCAGCAGAACAATCTGCGCCGGTTGCAGGAATCGGCGGGTTTCGAGGAACTGCCGGCGGAACGTATCGAGCAGTCCTGCCGGGAACATCTGACCATCCTCGATGCCGTCGAGGCGGGCGAGATCGAATGGGCCGAGGCGCTGCTGCGCCAGCATCTGCGGCAGGCTTCGGAATTCGCTTCGCCGCAGCGCTCGATCTGATGCTTGTGGTCCGCAATGCGTGGCCACCATCCGCCATCAGTGAGGAGCTGTGCGAACTGGAAGAGCATTTTTCTTGATCGCCTCACGCCAAAATCTGCTCCATCAAACGCCGAGATGGGACGTTTGAGGGCCGATTTTCAGTGGTGCGTCGTTTTCATCCGGATTGGGGACAGGGGCTTCGTCGGGAAGTCTGTCTGGGTCCGGCTCACGCACCGGCTTCGGTTCAGGAAGCGGCGGCGGCGTGGGTGCGGGAGTGGGCGTTGGTTCGGGAGTGGGAAGAATGGCCATGGCGTGATTTCCTTCCGCTCGCTGCATTCTGCCTTGGCGGGTCATCGACGTCGGGTGGGATTTCTGACGCCACCCGTTTCGACGGTGTCGCTCTCCGGGCTGTTGCAGCAGAACGACCACGCGTGGCTATGGTTCCGATCTGGTGTCTCCAGCGATCCCGCACGCATCTGGCGCGCCCATGGCAGGACGGCGCCATCAGAAAAAGTGATCGAATTGTCCGGGTGTGCGGGCCTTGTCGGCCACGCGGAGCGCCATAATTCCATTTCAGGGTGAGGCGAACTCACCTGTTGAATAGGAGGCGGCCGTGAAGCACCAAACACTTGACCAACTGCATGCCGTTGCCGACGTTCACGCTGAAGCAACAGATCTAGTGGCAACTCGCAGTCAACGTCTCGAACGTTGGGCGAAATTGCTGGAGAAGAATCCCGATCGGCGTCTCGAAGCGCTGACAGGCACCGAATACAAGTCCCCTGAGATACGCGAAAAAATGCGCTACAACGATTCACCTCTCACCGTTGCCTTCGAGGACCCGATTTTTCGGGCGCAAGGCTTGCGAGATGACACTTACGGTGAAGCCAGGCGCTTCTTCGAGCTGACCGACTGGCAGTTGCACGAGATCGTCTGCCATTGCCATGCCGGCGCCACGATACGAGCACGATGGGCTGCCTCTCGCGTCCGTGCGGCAATGTCCGAGAGGTTCGGTTTCTTCGCCTGGCTGCGGGGCATCTTCGCGCATTGAGTCAGCGGGCATTCACGCCGCCGGCATCGATACTTAGAGCGGTTCAGCTTTCAATAGCCGCGTAACCGCTCTAAGTATTTGTTTTTGCGCAATTCCCTAGGGAAGGCGCTACGCGCTTTTCCCGGGAAACCGCCGCGTACTTTTCCTGGGGTTGCTCTGGGCGGTATGTTGGGGCGGCGAAGTGGTTCCCACGCCTCCCATTCGTGGTCGTTGATGACGGATATGCCATAAGGCGGCGATCCGCCATCGGCGGAACTTGATATCGTCGGCGTAGGCGGATTCAGTCGGCGGGCGCGGTGTAGCGACGATGGATCGCTTCGGCGATGGCGGCGCGGCTCCTGTGCGGATCGAGACTTTCGTCATCCTCGATGATAGCCGCTTCCTCCGCAAGTCCCTCGTCTTTGACCTGGTTGCGGAACCAGGCCGAATAGTCGCCCGCGCGCAGATGATGTTCCCAGGTGCGGTCGTCGATCCCTTCGGCGATATGGAGGAACATCATCAGATTTTGCGCTTGCAGGTTGAGCGTACCGTCAGCGCCGCGGAAATAGAAACTGTTGTCGCCAAGATCGCCCTCGGCATACTTTCGAATATGCCGCTTGCGTTCCTGCCGGGGACGCTCGACCGCGATCGGCCTTGCCGGATCGGTTGTCGACCGGTTCCAATACAAGACCTTGTTTTCCGGTGGCGGCACAACACCCTCCGGCACGTCCTCGCCAATCGCGGCACAGAAGCTTTCGACGACCTTGTCGGCTTCCGAACCAAGAGCCAGCACCGTGTCGACACCTGCCAGCACGTCTCGCGAAACCAGGTCGGGATGAACCGTGATCAGAATGGTCGCCGAAAGGCTATTTGGAAGCGCAAAGGATGTGCCGTCGCGCGCGTGCGGCAGCACGTGGTGTGCCTCGTCGATGATCAGCCAGTGCGGGCGTCCGGTGCGGGCGCGAAGCGCGGCAAGCTCCGGCAGCAACTTGGCGAAGGCGTTTGGTCGCTCCTCGGTCTTGATCCCGAGCATGTTGACGGCGACATTGTTGGACGGCTTTGACAGAAGATCGAAAATTTCGCGCGAGCTCGGCGGGCTTTTGGCATCGCCGACCACCAGCACGTCCTCCAGTTCCTCGTAGTCGCCCTCCGGGTCGAGCACGCAAAACTGAAAGCCCTGCTCGACGAAGCGCTCGGTCAGAGCGGTGGCGAGGGTGGATTTTCCGATTCCCGACGTGCCGGCCAGCAGGACGCTGCCGCCGCGTGGCGAAAGGTGCATCATTGCGCCCGAACCGTCCGCGCCAATCTCGATGCGTTGCCGCGCCGTGTCCAGCAAGGCGGCGTCATGCGAGATCAGGCCCTCGATCAACTCCCTTACGCCCGCGCCGCGGGCACCATTCGTCACGTGGTCCGCCGTCTCCCTAACTTTCGGCAGTGCATTGGCAACCGCAACGCCGAAACCGACAGCGCGCAGAAAGGCATGGTCGTTCTCCGCATCGCCGATGCCGATGACGTTGTGGGCGGACAATTCCAGATCCTCGAGGGCAGCGGCAAGACCGGTCGCCTTGTTGACACCACTCGGCAGCACCATGACGGCGCCCTTGTTGAAGATGATCTCCAGCTCCAGGCCAAGCTCCTTGATCGCTTCCAGCACGATGGTCTCGTTGGGCTCCCTGGTGGCGACGACGGAACGTCCTATCGAAAGGGGCGAGATCTTGCGCATCATCAGCCGGTCGACGAACTCCGCCGGAGGGGCAGGCGCCAGGATCCGCTCCTTCTTCGAAGCCGGCGTGTAGACAAGCGCGCCGTTTTCGGCGACGACCTTGTCGAACATACCAAGCTCCGGGAAAACGCTTTCAAGGTCGGCAAGCTCGCGACCGGTCACCATTATCAATTTGCGGCCGGTTTCCTTCAACCGCTCGAGCGCGGCACGGGTCGCGTCGGAAACGATCCCGTTTTCCGCGAGTGTGCCGTCGTAGTCAGTGGCCAGAGCAAGAGCATACATCGAATTGTCCGTCGGTAATCCGAAGCCGACCTGAAAATACTTCTCGCCGAACTGAGCGGAAAGCCATCTGCTCCGGTGACTTTGTCATGGCTGATTGGTTCCAACGGCATTGGCTGCCGATTGTTCCCGGTGACGGAAGGCAAGAGTTGCTGATGCCTGGCTTTTGCTTGAGCCTCGGTTTTTCCATGGCCGGCAACCACTTCTAGCCGATGATCCTGAATCCGTTCGGCTTCTGGCCGGGATCGACATCTTGAGATGTCACGCCGGCGACCGCCGCCCCGGTCGGCCCTTTCCACAACCGGTTCATCATCGTCGAAACCGCGTCTTCGGCCCCGACGATCAGCGCCGTTACGGATCCGTCATCCTCGTTGCGAACCCATCCGGACAGGCCAAGCCTCTCGGCCTCGGTCCGTGTCCACACGCGAAAAGAGACGCCTTGCACCCTGCCATTGAGCCTGACGCGTACGGCCTTGCGCTTGCCCTCCATAGTCGCCTCCGTGCCGGTGGTTTTGTCATATCTTCAACTCCTCGGCGGCGAAAAAGGCTCCGCCGTCGCATTTTTCAGCGGATTTGGCGGCCCGGCCGTCCGATGGAAGTGTCCGGCTGCATGATCTCGGCAAAGGAACCATGCGGCGGCGGCTTTGTTTAAGAACGGACAGTTGCAGGTTGCTGGGGTTTTGGAGCCACGATTTCATGACCAACAATTCTCCAACGGGAGGCGCCATACCGGCATCCGTTCCGACGATCGATCCAAAAGCCGCGCCGACGCTTCAGCACGCCGAGGCCGAAGTCTTCTACACAGAGGCGATCCGCGAACTCGCCGCGACGGACATCCCCTTTCTTGTCGCCGGCACCTATGCGGTGAGCGCCTACACAGGCGTTACGCGCCAGACGAAGGACCTCGACATTTTCTGCAAGGCCGGCGACTACGCGCGCATTCTCGCCCATTTCAAGCAGGCCGGCTATGCGGTCGAGATCGTGGACGACCGATGGCTTGGAAAGGTATTCAAAAGCACGCATTTTTTTGACGTCATATTCGCGTCGGCGAACGGGACCATGCCGGTCGGCGACCAGTGGCTGGAGCATGCACGGCAAATCGAGCTGCTGGGCACTCAGGTGCGGATCGTGGGTCCGACCGAGCTTATCTGGTCCAAATGCTTCATCCAGGACAGAGGCCGCCACGACGGCGCCGACGTCGCTCATACCATCCTCAAGGCGCAAGATCAGATCGACTGGCACCGGCTGCTTTCCTATCTCGAAGTTCACTGGGAGGTGCTGTTGATGCAGCTTCTGAATTTCCGATGGATCTATCCAAGCGAGCGCGATCATGTTCCCGCATGGCTGCTCGACGAATTGCTCGACCGTCTCGCCAAGCAGAGGGAGTTGCCTACTCCACGGATGAAGATCTGCCGCGGACGACTGCTTTCGCCGACCGACTATGAAATCGACGTCAAGGAATGGGGTTTTGCCGGCGTCGGCGGAACGGGAGAATTTCGCGATGGCTGAGAAGAGCAAAACTGCCACGGCAAGGGATGGGAACGGCGGCACCGTGAGGATCGCGGCCGTCGGCGACCTGCATGTGAACGAGGACGCCCAGGCCTCTTGTCGCGATCTCTTCGGCGAAGTTTCGCGCGAAGCGGACATTCTTGTGCTCACTGGAGATCTGACCAATCTCGGCAGACCCCGGGAAGCCGAAATCCTTGCCGAGGATTTGCGCGCCTGCGCGATCCCGGTCGTCGCCGTGCTCGGCAACCACGACTATGAGTCCGGCGCGGTCGAGGACGTCACCAACATCCTTCGGCAGGCAGGGGTCCATCTTCTCGACGGCCAAACGACGGAAATCAAGGAGGTCGGCTTTGTCGGCGTGAAGGGCTTCGTCGGCGGTTTCGGATCGCGTATGCTCGGCTCCTTCGGCGAGCCGGCGATCAAGGCGATGGTTGCTGAAAGCGTCAGCGAGTCGATGCGGCTCGAAAACGCGATGCGGCAGGTCCGCACCAATCGCACGCTTGTCGTCCTGCACTACGCTCCGATAGCCGAAACGGTGGCCGGCGAGCCCTTGGAGATTTTTCCGTTCCTGGGCTCGTCGCGCCTGGCCGAGACCATCGATCGGTTCAAGGTCAGCGCCGTGGTGCATGGCCACGCGCATCGCGGCGTCTATGAAGGTCGCACGCCCGGCGGTGCCCCGGTGTATAACGTCGCCATGCACGTGACGAAGCCGACCGGCCGTCCCTACGCCTTGCTCGAAATCTAAAAACACCCTGCGCGTCGTTAGAGCAGCGGGACGCGTTCAAGTTGAATTAGGGTATCCTGCTCTATCTATTTGTTTAAGCAGTATTTCTGCGGCGGAATATGATTCCACTTGGGCGCACAATGCTTTAGCGGTCGATCTCGCCGAACACGATATCGAGCGACCCGATAATCGCGGCGACATCGGCGATCATGTGCCCTCGCGACAGAAAATCCATAGCCTGGAGATGGGCGAAGGATGGCGCCCGGATCTTGCATCGATACGGTGTATTGCTCCCGTTCGAAACCAGATAGACGCCGAACTCGCCCTTCGGCGCCTCCACCGCGGCATAGACCTCTCCTTCGGGCACACGAATACCCTCCGTGTAGAGCTTGAAATGATGGATCGTCGCTTCCATCGAGCGTTTCATCGTCGCCCGCCGCGGCGGCGTGATCTTCTGGTTCGGAATTGCCACCGGCCCTTGGCCTTCCGGCGATCTCAATTTCTCCAGGCATTGTTTCATGATCCGCACCGATTGGCGCATTTCCTCCATGCGGACGAGATAGCGGTCATAGCAGTCGCCGTTCTTGCCGATTGGAATGTCGAAATCCATCTCGGGGTAGCATTCATATGGCTGCGCCTTGCGCAGATCCCACTGCGCACCCGACCCGCGCACCATCACACCGGAGAAGCCCCAGGCCCAGGCGTCGTCCTGGCTGATCGCACCGACATCGACATTGCGCTGCTTGAAGATGCGGTTGCCGGTGAGCAATTCGTCAAGGTTGTCGCAGACCTTGAGGAACGGGTCGCAGAAAGCCCAGATGTCGTCCAGGAGTTTTGGAGGCAAGTCCTGGTGCACGCCGCCGACCCTGAAATAATTCGCATGCATGCGGGCGCCGGAGGCGCGCTCGTAAAAGACCATCAGCTTCTCGCGCTCCGCGAAACCCCAAAGCGGCGGGGTCAGCGCGCCGATGTCCATCGCCTGAGTCGTGACGTTGAGGAGATGCGACAAAAGCCGGCCGATTTCGCAAAAGAGGACACGGATGAGCTGTCCGCGCTTCGGCACCGATATTTCGAGCAGCTTTTCGGCGGCGAGGCAGAACGCATGCTCCTGGTTCATCGGCGCGACATAGTCGAGCCGGTCGAAATAGGGCAGGGCCTGCAGATAGTTCTTGTACTCGATGAGCTTTTCCGTGCCGCGGTGGAGCAGCCCGATATGAGGATCGGCGCGGTCGACGACCTCGCCGTCCAGTTCCAGCACCAGCCGCAGGACGCCGTGAGCAGAGGGATGCTGCGGCCCGAAGTTGAGGGTGAAGTTGCGAACTGCGGCTTCGACCATGACGGTGCTCCGCTGTGCTGGGTTCTTACGGCCGAAGCCAGATACCCTGATCGGCCGTCCGGACCGCCGATCAGGTGCCCGCCGATCAGGTGGTTGTCTGGATGATCAGCGTCAGCGTGCCATCGCCATCGATGTTGGCAGCGACAACCTGCGACGAATCAAGTCCGTTCGCCGCCAGCGCGGTGGCTGCCTGTGGCGACTCATCGATCGAGTTCTGCAACGTAAGCAGATCTTCCACGCTGGTTTGGGTGATCACGGCCTCAGCCTGTGTCTTGAGTTCCGGAGGCAGATCCTCGAGGGCGACGATCGCAATGCCAGTAAAGTTCTGGTCGGTGAAACCCTGATCCGGCAGAGCTTGATCCGGTAGCGCTTGGTCGGGCGGTGTTTGGTCAGGCAGGCTTGGATCGGGCTGGGCTTCCGGGGCCGAGGGTGCGATCTGGGGAAGCTGCGGGTCGGTGGATTGCGCGTAGATCGGCTGCGCCAGCGCCAACCCCGAAAGAGCGGCAATTGTCGTCAACATGCGCATGATCGTTCCTTCCGTTTTCCGTTTTGCTCGAGGGAGGATCACCTGATCACCACTCAACCGCTGTGCCGGATTATGGTTCCCGGTCACAACGGAACAGCTGTTCCTGGAGCGATGGCTGTCTGAACCTGTGGCGCTTGGTTGAAAGATGGGTCGACGCTACGCAACGGAGAATCGATCGATGACCCACAGCCATGTCCCGTCGCCTTGGCGACGGGCGACCTCGGCAGTTACGGTGCCGTCGGGCAGACGGGTCGACGTGAGTGCCAGGTCTCCGCTGACAACAGCCGGGGCCTGGTTTCCGGCAGCAAATTTTCGGCCGGTTGCGGCGATGTCGGCGAAGAGCGCCCGGATCGCTTCCCGGCCAACCGTCAGCTGCGCTTCACCGCTGTCGACGACGGCGTGCGGCTCAAAAAGCGCGGCCATGCCGTCGATGTCTCCCAACCACTGCCGGGAAATCAGCAGGCGCTCCAAATCCTGGGGATCACGCGCCGGCTCACGGCGTGATTCATCTGTCATGGCACGCTCCTCCGGGGCTCTCATGAACTGCGGGTTCCTACGAACTGCAGGGTCTCATGAGTTACAGGCTGCCGCAAAGGTCTTGGCCGCCTGCGCGCTGCCCTTGAGGGATACGTCGTAGGTGGATTCGCCGCCGAGGTTGATGTGAAGGCTACTTCCGGATGCGATCCAGCCCAGCAGAGGATCCTTGGCGCTGGTCCTGAATACCGGCGTTGCGACGCCAAGACTGTCATCGGTGACGCCCCGGCCGACATAAAGCCCCGAGCCCGGACCGCCTGAGATGCCGACCGTCACATAGTTGCCGTCCTTCAGCCATTTCAGGGTCTGGGTCAGGGAAACCTGGATTTCCCCTGATGATTTGACGCAGCTGGCGATGAAATCCCGATCGTCGGTTTCCTTGACGCCATGCGTCAGAACGATCGGACCGCTGGTGTCCACATACCAGCTCTTGCCGGTACTCACTGTCTTCGCCGCATTGGAGTCGTCTGGCGAGGAGCTGTCGTTCGGTGTCGGGGAGACCACCTCGAATTTGAATGCCGTCGGCTTTCGCAGGTCTGGCGAAAGCGTGCAATCGAAGCGGATATTGGACCAGCCGTTGTCGTTCGAGAGGCTGCCCAGACCCGACAAGCGGTTGTCTTGCAGCGTGAGCGGCGGTTCGCTTCTGCTGGCGCTGGCATCGACCGTGCCCAGAAAGAATCGAGCCCGACCCGAGCCTTTTTGCCCCGAACCTTCCTGGAAAGATGTCGCTCCACCCTCGCAGGCCCATACGGCGCGTTGCAGGTCGTTGGAGTTCTTCGACAGATCGGCCGGCAGCATTGGAGCCTCGACAGCGGAAGCGATCGTCGCCGCCGACATTAGAACGATCTGAATCGCTCCCAAGATTGTTCGCTTGACCATGCGCACTTTGGTCCTTCACCTTCACGTTGCGGCAAATGATCCTCGCTATGACGCTACTATCAATTGATATTCTGTACCAAAGCGTTCTGTTCTTCGTTAAATTTCGTTGCAAGACGAGCTGCCGCCCTCGCGAGATGGAGCGGCCTGGCGATCATTCTCTTCGGTCGACATCGCGGTCCGCAATGCGCCATTTGCCGGCGCCGTGCAGGTGGCTGCGGCCGTCGTTGAGGAAGTCGGCGATCCTTGCAGCCGACTTTGCCGAGGCAAAGGTCAGCAGCCGATCGTGGTGGAGGACGGGTTCGCCGTTCTCATTGTCCCAGATCTCGAACCGGCAGCTTGGGTTCGGTATGGCTTCGAAACGGTTCTTCATATCGATGGCTCCGGTCGCTTGGTTGCCTTGGGCGGTCGAGGATGCCAGGGCAGGCGCCTGGGCCATGCCGTGGCGGCGGGCGCGCTTTCGCCGGCGCTGTCGGCAAACAGGAGAAGGTCGGCCCTTGCCCACAGCAGGTAACAGGCAAGCAATGTCAGCGGCGCCGCAACAAGGGCAGGGGAGCCGCCCAACCACACATCGGGCAAGGCGGCGCACATCGACAGCGTCGCCGCAAGCATCCCCGGCAGGCGGCTGGCCAGCACCGCGCTGCGGAACGGATCGGGCCACCCAGTCGGCCACCCGGGCACGCCGGGCCCGAAGGCGGCGCTGCCGAACTTGCCGAGCGCATGCAGCAATCCGGCGGTCGCCGCCAGCACCGGCTGGCCCAGCAGGAACAATGCTACGCCCAGTCCGATCGCGCCGATCCCCGACAGGAAATCGGCGAGGCGGTTAAGCGTGGGATCGGGCACATCGCGCCCGGTCCACGCGCGATGATAGACTTCGCCGCTGCAGAAGAAGACCAACGTCGCCAGCGTCAGCGCCACCGCACTGCTGCTGCCGGCGAAATAGTCGAACAGCGCGGCGGCGCCGCCGGATCCCTGACGGGCGGTGAGCTGGATCGTGACGCCCATCACCAGCCCGAGTGCATTGCCAAGATTGTAGTAGCCGCCAGGACCGGCCATACGCGCCCGGACCGCCGCCGCAAATCGTGAAAGCGCCTCCGCGGTCCGGCCAGAGCCCGCAGTCTTCGGTCTTGCGTCAAGACTCGACGGCTCGAAGGACAAGAGATCGGCGAGCGCCGAGGCTGTGTGCCATTCGGATAGCGCGTCGTCCCGGCGGAATGGCGCGTGATCGTTATCGAGTCGCATCGGATCCTCCGTCATGAAGCCGACGGTTCCGGAGAGCTCGAACCCTCCGGTAATCGGCTTTGATCGACGGACCCAGGTTCTGCGACCCCAGCTTACGGATAGCTTACGGGCGTTTTTGACCACGCTTTAGCAGCGGGCGCGCTCGCACGATGTCGCCTCAGCTAGCTTGCCTTCGGCACGAGGCGCTGCGCCACGTGGTCGGCAATCGTTAGGCTTGAGATCAGCCCGGGGCTCTCGATGCCGAACAATTGATTAGGCTCCTGACGCCGGCGCCGGCGACGATGTAATCGACATGGTCCATGATCAGGCCACCTCAGTCTTGTTGTTATGCCTGATAAGCCGTTCGGGGGTCATGTGCCGGCGACGCGCGTGGACGGCTTCGCGCAGGTTCTCGCGTTCTGCGGCTTCGAAGCTGAAATTCTGCATGTCTGCGTCCATCCGGCAATCCTTGGAAAGGGCTTGACACCCCTACAGGAAACAGCTGCATCAAACAGCATAATGCAAGAGGGGCATACCTGCCGATGCTCCGAAGGCGGCAGGACCTACGTCCCGGCATGCAGGACAGGAGGCATCATGGACGCTCGACCGAATTCTCCCGAAGCTCGCGACATCAGTTACCACATGCACGGCTACACCAATGCCCGCAAGCATGCGGAGGCAGGGCCGCTCGTCATCGAGAAGGGCGACGGCATCTATGTCGAGGATCTCGCCGGCAACCGCTACATCGAGGCGATGGCCGGGCTTTGGAGCGTCGCTGTCGGCTTTTCGGAAAAGCGGCTGGTCGATGCGGCGGTGCGCCAGATGTCCAAGCTGCCTTACTACCACGACTTCGGCTCCAAATCGCATTCGCCGCTGATCGATCTCGCCGAGAGACTGGTGCAGATGGCGCCGGTGCCGATGAGCAAGGCGTATTTCACCAATTCCGGTTCCGAGGCCAACGATACGGCCATGAAGATGATCTGGTACCGGTCGAATGCGCTCGGCCAGCCGGCGCGCAAGAAGATCATCAGCCGCAATCGCGGCTATCACGGCGTCACCATTGCTTCAGCGAGCCTGACCGGCCTGCCCAACAACCACACTTCCTTCGACCTGCCGATCGCCAATGTGCTGCACACGTCGACGCCGCACCATTGGCGCGAGGCGCTGCCGGGCGAAAGCGAAGAGCAGTTTTCAAGCCGGCTTGCCGACGATCTGGAAAGGCTGATCCTGGCCGAGGGACCGGACACCATCGCTGCCTTCTTCGGCGAACCGATCATGGGCGCCGGCGGCGTCATCGTTCCGCCGGCGGGCTATTGGGAGAAGATCCAGACGGTCCTGTCGAAATACGACATCCTGCTCGTCGCCGACGAGGTGATCTGCGGCTTTGGCCGAACCGGCGAGATGTTCGGCTCGCAGACCTTCGGCATCAGGCCCGATATCATGGTGCTGTCGAAGCAGATTTCTTCGTCGTACCTGCCGATCTCGGCCCTGCTGATCAACGAAAAGATTTTTGAGCCGATTGCCGACGAAAGCAATCGCATCGGCACCTTCGGCCACGGCTTCACCGGCGGCGGCCATCCCGTCGCAGCGGCGGTCGCGTTCGAAAACCTGAAGCTGATCGAGGAGCGCGATCTTGTCGGCAATGCGCGCACGGTCGGCGCGCATATGCAGAAACGGTTGCGCAACCTCGCTTCGCACCCGCTTGTCGGCGAGGTACGCGGCGTCGGCCTGATCGCGGCAGTCGAACTGGTCGGCGATAAGGCGAACAAGACCCCGTGGCAGACCGCCGGCGCGCTGGGCGGGCTCGTCAATGGCTTCCTGCAGCAGAACGGCGTCATCTCGCGCAACATGGGCGACGCGCTGGCCTTCTGCCCGCCGCTGATCATCACCGAGCCTCAGGTCGATCAGATGGTCGACGCATTCGAAAGATCGCTCGAAGCCGCCGCCGAACAGGTCGGGTCACAGGGCTGAACAGGCCACCCGAAGGCAGAGGCTGAACGGGCGTTGCGATTGGCACTGGATCGTACTTGAACATCCTTTGCGCCGGTGTTACGTCCACCGATATCGACAGGGGCGCTCCGTATTGCCGGGGCTGAGATGGAAGGTGTCAAGCCTTCGGTCCCTCAAGCTGATCTGGGTAATGCCAGCGGAGCGAGGCGACCATGTTTTCAGGTGCACAGATTTCTCTCTATCCGATGTGCGACGATTTCGTCGGCGTCATCCTCAAAGCTATTTCGGCGATGGATCCTTATCGGCCGAATTTCCGCATCGAGACCGACGACATCTCGACGCTGATCGTCGGCCCGCCCGACCAGCTTTTCCCGGCCATGCGCGATCTGTTCGCATCGGCAGCGGCGAGCGGCGTGCACTGCGTGTTGTCGGCAGCGGTGTCGCGTGGCTGTCCGGGCGAGCCCGACGATCCGATCTGTACGCCGATTTCCGGCAGCAGCCATAATTTGTCCCTGGCCGAGCGCATCGACGCGGCGCGGGCACATGTCGACAGTGCAAAAAAGCTCGGACAAGAAGTCGCCGCGCAGTTCTCGCTCTATCCGCTCGGCGAGGGCCATCACATGGACGAGATCTACGACTGCATCGAGTTTCTCAAGACTTCGGGCGTCTTCGACAGGTCGAAGAATTTCTGCACCAAGCTGAGGGGCGATGCCGGGCCGGTGTTCGCGACGCTGTCGGAAGCCTTCCTTCGCTTCGGCGCGCCGCAAGGCCATGTCGCGCTCGATCTCACCGTGTCGGCGAACAGCCCGAGCCCTCGGTAGGTGTCGATATTCAGCCGGCCCGTAAACGGCCGTTTCCAGACAATGCAAGTTCGCGCTGCCCTGACCCATATCTTCTCCCCGCTTTTCACGGGGAGAAGGTGCCGACGGGCGGATGAGGGCAGCGCCGATTGACAGTAACTAAAGCGCCGCAAACACGCTTTTCACCGCATCGGCCGTCTTGGAGACGACGATGTCGGCCTCTTCACGCGTCAGGCAGAGCGGCGGCGCGAAGCCCAGAATGTCGCCCTGCGGCATGGCGCGACCGATGACGCCGCTTGTGGCAAGAGCGGTCGCGACCTGCGGCCCGATCTTCTGCGAGGCGTCGAAGAATACGCGGTCGTCCCTGTCGGCGACGAACTCGATTGCCGCCAGCATGCCGTCGCCGCGTACCTCGCCGACGTTTTTGTGGCCGCCGACGGCTTTCGCCAGTTCGGCACGGAAATAGGCGCCGGTCTCGCCGGCGTTGGTCACCAGGTCCATCTCGTCGATCAGCTCAAGGTTGGCGACACCAGCGGCAACGCAGATCGGGTGCGCCGAATAGGTCCAGCCGTGGCCGAGCGAGCCGAGCTTGTCGGAGCCCTGCACCAGCACCTGCCAGACCTTGTCCGCGACGATGACGCCCGACAGCGGCGCATAGGCCGAGGTTAGGCCCTTGGCGATGGTGATCAGGTCGGGCTTGATGCCGTAATGGTCGGAGCCGAACATGGTGCCCAGCCGGCCGAAGCCGGTGACCACTTCGTCGGCGACGAGCAGCACGTCGTATTTCTTCAGAACCGCCTGGATTTTTTCCCAATAGAGGGCGGGCGGCGGCACGATGCCGCCGGTGCCGAGGATCGGCTCGCCGATGAAGGCGGCGACCGTGTCCGGGCCTTCGGCCAGGATCATCTCTTCGAGCTTGTCGGCGCAGTATTGCGAGAACTGCTCCTCGCTCATCGAGCGGTCGGCGCGGCGGAAATAGTAGGGCGCCTCGGTGTGCAGGATCGGCGCACGCGGCAGGTCGAAGGCGTTGTGGAACAGGTCGAGCCCGGTTAGCGATCCGGTCATGACGCCGGAGCCGTGATAGCCGCGCCAGCGCGAGATGATCTTCTTCTTCTCCGGCCGGCCGAGCACGTTGTTGTAGTACCAGATCAGCTTGATGTTGGTTTCGTTGGCGTCGGAACCGGAGAGGCCGAAATAGACTCTCGACATGCCTTGCGGCGCCCGGTCGATGATCATCTTGGAAAGCGTGATCGACGCCTCGGTGCCGTGGCCGACATAGGCGTGGTAATAGGCGAGGTTCTTGGCTTGCGCGGCGATGGCATCTGATATCTTCTGGCGGCCATAGCCGACATTGACGCAGTAGAGCCCGGCGAAGGCATCGATGCTCTTCTTGCCATTGTTGTCCCAGACGGTGACGCCTTCGCCCCCGGCCATCACCCGGGTCGGGCTCTCGCCGCGCGCGTGGGTGCCCATATGGGTCGAGGGATGGAAGAAGTGGTCGCGGTCCCAGGCGGCGAGTTCGTTAGACTGGTCGAGCATTTTTCTACTCCTAAGGAAAACGTGTCGGGCGCGGCTTAGGCCACATCCAAGCAGAGATATTTGAGATCGGTAAAGGCTTCGAGCCCGTGGCGCGAGCCCTCGCGGCCGATACCGGACTGTTTGACACCGCCGAACGGGATCGGCGCGCCGGTGATCTTCACGCGGTTGATGGCGACCATGCCGTAGTCGAGCGCGCGGCCCATGCGCAATTGGCGGCCGCCGTTCTCGGTGACGACATAGGCGACGAGGCCGTATTCGGTGGCATTGGCGCGGGCGATGACCTCGTCTTCGCTGTCGAAGGGCGTCACGGCGGCGACCGGACCAAAGGTTTCCTCGCGCATGATCAGCGCGTCGTCGGTGACGTCGGCCAGCAGGGTCGGCTGGTAGAACAGCGGCCCTGCTGCATGGCGACCGCCGCCGGTGAGGCAGCGTGCGCCGTGGGCGAGCGCATCGGCGACCTGCTCCTCGACCTTCTTGACGCCGCGCTCGTGCATCAAAGGCCCGATGTCGGTGTCACCGGCCAAGCCATTGCCTGTCCGCAACGCCTCGATGCGCCTGGCGAAGGCGATGCAGAAACGATCGTAGATCGGGCGCTGGACATAGATGCGGTTGGCGGCGAGGCAATCCTGGCCGGAGGTGGCGAATTTGGCATCGACTGCGATGGTCACAGCCTTGTCGAGATCGGCGTCGGCAAAGACGATCAGCGGCGCATGGCCGCCAAGCTCCATCACCAGCCGCTTCATCGTCGGCGCACTTTGCGCGGCGATCAGCCTGCCGATCTCGGTCGAGCCGGTGAAGCTCATGGCGCGGATGCGAGCGTCTTCGCACATCCGCCCGACGATGGTCGAAGCCTTGCCGGTGAGAACGTTGAACACGCCTGCCGGCAGGCCGGCGCGTTCGCCGAGTTCGGCCAGCGCCAGCGCCGACAGCGGCGTTTCCGACGAAGGATGCGCGACGATGGTGCAGCCAGCGGCAAGGGCGGCCGCCGCCTTGCGGGTCAGCATGGCCGCGGGAAAATTCCACGGCGTGACGACGCCGACGACACCAAGCGGTTCGCGCCGCACCAGCATCTCGGCATTCGGCAGATGACTGGTGACGCTTTCAGCGTTGAGGCGCTTGGCCTCCTCGGCATACCATTCGACGAAGGAGGCGGCGTAGTCGATCTCGCCAAGCGATTCTTTGAGCGGCTTGCCCTGTTCCAGTGTCATCAGGAGCGCCAGGTCATCCTTGGCGGCGACGATCAGATCGAACCATTTTCGCAGGATCTTCGCGCGTTCCTGCGGCAATAGTCCCCGCCAGGCGGGAAAGGCGCGGAATGCCGCGTCGATCGCCCTGCTCGTCTGTCCGGCGTTGAGGGCGGCGACGAAGGCGACGGTGGCGCCTGTCGCAGGATCGGTCACCTCGAAGCTTTCGGCGGCTTCGCTCGCCGTCCAGTGGCCGTCGACATAGGCGAGTTCGCGCAGCAGCCGGCGGTCGGCGAGGCGGTCAAGCGCTTCATGGCGTTGTGAGCGGGCAAAATGCGCAGACATTTCGATGTCTCCCGGTTCGAAGTAATACGGAGAGACTATGCGCTTGGTGCAGACAGAGAGGCTGTTTCGGCGCCCACGCGTAGAGAGATTGTCTCTATTGCATCGCCCGGGCAGACGATCTCTCTGGTGTTACGATGACACCGGAAACAGATCGGCCACCGGCAAGGCGACCTCCTCCTTCACAGTCTTGGTTACGATGTAGGTGAAATAGCGGTCGATGCCTATCTCGCGTTCGAGCAGGGCGTCGACCAGCCGCTGATAGGCGTCGATGTCGCGTGCCATCACTTTCAGCAGATAGTCGACGCCGCCGCCCACCGACCAGCAGGCGACGATTTCGGGGACGTCGCGGATGACGCGCTCGAAGCGGTCGAAATCGGCCTGGCGGTGGCTGGCCAGCGTCACTTCCATCAGCACGGTGGCGACGGGCGCTACGGCGCGCACCGCGACCTTGGCGTGATAGCCGGAAACGATGCCCGCCTTCTCCAGCTTGCGCAGCCGCATCCAGCACGGCGTCGGCGACAGGCCGACCTTGTCGGCGAGCGCCAGCTTGGTGATGCGCCCGTCGCGCTGGACCGCGTCGAGGATTTTGAGGTCGATCTGATCGAGTTTCAATGCGGCCATGAGTGTCCACTTTTTCGCACCCGACACCATGACGGCGCATTATTTCGATTGTCAATTGCACTGATTTCGATCTCTAATAAGTCATGACATTGTGGCGTCCAGATCCCGCGCTCATCCGGCGGCCGGCCTATCAATCGCTCGCCGACCAGTTCGCGCGCGCCATTCATGACGGCCGCCTGGCCAACGGAGCGCGGCTGCCGACGCACCGTCGGCTGGCCGACGACCTGAAACTTTCGGTGCAGACGGTCAGTCGCGCCTACGAGGAACTGATCCGCCGGGGCCTGGTTTCCGGCGAGATCGGCCGCGGCAGCTTCGTCCAGACGCAGCGCCGCGAGCCGGAGCCGCCCTATCTGCCGGAACGCCTTGGCGAGGTGATCGACCTTTCCATCCTGAAGCCGGTCTGCGAGCCGATGCATCTGGAACGGCTGAAGCAGGCGCTGGGCTGGCTTGCCGAGAACCTGCCGTCGAGCTCGGCGCTGTCGTTTCGGCCGAACATGGTGTTTCCGCGTCACCGCGCCGTGGCGGTCGACTGGCTGCGGTTCTGCGGTCTCGATGTGTCCGCGCAGAATGTCAGCCTGACCAACGGCGCCACGGCCGGGATGACGGTGGCGCTGATGAGCGTGGCGCCGCCGGGTTCGACCGTCGCCACCGAGGCGATCGGCCATCACACGCTGATCCCGCTGGCGCGCTATCTCGGCTTCAACCTCGAAGGACTGCCGATCGACGACAATGGCCTGATCCCGGAGGCGCTGGACGAGGCGTGCCGGCTTTCCGACATCCGTGCCGTGTTCGTGCAGCCCTCGGTGATCAACCCGACCGCGACGCTGATGGACGCCGCGCGGCGTGAGCAGATCGCCGCGGTGGCGCGCAAGCACGACATCGCCATCATCGAGAACGACGTGCTCGGCCCACTGCTCGAGGACCGGCCGCCGCCGGTTGCCGCCTTCGCGCCAGAGCGCACGCTCTACGTCACCTCCTTCACCAAGATCGTGGTGCCGGGCCTGCGCATCGGCTATCTGGCGGCGCCCGATCGCTATGTCGCCGCCGTCGCCAACCGGCATCTCGTCTCCAACTGGATGGCGACGCCGATGGTGGCAGAGATCGCGACAAAATGGGTGGCCGACGGCACCGCGATGGAGCTCGTCCGCTGGCAGCGTTTAGCACTGCGGCGGCGGCAGGAGATCGCCGCGGAAGTGCTTGCCGGGGTCGACTATCGCGTCCATCGCGACGGATTGCATCTGTGGCTGCAACTGCCGGGCGATCGCGCCGAGGAGAGTTTCGTCTCACAGGCTCGCCTGCAGGGCGTGGCGATCGCACCAGGCACATCGTTCCGCATCTCGGCGGCGCCCTGGCAGCCGGCGGTTCGTATCTCGCTGGGCTCGACCACTGAGGGGGAACTGCGCGCCGGCCTGAGCGTTGTCACCAAACTTCTGCTCGGCGATCCGGAGCATCTCCTGCTGGCGATCTAGGCAGACATTGCCGCGAAATCGTGCGGAGTCAGAAACATTGTCATGATATTATTTTCCTGATTGACATGATTTGGCGCGTTCCGCATCGTTGAAGGCATCAAAGTTCTCCAGCACGGGGAAGTTCATTGTCCGCGCCCATCATCAAGATCGACGCCATTTCGAAAAGCTTCGGCACCTTCAAGGTGCTGGACGGCCTGTCGATGCAGGTCATGCCGCGCGAGAAGCTGGCGCTTATCGGCCCATCCGGCTCGGGCAAGACAACGATCCTGCGCATTCTGATGACGCTGGAGAGGATCGACAGCGGCCATATCCAGATCGACGGCGAGCAGCTTTACCACATGGAGCGCAACGGCCAGCTGCTGGCGGCCGACGAACGGCATCTGGCAAGAATGCGCCAGAAGATCGGCATGGTTTTCCAGCTGTTCAACCTGTTTCCGCACAAGAGCGTCATCGACAACGTCACGCTGGCGCCGATCTTGACCAAGGGCATGCCGCGCGCCGCTGCCGAAAAACGGGCGATGGAGCTGCTCGACATGGTCGGCATGGCCGACAAGGCCAAAGCGATGCCGGCACAGCTCTCCGGTGGGCAGAAGCAGCGCGTGGCGATCGCCCGGGCGCTGGCGCTGCAGCCCAGGATCATGCTGTTCGACGAGGTGACATCGGCGCTCGATCCGGAATTGGTCGAGGAGGTGCTGAACGTGTTGTGGCGGCTCTGCTCCGAGACCGACATGACCATGCTGCTGGTCACCCACGAGATGGGTTTTGCCCATGATTTCGCCGACCGGGTTCTGTTCTTCGATCGCGGCAAGATAGTCGAGGAAGGCAAGCCCGACGAGATTTTCCGCAATCCCAAGCAGGAGCGTACGCAAGGCTTCCTGAAGAAGATCATCGCGGCCGGACATCGCGTCTGACCGCCATGCCGAGGCGGCGGCAACGCCGTCCTCAAGAGGCGGCGCCGTTCTCTAAGAGTGGCGAAGCCGTTTCGAACCAAAGCAAACCAAGAAGAGAAACAAGGAGTTGGGAACGATGAAAAAACTTGGCATTCTGGCCGGCATGGCCGGTGTTGCACTGACCGCGATTCTGGCCGCCTCGACCGCGGGATCGGCCGACGACGGCAAGCTCGAAGAGCTCAAGGCACAAGGCTTCGCCCGCGTCGCCATCGCCAATGAGCCGCCCTACACGGCGGTTGCGGCCGACGGCAAGGTTTCGGGCGCGGCGCCCGATGTGGCGCGTGAGATTTTCAAGCGCCTCGGCGTCGCCGACATCGTCGCCTCGATCTCGGAGTATGGCGCGATGATCCCCGGCTTGCAGGCCGGCCGTTTCGACGTCGTCACCGCCGGCCTGTTCATGAAGCCGGAGCGCTGCGCGGCGGTCGTCTATTCGGAGCCGGTGCTGTGCGACGCCGAGGCGATGCTGGTCAAGAAGGGCAATCCGAAGGGCTTGAAGAGCTACGAGGATGTCGCCAAGGACGCGAGCGCGACGATCGGTGCGCCAGGCGGCGGCACCGAGGAGAAGCTGGCGCTCACTGCCGGCGTGCCGCGAGACCGCGTCATCGTCGTGCCGGACGGCCAGAGTGGCCTGAAGATGCTGCAGGACGGCCGCATCGACGCCTATTCTCTGCCGGTGCTGTCGATCAACGATCTGGTCAAGAAGGCCAACGATCCGAACCTAGAAGTCGTCGCTCCGGTGGTCGGCGCGCCGGTCTATTGTGACGGCGCGGCGTTCAAGAAGGGCGACGAAGCGCTGCGCGACGCCTTTGACGTCGAGCTGGCCAAGCTGAAGGAATCAGGCGAATTCGCCAAGATCATCGAGCCCTACGGCTTCTCGGCAGCGGCGGCGATGTCGACGACGCGCGATAAGCTCTGCTCGGCAAAGTAGGCACCTTTTCCTTCTCCCCGTTCACGGGGAGAAGGTGGCCCGAATGCATGTCGCCCAAAAGTGCGCAGCGGTTTTGGGATAACGACATGCACAAACAAGGCCGGATGAGGGGCAGCGCCATACTTTCGTTGGTTCGCGCCGCCCCTCATCTGCCCGCCGGCATCTTTTCCCCGTGAACGGGGAGAAGGGGCTGTCGCGGCAGTCTTGCATAACCGCAAACGATAGGAAATTTTGAACCGCAATGACCCAATGGTCCGGCTATTTCGGCCTGATATTGCAGGGAGCACTTGTTACCATCGAGCTGACGCTGATGGGGTCGGTGCTGGCCCTGGTCATGGCCTTTCTCGCCGGGCTGGGACGGCTATCGCGTTTTTTCGCCATTCGGGCGCTGGCCACCGCCTATATCGAATTCTTCCGCGGCACCTCGATTTTCGTGCAGCTGTTTTGGGCCTATTTCGTGCTGCCCTTCATCGGCATTTCGCTGACGCCGCTGCAGGCCGGCGTGCTGGCGCTCGGCCTCAATGTCGGCGCCTATGCGGCGGAGGTGGTGCGCGGCGCGATCCAGTCGATCGGCCGCGAGCAGTACGAAGCCTGCACCGCGCTCAACCTTGGCCGCTGGCAAGCCATGCGCCACATCATCCTGCCGCAGGCGCTGCTGGTTATGCTGCCGACCTTCGGCAACAACGCCATCGAATTGCTCAAGGCCACCGCCGTTGTTTCGCTGATCTCGCTCGCCGACCTGACCTTCCAGGCGCAGGTGGTGCGCTCGCAGACCGGCAACACGCTGGTACCGTTCACCACCATCCTCATCATCTATTTTGGCCTTGCGCTGATCATTTCTTGGGGTGTGCGTTCGCTGGAACGCCGCATGGCGCGCGGCCTCGACGGGGTGCGCGTATGATGGATCGGGCCTCATAATGGAGTGGGATTGGAATTTCGTCTGGGAGATCATGCCGACGCTGATCCAGGGCGTGAAGATCACCATCCTGGCGACGCTGCTCGGCTCGGTTCTGGCCGCGATCGTCGGGCTGGCCATCGCGCTGGCGCGGCGCTCGCCGAACAGGAGCCTGTCGCGGACCGTCGGTTTCCTCGCCGAATTCATCCGCGGTACGCCGCTTTTGGTGCAGCTCTACTTCATCTTCTACGTGCTGCCGGATATCGGTATCCTGCTGCCGCCGCTGGTGGCGGGTGTCATCGGCCTCGGCCTGCACTATGGCACCTACACGGCCGAGGTCTATCGCGCCGGCATCGACAATGTGCCGCGCGGCCAATGGGAAGCCGCCAAAGCCTGCAATCTGAACGCCCGGCAGACCTGGACCCACATCATCATGCCGCAGGCGATTCCGCCGATGATCCCGGCGCTTGCCAACTACTTCATCGCCATGTTCAAGGAGACGCCGCTGCTGTCGGCGATCACCGTGCTGGAACTGATGAACCAGGCCAAGAGCGTCGCCAACACCTATTACCGCTATGTCGAGCCGATGACGTTAGTCGGCGCCTTCTTCCTCGTCATCAGCCTATTCTCGGTCGTGCTGCTGCGCTGGCTGGAACGCCGCTACGGCAAGATCGAGAGGTAGTCTCTCATGAAACACGTGCCCGAAATCAGATTGACGCCGACACGGCCAGCGCTCGACGCGCGTCCGCTGGAAAAGCGCGTCGGCCTGATCATCCTTGCCACCGACCACACGACCGAACCGGATTTTCGCCGCATGGTGGCAAGCGACCGGATCGGCGTCTATGTCGCGCGCATCCCCTATGCCAATCCGACGACGCCGGAGAATTTGCGCAAGATGCAGCCATCGCTGATGGCGGGCGCGGCGCTTATCCTGCCCGATGAGCCGCTCGACGCGATCTGCTATTCCTGCACCTCGGCCTCCGTCGTCATCGGCGATGCCGAGATCGAGGCGGCGGTGCAGGCCGGCAAACCCGGCGTGCCCGTGGTCACACCGCCGATGGCGGGGGTGCGTGGCTTGAAGGCGCTGGGCGCCAGGACGATCAGCGTCCTCACTCCCTACACGGTCGAGACCAGCCGGCCGATGGCGGCCTATTTCGCGGCGCACGGGTTCGAGATCGCCAGCTTCACCTGCCTCGGCTTCGAGGACGACCGCGAGATGGCGCGCATTGCGCCGGCATCGCTGGTCGATCTCGCCCGCGAAGCGATGGACGAAAAAGCCGACGCGCTGTTCGTCTCCTGCACGGCGTTGCGGGCAGCACTTGCCGTGGTCGGCATGGAAGAGGCGATCGGCCGTCCGGTCGTTACCAGCAACCAGGCGACAGCCTGGAACTGCCTGCGGCTTTGCGGCGACGATGAGCCGCGCGCCGAATTCGGCCGCCTGATGACGCTGCCTTTGGGACAATAAGGCGATGTCCGTTATGGTGCCCTCTGTGACCCTTCAGGACATCCGCGCTGCGCGCGAGCGCATCGCAGGCAAGGTCGAGCGTACGCCGACCGTGCCTTCCCCGAGTCTTTCCGGGCACTTGGGCGCGCCTGTTTATCTCAAGCTCGAACATCGGCAGACCACCGGCAGCTTCAAGCTGCGCGGCGCCTCGAACGCCATCGCGTCGCTGAACACCGAGGAGAAGGCGCGTGGCGGGGTCGCCGCCTCGACAGGCAATCACGGGCGGGCGCTGGCCCATGCGGCGAAGCTCGAAGGCATGCGCGCGACGATCTGCATGTCGCGATTGGTGCCGCAGAATAAGCTCGACGAAATCCGCCGGCTCGGCGCCGAGATCCGCATCGTCGGCAACAGCCAGGACGACGCGCAGCAGGAGGTCGAACGGCTGGTCGCGGAAGATGGACTGGTCATGCTGCCGCCCTTCGACCATCCTGATATCATCGCCGGGCAAGGCACGCTCGGGCTGGAGATCATCGAGCAGGTTGCGGACGCTGCCCTGGTGCTGGTGCCGCTGTCCG
Organism: Mesorhizobium robiniae; assembly: GCF_040545535.1. NCBI lineage: Bacteria > Pseudomonadati > Pseudomonadota > Alphaproteobacteria > Hyphomicrobiales > Phyllobacteriaceae > Mesorhizobium > Mesorhizobium robiniae. Next base: position 412,802 of record NZ_JBEPMC010000001.1, read on the forward strand.
GCGGCGGACTGGCGGCGGGTGTCGCCGCTGCCGTGAAGGGTGTAAGCCCGAGCACGAAGGTCATCGGCGTGTCGATGACGCGGGGTGCGGCGATGAAGGCGAGCCTCGATGCCGGACATCCAGTTTTGGTCGAGGAACTGCCGACGCTGGCGGATTCGCTCGGCGGCGGCATCGGTCTCGACAACCGGCTGACCTTCTCGATGTGCCGCGACCTGCTCGACGACGTGATCTTGCTCAGCGAGGGCGAGATCGCCGCCGGCATCCGCCATACCTATGAGCAGGAGCGCGAGATCGTCGAAGGCGCCGGCGCAGTTTGCATAGCGGCCGTGCTTGCCGGCAAGGTCAGGGCGAATGGCCCGACAGTGCTCATCCTGTCCGGTCGCAACATCGATATGACACTGCACAGGAAAGTCGTTTGCGGCGAAGCGAATGAGGAGAGCGCCTTATGAGCCGGATGACGATACTCACCGAAGCCGAATTGCGGGCGATCGTGAAGCTCGACCTCGATGCCGTCGGCTGCGTCGAAAATGCGTTCCGCGCGCTTGCCACCTTGCCGGTGGCGATGCCACCAATCCTGCGGCTCGACATTCCCGAGCATCGCGGCGAGGTCGACGTCAAGACCGCCTATGTGCCTGGGATCGACGGTTTCGCCATCAAGATCAGCCCCGGCTTCTTCGACAATCCGAAGCTCGGCCTGCCCAGCGTCAACGGCATGATGGTGCTGCTGTCGGCCAAGACCGGACTGGTCGAGGCGCTGCTGCTCGACAATGGCTATCTGACCGACATCCGCACGGCGGCTGCCGGGGCGGTCGCGGCGAAGCACCTTTCGCGGCCGGATTCCTCGATCGCTGCGATCTTCGGCGCCGGCGTCCAGGCCGGGCTGCAGCTCGAGGCGCTTAGGCTGGTGCGGCCGATCGCCGAGGCCCGCATCTGGGCCAGGGATGCAGCCAAGGCCGAAGCTTCGGCGGACGCGCTGCGCGAAAGGCTGGGCATCGTCGTGCATGCGGAGCCCGATGCGGCAACGGCGGCGGCCGGCGCCGACATCATCGTCACCACGACGCCGTCGACCGAACCGCTGATCAAGGCCGGCTTCGTCTCCGCCGGCCAACACATCACTGCGATGGGCTCGGATGCCGAGCACAAGAACGAGATCGCGCCGGCGATCCTGCGCATGGCCGATCTCTATGTTGCCGACAGCGCGAAACAGACACAGCGCCTGGGCGAACTGCATCATGCCATCGCGACGGGCGTGATGGCGGCCGATGCCGAGGTTACCGAGCTCGGCCAGATCATCGCCGGCGAAAAGCACGGCCGGCGTTCGGACAGCGACATCACCATCGCCGACCTCACCGGCACCGGCGTGCAGGACACGGCGATCGCTACGCTCGCCCGCGACCGTGCCCGGGCGGCCAACACCGGTACGATTTTCGAAAGCTGATGCTGGCCGCAAGGCCCAACAAACGAGGACCAAGAACAATGCAGCCTAATCTCAAATTCTCGCGCGGCGAATATGCGGACCGCCTCGCCAAGACACGCAAGGCCATGGAAGCCAAGGGCGTCGATCTGCTTATTGTCAGCGATCCGTCCAACATGGCCTGGCTGACCGGTTATGACGGCTGGTCGTTCTACGTGCACCAGGCCGTCATCGTGCCGCCGTCGGGCGAACCGGTGTGGTATGGCCGCGGTCAGGACGCCAATGGCGCCAAGCGCACCGCCTATCTCGCGCACGACAACATCGTTGGCTATGCCGACCACTATGTGCAGTCGACCGAGCGCCACCCGATGGATTTTCTATCGCAGTTGCTGGCCGATCGCGGCTGGGGCAAGCTCGCCATCGGCGTCGAGATGGACAATTACTGGTTCTCCGCCGCCGCCTTCGCGTCGCTGCAGAAACATCTGCCCAATGCCCGCTTCATCGACGCCACGGCGCTCGTCAACTGGCAGCGCGCGGTGAAGAGCCCGACCGAGATCGACTATATGCGCAAGGCCGCCCGCATCGTTGAAGCGATGCACCAGCGTATCGTCGACAAGATCGAAGTCGGCATGCGCAAATGCGATCTGGTCGCCGAGATCTATGATGCCGGCACGCGCGGTGTCGACGGCATCGGCGGCGACTACCCGGCGATCGTGCCGCTGCTGCCGTCGGGCGCCGATGCTTCAGCGCCGCATCTGACCTGGGACGACAGGCCGATGAAGTCAGGCGAGGGTACCTTCTTCGAGATCGCCGGCTGCTATAACCGCTACCATTGTCCTCTTTCCCGGACTGTGTTCCTCGGTAACCCGACGCAAGAATTCCTCGATGCCGAAAAGGCGACGCTGGAAGGCATGGAGGCCGGGCTTGCCGCGGCAAAGCCTGGCAACACTTGTGAGGACATCGCCAACGCCTTCTTCGCGGTGCTGAAGAAATACGGCATCGTCAAGGACAACCGCACCGGCTATCCGATCGGGCTTTCCTATCCGCCGGATTGGGGCGAGCGCACGATGAGCCTGCGTCCCGGCGACCGCACCGAGCTGAAACCGGGCATGACCTTCCATTTCATGACCGGCCTGTGGCTGGAGACGATGGGGCTCGAGATCACCGAATCCATCCTGATCACCGAGACAGGCGTCGAGTGCCTGGCCAATGTGCCGCGCAAGCTGGTGGTGAAGAATTGAGCACGGTCCCCCACCTTCGCCCATCGCCGATCACGCCGACGGTGGATTTCGAACGCGACGGCGTCCAGCACGGTTTCCTGCGCCTGCCCTACAGCCGTGACGATTCGGCCTGGGGATCGGTGATGATCCCGATCTGCGTGATCCGCAACGGCAACGGACCGAGCGCATTGCTCACCGGCGGCAATCATGGCGACGAATATGAGGGGCCGCTGGCGCTTTACGATCTCGCCCGCACGCTCGATCCGAGGCACGTTAGCGGCACGGTGATCATCGTGCCGGCGATGAACTATCCGGCGTTCCGTGCCGGCACCCGCACCTCGCCGATCGACAAGGGCAATCTGAACCGCAGCTTTCCCGGCCGCCCCGACGGCACGGTGACCGAGAAGATCGCCGACTATTTTCAACGTGAGTTGCTCCCCCGCACGGACATCGCGCTCGATTTCCATTCCGGCGGCAAGACACTCGACTTCGTGCCGTTCTGCGCCGCCCATATCCGGCCCGACAAGGTGCTGGAGGCGAAGGGCTTCGCCGCGGTCGAGGCGTTCTCGGCGCCCTGGTCGATGAAGATGCTGGAGATCGACGCGGTCGGCATGTTCGACACTGCCGCCGAGGAGATGGGCAAGCTGTTCATCACCACCGAGCTTGGCGGGGGCGGAACTTCCCGCGCGGAGACGGTGCGGATCGCGCGTCGCGGCGTGCTCAATGTGCTGCGCCATGCCGGCATTGTCGCTGGTGCGGTCGAGATGCAGCCGACCCGCTGGCTCGACATGCCGTCAGGCGATTGCTTCTCGTTCGCCGAGGACGACGGGATGATCGAAACGATGATCGATCTCGGCGAACCCGTCGAAGAGGGCCAGGTCCTGGCGCGCATCCACTCCATCGGCCGCACCGGGGCCGCACCTCAAGAGATCAGGGCAAGAATGTCCGGCCTTCTGGCCGCGCGGCATTTCCCCGGACTGGTCAAGGCGGGCGACTGCACCGCAGTGGTCGCCGTACTCGTCGATTGAAGGCGGAACCAGCCAAACTCAGGTTCGGTCGTTCTGCCGCGCGGTATCGCCCTCGAAGCCGTAACGCCAATAGGCGACCACGAGATGCGCATCGCGCGCCAACTTCCGGTCCTGCCTGAGGTAGGACCGGATGGCGCGGAAGCTCTTGTGCTCGCAACCGACCCAGGCGAAGACGCTGCGGTCGTCTTCGGGCCAGGGCACGTCCCGGACCGCGTCCTGAAGCAAAGTCGGATTGCCTGGCGCGACGCCATTCCTATGCAGCCATTTTATATCAAGCGCGGCCTGCGAAAGCAGCTTTTGCTCCTCGTCGCCATCAGCGACTTCGATGCGGACGACGGCGTGCACGCCTGCCGGCAGCGCCTCCACTATGCGGCCGATCGCGGGCAGGGCGGTCTCGTCGCCGGCAAGCAGGCACCAGTCGGCCTGGGGGATGTCGCCGCCACCCGGCCCGGTCATCCCGACGATGTCGCCGATGCGTGCGTTGGCTGCAAAGCGCGCGCCGGGCATGCCATCGCCCTCATGCAGTACAAAGTCGATGTCGACCTCGCCCTTTTCGACGTCGATACGGCGGATCGTGTAGACACGTACATCAGGCCGTCGTTCCGCTTCGGGCCATACCGGACGGCCGTCCACGCCGGTGATCGGCCAGGCAGGTGCGGCGCCATCCCTGGGAAGCAGCAGACGGACATGAAGTCCGCCGGTCGCGAAGCGCCGCAGGTCATTTCCGGCCAGGGTCAACCGCCGCATATGTGGCGTTACATTGGCGGTCTGCACAACGCGCATCTCGCGGAAATAGGGTAGCGGCTGGCCCGCCGCTCCATCGCCCTGCCAAACGATGCTGGGGCTCTCCGCCGCTGCGAAATGCAGCAGATGCTCGGCGATGGAGAGCTTCACATAGGCCAGGGACGTCTCGTCCCTGCCTTCGGCAAAAACCTTCAGGCAGCGTTGGTAGGCCTCCATGCTGGCCGAGCCGAAGGCCGTGTCGATGCGGCTGCAAGCGCCGTCGACGGCGACATCGCCGTGATCGGCAAAATGCGCGCAAAGCCGCGTCATGATGGCGTGCGGATAAGACAGCACGATTTCGGCGGATGCCTTGAGGTTCCTCGGCATTTCAACCATGGCGCGGCACTCCTTTAGCGAGCAGATGGACGAGATAAGGTCCGCCAAGCAATGAGGCGAACAGGCCGACGGGCAGTTCGTATGGAAAGGCCACCATGCGCGACAGCCAATCCGACACGATCATCAGCAACGCCCCGAACAGGACCGCGCCGGCGAGGTGAAGGCGGGCGCGGGCAAAGCCGATCAGCCGCGCGAGGTGCGGCGCGATGAGACCGACGAAGCTCAGCGGCCCGACGAACATTGCGGCAAGCGCGGTCAGGACTGCGGCGAGAACGATCAGCGTCAGCCGACCGCCCGCAATTGGCAGGCCGAGCCCGCGTGCGGTATCTTCGCCGAGCGGCAGGATATCGAGCCAGCGGGCGGCTAGAAACAGCGGCAATGTCAACAGCATCAGGCAAACGACCATGACCCAGGCATCGACGCCGGTCGCCTGGCTGGTCGAACCGCTGAGCCAGCGCAATAGGACATAGGACTGCGCGTTTCCCATGGCGATCGTGGCAGTGATCACGGCGCTGCACAGCGCGCTCATGGCGATGCCGGCAAGCAGCAACCGCTCGGAGCCGAATTTCGCCCATGCGGCGATTGCCAGCATGGCGATCAGCACCGCCAGCGAACCGAAAACGGAGCCGGCGAGCTGCCAGCCGGGGCTCGCCGTCGCGCTGACCATCAACACCGCTGTCAGGCCGGCGCCGGCTCCGGTGCCGACTCCCAGCACCTCGGGGCTTGCCAATGGATTGCCGGTGATCCGCTGGATAACGACGCCCGCCGCCGCAAGCATGGCGCCGGCGGCTGCCGCCACGCCGATCCGCGGTACGCGCCAGGCGGCGAGGTCGGAAAGCATCTCGCCGCCGGCGATCGACCAGCCCGCCGGACCGCGCCCGACGACAAGCGCCACCACCGCCGCAACAAGGGTCAGCAGAAGCAGCAGCAGGATGATGAACCGGCCGGCCTTGCGCGGAGATGTGCCTGATGTGCCGAGGTTCGGCCATTCGAGCAAGCGCAGCCTCGGCAGCAGCCAGAGCAGAACCGGGCCGCCGAGAAGCGCGGTGCCGGCGCCGGTCGGAATGCGTTCGCCACCGGCGCCAGCCGCCAGCTGTACCAGCCCATCCGTCAGCCACAGCAGGATGGCACCGATCAACGGCGCGGCCAGCAGCTTTTGCCCTAGCGAACGCGCGCCTGAAAGCGTGGCGAGCGCGGGTGCTGCAAGGCCGACGAAGCCGATGACGCCGACCTCGGCGGCCACCGTGGTCGCCATCCACACGGCAAGCGCAATGACGAGGAAGCGGCTGGTGTGACGCGCTATGCCGAGACTGCGTGCCGAGGCGTCGTCAAGGCCAAGGATCGTCAGTGGCCTGAGCAGCAGCAGGGCGGCGCCGGCGCCGAGCGCCAGCCTGGTCGACAGGGCGATGGTCGGGTCCCAATCCTGCTGGACCAGCGATCCGCCGCCCCAGATGAACAGCGAGAACAGATAGTCGCCATTGGCCAGGATCAGGGCGGCGCTGATGGCGCTCGCGGTGAGCGCCACCATCATTCCGGCAAGCACGACGGAGACGGGCTCCAACCCGCGCCGCCAGGTCAGCGACAGAACCAGCAGCACCGCGGCGATGCCGCCGGCAAAGGCGACCGGCCCTTGTGACCGTTCCATCAGGAACGGCGCGTAGACGGAGGCGGCCGTCATGGCGAGTTGCGCGCCGGCCGAAATGCCGAGCGTCGACGGTTCGGCCAGCGGGTTGCGCAGCACACGCTGCAGCAAAAGGCCGGACAGGCCGAGAACGGCGCCGGCCAGCACCGCCACTGCCGCGCGCGGCAGCGTGCTGTAGAAAAGGATGACATGATCGAGGTTGACGCCGTCGCTCGTCGGCGCGGTCGGCCACTGCGTGCTGATGCGCCATGCGAACAGCAGCGCCGCCACCGCCGCGAGGAGGCCCCAGAGCGCGATCGGCGACAGCGCACGGCCAGCCGTGGGGCGCTCGGTCATGGCGCGGTCAGCCATGACCGGCCAGGGCCGCCGTCGCCAGCCATGCGAAGCGGCGTGCCGAGGGCAGGCAGCCGAAGTGATTGATGGGCTCAAGCAGGGCGACACGGCCCTCGCGGACAGCCGGCAGGGCATTCCACAGCGCGTTCTCGGGAAGCGCGCGGCCGACATCGGCCGGCAGCGGCGAAACGACCAGGATCGAGGCGTCGGGAACGCGCGCCAGCGCCTCCAGCCCGACCGGAGCGGCGGCGCTGTAACTCGTCTCGTCGGCCCAGGCATTCTCCAAGCTGAGACGCAGCAGCACGTCGCCAAACATGGAATCCCGGCCAAAGGCGCGGAAATGGCGTGAATCGCCCAGGCTGATAACGAAGACCGGCCGCCTGGAGTCAGCCGGCAGAGTAGCGCGCAATCGCGTGATTTCGACTGATGTCTCGTCGACGTAGCGTTTCGCCTCGGCCTGTCGTCCGAGCTTTTCGCCCAGCGCCAGCGTCGCCGCTTCGGCGAGCGGGTATGGCGGCACGCCAGGCGCGTAGACCGTTTGCGCAAAGACCGGCGCGATGCGCTCGAGCATCGGGCGCTGGTATTCGTAGAAACTGGAGATGGCGACAAGATCCGGCGAGACGACGTGCAGCAGTTCGTAATTGGGCGTGCCGCGCAGCCCGAGATCGGTTACCGATCGCGGCACTTCGGGTTCCACCGCCAGCTTGCGGAACTGGATCAGTTCGGTCGCCGCGACCGGCTCGATGCCAAGCGCGATCACGGTTTCCAGCATGCCCCAGTCAATCGCCGCCACGCGCAGCGGCGCAGCTCTGGCGGCGATCGGCGGCAGCATGGCCGCCATGCCAAGCGCGAGCACCCGCCGCCGGTTGGGGAAGGGGATTATCGCCAAGGTCTACCTTTTTGTTTGACCATGATCTTTTCCGAAAACCGGTCTCCACGTTTCGGGGTCATGGTCTACAGCACATGACTACCAAGTCGTGTGGGCCTTCAGCTTGAACGACCGGCCTTCGCCATAGGAACAGGTCAGGGTCGTCTGGCAGCTTGCCACGTATGTCTTGTCGAAGAGATTGGTGATGTTGAGGTCGACGCCCCAGTTCTCCTTCTCGTAGCCGAGCTTCAAATCGGCCAGCGTGACGGCCGGCACCTTCGCCGTGTTCTCGTTGTCTGCCCATGAGGAGCCGAGGTGACGCACGCCGGCGCCAATCGAGACGCCGTCATACCAGTCGCCGCGGAAAGTATAGTCGACGGATGCGGAGACCATGAGTTCGGGCACGATGAAAGGTGTCTTGCCGATCAGCGCCGGGTTGGTGTCCTTGGTGATCTCGAGGTCATAGGCGGTGAAAGCACCCGTCACCCGCAAATCCTCGGTGATATTTACCTTGCCCTCGAGCTCCACGCCGCGCGAGCGCACCTCGCCCCTCTGAACCTGAGCAAAGGGATTGTCCGGACTTGCGACGGCCACGTTCTGACGGGTGAGGTCAAACACCGACAGCGTGAACAGGCCATCGACGAAGGTCGGCTCATATTTGACGCCAACCTCGTATTGCACGCCCTCTTCAGGTTTGAACAGATCGCCATTCGCATCGGTTCCGATGATCGGATTGAAGAATGTGGCGACGCTGGCATAAGGGGTGATGCCGTTGTCGAACACATAGGCGAGACCAGCGCGGCCGGAGAAATCGCCAACGTTGCTGCTCTGTGAGCTGGAAGTCGCCGAGTAGTAGGTCGGGCCGTTATCGGCGCTAAGCCAACCCCAGTCGTAGCGGCCGTTCAGCGTCACCAGCCAGCCGTCTCCGAAGCGGAGCTGGTCCTGCGCATAGAAGCCGAGCTGTTTCTGCGTCAGGTCCTGGTTGAGATAGCTGACGCGAGGCGTTAGCGGCGAACCATAGACGGGGTCGAATGCATCGATCGGTGGAGTCGTCCCAAATAGGGCCGACGACTGCACCTGGTCGATGTTGTAATATTTGTAGTCGATACCGGCCAGCGCCGTATGTTCGATCGCGCCGGTCTCAAATTTGCCTTCGATCTGGAAGTCCGACAGAAATGTCATGACGTCGGTATCGTGGCCGAAATTGATGCGATCCAGTTCCGTCGCGCTCGCCCAGCCGTTGGGGTAGACGCTGACCTCGTCGATGGATGCCGCGCCGAAGCGCGTGTTGGAACGCACTGTCCAGTCATTGTCGAAGGTGTGCTCGAACTCGTAGCCGATCGAGCCCTGTTCGCGCTTGTAGAGATCGATGGACGGTTCTGTGAAGTTGGCGTCGGGATCGATGCGTCCGTAGTTGACGCCGCCGACTATGTGATCCACCACCGTTCCATCATAAGGCAGGAAGTTGCCGCCATTGTGGTTCTCGTCGATATGGCTGAAATTCGCGAGCACCGTCAGCCGGGTCTGATCGTCGGGCTGCCAGGTGATGCTTGGCGAGATGAAGCCGCGCCAGCCGTCCTGCAGATCGCTATAGGTGTCGCCGCCGGCGACGCGGCCGTTGACGCGATAGCTGACCACGCCGTCGCTGGCCACGTCGCCGACGTCGAAGCCGAGATAGGCCCTACCGGCGTCGTTGATGCCGGTTTCGACATAGCGCTGCCTGCCGTCGGGACGCTTGCTGACATAGTTGACGATGCCGCCCGGATTGCTGCCGCCATAGAGCACCGAGGCCGGACCTTTCAGCACTTCGATGCGCTCGACCCCGAAGGAATCGATGTAAAATCCGCCGAAGCCGTAGCTGAACAGCTGCAGGCCATCCATGTAGATGCCGGTGTCCGTCGCCTGGAAGCCACGGATGAAAATCCAGTTGGTATCGCTGTCGGGACCGAAGGGCTGCGTGAAAACGCCGGCCGTATATCGCAGCGACTCGTCGATCTTCTGCGCTCCCTGATCGTCGATTTCTTGCCGTCCGATCACCGAGACGGATTGCGGGATCTCGGTGAGTTTGGTCGCGGTCTTAGACCCGGTCTTTGTCTCCTTGGCGACGACGCCGTCGACAGGTCCGGTCGCGCTGTCGCCGGCCTCGCCCTCGACCACCACAGGCTCGAGCTGGGTGTTGTTTTGCTGGGCGAACGCGCTCACGGACGGGATCAAAGCGAGGGCGGCGCCCGCCAACAGCGGCTTCATCCGGCAGATTCTGTTCATTAAGCAAACCCCAGGGTTCTCGAACGCATATACCTGACTGTTTACCTCAGCTTATGTCGGGATCATTGGATGGATTTGCGCGGTTTGTCGGTTTTTGTCCCAAAAGGCCGATATTGCGATTTCATGTCGCGGAAATCTTGCTGCGCCTGCCGGCACTCTTCATCCACGCACCAGGCGTCAATCCGACGACGGATTTGAACACCCGCGTCAGATGGGCCTGATCGAAAAAGCCGGTTGCTTCCGCGATATCGCCGAGTGAGGCGGATTCATGCGCCATCATTGTCTGAATTTTTCGAACCCGTGCCTGCATCTGCCAACGGTGCGGCGGTATACCCGTAGCCGCCTTGAACGCGTGGCTAGTTGCGGTTTCCGACAGGCCGGTCAGCGCGGCCAGATCGGCGAGACGGATCTTGCCCAGGCAATGCGCGTCGATGTAGTCGGTGACCAGGCGCAGTTTTCGACGAGACAGCGGCGTGCGGCGCCGCTGTCCGTCCGGTTGGCCGATCTCGAAAAGTCCGGCGAACAATGCGTTGAGCAAGCCCTCGCCGTAGAGATCGTGCATCGGCTGGCCGCTGTTGCATTCGGCCGCGATCAGGCCGGCAAGCATGGCGATCCGGTCGTCGCGAAACTGAAACCGCGACACATGCAAGGCGTCGCGGTCCAGGCTCCCGCCGAAGCGGCGCGTCAGCGCTGCCTCGTCAAAATGCAGATCGAGATGCTTGATGCGGCGCAGGCCCTCGACCCTGCCTCTGATGGGGACCCCGGCCGCTATGTAGGCCATCGAAAATGCCCGGTCGTGACGGCGCAATTCGCCCTGCGAACCCTCGACGAAAAAGGCGCCGTCGCCATCGACATCCAGCGTGACAAAGAGCCGGGGGTCGGGAGAGACATAGTGGCCTCCCGCATTCGCTCCGCACGAAACGTCCCAGAGGTCGGCGACGACGCCGTCCCAGACATGCCCTTTCAGGCCGCCAATGACGGAAAAACCCTGGATGCGACTTTCCATGCGTGGTGCGAAGGCCACTTCCCGTTTCCCTGTGATTGCATGATCTCTCGGCCTTGATATATTTCATGATGAAAATTATCAAGTTTTATAGAGACAGCAGCGGGCAAGCGGTCCGAGGTTTGGCGAATTGGGACTCTAATTTCGCGCTGCTTCGAGACGCGCGCGAAATTCCTCGAGCTCCGCTTCGGCGATGGCTGCGACTTCGGTCTCGCCTGGATAGCTCCCGCCGGCTACCTCCTTGCGGAAGCCCGACAGCGCCTCGACCCGCGCGTCCCTGACGGCTTGGTGCAAGGCGGCCAGATTGCCCCAGGCGCGGGCGTGGCGGGGCAGGCGAGCGCTCTCGCCGCAAATGTCCGAGGTGAACAGGAAGATGACGTCCGCCTCGGCGCCTGAGCCGAGCGATACGGTGACCAGCGAGGTGCGGCGGTTGATCTCCGCCATCACCTCGGCCGCGATGATTTCGCATTCGACGGCGAAGGCGCCGGCATCCTCGAGCCGCCGGAAGCGGTCCCACAATTCCAGCGCCTCTACGGCGGTCTTGCCGACCGATCTGATGCCGCCGACCCAAGTGGATTTGCGCGGCACGAAGCCGAGATGCCCCATGACAGGGATCTGTTCGTTGGCGAGCAGCCGGACACTGTCATGGCCGCGCCCGGTGATCACTGCATCGGCGCCTGAGGTGACGGCGCCAAACGCCGTGCGCAGGATCTCGTCGCCGGTGATGGCGTCGGCGAAGCCGAGGGCAGCTGTCACGAAAACGCGCCGCGACCCTTCGCGCACGCGCAAAACGTTGGCGGCGCGGCAGACGACCATCTCGACACCGGCGGCCTCGGCGGCGGCCGCCTCATCGGCCGTCTCCGCCGTCACCTGGGCGGCATGCTGCCCGGTGCCCTTGAGCGCGCGCAGGCCCGCAACGGTTACGCTGCGCTCGACCTCGCGGCCGCCGAAATCGAAGATGCGCGGCATCTCAGCCTTTCAGCTTCTTGGCGTAGTAGTCCGGCGCCACCACGCCAGGCTTGGAGAACCAGGCCGGTACGTCGACGCCGGAATAGAGCAGGATGTTGCCCCACGGATCGAAGGCGCCGGTGCGCACGATGACCTTGGCCTTGGCCGCCATCTCGCCGAGGATGGTCTCGTGCTTCGTGGTTTCGAAATCGGCGTCGGGGAACAGCCGCTTCAGCTTGGCCAGCAGCGGCGCATTGTGCACCGGCAGCGTGTCGGCATAGCCGACGCGCTCGGCGATGTAATTGGACGCGATCGGCGCCAGCACGGTTTCGAGGTCCGGCACGTCAGGCGAGATGGCGAGATCGATGCGCCAGGCGCTTGACGGAATCGGAAAACCCGCATCGCAGACGATCATCAGGTCGCCATGGCCCATCGAGGCGATGGCGTGCGCCAGTTCGGCATTGAGCAGCCGGTTTCGGTTCATGTCGTTTCCTTCTTTGTTGTCCTTAGGGGCCATGTTGTCTTCAGGGCCTCAGCATAGAGCGCGTCTGCCTTGGCCCGCTGAGGCAGGCCGGGAATAACGCCGAGTTCGGTGCAGGCGATCGCGCCGCAGACGACGCCGAAGCGGACCGCATCGACGATGTCGCGGCCTTCGGCAAGCGCCACCGCGAAGCCAGAGTTGAACGCATCGCCGGCGCCCGTCGTGTCGACCACGCTGACCGGCACCGCCGGCACCATGACGTCGAGCTCATCGGTCAGGATCAGCGCGCCGCTGCGGCCGAGCGTCACCACCACATTGCGGACGCCGCGGCGGCGCAACTCGCCGGCGAGCGCGCGCGAGGAGCGCGGATCGTCGGCCGGCAGACCGAGCAGAATGCGCAGCTCGCTCTCGTTCGGCGTCAGATAGTCGACGGAGGCGAAGATCGCGTCGGGAAGCTGGCGTGCCGGTGCGGGATTGAGGATGGTGCGGGCGCCATGCTTGCGGCCGAGCTCCATCGCGCGGGCGGCAGCAGCGATCGGCACTTCGAGCACGGTCATGACGACGTCGCTTTGCGCGATGCGCTGGTCCGCCGTATCGACAGTCGCGGCATTCATCAGCTCGTTGGCGCCCATGTCGAGGATGATGAAGTTCTCGCCCTTGTCGTTGAGGATGATGAAGCCGACGCCGGTGGCGCGCTCGGCGCGCGCCGTGACCAGGCTCGAATCCACCCCTTCGGCGGCGTAGAGATCGGTGGCGATGCCGGCCAGCTTGTCGGTGCCGATGATGGCGAGCAGCGACGAAGCGGCGCCCAGCCTTGCAGTGGCGACGGCCTGGTTCGAACCCTTGCCGCCCGGTCCCATGTCGAAATCGGTGCCGAGCATCGTCTCGCCGAAGATCGGCAGTTTTGGCGCCCGCATGGTCAACCCGACCGCAAAACTGCCGACGATTGTGATTTTGGGCGTGATCTTGGGTGTGGTCATCAATGCCTCGTTCAGGACGCCATGGCGCGCGCCAGGATCGCTTCCTCGTTGATGCCGGCGCCGGTCAGTTCACCCGAGATCCGGCCGTTGCGCAGCACCAGCACGCGCTCGGCGTTCATGATCAGTTCCGGAATCTCCGACGAGATCATCACCACCGCCACGCCTTCGCCGGCAATACCGCGCAGGATGGCGTAGATCTCGGCCTTGGCGCCGACATCGACGCCGCGCGTCGGCTCGTGCAGGACCAGCACGCGCGGATTCGTAACGAGGCTGCGCCCGAGGATGATCTTCTGCTGGTTACCGCCCGACAATGTCGCCAGTTTCTGGCCGAGATGTGAAATGCGCGCGTCGAGCCGGGCGACCTGCGCGCGGGCTTCGCGGCGGACTGCGCCGCGCCGCATGAAGCCGGCGAGCGAAAAGCGCGGCAGCGACGCCGAGACGACATTGTTGGCCACGCTCATCGACAAAAGCGCGCCGGCGCCGCGCCGGTCCGCCGGGACCAGCGCCATGCCGTTGCGGATCGAGGCATGCGGGTCGGCGGCGCGCAGTTCCTTGCCGTCGATTGTGATGCGGCCGCTGCGGCTGCACAGGCCGAACAAGGCCTCGCCGAGCGTGTCCTTGCCGGAATCCGGCAGGCCGCCAATGCCGAGGATTTCGCCCGCGCGGGCGCTAAAACTCAGCTCATCCAGCCCCGGTGCGGTCAGCTTCTCAACGGAGAGTACGACTGGCGCGGCATCCGACCGCGCTTCGGACTGCAGCGACCACTGCGCCGCCGTGTCGAGATCGCGGCCGACCATGGCGCGGATCAGCCGGTCTTCCGACAGGCCGTCATTGTCCAGCGTCTCGATGGTGCGGCCGTCGCGCATTACGGTGATGCGGTCGGCAAGATCGAGCACTTCCTTCAGATGATGCGAGACATAGATGACGCTGACGCCTTCGCTGCGCAATTGCCTGATAATGTCGAACAGCCGCTCGCTCTCGCGTTTGGAAAGCGCCGAATTGGGCTCGTCGAGGACAAGCAGGCGGGCACGCTGGCGGATGGCGCCGGCGATCTCGACCAATTGCATTTCGGCGACGGAAAGCCGGCCAACCCTCGTGTCCGGATCGAGCCTGCCCATGCCGAGCCGGGTCAAGGCGGCCCGCGCCTCGCGCCGCATCTCCTCGCGCGGCACGAATGATACGGCCGAGCGCGCCGCCATCTCAGACATCATGATGTTGTCGGCGACGGTCAGCGTCGGGCAGAGCGCCAGTTCCTGATACACCACGGTGATGCCGGCGGCCCGGCTGGCCAGCGGCGAGGCGATGGTGGCTTGCTTGCCGTCGATGCGGATTTCGCCGCCGTCCGGCTGCAGGTCGCCGGCAAGGATGTTCATCAAGGTCGACTTGCCGGCGCCGTTTTCGCCGATCACGGCATGCACCTCGCCGGCACGGAAATCGACGGAAATGCGGTCGAGCGCCAGCACCCCGGGGAACCGCTTGGTCAGTCCGGAGATTTCGACGATGGGGGTAGGGGACTGTTGCTCTGTCATTGGCTGGCTGAACGAAGAGCCGCCGACCCAAGGCCGGCAGCTCCCGTCACGCTGGCATGTTACTATTTGGCGACCTCGGCGATGTTTTCCTTGGTGTAGACGCCGACGCCGGTGTCGAGATTTTCGATCGTCTGACCTTTCAGGAACTGGACGATCAGATCGACCGCGGCAAAGCCCTGCTTCTCCGGCGCCTGGTCGATCGTGGCTTCGACATTGCCGTCCTGGACAAGCTGCACCGTCTGGTCGAGCAGGTCGAAGCCGACCACCTTGACCTTGTCGGCGGCGTTGTTGCGCTCGACCCAGGTGCCGGCGGCCGGCGTCGAGCAGCATTCGAGCGACAGCACGCCCGAGATCGCCGGATTGGCCAGCATGGCGTTCTCGATCGCGGCATAGATCTTCTGCGGGTCGGTCCCGGTGTTGAGCGTCGAGACCACCTCGATGCCGGGCTCGGCGGTAAGCGCCTCGCGCGCGCCCTTTTCGCGGTCGAGCGACCACTGGGCGGCGGCGTCGATCGTGGTGATCATCACCTTGCCCTTGTCGCCTAGCACCTTGGCCATCAGCTTGCCGGCTTCACGACCCGACTGGACGAGATCCTGGCCGGCGAAGGCGAGGCGCTTGCTCTCCGGATTGTCGGTGTTAAAGGTCACCACCGGGATGCCGGCTGCGATGACGCGGTCGATCAGCGGCGCCAGCGCGTCGGTCGAGACCGAGGAGATCGCCAGGCCATCCATCTTGCCCATCAGCGTTTCGATCTCGCTGATCTGGCCGTCGGCGTCGGCGCCGACGGGACCGATGAATTGAGCGCTGACCTTATCCTCCTTGGCGGCGCGCTCGACGCCGGCCTTCATGAACGGCGCGAATTCGTTGGAGACGTCATGATAGGAGACGTAGATGTCGAGCGGCTCGCCGGCGGCGATCTTGGCCTTGATACGCTCGGCCAACGCGAAATCGGTCAGCTTGGCGCCGGCATGGGCCGACAGCGGCAGCAGGCTGAGTGCGGCTGCGAGAATGACATGTCTGAGTTTCATGGATAGTCCTCCCTGTTGTTTGGCCTTTTGACTGGCCTGTTGCTTTGGTTTTCCTGCTTTCAGCTCGGCCGGCGCGTGCTCCATTTGTCGATGCCGACCGCTATGATGATGACCAGACCGATCATCAGTTCCTGGACGAAGGGCGACACGCCCATCAGCACCAGCCCGTTGCGCATGACGCCGATGATCAACACGCCGAGAATGGTGCCGAGGATCGTGCCTTCGCCACCCGACAGCGAGGCGCCGCCGACGATGGTCGCAGCGATGACGTCGAGCTCCAGTCCGAGTCCGGTGCGCCCGGCCTGACCGCTCGGCAGGAAAGCCAGGCTCAAAATGCCGGCGAAGGCGGCCAGCACGCCCATCAGCACGAAAGCGCAGATCTTGACCGAATTGACGGAAATGCCTGAGACGCGCGCGGCCTTGGCGCTGCCGCCGACGGCGTAGACGCGGAAACCGAAATTGGAGAAGGACAGCACCACCCAGGCAAGTGCTGCGATGATGACAAAAAACACCAGCTGCATCGGGATGATGCTGAACAGATAGCCTTGGCCCATGAAGCCGAAGGTCTGCAGGACCTCGGGCAGGGCGCCGTTGCGGGCGTTCACCGTTACCGGCTGGCCGTTGGTCAGGATGAGGGCGGCACCGCGCACGATGGAGAGCATGCCAAGCGTCGCGATCAGCGAGGGCAGCCGGCCATAGGTGGAAAGCACGCCGTTGACGAGCCCTATGGCGACGCCGGTGAGCAGGCCGACGCCTATCGCCGGCAGCAGCGCCCAGCCGGCGATGATCAGCATGCCGGTGGCGAGGCCGGAGAATGCGTAGGTAGAACCGACCGACAGGTCGACCTCGCCGGCGATCAGCACGAATGTCATGCCGACCGCCATGATCCCGAGCAACGAGATCTGGCGACCGACATTGAGCAGGTTCAGCGATGTCAGGAACCCGTCGGTGGCGAAGGACAAAAACAGGCACAGCACGAGCAGCGCGATGAACACGCCCGCTTCGCGCGCCCGCAGCAGCCGCGCCAACGTCAATCGGTCCGTGGCTGGCGCGCGCGCGCCGGTCCTGACCGCATCGGCCATACAGCATCCTCCCTGTGCGTGGCGAACCGCCGGTCACGACCGGCGCCGCCACTCTTCTCCCGTTCCATCATCGACCCGTACCGAGCTCGTGCCGGGCCGATGCATGAGAGCCAATCATCCCGAACAGAATCAGGATGCGGCTCTATCTCCCTGCTTTTCCACGATCTTTCCGATCATGGTTGGCGTGATTTCTCGCACCCGCTTTTGACGTCAGGACGCCTTGCGGAACGAACCGGCAGGCACCTTGCGCAACTCGTCGTAATTTCCGTATTCGCGCACCTTCTTGAACGGCGCGTTTTCGACAGCGTTGTAGGAGCAGATATAGCCCCAGCGATAGGTATCCGAGCGATTGGCATCCGAGCGGTGCAGCAGATTGCCGTCGAAGATCAGCGCGTCGCCGGCTTCCATCTCGACATAGATATGCTCGTAGCGCTTCAGCGCGGCCTCCAGATGCTCCTGCTCGACATTGGTCTGATCGTTCTCGCGGATGTGGTTGAGGCGGCCGAGCTTGTGCGAACCCTTGAGCACCTGCAGGCAGCCATTTTCGCGGGTCGCCTTGTCGAGCGCGACATAGATGCTCATCATCTCCGGCGCGAGGCAGCCGTAATTATACCAGTAGCCGAAATCCTGGTGCCATTCCCAGGCGCCGCCCTCATTGGGCTGCTTCATCGTCATCTTGTGGCTGTAGAGATAGATCGGTTTGCCGACGGCATCCTCGGCGAGATCGACCATGCGCTCGTCGCGCGCCAATAGACCGTATTTGTCGTCCTCAGCCTTGGTCCACATCTTCAGGAGAGTGGTCTTGCCCTCCTTGTCGCCCTTGGCCATGACGGCGCCGCTCTTGGTCTCGGCCTCCAACTGCTTGCGTGCGTGGTCGCGAAAATCGTCCACCTCGGCCACGCTCAACAGCCCCTTGCGGATAATGTACCCGTCGCTGATGTAACGTTCCGTTTCTTCCTTGGTCATCGCGAGCATCGTCTTGCCTCCCTGGTCTTCGCGAACGGGCCCTCAGCGGCGCAACGCGCCTTGAAGGTCTTGGGAAGAGCGAGGTCTCGAATGCCTGCCTCGCCTGCCTCTTGAGAACGACCATAGCGGCGCCTGGCAGGGAACGAAATGGACAGCATCGCGCAGTTTTTGTATAAAACGCGCATGCGGGCAAGAACGTCGGTTCTCGAGAGTTTCCACTATGTGCCGGCCTCCGGATGGACACGCACGGCGTTCAGCGTGCTGCGCGCCGGCAAGGTCGCCGCGGCGCCGGATTACCGGATAGAACGCGCGGCCTATCCTGGCCAGGACATCCTCTATTGCCTGTCGGGCCGGGGCGTCGTGGAGACGCTGGGGCAGCGGCTCGATGTATGGCCGGGCCAATTGGTGTGGATGGCCAACGAGGCGCCGCATGTCCATGCCGCCGACGAGCACGATCCGTGGAGCCTGCTCTGGTTCAGGCTCGACGGGCCGGATCCGGCAATCCTGCGGCGCAAGCTGTTCGGCGAGGGGACCTTGCGGGTCGTGTTCACGGAAGCCATGAGCCCGGTTGCGTGGTTCGAGCGGCTGTTTGCCGCGCTGCGGCGGCGAGACGCCAGCCTTGACCTCAGGCTCAACCAGCTGGTTGCCGAATTCGTGCTTCTGGTCGACCGGGCGCTCGCCGGCACCGGCACCGATGATTTGCCGAAGCCGCTTGCCGCTGCCCTGGACGCCATGCGCGCAGAACCCGGATTTGCCTGGACCGCACCTGACTTGATCGCTGTTACCGGACTCGGACCCTCACAGATCCGGCGGCTGTTCCAAAAATATCTGCGGACAAGCCCGCACCAATGGCTGATGCGCGAGCGGCTGATGCAGGCGCAATCGCTGCTGGTGCAGAGCGACCAAAAACTGGCCGAGATCGCCGAAGCCTGCGGCTTCTGCGACGTCTATCATTTCGGGCGCGAGTTCAAGCGTTCGGTGGGAATCTCGCCGGCCGCCTGGCGGCGCAGCGAGTTGAGCGCCGGGCCGGGACATTAGAGCGACGCGGTGGGCGTCCTGCCGCTTTCCGAACGGTGCTACTCGATAAGCAGCAAGCCGCGCTTTTTGTCGCCGTCGCTGTCGATTGTGTCCATGGCTGAGAACAGGCGCTCTCGCTCGATCAGCCAGGGCTTGTAGTCCTCGTTTACGTCGAGCACAAAGACCATGTCCTCGGCCTCCAGGTACCCTCCGACCGGGGAAAAATGGCCAACGCCAGCGCCGAAAATCTTCTCACGGGTAAAGTTGACGATGTAGCGGCGGCCGGGATCGTTGGCGCGGTTCATGTGCTCGCGAAACGCATCGGCGCTCAGATCCCGAAGCACGGAGACCTTCCGCTTGGTGTTCGTTCGAGCGACCTCGGCAAGTTCGTCCAGCGTGAGCCCGATGATGCAGAAGCCTGTCCAGCACTTTCCCGTTCCCGCGAGGACTTCGGCTTCGGTCGTCTCCTCCTCGCCGATGGAGCGGAATGTGTTTGCGACACTTGCCGGGCCGCACCTCGACCCGTTCGATTGCCATGTGACGTCGGCGTTGAAGGTGGCAGCCACGGGCAGCTTCCAGGCGCTGTCGATCAATTCAGGGGTGCGGATAACCGATGACTGGATCGCGTCTTGCGAAACTCTGGACTGACCAGCAATCAAAATTGCAGCGCCGCCCAGCAGACCGACGACGACGATCACAATCACACCGAAAGCGAAACTGCGCTTCATTGCTGAACCTCGCGGCAAGCAGCAATCGGACAATGAAGAAAAGCCACCGCAACGTCAATCAGGCGGCACATCCCGCCAATCAACCATTCGGTCCGGCACAGAACCCTCGGAACGGCCAGGCCTTCACAGCACCTTCTGCCGGAACTTCGAATGACAGCTTGAGCAATCCTGCAGGATAAGATGCAGGAGGTGCTCGGCGGGAGTGCTGGCAGGATCGGCTCGCGCCGCTGCCGGCCGCTTGCCAAGCAGGCTGCCGCCGCCCATCGCCGGGCTGGAACCCATCCTCATGTCGTCGGTAATGTTGGCGGGCGCCCGCTCGGCCTTGGCGGCAAGCGTGGTCGCCAGCGTCCCGATGTGACGGGCCAGCGCCTCGAATTCCGAACGGGCTTGGTCGATTTCCAATCTGGCGCCCGAAGGCGCGCCCAATGTCGCGCTGGGAAATTCCGCAATGAGGGCAGGGCCGGTGCGGGCGCGAATGGTTCCGGCTGCCGCCCTGAAGGCCGCGGCGTCATAGGCCAGCTTGCCATCGAACATCCCGGCAATCGTTTTCGCGGCCGCAGCCATCTCCTTCATCGAGGCCTGGCGCGTGGCGATGATTGGGTCAGGTCCGGCGGCTGCCATCACCGCAGAGGCACAGGCAAGCAAGAGCATCGCGGTGGCGGCGGTCCATTTCACTGAACCATGCCTTCTCCCGCCAGTTCGTCGATGATCGGGCAGTCCGGCCGCTCGTCGCCATGGCAGTGCTCGACCAGATGATGCAACAGGCCGCGCAACCCCATCAGTTCGGCGATCTTCCTGTCGATCTCCTGCAGCTTGGCCCCGGCGATAGCTTTGACGTCGGCGCTCTCGCGGTCCTTATCCTGGTACAGCGAAAGCAACTGGCGGCACTCGTCGACCGAAAAACCCAGGCTGCGCGAGCGCTGCAGAAACCGCAAGCGGTGGATGTCGTCTGCCGAATAGTCACGATAGCCATTCTCCGTCCGGGCCGGGCGCAAAAGCCCGATGTCCTCGTAATAGCGTATCGTCTTGGACGGCAGGCCGGATCTTTCGGAAGCGATGCCAATGTTCATGATGAAAATCTCCGTTCGCAAAGAAAATAGACCTTCCAGCAGCTGGAAGGTCAAGTGCCAGGGTGATTTTCACGCGTTGCAGCCCGTTCGGGAGGAGGATGACGAGACGCGGTATCGTGAGAGGGTCGTTAGCGCGCCGTTAGTAATTCCAGAGCCGACCCAAGTACTATCTACTCACGCGGCGGATCTTCGCTAAAGCGAATGTGTTAGCGAAGGCCAAGGAAGCTGAGTATCGCGATTACGATAACAACGGCCCCAACCAGCCAGATGATATTGTTCATGACAGTTCTCCTTTGTCTCTGCCGCGAGCCTTGTGGCAGCTGGCCATAATTTATAGCGAACGCCCTCACGGCGTTCTCGTTCCAAAACTGGCGCTTCAAGCCGGCAACTGTTCTTGGGATCGGGAAAGCCCGCGCCTCTGGAGGAGCGCGGGCCGACCGGAGTACGGGCCCCGATCCAGCAGCCAATATCCGGGAGATATTCGCTGTCATCCTAAAACTGTTAGTAAGCGCTAATGTTCCGCCCATGCAGAAAAAGTCCGTGAGGATCGGACGCATGGCGCCTCGGCCGTGCTCGCATCTTGCCGGAATTGAGGGCTCTCCGGTGGACACCTCTCTGGTGGGGCATATGTTTCTAGTGCGGCGCACAGCAGTATCGCCAGGTAACAGTGCATGCGGGATTTCGGGATGAAACCAATTTGCGGAAACGTTTGTCGAACAACGCTCGAAACCTGATGCCCAACATCTGGTGCCGATGAGCAACACCTCCGGCGGCACTTTACACCGTGCACGCGCCGAGGAGACAGAATATGCCGGCCAAAGCCTATATCAACCGGATCGCGACAGCGGTGCCGGAGCATGAGGTTCATCAATTCTATCTGCGTTTCGCGGCTTCCATGCTTGCGGCCGATCGCCGAAGAATTTTCGAACGCATGGCCGATCTTGCCGGCATCGAGCGCCGCTATTCCTGTTTTGCACCTGCCGGCGATCCCGAGGGACTAACTGCCGATCTTGCCGGGACTTTTATCCGGGGCGCCTTTCCTGGAACGGCCGAGAGAATGGCAATGTTCTGTCATGCCGCACCTGTTCTGGCGCAAAAATGCGTCGACGGTTTGCGGCTTGGTGACGGCGCTTCCCGCATCACCCATCTCATCGTCACCACCTGCACCGGTTTTTCGGCGCCCGGCATCGACCTGGAACTGGTTGCGCGATGCGGCCTGTCGGACAGGGTCGAACGCACGATGATCGGTTTCATGGGGTGCTACGCGGCGATCAACGGCCTCAAGCTTGCCCGCCACATCGTCCGCTCCGACCCGCAGGCCAAGGTCCTCCTGGTCAATATCGAACTCTGCACGCTGCATCTGCGCGAAACCACCGAGCTGGAGAAGCTGCTGTCGTTCTGCCTCTGGGGCGACGGCTGTGCGGCCGCACTCGTCACCGCTGAGCCTCCCGGCATCGAGCTTGACAGCTTTCACTGTGTCGTGGCCCACGAAAAGCGGGATCTGATGAGCTGGAGCATTGGCGACCACGGCTTCGACATGGTTCTTTCCGGACAGGTCCCGGCAGCGATTCATGAGGCATTGCGGACCAACCGGGACGCCATCCTCGGTGGCCGGACGACGGAAGCGATTGGCCTTTGGGCCGTGCACCCCGGTGGACGTTCGGTTCTCGACGCTGTCGAGAGGGCGCTGAAGCTCGCGCCCGCCGCCCTGGAACCATCGCGTGAGATGCTGCGCCGGTACGGAAACATGTCGTCCGCGACCGTCATGTTCGTGATGAAGGAAATGTTGAAGGCGCTGCCGGGCCTGCTCGGCTGCGGCATGTCTTTCGGACCCGGGCTGACGGCCGAAACCATGCTTTTTCGAACTGTGTCATGAGCGGCCTGGAGCACCGCCAGCTTGAGCCGGAAATCCTCGACGGGCTTGCGGCCGACGATCCGCGAGCGCTTGCCGCACGCCGCGACCTCCGTCGGATCAACGCGCTGATGTTTCAGACGAAGATCATGGCGTCGCTGCTCAGGAAATTTGTGCCAAGGCCGCCACGCCGCATTCTGGAGGTCGGCGCCGGCGATGGCAAATTCATGCTGGCGGTAGCGCGGCGCATGGTTGGGCAATGGCCTGGGGTCGAACTGGTAATGCTCGACCGCGTCGACCTTATCACCGCGCAATTGCGTGGTGATTTCGACAGGCTGGGATGGGCGGTCGAAGGCGTCGCCGCCGATGTCTTCGGCTGGGCCAGAAAGAATGAGGACACGCGGTTCGACGCGATCACCGTCAATCTGTTTTTGCATCATTTCGACGATGCCGAACTCGTGCGCCTGTTTTCGCTGATGGCGCCGAAAGCCCCGTTGCTGTTGGCGGCTGAGCCGTCGCGGACGAAACTGGCACTGGCTGCAACCCGTCTTCTCCCGGCAATCGGCGCCAATGACGTCACCAGAAACGACGCGGCTCAAAGCGTGCGCGCCGGCTTTCGCGGCAGCGAGCTTTCCGGCCTCTGGCGGGCAGTGAACGGCAAACCGCTCGAGGAACGGCGTGCCGGCCTTTTTTCCCACATTTTCGTCGGCGCCAGCGCGGGTGACGACCCATGACGCGGTTCCATGACGCGATCATCATAGGCGCCGGCCCGGCGGGCACATCCGTGGCGCTTACGCTGGCCCGGTGCGGATGGGCCGTGGCCATTGTGGAAAAGAGCGCGTTCCCGCGGCGCAAGGTCTGCGGCGAATACATGTCGGCAAGCAATCTTGCGCTTCTGGACCAGTTGGAGATAGGCGATGCCTGGCGTGCCAGTGCCGGCCCCGAAATCCACCGTGTCGGCTTCTTTTCCGGCGAGACCTGCGTCGAGGCGCCGATGCCTCGCGCAAGGAATGGAGTTTCTGCAAGGCCCGGCTTCGGCCGGGCGCTTGGCCGGGACATTCTCGACTGTCTGCTTTTGCAGGCGGCGGGGTCGGCGGGCATCGAAATCTTTCAGCCTTGCCGCGCCGTCGCCATCGATCGGACTGGCGAAATGCAAACGGTGCGAATTCAAGCCGGAGACGAAACGACAACATTGCATGCGCCGGTTATTGTGGCCGCACATGGCTCCTGGGAACCCGGACCGCTGCCCAGCCAGCTCGGAAAGAGCAACCGCCCTTCGGACCTGCTCGGCTTCAAGGCGCATTTCACCGGATCGTCGCTGGCGCCTGATCTGATGCCTCTGCTGGTGTTTCCGGGCGGTTATGGCGGCATGGTCTCGGCGGACCATGGCCGGCTGTCGATCTCGTGCTGTATTCGACGCGACATGCTCGCGCGGTTGCGCAAACAGCGTCGCCCCAAACACCACAGCCACGCGTCGGCCGCCGACGCGGTCTGCCGTCATCTGATGGAATCGTGCCGGGGCGTCAGGGATGTCCTGGAGTCGGCTCACCCCGACGGTCCGTGGCTTGCCGCAGGTCCGATCCGGCCGGGAATTCGCTCCTGCTACGAACGGGACATCTTTCGCGTCGGCAATGCAGCCGGAGAGTCTCATCCTGTTATCGCCGAGGGCATCTCGATGGCTCTTCAGTCAGGCTGGCTGCTGGCGTCGGAACTTGCCTGCGCGCCAAAGGGTTGTGCAGGGCGCGAGGCTGCCGGCAGACGCTACGAGGCGGTCTGGAAAAGACTGTTTTCAACCCGGGTCCACGCCGCTGCAGCTATCGCCGGAATTGCGCTTCGCCCCGGTAGCGCCAGCTTGATGGCGACAATTGTCCGGAATTTCCCGCAGGCACTGACATGGGGTGCGCAACTAAGCGGAAAGACAAAGCCGGTTCCCGGCTTTGTCTAATGGCGGTTCAAACGGCAATGCTGGCGCAAACCGCAAATGGGCGCGTTTTTTTCGGTTTCGATGGAACAACAACCGCCGGTCGCGGTTGGGAACACAGTCGTTCTACTCCAGCGACTATGGAGCCGTTCGCACGGCTCGGACAAAGGCCCCGCGCTTCCTCCCCGCGGGGTCTTTTCCTGTCTGAAGACTGGGACATTCGCTACCGACCGGCCCCAACCTGTCAAAATCATTGTGTCGAGGAACTAGCTGCGGCCGTGGAGCGCTGCCGTTCATGGCTCGTCGATATCTTGTTTCGAGGGATTACGTGCGAGAGCGCGTTCCTCCTCGTCGTCCGGCAGCGCCTCGTCGCTGTCCTGGTACGGATTGTCGTCGTCTTCCTCCGGCAACTCACCCTCTTTCTCAAGGTCATAACGGATGTCGCCGTTTCCCGGCACGCTGTCTGGTAGAATTTTGCCGCCTTTGATCGCATCCCAATCCTGCTGTTCGATTGTCGGGCCTTCGGACGGATCGTCGGGTTTTCTGCGCGGTGCCATAGAAGCTCTCCTCTGCTTATGTGGATCACATGCCTAACTCCGCGGCCCGCTGCGTAGTTCCTCGACCGAGCCGGCAGGGCCATTTTGCGTCCATCCCTCGGCTGTCCCGCCGGCGCGGCCATCCAACCACCGACACTTGCCGCAAGACCCGGCCAGCAAGCGGCTTTGAACTTGCGTGGTATCTAATATAAGAGCACACTTCAAAAACGGGTGGAGGGGAAACAGCTCAGAAAAAGCAATAGGGAGGAAAGCCATGAACAGCATGAGCCTCACCACGCTTGAACGCGGCAAGACGACAGTTGATGCCGCGGCCCTGGAGGCGCTTTCGGTGCAGTTGCGCGGCACCGTGCTGAGGGAAGGTGACACAGCCTATGACGACGCACGCAGCATCTGGAATGCCATGATCGACCGGCGACCGGGGCTGATCGTGCGCTGCGCCGGCGCTGCCGACGTCATCGCCTCGGTGAATTTCGCCAGGGAAAACCGGCTTCTTGTCGCGGTCCGCGGCGGTGGCCACAACATCGCCGGCAGTGCCGTCTGCGACGGCGGCCTGATGATCGATCTGTCTTCGATGAAGTCGGTGCGGGTCGATCCGGCGACGCGGCGGGCATGGGTGGAGCCTGGAGCGACGCTCGCCGACGTAGATGCGGAAACACAGGCGTTCGAACTGGCTGTGCCCACCGGCATCAACTCGACCACCGGCATATCGGGTCTGACACTGGGTGGCGGCTTCGGCTGGATCACGCGGAAATTTGGCCTGACCATCGACAATCTTCTCTGCGCAGATGTGGTTACCGCCGACGGCAAGCTGCTGCGCGCCAGCCAGACCGAAAATCCGGACCTGTTCTGGGCACTGCGCGGCGGCGGCGGCAATTTCGGCATCGTCACGGCGTTCGAGTTCAAGCTCCACCATGTCGGTCCGCAGGTGCTGTCGGGGCTTGTCGTTCATCCCTTCGCCGACGCAGAAAACGTGCTGCGCGAGTACCGGGCAGCACTCGATACGGCCCCCGACGAACTGACCTGCTGGGTGGTCATGCGGCAGGCGCCGCCGCTGCCGTTCCTGCCGGCCGAATGGCATGGCAAGGAGGTGCTGGTTCTGGCCATGTGCTATTGTGGCGATCTCCAGGAGGGCGAGAAAGCGACGCAAAGGCTTCGCACCATCGGCACACCGATTGCCGATGTCGTGGCTCCAAATCCGTTCACCGGCTGGCAGCAGGCTTTCGATCCGTTGCTGGCGCCCGGTGCCCGCAATTACTGGAAGAGCCACGACTTCACCGCGCTTTCCGACAGTGCGGTCGAGGTCGTCACGGCGGCAATATCCAGGCTTCCCGGCCCCGAATGCGAAGTCTTCTTCGGCCATGTCGGCGGTGCCGCGGGCCGCGTGACAGCGGATGCGACAGCGTTTCCGCAGCGTAGCGCGCATTACGTGATGAATGTTCACGCCCGCTGGCGCGAACCGGAAATGGACCGCGCCTGCATCGACTGGGCGCGCGGTGTCTACGAGGCGGCCAGGCCCTATGCCGCCGGCACGGCCTATGTGAACTTCATGCCCGAGGACGAGGTCGACCGGGTCGAGGCAGCCTATGGCGGCAACTATCTGCGACTTCTGGAAATCAAGCAGCGCTACGACCCGCTGAACCTGTTCCGCATGAACCAGAATTTGCGCCCGGCGGAAGGCCTGCGCGCTGCATAGCGTGCGCACGCAATGACAAGGCCCGCACCTCCGGCGGAGGTCGCGGACCTCATTTCGGTCATGGGCCAGAGCGGTTCGCTGAACCGCTCTGGCTATTTCTTTGTGCAGTTTCCGGGCAGAAACCGCTGCATACTTTTCCTGGAACTGGTCTAGGCAGGCATCAAGATCGCTATGCGATGTACGCCGACCACGCTACTTGTATTCGTGGCACCGTCGGTTTTGCCCTTGGCGCAAGTGTACATCTCGCCTTCCTTAAGTTTGAATTCCTTGCCCGCCTTCTTGATCGTGAATTCGCCGGCAGCAATCGTGCATACCATGTCGTTGTCCATCACGGTTTCAGGAAAGACTGCTCCGGGCTGGAAGACTATATCGACGATTGAGATGCTCTTGTAAGCGGGAATGTCGGAGTTGCCAGTGCCGACCTCTACCACTCTGATGCCGGGCGCAACCTCCTTGCCCTCCGTCGGGCCGTATTGCTTGGCGGCCCTTGCAGGCGTCGCCAAGGCGAATAGAGGCGTTACCGCGGCGGCGGTGACGCCGAGAGCAATTGCAGACCTGCGATTCATGGCTTCCATCGCATCCTCCCTTTGTTGGTCACGCACAAATGTGCATGACCAAGGTATATTAGCACAGGCGCATCTACCTGTATGCAAGGCCGCGCCCGAAGCGCAACCTGCGCGCAGACGATCACAGGTGATGCGACGCTTTTTATCCCGAAACAGCCCTCAGCTGTCGCCCACCCAGGCAAGGTCTAGTCCTTTCGGTTTCTTGACTCGGTCGGCAAAAACGGGCAGCAAAGCCTGGTATGGAGGGCATTTCCGCAGTTTTCATAGTCGGGGAGGGAGCTTTTTTGATATCGACCTTCGCCCAATCGGCGATCGGTTGAGGGATTGGTTAACCAAGTTTGTCCATCTTTGAATCAATCGGCAACAGACGCGAAGCGTGCAGGGGGCACCAGGCGACTGCGATTATGACGGCAGCGAGTCCCGCATGCCGCAAGGCCGATTGAGGTTGGTTGTATGGCGTTTATGCGTTTGAATAACCGGGGTGACAATCCTGATTCTGGGTTGACTTCGATGAGGCCCGGCCTGCGCTGGGTCGCGGTTCCCGTTGTTGGCGTTGCGATTGCTTTGTGGTCGGTGGCGACCCTGGCCGGCCTTTATTCGGTGGGGACTTCGCTCACCGCTGCCTCCAGCAGTCTTCCGCAAGGCCTGCTCTCGCCGCGCACTATCGCGCTCGCCGATCACCGGCGCGCGCTTACCAATTCGTCAGCCAATTCCTGGGCGCCGTCACTGGCAAGCCGGCAGCGTCAGGCGTCGCTGCTCAGCCGGTGCGATGCCGGCTGTGCGCACGCCGCCGCGAGCTTCATGCACGAGGGCAAGGTGGCGCGTCTCAAACCGTTGGCGCAGCCGGCTGCCGTGCCGCTTGTTGCAGAAATCTCTCCGCAAGCGCGCTTCGACGCCGTGGTGGCGAAGGCGGCGTTGTCGCCGCAAAAGCTTGCTGCTGCCTTTGCCCACGCAGCACCTCCTATGCTTGCCAGCCTGCCGGCGGCCGGGCGCGTCGAGGAGCCGGTGCGCCTGCCCGAGCAGAACGGCCCGGCCTCGGTGCGCTTCGGGCCGGAGGTCGCTGAGATCGAACGATCTTCCCGTCTGGCGCTGGCGCTTGCGAATGCATTGCCGGAACAGATGATCGACGTGCTGCCGGAGGTGGCGACAGCCGACCCTGCTGCGCCGCATGAGGGCGAGGTGCAGATGGCCTCGCTGCCGCCGCAGGACGAGATGCCCGACAGCGTTCCCTTGCCGACCTTCCGCCCGCGGGCGGAAATCGATCAGTCAGACGAGGCGCCCGAGGTCGAGACACCCGAGGTCGAGACACCCAAGGCCAAAGCGCCCAAGGTCCAGACCTCGAAGGCCGCCAAGGCCCAGTCTCAGTCATCCAAAGCCAACAAGGCGCAGACCGCCGACGCTCCGCAGGTCGAGATGCCCCGGGCGCCGGCCTTGTCACCGAGGAGTTCGTCACCGGCGGCGATGCCAAGCATGCAAGCCAGCTCGGGCACGCAGGGCAAGCCGGCCAAGCGGTCGAAGGCCGCAGATATGCTGGCCTATGCCAAACCCGACAGCCCGGCGGGCGGCGGGGCCTTCCGCAACCTGTTCAGCAAGCCCGGCGTCGGCAGCGGCGTCGCCGTCTACGACATCTCGGCGAAAACCGTCTATATGCCTGATGGTTCGCGGCTCGAGGCGCATTCGGGACTGGGCGCGATGGCCGACCAGCCGCGCTACGCCAACCGGAAGAATGCCGGCCCGACGCCGCCCCACACCTACGATCTGAGGCTGCGTGAATCGCGCTTCCATGGCGTCGAGGCGCTGCGTCTCACTCCTATCGACGGCAAGAACAAATTTGGTCGGGACGGCTTTCTTGCGCACACCTACCTGCTGCGCGGCCGCCGCGGAGAATCGAGCGGCTGCGTCGTTTTCAAGGACTATGCCCGCTTCCTCGCCGCCTTCAAGAAGGGCAAGGTCAAGCGTCTCGTCGTGCGCGGCTAACGAAGCCGCTGATGCAGGTCGTGCCGCAAGGCGCGGCGCGTAGGTCGTAGCGGCGGCTGTCTTCATGGCTTCTTCATCCCAGGGTCTTCGCGACGTCGTTTCGCTCCTGCTCCGGTCCGGGATGACGAAGCTGTGGAGAGATTTCGGCCAATCTCGAAGGTTTTCAATCCTGTCCAGGGATACTATGACTGGAGGTGCCGGGGCGGCGGCTTCAACCGATCAAAGAGGATGTCATGACTATACGCGCTGTCGTTTGGGGCGAGAATATCCACGAGCGGACCAATGAGGTGGTCGCGGGGATCTACCCCGAGGGCATGCACGCAACGATCGCCAACGCGCTGAAGCTCGATCCCGAAATTTCCGTGTCATGGGCGACGCTGGAGCAGCCGGACCATGGCTTGCCGGCCGATCGTCTGGCGCAAACCGACGTCCTGCTGTGGTGGGGACACAAGGACCATGGTGCTGTCGCCGACGAGGTCGTCGAGCGTGTGGCGCGCCGCGTCTGGGAAGGGATGGGGCTGATCGTCCTCCACTCCGGCCATTTCTCGAAGATATTCAAGACGCTGATGGGCACGCCCTGCACGCTGAAATGGCGCGAGGCCGGCGAGCGCGAGCGGCTTTGGGTGACGAGTCCCAACCACCCGATCGCTGCCGGGATCGGCGAGTATTTCGAGCTCGAGAATGAGGAGATGTATGGCGAGCAGTTCGCCGTGCCGGAGCCGCTGGAAACGGTTTTCATCTCCTGGTTCCAGGGTGGCGAAGTGTTCCGGTCGGGGCTGACCTATCGCCGGGGTGCCGGCAACATTTTCTATTTCAGGCCAGGTCACGAGACCTATCCGACCTATCACGACGCTACCGTGCAGAAGGTGCTGCGCAATGCAGTGAAATGGGCGCACAACCCGCAGGGGTCAAACCCAGCCATCCTCGACGCGCCGAACGTGCCGGTGGAAAAGGCGCTTGAGCCGATCGTCGAGCGCGGCGGAAAACTCCATGCCGCTGATGAAGCCGGCTATCGCTAGGCCATCCCGTGCCTTCGGTCGGAAAATCCATGGTTGAACAACAAGATAAAGCTCCATCCTAAGGATAAGAATCATGCGTCTGTTGATACTCGGCACCGGCTGGATGGCGGAGGAGCACGCCAGGCAGTTCGGTAAGATCGAGGGCGTCGAACTGGTCGGCGCCGTCGATGTCGACCGCAAGCGTCTCGACGAATTTTCGGACACCAACGGCATTCCCAATCGCTTCACCTCGCTGGAAGACGCGCTCACATGGGACAAGTTCGACGCGGTGGCGAACGTGACGCCGGATCGCATCCACCATCCGACCACCATGACGCTGGTCGCGGCGGGCAAGCCGGTGCTGTGCGAAAAACCGCTGGCCGAAAATTACCAGAGGGCCAGCGAAATGGCTGATGCCGCCGAGCAAGCCGGCATCATCAACATGGTCAACCTGACCTACCGCAACGTTGCAGCACTGCAGAAGGCGCGCGCCATGGTGCTTGCCGGTGAGATCGGCCAGGTCAGGCACGTCGAAGCGTCCTATCTGCAGAGCTGGCTGGTATCCAAATTCTGGGGCGACTGGCGCACCGATCCGAAATGGCTGTGGCGGCTGTCGCGCGGCCACGGCTCCAATGGCGTGCTGGGGGATGTCGGCATCCACATCCTCGATTTCGCCAGCTATGGCGCCGCACTCGACGTCGACCATGTGTTCTGCCGCCTCAGGTCCTTTGACAAGGCGCCCGGCAACCGGATCGGCGAGTACGAGCTCGACGCCAATGACAGTTTCACCATGGCGCTGGATTTCAGCAACGGCGCTTTCGGCGTCGTCCATGCCAGCCGCTGGGCAACCGGTCATCTGAACGAACTGCGACTGCGCATCTATGGCGACAAGGGCGGCATCGAAGTCGTTCACAATCTGAACGGCTCGGAGCTGAAGGCGTGCATGGGCGAGAATGTCGAGGACGCCAAATGGCAGGTTCTCGATGCCGGAACGGTGCCGACCAACTACCAGCGCTTTGTCGATGCAGTGCGCACTGGCGTTCAGGCCGAGCCGTCGTTCCGCCATGCCGCCGAATTGCAGAAGGTGCTCGACCTTGCCGTCGTCTCGGATGCGAAGCGGGCAGAGCTCAGGGCCCGTGCCGAAACCCATTGATGTCGTTCGCTAAAAGGGTCCAGCCATGGTCACGCGCCGCGCCGAATGTTCCTGCGGTCAGCTTTCAGCCACTTGTTCGGGCGAGCCGGTACGCATCTCCGTCTGCCATTGCCTGGCCTGCAAGCGGCGCACGGGCAGCGCGTTCAGCTTCAACGCGCGGTTTGCGGAGAATAATGTGTCGATCCAGGGACGCTCGGCAGAGTTCACGCGCCTTGGCGACGAGGGCGGCCGCGTCATCTACAGCTTCTGCCCGGATTGCGGCACCTCCGTCCACTACCGGATTGACACGCAGCCCGGTCTGGTCGCCATCCCGGCGGGCGCTTTCGCCGACCCATCGTTCCCGCCGCCCTTCCTGTCCTTCTATCACGAGAGCAGGCGCTGCCAGTGGGTCGAGGTCCGCACTGAGCCTCTGGCGACGTTCGACTGATGACGCCGGCCGCGGGCAGGCTGAGAGAGCGACGTGCGTCCACTTGAACGCACAAAAGTACGCTCTAGCACTTCGAATCCGCGCATCGTGCTTTCCGAAATCGATTCCGATTGGGCCGATGCTAGGCCTCGAGGAAATCCAGGGCCTTTTCCACGAAGGCGCCGTGATACTGGAAAATGGCGGTATGCCCGCCATCCTCGTATAGAACCAGCTCGGCATTGGGAATGCGCCGAGCCAGGTCGACGGAATTGCTGGTGGGCACCATTCTGTCGTGGTCGCCATTCACCACGAGCACCGGGTGGCGGATACGCGATAGGTCGGCAGGGCGCTCCCGGCCAAAGGCACAGACTGCCTTGAGCTGCTGGTTGAAGGCGCCGAGCGCGATGGGCCTGTCGCGGTCATTGGTCCGTTCCTTCAATCGCTGCAGAAACTCGCGCGCCGCCTTCTTGCCCCTGGGGCTTTGGGTGAAGAAGAGGTAGTTCTTTGGGTCCTTGATGGTCAGCGCGGCGCGGATCATGTCGAAGATGGTGACGAACGCCACCCGGTCGATGCCGGTACCCCCGGCTGGGCCGGTTCCCGCGAGGATGATCTTGCGAACCAGATCAGGTTCCAACTGAACAATCGCCTGGGCGATGAAGCCGCCAAGAGATAGGCCGAGCAGATCGACCTGCTTGAAACCGAGGGTCCGGATGAAGGCAATCGCGTCGCGGGCCATTGCCTCCACCGTGTTGGGAGTGGAGCCGCCTGATGCACCAACACCACGGTTATCGAAGGTAATGACACGCCGCTTTGCGGCAATGCCATCGACGACCCGGGGATCCCAATTGTCGAGAACCGCACTCAGATGGGTGAGAAAGATCACCGGTACCCCTGACCTGGGGCCGAGCTCCCGGTAGGCGAACTTCGTGCCGTCGACGTCGACCGTTTTCGTCGGCACGTCCCTGTGTTTGATGATCGCGGCAGGTCGCGATAGCTGATGCACGTTCATGAGGATTTCCTTTCCGCTGGCTTGTCGTTCTCGCGGGGCTGGAGCAGCGCCTTCGCCGCCACCGCGCCTGCCTCAAGAATGCGATCGGACAGTTCGGTTCCGTTCACCGCGCGCGACAGCTCAAGCGTGCCGATCAGAGTCGCGAAGACGCCGAACGCGACATCTTCGGGGTCGCGGGCGTCGGGCGTAAGTTCGGCCGCCACCTGGCGCACGAGCTTGAGCAGGTGTTCGGCGTAAACCTGGCGCGTCTCGGCCGGCTCACGCGCAATTTCGGGCAACAGCGCGGCTGACGCGCAACCTTTGCCAGGATTGTCCCGGTGTTCCGCCGAGAGATACGCGTCGATGGCCATTGACGGGCCGCCGGCGGCCAATAGCTCCTGAATCTGGGCCGCCTGAGCCTCCAGCGCGGTCGCCACGCTCTCACGCACAAGCGCCGCCTTGGACGGGAAATGGGGATAGAAGGCTCCGTTGGTCAGTCCCGCCTCGCCCATGATGCCGGCGAGGCCCGATGCAGCGATGCCGTCGGAACGAAACCGTTCGGCCGCCACATCCATGATCCGCTGCCGCGATGCGTCCTTTCTACCCTTCTCGTAGCGCATGGTTTCTCCTTTTGACCGGCTATTGCATTACGATCATATTATCATTAAGTGATCGTAATGCAATAGGATGACGTGTCGGAGACGGCGCTCTGGGTCCCTCAATTTGGAAAGCTGCAATGAAGGCCTTCATCGTCGATCGATATGCAAAGAACGCTCCCCTGCGGCTTGGAGAGGTTCCAGAGCCGGAAGTGGGGGAGAATGACGTGCTGGTGCAGATCCATGCCGCCAGCCTCAATGTGCTGGACTCCAAGATCAGGGACGGAGAATTCAAGCTCATCCTGCCCTATCGCCGGCCCTTCGTTGCAGGCCATGACGTGGCCGGAACGGTCATTCGCGTCGGCTCGAAGGTCCGACAGTTCAAGCCGGGCGACGAGGTCTATGCGCGACCGCGCGACGGTCGGATGGGGCTTTCGCCGAGTACATCGCCATTGATGATGCGGACGTGGCCCTGAAGCCGAAGAACCTCAGCATGGAAGAGGCTGCATCCATTCCGCTGGTGGGGCTGACCGCCTGGCAGGTGCTGATCGAAGGGGCGAAGCTGAAGAAAGGACAGAAAGTCTTCATTCAGGCCGGCTCAGGCGGGGTGGGGACATTCGCCATTCAGTTGGCAAAGCACCTCGGCGCGACGGTCGCCACGACGACAAGCGCGTCGAACATGGACATGGTCAGGAAATTGGGCGCCGACGTCATCATCGACTACAAGAAGGATGACTTCGAGAAGGTCCTTTCGGGCTACGATCTCGTCCTGAACAGCCAGGACAACAAGACGCTCGAAAAGTCGCTGCGTGTGTTGAAGCCGGGTGGCCTCGCCGTTTCTATCTCCGGTCCGCCCGATCCTGGGTTTGCCAGGGAGAAGGGCCTGAACATGGTGCTGAGACTGGTTATACGCCTTTTGAGCGCCGGCATCAGGAGCAGGGCCAAACGCGCAGGTGTCCGATATTCGTTCCTGTTCATGGCCGCCAATGGGGTGCAGTTGACCAAGATCACGTCTCTGATCGAGTCGGGCGTTATCCGCCCGGTCATAGATCGCGTCTTCCCGTTTGAGGTGACCAATGAGGCCTTGGCCTACATCGAGCAAGGCCGCGCCAAGGGCAAGGTTGTCATCAAGGTGAAATAGCTTCGCGGCGACGAGCTTTCGTTTCCGGCAATCCTAATGCCGCAGGATCTTGCTCAGGAAGGCGCGGCTGCGCTCGGTCTTGGGATGCGAGAAGAACTCGTCGGGCGTGCCGCTCTCGACTATGGCGCCGGCGTCCATGAACACCACGCGCTGCGCGACCTTGCGGGCAAAGCCCATCTCGTGGGTCACCACCATCATGGTCATGCCTTCCTCGGCCACCGCGACCATGACGTCGAGGACTTCCGAGATCATCTCGGGGTCGAGCGCCGAGGTCGGCTCGTCGAACAGCATGATCTTGGGGCGCATGCCGAGGCAGCGCGCGATCGCCACGCGCTGCTGCTGGCCGCCGGACAGTTGCGCGGGATAGGCGTTCACCTTGTCGGCAAGGCCGACCTTGGCAAGCAACTCGCGCCCAGCCTTCTCGGCCTCAGTGCGCGGGATCTTGCGCACATGGATGGGCGCCAACGTCACGTTCTCAAGTGCGGTCTTGTGGGGATAGAGGTTGAACGACTGGAAGACGAAGCCGATCTCGGTGCGCAGCCGCGTCATGTTGGTGGCGGGGTCGCCAAGGCGCTGGCCGTCGACCACAAGGTCGCCATCACGGATCGTCTCCAGGCCGTTGATGCAGCGGATCAAGGTGCTCTTGCCCGAGCCGCTCGGGCCGCAGACAACGACCACTTCGCGCGGCTCGACGCTGAGCGTGATGTCCTTCAGCACGTTGAGCTGGCCGAACCATTTGTTGACGCCGCGAAACTCGATCATGCCGGTACCATTTTTGCTACGGTTCGACGTCATAACTGCACCTCGCCATGGGCCGCACCCATGCGCTGTTCCAGCCGGCGGGCCAGCATGATCAGCGGATAGCAGACGATAAAATAGCCGAGGCCGACGAGGAAGAAGACCAGGAGGCCGTTGGGCACACGCTGCACCACCAGCCAGCCGACGCGGGTGAGGTCGGTGAGCCCGATGGCCGAAACAACAGAGGAATCCTTGATCAGCAGCACATATTGCCCGACCAGTGGCGGCAGCACGATGCGCATCGCCTGCGGCAGCACCACCTGGCGCATGCGCTGCCAACGCGACAGGCCGGATGCAAGTGCCGCTTCGACCTGGCCTGATGGCACCGAGCGGATGCCGGCGACAACGATCTCGCAGATGAAGCAGGCGGCCAGATTGGTCAGCGCGATGATGCCGGCGGTAAAGGCGTCGAGCTCGATACCGAGCTCCGGCAGGATGAAGAAAATCAGGAAGATCTGCACCAGGAACGGCGTGCCGCGGATCAGGTCGACCCAAGCGCCGATCGCGCCGCTGATCAGCCGGTTGCCGCCGGTCCGCAGGATGCCGAGGCCAAAGCCGATCAGCGTGCCCAGCACCAGGCTGATCAGCGACAGCAGCACGGTCATGCCGAGGCCGCGCAGGGCGAGGGGGTAGCTGCCGGCGAGGCTTTGCAGTTGCTGCCAGATCATGTCCGTGCCCCCGCTAGGCCGAGCCAGCGCCCGGACAGCGCCGCCAGTCCCTTCAGCCCGTAATAGAGCAGGAGGTAGAAGGCGGCGATGGTGATAAAACCTTCCGCCGGCATGAAGCGGTCAGAGGCGAGCAATTGTCCGGCACGCGTCAGTTCGGCGACCGCAATCAGCGACAGCAGAGCGGAATCCTTGACCAGCACGATCGCCTGGCCGAGCAGCGGCGGGATCGTCACTTTGAACGCCTGCGGCAGGATGACCAGGCGCATGCGCTGGACATATGTCATCCCCGAGGCGACGCCGGCCTCGACCTGGCCGCGCGGGATCGACAGGATGCCGGCGCGGATGATCTCGGCGACATAGGCGCCGCTGTTCAGCGACAAAGCGAGGATACCGACGACGAGCTCAGGCAGGATGATGCCGAGCCGCGGCAGGCCGAAATAGAGGAAATAGAGCTGAGCCAGCAAGGGCGTGGCGCGCACCGCGTCGATATAGACTTTGGCCGGGATGCGGAACAGCCGCCTGCGCTGCAGGTTCATCGCGGCGAGCACGATGCCGACGGCGAGCGCCCCGGCAAAAGCGAGGACAGACAGCCACACGGTCGTGACGAGGCCCTGCCCGAAGAGGGGCAGATATTCGACGATGGTGCGGAAGCTGAAATTTTCGAGCATGGCGGTGAATGGCGAGTAGCGAGTAGCGAGTAGCGCTTTTACTACTCCCTACTCGCTATTCGCTCTACTCAGTGATCTTTCTTCCAGTCTTCGGAATTGACCCAGTAGTCGAGGTTCTTCTGCAGGCGGCCGTCGAGGCTGACCTGGTCGAGGAACAGGTTCATCCAGGTCAGCAGGTCCTGCTCGTCATAGCGTGTGGCGAAGGCCAGCGGCTCCTTCGACAGCATCTCCGGCATGATGGTGAAGCTGCCGGCCGGATAGGCGGTCGACTGGCCCTTGACCGCCGAGACGTCGTTGACGCCACAATCGGCCTGGCCGTTGTTGACGGCGTCGAGCAGCAGCGGACCGCCGCCCTTGTAGCTCTTGATGTCGGCGTCGGGGAAGGCCTTCTTGGCCTCCTTCTCGCCGGTCGCGCCGAGCAGCACGGCGATCTTGGTGCCCTTTGCCTTGCAGTCCTCTGTCGATTTGAACTTGCCGTCGGCCTTGGTGAAGACGGTGCTGCCCGTGTACATATAGGGCTTGGTGAAGGCGACCTTCATCGCCCGCGCCAGCGTCGGCGTCATGTCGGCGACCAGAAGATCGGCCTTGCCCGACAGCAGCGCCGGGATCAGCCCGTCCCAATCGAAATCGAGGAAGGTGATCTTGACGCCCATTTCTTTGGCCATCAGTTCGGCAAGCTCGACCGAGCTGCCGGTGCGCTCGCCGGCAGCACCGACCAACGAGAAGGGCGGTCCCTGCGTCTGCACGGCAACGCGCAATTCGCCGCGCTTGGTGATCTCGTCGAGCGTTCCGGCACTGGCCGCGGCTGTGAGACCAGCGAGCGCAAGGCCTGCGATGAAAAGCTTGGCAATCTTCATTGGGGCATTCCTCCTTGTTGTCGTTGTTCCACTTTGTTGTTCCACCCCTTGGGGTGCTTTTTGAGCGGCAGCGCCGTTGCCGGCGGCGGCCACCGTTCGAAAATCCTTCAATCCCAGCTGGTCGTTTCGGATACCCGTATACCGCGCCGGGCCAGTTCGTCGAGGAAGCGGCCGTCGGGCACATGCAGCAGCGGGTTGAGCAGGCCGGGCTCGGTGATTTCGCCCCGCGCCAGCATCTGCGCCACGATGCTGGCGGGATAGCCGACGCCGAGGCTCATGCCGAACAGGCCGGAGGCCAGATCGCGTTCGATGATCAGGTCCGACGTCACCGTCTTGCGGCGGCCGCCTTGGGTGCCGGTAAAGACATTGCGCATCACGCAAAGGTCCTTTTCGTCGGCGCCATATTGCAGTTGCGGGCCGAGCAGCCGGCCGAGAAATTCGCGTGGGCTGGCGCCAACGCCGGGCACCTTGTCTTCGGAAAGGAAGCCAAGCTCCTTCAGCGGCGCCCAGAACGCCGACCAGCCAGGCCAGCGCAGCGAATAGCGGCCAGAGCGCTGCAACCCCTTGGCGGCGGCAAGCATGCCGGCATAATGCGGCGCGTCGCCATTGGGGAAGGCTTCTAACCTGCCCAGCCCCTCGACCTCAATCTGATGGATGAACGGATTGTCGTGCTGGCGGCCGGCCGGCACCTCGACCCGTTGGCCGTCCTCGACCAGCACGCTGTCGCGGTTCTGGCTGACCAGAACCATGTCGAAGTTCCAGCTCACCTTGTAGCACAGCGGCTTGGCCATCGCCTTCGGCTCGGGGATGCCGCCGCAATAGGAATCGATCGCGGTGATGGCGTCGAACTGCTTCGCGGCGCGCGCGTAGAGCACAAGGTCGATGCCGG
Organism: Mesorhizobium robiniae; assembly: GCF_040545535.1. Taxonomy (NCBI): domain Bacteria; kingdom Pseudomonadati; phylum Pseudomonadota; class Alphaproteobacteria; order Hyphomicrobiales; family Phyllobacteriaceae; genus Mesorhizobium; species Mesorhizobium robiniae. The sequence goes on from NZ_JBEPMC010000001.1 coordinate 451,251, forward strand.
GGTCGAGCCCGCATTCAGTCATGATCGAGACGCCGGCTTTTTCCGCTGCCGGGGCAAGGTCGGCGATCGTCTTGCCGTAATTGGTGGTGACCAGCGGCGTGCGCGTCGCGATCGCTGCCTGCACCGCCTCGCGCATCAGCGGCTGCGGCAACAGGTCGATGGCAGCGTCGACCCCCGTCAGCACCTCCGCCAATACAGTGGCGATCGCGCCTTCGGGCACAACAAAACGCACGCGGGCAAGGTCGGCCAGGCCGCCAAGCCGGGCTGCCCCATCCGGAGCGGTATCGACGCAGACGACCTCTTCGACATCGGCGCTGGCGACGAGATCGGCGATTGCCGCCCGGCCTTGCAGGCCGAGGCCGCCGAGAACCGCGATCTTCATGGCATTTCCTTTCGGCCGGTTTCGTGCCGGCCAGTTTCGTCGCGCTTGCTCTCGTCCGACCAGCAGCCTTCCGGCAGGCTGACCCATTTGTTGCAGGAGGCCATGACAACGAAGGTCTCACTGCGCACGACTTCGCCCGGCTCGCCGGCACCGGGGATCAGCTCGCTGGTGACGCGGTAGAGATCGGCGACATCGCCGGCCACGGTCACGTCGACGATGATGTCGAAGCGCCCGGTGACCACCGAGGCCGAGTTCACGAAAGGCAGCTCACAGATACGCTGCGCCAGTTCCCGCGCGCGGCCGCGGCCCTGCGCATTAATGCCGACGATGGCCGAGATCAGTTCGGGGCGCTCGGTCAGGTTGAGCAGCCCGACGATCTTGAGCAGGTTGCGGTCGAGCAGGTTGCGCAAACGCATGCGCACCGTCGGCACCGACACCGCCATCTTCTCGGCGAGGCGATTGACGCCAAGCTGCGCATCCTGCGACAGCAGCTTGACCAGTCGCCGGTCGGTCTGATCGAGATGTTCTCGCAGCGTTCAGGCTTTCATAAAATGGAATTATTGGATGAGTTTTCTTTCTGATATGAAAATAGCCTAGGGACTATTTATCGAAACTGCAAGAGCGTTCGACCGCTTGTCAACAACGTCCGATCGCCGGAAACTTGGAAAGCGGGGGCCAAATGGGCATAGCCGAAGCACAGGCACGGGCTTTTTTCCTTGCGGCGTCTCGTCCATCGGCACTAAGCATCAACCTGAAATCAGGGGTGGTCTCCAAGCCCCCAAGACGGAAGCTCAATGGCACAGAATATCTATGACAGGCCTGAATTCTTTGCCGGCTACAGCCAGATGGCGCGCTCGGTTCACGGCTTGGACGGCGCACCGGAATGGCCGGCAATACGCGCACTGCTTCCCGATCTCGACGGCAAGCGCGTTGTCGATCTCGGTTGTGGGTTTGGCTGGTTTGCCCGCTGGGCAAAGGTGCATGGCGCAAGGCATGTCCTTGGGCTGGACCTTTCCCGCAACATGATAGAGCGGGCCAGGGCCGACACCAGCGATCCGGATATCGACTATGTCATCGCCGACCTCGACCGCCTCGAACTGTCCAGGGCATCGTTCGACTTCGCCTACAGCTCGCTCGCGTTCCACTACATCGAGGATTTCGACCGGCTGGTGAAGACAGTGCATGATGCGCTCCTTCCAGGCGCGCACTTCGTCTTCACCATCGAGCACCCGATCTACATGGCACCGTCTCACCCAGGCTGGTCGGTCGATGCCGACGGCCGCAAGACGTGGCCGGTCAATCGCTATAGCGTCGAAGGTCCGCGCACCACCGACTGGCTCGCCAAAGGCGTACTCAAGCAGCATCGCATGCTCGCTACGACGCTGAACACGCTGATCGAAACGGGTTTCACCATACGCCGGGTCGAGGAATGGCGTCCGACGGCCGATCAGGTCGCGCAGTCTCCTGATCTTGCCGACGAACTGGAGCGGCCGATGATGCTGATTGTCGCGGCGCAACGTTGAGCGCCGTTTTGGTGACGGCCTCGACGGTGGCCGGACGGTGTATCCCGGAAGACGGGGGCTCTGCCGGTGCCGCAGCCGACCGAGGGCATTAACGCAGCTTCTCGATCCCCGGAATGCCGCCGATCCGCTCGGCGAGAAAGTCGACCAGCAGCCGGACCCGGGCAATGCCGGCGCGCTCCGGGACGATCAGCATGCTCAGCGGTACGGGGGGCGGGGAATAGTCTGGCAAGACCACTTCCAGCCGGCCGGCTGCCAGAAGATCGTCGACAAGCCAGTGATGGGCAGGTGCGATACCGCGCCCAGCGATAAGGGCTTCGCGCGCGGCAAGCCCATGGTCGACCCGAAATCGGCCGCCAAAGGGTACCGCATGGCGTTCGCCCGCCGGTCCCCGCAGGGCGAGCGTGTCGCTTCCGGCGATGTTCGACATCCGGATGCCTTCATGGCCAGGCAGATCCTGCGGAACAGCCGGTCTGCCCCGCGCCGCCAGATAGGTCGGCGCCGCCACCAGCAGACGTCGGGACTGCCCGAGCGCCCGCAGTTTCATCGAGCTGTCGGTGAGCGGACCTAGGCGAAGCGCGATGTCGACGCCCTCCCGCACAAGGTCGATGCGCTCGTCGGTGAGGCTGAGATCGATCCCGATGTCGGGATAGCGGTCCTGGAAGGCGAAGATCAGTCGGCTGACGTGCAAGACCCCGAGCGCCGCCGTGCAGGATATCCGGATCGTGCCGGCCGACGCGCCGCGCGTGCCCCGCGCCTCGTCGCCAGCCTGCTCGACGAGGCGCAGGATCTGGACGGCGTCGGAATAGTAGCGGCTGCCTTCATCGGTCATCGTGACACGCCGGGTGGTCCTGCTGAGCAAGGGCACGCCGATGGCCTCCTCGAGCTCGCGCAAATGCCGTGTGACCGTCGACTGCCCAACGCCGAGCTCGCGCGCCACCGCCGAGAGGCTGCCGCGCTCGGCGACGCGAACGAAGGTACGCATGCGCTCGAGCGTAACGTCGGATTTATCCATTATTCGGCATAATCTTATGCATTATCTTGATATAGCGGGTCAGACCGGGGCTGGCTACCTTTGCACCAATCGTCCTTCCTTCGGAGTTGACCCATGAAAGTCCTGCTTGTTTTTGCCCATCCTGAACCACGTTCGCTCAACGGAGCACTGCGTGACGTCGCCGTCAGAGAACTCGAGGCCCAGGGCCACGAGGTGCAGATATCGGACCTCTATGCCGATGGCTGGAAAGCCGCGGTGGACCGTGCCGACTTTCCGTCGTGGCCGCCCGAAGAACGCTTCCTGCCGGCCGGGGCCTCCAAAAAAGCTTTTGCGACCAATACATTGACCGACGACGTTAAAGCGGAGATCGACAAGCTGCTGTGGGCCGACACGCTGATCCTCCAGTTCCCGCTGTGGTGGTACGCCATGCCGGCGATCCTCAAGGGCTGGGTCGACCGGGTGTACGCCTACGGCTTCGCCTATGGTGTCGGCGAGCACAGCGACAAGCGGTGGGGTGACCGCTTTGGCGAGGGAACGCTTGCCGGCAAGCGCGCGATGCTGATCGTGACCGCCGGTGGCTGGGAGGAGCATTATGCCGCCCGCGGCGTCAACGGCCCGATCGACGACCTGCTGTTCCCGATCAATCACGGGATCCTCTACTATCCGGGCTACGACGTGCTGCCGCCGTTCGTGGTCTACAGAGTGGACCGTTTCGGGGAGGCCGACTTCGAGCCTGTCGCGGAACGCCTGCGCGAAAGGATGCGGACGCTCGAGACAACCCGGCCGATTCCCTATCGGCAGCAGAATGGCGGGGACTATCACATCCCGAGCATGCAGCTCCGCGCCGAACTGGGCGATCCGGGGGCAACGGGCTTCGCGCTTCACGAGGATCGCGCCAACGCAAAGTCCGCAACGCCGCGTTCGACTTTTCGCGATGTGGCCTGACGCAGGGTCCCGAAAAGATCGGGCAAGGCGCGAAACCTGTGGGATGAATCAGCGGCCGGCCCGGAAGATCGCAACGGCAGCAGCCGTCAGTGCCGCGTTGCCTGATGCCGTGGTGCCGTCCGGAAGCTGCTTGCCGTCCTCCAACCCGACACGCGTCGACCAGTTGCGCTCCGCCGCCCGGTGCACGAATGGCCAAACTGTCGCGTTTTCGCCATGCAAAAGGATGGCGCGACGCAGCCCGGCGCGATCGAGAACTGCCGCGATGCCGTCGCTGACCTCCCATGCAGGGTCCAACTCCTGCTCGGAGATCTCGATCAGGATGCGCAGCACCTGACTGCCACGGTCGAGGCTCACTAGACGCTCGGCGTCAGCGACGGAGGCGAGCCCGGCTTCAATGCCGATGCCGCGCTGCCGCAGGCTTTGCATAACTTTGGGCGCGGCTTCCTCGCTCAGATTGACCGAAGCATAGTCCGGCATTTCGTTCCAACCGGCGATTGCGGCAAGCGTCTGCTTGTCGTCGTTCTCGATCCAGGCGCCGGTCGACACGCCGATCAGCGTTCCCGGGCAGGCACGGCGCAACGCGAGCACAGTCAGGTCCATGGCCTCAGGCGCGAGGCTTTCGCGGCCATCGAGCCCGCGCGCATGGACATGCAGCTCGGCGGCACCTGCGGCCACACAGGCCGCGCCGTCTCGCGCCATGGCGTCCGCGTCAAGCGGCAGTTGCGGGTGGAAGTCGGCACTGCGCGCGCCATTGATACAGGTCTGAACGATCATGGAGGTGGCGGCCCGGTTGCGGTTGCAACAAGTCTAGCGCACGGCCCCGAAAACCGGAATCGGTTCCGGCGCGCATTCCTGACAAACGGGTGCGGCCTGACCCGATGCAATCCGGCAGGATGCACCTCTATCGCCTTGTTCAGTCACGATCTTGTTGGCAGGCGAGATATGGGTATTTGACGCATATTAGGGAGCGCAAGCTGCACTGCTGGACCAGCTACCTTGACGATCGTCGGCGGATGCTGCGGTATCCGGCCCTGAGCACGCCAGGAGCAACGCCATGCCCGGCCGGCCGAAAGGATATTTGAGAATGAGTGAGCTCAAGGTCAGGACGCGAACCACCGGCGCGGTTGCCGTGCTGTCGCCGGGCAGCTTGCCGGTCGTCACCACGCCGACCGGGGGCATGGTCGACGTCGTGACCGGGGCCAGCGCGCCGGGCTTCAATCCGCTCGACCTTCTCTATGCCTCCGTGGCCGCCTGCATGGTGCTGAGCGCGCGGATCGCTGCCGCGCGTATGGGTGTCGCCGCCAGCCTCGGCGACGTCCGCGCCGATGTGAGCGGCGAAAAGGCGGCGGGCGACGTTTCCCGCATCGGCCGCGTCACGATCACACTCGACATATCGGGCGATCTCGACGAGGCCACGAAAAGGCGGATCGTCGAGGACGCCGAGAGCATCTGTACGGTCAGCAATACGCTGCGAACGACACCGAAGCTTGTCACTGTGCTTACTGGGGGCCTTTGAAAGCTTGGGTTCCTCGCCCCCGCAAGGCGGGGGAGAGGTGGCCGCGAAGCGGCCGGAGAGGGGGCCTTCGTAAGCAAAGACCTTCTTCGACTGAGGGGTATGGTCGCGCCAATCCCCCTCTCCGTCGAGGCTTCGCCTCGCCACCTCTCCCCCACTTTGTGGGGGCGAGGAACCCAGGTTCTGTAGCGTCTGTGCCCTCTGGGCAGGCTTCTCCTCGTCCGGATAGTTCGACACCAACCAAGGACCATTCCATGGCACGCATTTCCCCGATCGACTATGACACCGCCTCGCCTGAAATCCGCGCGGCGCACGACGAGGAACTGCGCTTGCGCGGCAGGATGACGAACATGAAGCGCATCCTGCTGCATTCGCCCGCTGCCCATCGCATCTATGCCGAGTGGTTCACCTTGCGCGACCTGCTGCGGTCTGATCTCGACGATCGCGCCATCTGGCTGTTTTCGCTGACGATTTCCGCAGTGTGCCGGGCCGAGGTGCCGGTGACCTTCTTTCGCAGCGCGCTGATCGATATGGGGCTCGAACCGGAGAGCATCGAGCCGACGGCCGATGAAGCGCTGCTGATTGCCTTCGGCAAGGCCATCGCGACTGACGCCAATGCTATTCCCGATGAGATCTGGGCCGAACTGAAAGCCCGATACCATGAGCCGCTGCTCGTCAATCTGGTCGCTTTCGCCGGCATCATGGTGGCGACGACCGTGTTCACCAATGCGGTGAGCGTCGACCTCGATCCGGAGCTCGAGGCTTACCGCAAGAAGGCCTGAGGCCAGCGAAACCGCCGCGCTGGGCGACCTCTATCTGGAAAACTCGCTGCGCACGATGCCGTGGCGCTGGAGCTTGTCGTAGAAGGTCTTGCGCGGGATCCCCAGCGCTTCGATCGTGCGCCTGACGTCGCCCTCGTTGCGGCCAAGAGTCTCGCGGATGATGTCGGCCTCGTAGCGTTCCAGCCGCTCCGGCAGTTTCATGGCGGCGTCCGGCTGGGCTGGGGCAAGGGATGGCGCTCCAGCGCCTTCTTCCAGCCCAAGGACAAAGCGTTCGGCGAAATGCGCCAGTTCGCGCACATTGCCCGGCCAGTCATGCTCCCTGAGACGGCGGTGCACCGCGGCCGGGACAGTCGGCACCGGGCGCCGGAAGCGGGCGGCGGCGCGCTCGGCGAAATAGAAGAACAGCAGGGCGACGTCGTCGCGGCGCTCGCGCAGCGGCGGGATGGAGATCGTCACCACGTTGAGCCGGTAGTAGAGGTCCTCGCGGAACGTGCCGCGCTGGCGCGGATCGCCGAGGTCGACCTTGGCGGCCGCAACCACGCGCAGGTCGACCGGCCGCATTTCATTGGTGCCGAGCGGCGTGACCTCGCGCATTTCCAGCACGCGCAGCATCTGCACCTGCGTCGAGACCGGCATGCTTTCGATCTCGTCGAGGAACAGCGTGCCGCCGCTGGCATGTTCGATGCGGCCGATCCGCTTCTTCTGCGCGCCGGTGAAGGCGCCCGCCTCATGGCCGAACAATTCGCTCTCGATGACCGTCTCCGGCAGCGTGCCGCAATTCAGCGCAACGAAATTGCCCCTGGCGCGGCGGCTCCAGCAATGCAGAAGGCTGGCCACCACCTCCTTGCCGGAACCAGTTTCGCCGGTCACCAGCACATCGACATCGGTGTCGGCGATCTGGCGCAGCGTCCGGCGCAGCCTTTCCATCGCCGGCGTCTGGCCGATCAGCGGCAGGCCGTCCTGCGCTTCTCCGGCCGCCTCGCGCAAGGCGCGGTTTTCCATCACCAGGCGGCGTTTTTCCGCCGCGCGGCGCACGCTTTGCACCAGCCGGTCGGCGGCGAAGGGTTTTGTGATGAAGTCGTAGGCGCCGTCCTTGATCGCCTTAACCGCCATGGCAATGTCGCCATGCCCAGTGACGAGGATGACCGGAATGTCCACGTCCAGCCGCAGGACGCGGTCGAAAAGCAGCAACCCGTCAATCTCCGGCATCCGGATATCCGACACCACCACGCCGGCAAAACCAGCGTCGAGTTTAGCCAGCGCTTCGGCCGCCACCGAAAAAGCCGATACCGAAAAACCGGCAAGCTCCAGCGTCTGCGCCGTGGCCTTGAGGAGATCGCTGTCGTCATCGATCAGGATGACCGGCGCTGCGTCGTCGTTGGTCATGCTGCCTTGGCCACTACGCTGCTTTCAAGAGATGGATGGTGAAGCGGGTGCCGCTGTCGTCGCTCGAAACCTCGATGCGACCGCCATAATCGGCGACGATGTCCTTCGAGATGACGAGGCCAAGGCCGAGACCTTTTTCCTTGGATGTGTTGAACGGCGTGAATAGCGACTTGAGGATCGCGGGCGAAATGCCCGGTCCATTGTCGGACACGCTCATGGCCACGCCGTCGGCAGTCTCCTCGACCGAAACCCTAACATGAGCGTCGTCGCGGCCGTCCAGCGCTTCAAGCGCGTTCTGGAAGAGGTTGATCAGCACCTGTTCGAGCCGGACCTGATTGCCCATGACTTTGAGGCTCGGCGGCGGCAGGTCGATGGCCAGTGCGTCGAGCCTGCCGGCAAAGCGGCTTCTCAACAGCACGACGGCGCCTTCGATGATGCCGCGCAATTCCACCGGCTCGGCGGCGGTGCGGCCCTTGCGGGCAAAGGCCTTCAGCTCCTCGGTGATGGTGCCGATGCGCTCCGTCAGCGCGGCGATGGCGCCGAGGTTTTGCTCGGCAGGCGCTGTCTGCTTGCGGTCGAGGAAGGTGCGGGCGTTGTCGGCATAGGCGCGTATGGTGGCGACCGGCTGGTTGATCTCATGGGCGACGCCGGCGGCGACCTGGCCGAGGATGGCGAGGCGGTTGGCCTGGACCAGATCCTGCTGCACCACCTGCAGCTTGGCTTCGGTGCTGCGGTGACCTGATATCTCGGCCTGCAGCCGGTCGCGGGCGCGGCTCAGATCCTCGGTGCGTTCGACGACGCGGCGTTCGAGCTCGGTGCGCGCCGCCTGTTCGGCGGCGATCCGTATTTGCCCCGACTGGCGACGCCACAACAGATACGCGGCAAAGCCGAGCAACGGAACGATGACGCCGAGCGCCAGCAGCCGCATTTCACGGACCGCGGCGGCGATCGGCGCTTCAGCCGGAACGAGATAGTCGAGCCGCCAGGGGGTCGAAGGGACTGGCGTGGAAAGCCTTAGATATTCCGCGTCGCTGCCGCCGGGCGTCACCGCGTGGACGATCGACATATCAGGGCTGAGTGCCTGGGGGCGCGTGATCGGCAACGGCATCAGCGGTGCGTCGCCGAACTGCTGGCTGCCCCGGATCGCGGCAAGATCGGGCCCGGCCAGCCGCCCGGTCGTCATAAAGCGCCAGGATGGCACGCTGGTGATCAGGACGATGCCCTTCTCGTCGCTGACATAGGCCGGGCGGTTTGCCTCGTGCCAGTCGGCCTCGAGCTGATCGAACTCCGCCTTGACGACGACGACGCCAAGCGGGGCGGCAGCATCGCCAACGCGGCGCGAGATGTAGAGGCCAGGGCGCTTGCTGACATTGCCGAGCGCGAAATATTCGGCAGTTCCGGCCTGCATCGCGCCGGAGAAATAATCGCGGAACCGGTAGTCGTTGCCGACGAAGCTGATCGGCTCGCGCCAGTTGCTGGATGCGATCGCCAGCCCGTCGGTGCCGATGACATAGAGCACCGACGCCTTGGTGCCGGAGACCAGCCCGTCGAGCTTGCGGTTCAGCACATCGACCGCCGCAGTGCTTTTCTGTGCCAGCGCGTCGCGCACCTGCTGGTCTTCCGACAAAAGCAGGGGCAGGGCGCGGGGGCTTTCCAGCACGGCGCGCAGCAGCGCGATCTTCAGATTGGCATCGGTGCGGCCTTGCGCCGCCAGTGTCCCAAGCTCCGTTGCGCGGCCATAGAGACCGGCGCCGTAAAGTGCGGCCGTGGCGATCGCAAGGGCGACGATCGCAAACAGCAGCCACGCACGGCGCGCCCGCCTGCCGAGTTGCTCGGGCGTCGACAAGGCAGCGGCGGGGCGTTGCAGCATCACCCATTTGTGCATGATTTCGCACAAAGCACAATTCGACTATGCGAATATCCGCACTTTCTGAGTGCAAAGCGATCTCGTGAGTTCTGGAATACTCAATAAAATCAAAGGGGAGGCTCTCTCCCGCGCGCTTGGCACGGCAGTTGCACACACGAATTCGGCGGTCGCGAGGCTGCTGGGGGTCAATGCAATTGCTCCGGGAGGTCGAGCTTTCGATCGGAGCTCAATGGAGGACGTCATGCAGACAGCATTCGCTGCCGCCGAGCCGCGCGGCAAACTTCCCTTCTACCGGCATCTCTATGTGCAGGTGCTGGCGGCGATCGCCGCCGGCGTGCTTCTCGGCCATTTCTATCCCGAAACCGGTGAGGCGATGAAGCCGTTCGGCGACGCCTTCATCAAGCTGGTGAAGATGGTGATCGCGCCGGTGATCTTCCTGACGGTGGCGACCGGCATCGCCGGCGTTTCCGACCTGCAGAAGGTGGGCCGCGTCGCCGGCAAGGCGATGATCTATTTCCTGACATTCTCGACGCTGGCGCTTGTCGTTGGCCTCGTCGTCTCTAATGTCGTCCAGCCCGGCGCCGGCATGCACATCAATCCGGCCACGCTCGACGCTACAAAGGTGGCGACCTACGCCGAAAAGGCGCACGACACCAGCATCGTCGGTTTCCTGATGAACATCATCCCTGACACGATCACCGGCGCTTTCGCGAAGGGCGACATACTGCAGGTTCTGTTCTTCTCGGTGCTGTTCGGCGTTGCCTTGGCCATGGTCGGCGATCGCGGCCGTCCGGTCGTCGATTTCCTGCAGGCGCTGACCACGCCGATCTTCCGCCTCGTCGCCATCCTGATGAAGGCGGCACCCATCGGCGCCTTCGGCGCCATGGCCTTCACCATCGGCAAATACGGCATCGGCTCGATCGCTAACCTCGCCATGCTGATCGGCACATTCTACCTCACCGCGCTGCTGTTCGTGCTGGTGGTGCTTGGCGCAGTTGCCCGCTACAACGGCTTCTCGGTCCTGGCGCTGATCCGCTACATCAAGGAGGAGCTGCTGCTGGTTCTCGGCACCTCGTCCTCAGAAGCGGCATTGCCGGGCCTGATGGCCAAGATGGAGCGTGCCGGCTGCAACCGCTCGGTGGTCGGGCTGGTCATCCCGACCGGCTATTCCTTCAACCTCGACGGCACCAACATCTACATGACGCTGGCCGCGCTGTTCATCGCGCAGGCGACCGACACGCCGCTCACCTTCGGCGACCAGATCCTGCTGCTCGCCGTCGCCATGCTGAGCTCCAAGGGTGCCGCCGGCATCACCGGCGCCGGGTTCATCACGCTTGCCGCGACGCTCTCGGTGGTTCCCACCGTGCCGGTCGCCGGCATGGCGCTGATCCTCGGCGTCGACCGCTTCATGTCGGAGTGCCGGGCACTGACCAACTTCATCGGCAACGCAGTGGCGACCGTGGTCGTGGCGCGCTGGGAAGGGGAACTCGACCAGACAAAGTTCGCCGCCGCGATGGCCGGCGACCTGCCGGAGGAAGTCGACCTGTCGCTGCCAGGGCTGCAGCCCGCCTGACTGTTGGCTGCATGGTCCGAAGCCGGCTTGCCGCCGGCTTCGGACCAGCCGCCGCCAATCTCCAACATCTGCGATTATCAACAGGCCACGCCGCTGCGCGCCGCGTCAGATGTAACAGGCTTGTGAGCCTTGTTCTTGGCGCGGGGCTTGTTCCAGCCGTATTTGAAGGCCAGTATCCGCCATGCCTTCAAGGCGCCTGTCCGCTTCGGTCCCGACCTGATCGCGACCGAAGGCGAGACATTTCCGTCGGGCCCGGTTGCGACCGGCCGAAACCGTCGGAGCTTTTGCTGCCGCCGATCTGACCAAGCGGCAGCCCTCGAAGGCATGGCGGCCTCGGTACGAAGTCGCAAGAGACGTGACCCGTCTCCTGATGGAAGCGCAGACTTTCCTCTCAGGAACTCGTCGGGCACTTGAAGAGGGGGCGCTTGAAGAGGACGCAGGCCCGCGAGCGGGCTTTGCCGAAACCAAAGCAAGATGCGGAGGTCAAACGCGATGCAGTCTGTACCGATGATTCCGGTATCCATCATCATCCCGAACTACAATTACGCGCGGTTCCTCAAACGCAGCATCGATAGTGCGCTGGAGCAGGACTACGCGGATGTCGAAGTCATCGTCGTCGATGATGCATCGCGGGACAATTCGACGACAATCATGAAATCCTATGGCGACAGGATTCTTGCCTGCCCGCGGCAGAAAAATGGCGGGCATGCCGCCGCCTTCAACACCGGCTTTGCGGCGAGTTCGGGCAAGATAGTCCTCTTCCTCGACGCCGACGATTATCTGTATCCAACCGCCGTCTCGACGATTGTGGACACCTGGGACGCGGCAACCGCCCAGGTGCAATCCAGGCTGCATATCGTCGACGAACGACAAGGCACCAAGCAAGAAGGCATCAAGGATGTCTTTCCGCCGCCCGAACTGCCCTTCGATAGCGGCGACGTCATGCCGAAATTGCTGCACAAGGGCCGCTATCAGACAACCGTGACCAGCGGGCTGGCCTTTGACCGCGCAACCCTGGAATCGATTATGCCGATTCCGGAGCTGGAGTTCCGCCAGGGCGCCGATGGCTATCTTGCAACGCTGGCGCCCATGTACGGGCACGTCCAGTCCATCGACGAATGCTTAGGCGCCTACCGGATCCACGGCGCCAACCATTCGGTGTTCGGTGAAAAGCTCGCCGAGCGGGCACGCTGGAGGGTAACCCACGATTTCCGCCGCATGCAGGCGCTGTCGGACCAGGCCTCCGGGATAGGCCTGACCATCGTGCCGTCAGAAGCTGTCCGCCACGATCCGGTTCACCTGGAAGAGCGGCTGGCGTCGCTCTGCGCAGACAGGCGCCAGCACCCCGTAGCCGACGATTCCCGGCTGGCGCTCGGGGCCGCCGGCGCCGTCGCCAGCCTCGAAATGTCAGCGTCGCTGCGCCGGCGCGCCGTTCTTGCCGCCTGGTTCCTGTCGGTCGGGGTGTTGCCACGGAAAATGGCGACGGCAGTGCTGTCGTGGAAGCTCGACGCATCGTCGAGACCGGCATTCCTCAGTCGTCTGTCCAAGACTATCCGCCACGCCATGGGGTAGCGATGCTGTGACATAGCTCCGCCAAGCCGGCCGGTCCGCGCCAAGCGTCGTGGTCGCTGACGCGTTCGAAACTGCGCCGCTATTCAAAGTCCATTCTGGATCGGGTGCGATCATCGCCTCCGACAGTTCGGATCGCCTGTAAATTATTTGCTTACATCTGGTTGACCTGCGTAAGCAACATGCTTACATGTTGCATGATCAAATCGTTCAAGCACAAGGCGCTGGCGGAACTCTTTCAAACGGGAAAGACCGGGAAGATCGACGCCAAGATGCATAAGCGCATTCTTGCTCGGCTTGACCGTTTGGAAGTCTCGGAAAGGCCTGAAGACATGGACCTGCCCGGTTTTGACTTCCACCCTTTGAAGGGTTTCAACCCGACCCGCTACACAGTGCATGTCAACGGGCCGTGGTGCATCACATTCGAATTCGACGCCAATGATGCCGCCCGCGTCGATTTCGAACAGTACCATTGAGGCGGCCAGATTGGAGAAGTCGGAGATGAGCGTGTATGAGCCGATGCGTCCGATGGAGCGCTGCCCATCCCACCCTGGGGCGCTGCTTGACGACATTATCCCGGCAACCGGAAAGACCAAGGTGGAAATCGCCAACCTACTCGGAATCTCGCGCCAGCAGCTTTACGACATCATCCGTGAGAGGAAGCCGGTGTCGCCGGCTGTCGCCGCCCGTCTTGGAAAGATGTTCGGCGACGGCGCCGCGATCTGGCTCAGGATGCAGGCCGCTTATGATGCGTGGCATGCGGAGCGCGAAGTGGATGTCAGCGCCATCCCAAGGCTGCACGCTGCCTAAGACACAACAAGCCCGAGCGCATCAGCAGGATGCCTTCGAGATGGTGCGTAGCGGCCGGCCTGCCTGCGCTACTGCGCCCCGCGCAGCCTGACCACAACACTGCGCACCACAAGCACCAGCACTGTGATGATGATCAGGATCACCGACAGTGCCGCGATTGCCGGGTCGATGTTGTCGCGCAGGCCCATCCACATCAGCCTGGGCAGCGTGATGGCGTTGACCGAGGTGATGAACAGGGTGACGCCGATCTCTTCCCAGGAGAGCACGAAGGACAAAAGGGCGGCGGTGATGATGCCGAATTTGATGTTGGGCATGATGATGCGGGTAGCGCGCTCCCACACCGTGGCGCCAAGGCCGCGCGCGGCAAGGTCGATGCGCCGGTCGAGCTGGCTGAGCGAGACCAGGATCAGCACCGTGGCAAAGGGCACCGTCATCACCGCATGCGCCATGGCGACACCGAGCCAGGTGTCGTAGCCGAAGAACGAGCTGGCGCCGGAAATCGAGGTCAAAAGGAAATAGAGCGTGATCGCCGAGACCACCGGCGGCACCACCATCGGCAGCAGCACGAAGCCGACGAGTGCGGCGGTAAAGCGCGGCTGGAACATCCAGACGCCAAGGCTGAAGCACAGCGCCAGCACGGTCGAGAAGGCGCTGCTGACAACGCCGATCCTGATCGAGAGCAGGATCGAGTTGAGCCAGCGCGGATCCTCGATCAGCGCCCGGTAGTGGCGCAGCGACAATTCGCCTGATGGCATCGCCAGCATGCGGGTCGGTGTCAGCGACACCGGGATGACGGCAAGCAGCGGCAACAGCAGGAACAGCGCAACCAGGGCGGCGAGGATCAGCGAGACGGGGCCGGGGCGGTAGGTCGGCATCAGATCATCTGCTTCGGTCTGATATAGCGGAACAGCAGCGCCATCAGCACGCCGACGAACAGCACCAGCACCACGCTGATCGCCGCACCCAGGCCCCAATCCGGGCTTTGGAAAATGCGGAGATAGATCAGCTCGGCGATCATCACGCTGCGGCCGCCGCCGAGAATCGCCGGCGTGACGAAGAAGCCGAGCGAAAAGACGAAGACGATGAGCGCCGAGCCGATGATGCCGGAGCGGGTCATCGGCACGAAGACGGACCAGAAGGTACGCATGCGGCTGGAGCCGAGGCCGCGGGCCGCCAGCAGCACACGGTCGTCGAGGCTGCGCATCGAAGATGCCAGCGGAAACACCGCGAAAGGAATGAGGAAATGCGTCATGCCGACGATGACGCCGAACTCGTTGCGCACCAGCGTCAGCGGTTCCGAGATAAAGCCGATCGCTTGCAGCCAGGTGTTGATCAGGCCGCGGTTGGACAGCAGCGCCACCCAGCCGAAGGCGCGCGTCAGCACCGAGATCCAGAACGGCACCAGGATGCAGAACTCGGCGACCACACGCTGCGCCGGTGTGCCGCGCACCCACACCACGGTGATGGCGTAGGCAGCGGCAACCGAAACAATCGTGACGATTGCGGCGATGCGCAGCGTGCGGATGAACACCGACTGAACCAGCGGGTCGCTTAGCAGTGTGCCATACTGCCCGAGCCCCGGCTCGGGCAGGGTGAAGCTCCAGTTGACGACGCCCAGGAATGGCCAGGCATAGGCCAGCACGAGGAACAGGAGCAGCGGCGCCATCAACAGCGCCGCGCCCATCCTGTCGGAGAGATATGCTTTCATCTCGGCCCGGTTATCCCGGTCTATCAGGCGGAGATGATCTTCGTGTATTCGTCGAGTGCGGCACCGTAGTTCTTGGCGTACCACTCCATGTCGAGCGCGATCTGCTTCTTCATGTTTTCGGGGTCGACCGGGTTGATGCGCTTCTTGTCGGCGGGGATCAGCGCGTCGGCCGCCGGATTGGCCGGGCCCTGGCCGAGCTTGTCGAACATGATCAGCTGCTTTTCAGGATCCTGGGCGCTGGCGATGAATTTCATCGCCGCGTCCTTGCCGCCGGGATTGCCCTTCAGCACGGCGAGCGCGCCGGGCGAGATCAGGCCCTGGTCCCAGATGAACTTGATCTTACCGCCGGAATCCTGCTCGATCAGCGAGGCCCGCGTCGACCAGACGATGGCCATCGAGGCCTCGCCGTCGAGCAGCACGCTCTGGCTTTCGGCGCCGCCGCCCCAATAGGCGACGACATTCTCCTTGAAGGCAGCGATCTTGTCATGCGCGCGCTTGAGGTCGAGCGGGTAGAGCGAGGCTGGCGCGACGCCGTCGGCGAGCAGTGCGGCTTCCCAACTCGACACGCCCCATTTGTAGAGCGAGCGCTTGCCAGGGAATTTCGCTACGTCGAAGAAATCGGCCATGCCGGTCGGCGCCTGGCTGCCAAACTTTTCGGCGTCATAGGCGATGACATAGGAGAAGAAATAGGTCGAGGCGGCGTGTTCCCAGCCGAAGCCTTCGCGCATCTTCTTCTTGTCGACGATCGAATAGTCGATCGGCTCCAGCATGCCTTGGCTGCCCAGCGTGATGGCCGAGAACGGGTCGACATCGACCAGGTCCCAGGTCGGCGCGCCGCTCTTGAACTGTGCGGCGATCGCGCCTTCGGTCGGGCCGGAGCCATCCATCTTGACGGTGATGCCGGTCTCCTTGGTGAAGGCCTGGCCATAGGCCGCATCATAGGCGGTGATGGCGTCGCCGCCCCAGTTGACCAGCACCAGTTGCTTGGCTTGCGCGAAGGCATCGGTCGAGCGCAGCAGCATCGGTGTGCCGGCCAGCACGAGTGCTGCCAGCTGCGTGAACTGCCGGCGCGAGATCTCGCCGCGCACGGCCCTGGCGGACAGCGTCTCGATGGAGTGTTTCTTGGTTTTGTTCGTCATGTCAGTTCCCCTTTTCTTGTCGTTGATATTTCCCGAAAGTTGGCCTGGCGAATTTCAGCTTCGCCATGCCGATCGTCATTGTCCTCCGTCCGGAAGGAGGAAACCCTTTTCCGCCGGCCATGTCAGCCACACGGAATTGCCCTTGCTGAGTGCCGAGGCGGCGACCTCGTTCGGCACCGAAACCGTCACCTTGGCGCCTTGGCGTGTCGTCAGATCGAGCCGCGTCGCAGCACCAAGATAGGTCGAGGCGACCGCCGTCGCGGCGATGCCGTTCTCGCCAGCTGCCGCTTCGGGAGCGATCGACATGTACTCTGGCCGGATCGCCAGGATGGCATTGCTGCCGACCGCGTTGGCATTGCCGCGCAGGCTGATGGTGCGGTCTTCGCACAGGCCGGTCGCGCCATTGTCGGCGTTGCGCACGCCCTTCAGCGGCAGCATGTTGATCTCGCCGAGGAACTCGGCGACGAAGCGGTTGGCCGGCCGGTCGTAAACCTCGTCAGGCCTGCCTACCTGCAGCAATTTGCCATGGTTGAAGATGGCGACGCGCGACGACAGCGCCAGCGCCTCGCTCTGGTCGTGGGTGACGAAGACGAAGGTGGTGCCGGTCTCCTGGTGCAGCCGCTTCATCTCGGCCTGCATCTGGCCGCGCAGGCCCTTGTCGAGCGCCGAGAACGGCTCGTCGAGCAAAAGCACACCAGGCTCGAACACCAAGGCACGAGCTAGCGCCACGCGCTGCTGCTGGCCGCCGGAAAGCTGCGACGGCAGTTTCTTCTCGTGGCCCTTCAGCCCGACGCGCTCGATCATCTCGCCGACGCGTCGCTTGATCTCGGCCGACGATTTCTTGCGCACCTTGAGCGGGAAGGCGATGTTGGCTTCGACCGACATATGCGGGAACAGCGCGTAGCCCTGGAACACCATGCCGGCGGCGCGCTGCTCGGCCGGCCGCTCGGTGATATCGACGCCGTCGCTGTAAAGGCGGCCGTCGGTCGGCTGCACGAAACCGGCAAGGATCATCAGGAAAGTGGTTTTGCCCGAACCTGATGGCCCGAGCAGGGTCAGGAACTCGCCGCGGCCGATATCGAGCGTCAGATCGTCCAGCGCACGGAATGAGCCGAAGCTCTTGCCGATCCCGATTGCCTTGATCTCTGCGGCCCGGCCGGGTTGCTGCATCCTGCCTTTGTCCTCACGCTGAGGTAAATCGTAGGGCAGGGCGGCGGCTCACCGCAACCGAATAGTTTTCGCCGGACCGGCAAATTTGATTCATCTATGGGGGTGGCGCTGCTGATCTCCCTCCTCGAGGGGGAGATGTCGCCGAAGGCGACAGAGGG
The DNA here is from genome assembly GCF_040545535.1 of Mesorhizobium robiniae. NCBI lineage: Bacteria > Pseudomonadati > Pseudomonadota > Alphaproteobacteria > Hyphomicrobiales > Phyllobacteriaceae > Mesorhizobium > Mesorhizobium robiniae. Next base: position 468,767 of record NZ_JBEPMC010000001.1, read on the forward strand.
AGTCGCTGCGCGTGGAGTGCGACTTCTCTCTTTCTTTGAGGAAAGCCAGACTTGGCCGAGTCCAGTCGAACCGACCCCCTCTGGCCGCTTCGCGGCCATCTCCCCCTCAAGGGGGGAGATTAGCGCTGGTTCTCCGACAGTTTCGACCTCAGCCACCCCGCGAACGCCTCCAGCACCGGATGCGCCGCCTTCGCATGCTCTGACACGAGAAAATAGGAGCGTGGCGATTTGATCGCGATGTCGAAGGGGCGCACAAGCCGGCCTTCGCTCAGCGCCCGGCGGCTGGTCAGTTCGTCGCCCATGGCGATGCCCTGACCGGCGATCGCCGCCGAGAAAACCAGGTTCATGTCGGAAAAGAAGATGCCGCCCTCGGTATCTGGGTTCTCGACCTTGGACAGCGCCAGCCAGCGCGCCCAGTCCTCGGTGTCGCCGAGATGCAGGAGATTGGCGCGCAGCACGTCGGCGGGCTTGGAAAAGCCGCCGATCTTGTTGAGCAGCGTCGGGCTGCACAGCGGCGTGAACGAGATCTCGCACAACAGCTCGACCGCCCGGTTCGGCCAATTGCCGACGCCGAAGGCGATGAAGGCGTCGGCCTCGGCATTGCTGACATCGTCCAGCCGCCGCGGCGTCAGGATGCGCAGCGCGACATCGGGGTACATCTGCCGGAATTCGCCTATGTGAGTACACAGGAACAGCGAGGCGAAGCCCGGCGTGCAGCTGACGCTGAACGAGCCGCCGACGCCGGTGCCGGCATGGCGCGTTACCGCGTCGCCCAGCACCGTCAACGCTTTGCGCACGTCGCTGGCGTAGCGCTGGCCGCGCGGGGTGAGCGCCACGCCCTTGCCGATGCGCTCGAGCAGATCGAAGCCGAGATCGCGTTCGAGCAGGCGAAGCTGGTGGCTAACCGCGCTACGGGTCAGGTGCAGTTCGTCGGCGGCGCGCCAGACGCTGCCGTGGCGGGCAAAACTGTCGAGGGCGCGCAGCGCCTGCGTCGAGGGAATTCTCAAGAGGTGAACCAAATTTGCATGAGCCGGAAAAACATATCACTTTTTGGCGAGGCGCTTCACTGCTTTCTTTGATCGATGGAGGAACCGGTGACGAACTCGGCCCAAGCGACCGCGCTTGCTTGTCTGGACGACATCCAGCCGTCGCTGTCGGCGTGGACGAGGACCATCTTCGACTTCGGCGAGACCGCCTGGCGCGAATACCAGTCGGCCGCGTGGTATGTCGAGCGGCTGAAATATGAAGGTTTTTCCGTCGAGGAAGGCTCTGGCGGCATGCCCACAGCCTTCTGCGCGCACTGGACCAACGGCGCCGGGCCGACAATCGGCATGTATGCCGAGTATGACGCGGTGCCCGGCAATTGCCAGGATGCGGCGACCGTCAAGCGAGCGCGTCCTGGCCTCGGCGAACAGGCCGGCGGCCACACCGATCCGCATTCCGGGCTCGGCATTGCCAGCCTGGGCGGGCTTTTGGCGGCCAAGGCGGCGATGCAGCGCCACGGCATATCGGGCACGCTGCGCTTCACCGGCGAGCCGGCGGAGAAGGTGCGGGGCTCGAAGCCGATCCATGCGGCGAAGGGCTACTACGATGGCCTCGCCGGCATGATCTCCTTCCATCCGTTCTACATGCTGCCGCTCTGCAACACGGTACGCTGGGACACGCATTGCGGCGCGGCCTATGCGATGATCTACCGTTTCGTCTGCGACGAGCCCGAAAATTGGGTTCGCGCAAGCGATGGCGCACCGATCCCGCAGGCGCATTCGGCGGTCAGGGCGCCAGGCGCCAACGACGCGCTCATGATGATGTACATGGCGTCCAAGGCGCTTCGCGATTCCATGCTGCCGCATCAGGGCGGCTGGTCAATCAGCGAGGCGATCCTGACGGCAGGGCAGGCGACCGCCGACAATCTGCCGGCCGGGCTGGCGGAGATCCAATACATGATCCGCGCGCCGACGCTTGCTATGGCCGAGCAGGTGACCGCCGTGCTCGACCGCAATGCGGAAGCCGCCGCGAAAATGAGCGGCTGCCGCCATGAGCGGCACTGGGTGTCGAAGTCGCGGCCGGGCCTCGCCAATCACGCCATGGCTGATATTGCCTATGGAGCGCTGTCGACAGTCGGGCCGCCGCGCTGGGACGAGGCGGCCAAGGCAATCGCCCGCGAAATCCAGGTCAATGCGGGTGGCACGGCGAGCGAGGAGCCGTTCATCGCCGAGATCGAGCAGCTGATTGCGCCGCAGGATGCAGAGGCAATCCTGCGCCGCGACCTGCCGCCATCGCAAATCAACTCGACCTCAGACGATTACACCGACATGTCGTGGCATGCGCCAACGGCACGGTTCTACGTCGCCCGCCCGGCGCTGCGTTCTGGGAGTGGCCACGCCTATCCGTCCTGGGCGATGAACGCGCTGGGCGGCATTTCTGCGACGATCGATCCGATGGTCACCTGTGCCGCGAAGACGATCGCGCTGACAGCACTTCGCCTGCTGGAAGACAAGTCCGCCCGCGATGCGGCGATGGACGAATTCGTCGCCCGCACCGGCGGCGGCATCGGCGGCTCGAACTGGATCGCGCCGCTCTGCGACTATGACCCGCCGATCCATTTCCGCTGGCCGGAATATGTCACCACCCCGCGCGGACGGGACTGGTGGATACCAAGCAACCCGCAACCCGCGTGATCCCCAAGCCAGGAGAATCCCATGACCGTTCATGACCGCATCGTCGCAGAACCGTTTTCCTTGCAGCGCCGCAACCCGGCCGGCGGCACCAAGCCGCTGACCACCTGGGGCTTTGCCAACGAAACCGACGTCCTGACCGACGTGCTGCTCGGCTCGCCCAATTTCCTGCGCCACCTCTCGACCAGCTCGCTGTCGCGCAAGCATCTGCGCGAGGCGCCGTGCAACGTCCAGATCGCGCAGGCGCAGCACAAGGACCTGGTTGCCGCCTACGAGCATTTCGGCGTCAATATCCACTGGCACGAGCCGACGCCGGAACTGCCGATGCAGGTCTACTCCCGCGATTCCAGCGTTATGACGCCGTACGGCGTCATCATCACCGCGATGGCCAACTGGTGGCGGCGCGGCGAGAATTATGCGGCGATCCGCACCTATGAGAAGCTCGGCATCCCGATCTACGACATGGTCACCGCCGGCACTTTCGAAGGCGGCGACTTCAACGTCATCGAGGACGGTGTGGTGCTGATCGGCTGCGGCGGCGCCCGCACTCGAGAAGAAGGCGCCCGCCAGGTTCAGGCCTGGTTCGATAAGGAAGGCTGGGAGACCCGCATCGCCTTCATCGACGAGTACTACGTCCATATCGACTTGATGGTGGTGCCGATCGCCGAAAAACTGACGGCCGTCTGCCTCGCCTGCACGGAGCCGGGCATCGTCGACTGGCTGAAGGGCAAGGGCCATGAGATCATCGACGTGCCGTTCCAGGACACGATGGCGCTCGGCTGCAACTTCATGTCGCTGGGCAAGGACCGGGTGATCGCGCCGACCTCGAGCCAGACGCTGATCGGTCAGCTCAAGGCGCGCGGCTTTGAGGTCGCGGCGGTCGACATGAGCGAGATCTCGAAGACCGGCGGCGGCATCCACTGCATGGCACAGGCGCTGAAGCGCGAGCCGGCGTGAGGGGACAGGTGCGAAGCCGGGCCTGACAGCGGCGCCTTATTCCAGCGTCTTGCGCAAGAAAATGCGGGCGTGACGGTCGTCGCCGAATTCAACCCGGCCAAATTCGTCGTAGCCGTGCCGGAGGTAGAAATCCGGAGCCTGGAAGCTGCTTGTCTCGACGACGGCGCGCTTGCAGCCGCGGCTTCTCGCTTCCTCCTCTACCGCCGCGAGAAGCCGTGCACCTTGCGATTTCCCGCGCACGTGCTCCGGCAGGAAAAACATATCGAGAAACAACAGCCCAAGCTCGGTCCGGCCCCAAAGGCCGCCCAATACCTCTCCCGAAGAGCTACAAAGCTCTGCGCCGATCGGCATTCTGTCGTCGATCCCGGTCTTTTCGATATTGTAGCGGTAGAGAGCAGCGGCGGCCCGTTCCTTTGCCTCGAGGTCCGGTGCCCGGAGGTCCGTTGCATGCGTCAGCCGGACGGTCCATCCCGCGCTGTCGTTTCGGTATCGCATGGCGCTCCTCCATTGCCGCAACATAGGGCAGGGATGGTCAACGCAAATGCCGGCTCGATCAGCGCCAGCCACCTCCGTGAAAGCGCCACTTGTCAGCAACGTCGATCCCGCATGGCTGGCGGCACGCGCCTACAGCACGATGAGCTTTCCCTTGCGCAGACGCCGGGCGCAACGATAGGCGAGGTCGGCGGCGACCATGTCTTCCATCGCAATGCCCATCGCCTTGTAGGTGGTGATCTCTCGATCCGAAACGCGACCCGGCGCGCGGTCGAGCAGCATGGCGCCAAGCTCGGTGCCGAAATCCGGGTCGAAGCCGGCAAGCTCGCAAGAACCGACCGGGGTCGGTTTGAACGCATCTTTGGTTTCGACAAAAAGACTGGATTTGCCGATGAGTTCGATCGGCATTTCGCCGCCGGGAGGCGCCACCCCGACCGACGAGACATGCGTGCCCGGCTGGACCCAGCTTGCCTTGATCACCGGCTCGTAGGAATGCGTCGCCAGGCACACCACGTCGGAACTGCGTACTGCCGCCTCGAGGTCGGCGACCGCCACCACCGACGGATGCAGCCGGGCAAGCGCTGCCGCATCGTCGAAACTCTTTGAAGCGACACGGATTTCGGCAAAGTCGCGCACCAGCGGCAACAGATGCAGGTGCTGGTTGGCCTGCACGCCGGCGCCGACCACGGTCGCTATCCTGACATCTTGGCGCGCAAGCGCGCGCACCGACAGCACGGCGGAGCCGGAGGTTCGCACTGCGGTTATGAAGGTGCCGTCCATAATACAGACCGGCAGGCCGGACAGCGGATCGAACAGGCTGATGGTGGCGAGGTGGCTGGGCAGGTTCTTGGCCAAATTGCCTTCGAAGACATTGACGATCTTGACGGTCAGGTTCATGCCATCCATCCACGCTGGCATGGCGAGGCTGTAGCCGGCGGCGGGGATGTCGAGTTGCGGTCGGGGTGGATTGACGACCTTGCCTTGTGACAGCGCCTTGAAGCCGTCTTCCAAAACATCGAGAAGCTGTCTGAGGTCGATGCATTCTCTCACGTCGGTTTCGCTCAGCATCAGGATCTCGGTCGCTCCCTTGCTGATTTCCGCCGCACTCTTGCCGGCTGGGCTGAACGCTTCCTTGGTCATCCTGCACTCCTTTTGCTTGTCGAGATTGGCTCACCCACGTTTGCTTGAGTGGGTGAGAAGCGCAGGCTATTGCGGGGTTTTATGCGATGAAATACGTTGATTTCGGCATCCATGCGTGAAATCGGCACGAAAATCCCTGAGATAGCGTGGATAGTGAAATGAGCAACCTCGACCAGATAGACCGCAGCCTGCTTCGGTTGCTGCAGGAAGACGGGCGCCGGACGACGCTCGATCTGGCCGGCCGTGTCGGGCTGTCGCCGACCGGAACCAGCCAGCGGGTGAAGCGCCTGTTCCGCGACGGGTTCATCACCGCGGTCAGGGCCGTGCTCGACCCGCGCAAGGTCGGCCGGGGAACGCTGGTGTTCATCGAGGTCCGGCTTGATCACACGGCGCCGCATGTCTTTGACCGCTTCGCCGAAGCCGTGGCGAAAGCTCCGGAGGTTCTGGAGTGCCATATGGTGGTTGGCGGTTTCGATTATCTGGTCAAGGCGCGGATCGCGGATATGGCGGTTTTCCAGGATTTCCTGCAGCGGGTCATCCTGCCACTGCCCGGCGTGCGCGAAACGCACACTTTCGCCTCCATCGCCGATGTCAAGCCGAACGCTCTCTTGCCGGTGTGAGCAGATGCCTAGCGCCAGCCCCCCGAGGCGGTAATGCGTTCTCCGGTCAGCCAGGACGCGTCGTCGGAGGCGAGGAACACTGCGATGCGGGCGATGTCGTCGGGCTGGCCGAAGCGGCCGAGCGGGGTCATGGCGATGACCTGCTTCTCGAACTCGCTGCCGACGATGCCGATGCGCTGCAGGCCTTCGGTGTTGACGCCGCCGGGCGCAATGGCGTTGACGCGGATGTTGCGGGCGCCCAGTTCTCTCGACATGGAGAGCGTGATCGAATCCACTGCGCCCTTGGTGGCGGCGTAGACCAGCGAGTTCGGCTGCGGGTTGAGGCTGGCGACCGAGCTTATGTTGATGACGCTGCCGCCTCCGGCGCCGAAATGGTTCACCGCTTCCCGGATGGTCAGGATGGTGCCCAGCACATTGGTGCCGAACTCACGGTGGAATTCGGCCTCGGTCACCGCTTCCAGCGGCTCGAATGCGAAGACGCCGGCGTTGTTGACCAGGATGTCCACCGCGCCGAACGACGATTTGGCGGCCTCGAACAGGCGGCGCACGTCGGCCGCTTGCGACACGTCACCGTGGACGGCAATGGCTCGGCCGCCTGCGGCCTTGATCGCGGCAACGACGCGGTCCGCACCTTCCCGCGACGAAGCATAGTTGACGACCACGGCGGCACCGGCCGCCGCAAGACCCTTGGCGATGCCGGCGCCGATACCCTTAGAGGCGCCGGTGACGATGGCCACCTTGCCGTTCAGCTTGCTCATCAAATCTCTCCTTCGTTGACGATGAGCGGTATTTAATAGTGATCGGATAGCGTATTAGGATCGCCTCGATCGGTTCTTTCGTGCCTGGAATTCTTGAATGACCACCATCCTTGAAAAGACCGCCGGTCTCGTCGCCTTCGTGCGCACGGTCGACGCCGGCTCGTTCCATGCCGCCAGCCGGCTGGTCGGCTCCAGCCCGTCGGCGGTGTCGAAAAGCGTAGCGCGGCTCGAGCGGCGGCTGGGCGTCAGGCTGATCCAGCGCTCGACGCGCCGGCTGGCACTGACCAGCGAAGGCCTTGCCTATTACGAGCGGGTCGCGCCTTTGCTGAGAGCGCTCGACGATGCCGAGGACATCGTCCAGATGGCCGACACGGCGCGGGGCCTGCTGCGCGTCACGGCATCCGTCGAACTCGGGCGCGGCCTGATCGCCGCATGGGCGCAAGCGTTCCTGGCTCAGCACGACGAGGTGAAGCTCGAGCTCAGCGTCACCGACCGCCACGCCGACTTGATCCGCGAAGGCTATGACGTCGCGGTGCGCATGGGGACGCTGTCGGACACCGGGTTCATCGCGCGTAAAATCGCCAATCTGCCGATCGTGCTGGTGGCGTCGCCAGCCTATATCGAACGGCGCAGCCGGCCGGCATCGATCGAGGATTTGCAGAGCCACGACTTCGTCCGTTACCAGATGGCCGGCCGGCCTTATCCCGTCACATTTGCCGACGGCGCTGTGATCGTGCCGAACGGTCGGCTCGATACCGATGACGGTGGCGGCATCCGGCAAGCGGCGCTTGCCGGAGCCGGCATTGCGCATCTGATGCAGTTTGCCGTGCAGGACGATCTCGACACCGGCCGTCTGGTCCGCATTCTGCCCGAGGTGGCGATGCCGACCATGCCGGTGCACATCGTCCATGCGTATGGGCGACAGCTACCGGTCCGCGCCCGGCTGTTCGTCGACTTCCTGGCGGGCCAAATGGCGGCGCTGACGCGATAGGCAGGCGGATGGCGTCCGCAGTCGATCCGACGCCATCGCAAGCAAGATCCTGCCGTCGTCACCCGGTGATCAGAACGTAATCTCCACCGAAGCGGCGCTGCGGTTGGCTGGCCCGTGAAAGACGGCCTCGATGTTGTTGCCGTCGGGATCGAGCAGGAAGGCGGCATAGTAGCCGGGATGGTAGTGCTGCCGCTCGCCCGGTGCGCCATTGTCCGTGCCGCCGCCGTCGAGGCCGGCCTTGTAGAAGGCGTCGACCATCGCGCGGTCCTTTGCCTGGAAGGCAAGGTGGTGGCGTCCGGTCAGCTTTCCCTGGGCGGCCCGGCTGTCGATGCTGGAAACGAACAGTTCGTCGGCCCAGAAATAATCCTCGGCGCTGCCGCCGATTGGAATATCGAGCACCTTGAAAACCGCCTCGTAGAAGCGGCGGCTGGCCTTGAGATCCCTGACCACCAGCTGGACGTGGTCGATGAGACGGCCGCGATGAAGTTCCATTACTGTTATCTCCGGATTCACGATCGGAAACCTATCGTCGAAAAGCGCCTCGTCAATTCCGCAGCGCATTTTTATGGCGTAGCCGCGCAAACCGGGACCTCCGGGCACGGCTGCGCCAGAGTGGATGCCGTCGTCGCTTCATGACAAGATGGAAGTGCTGTCTCGTTTCGAAGTGGACCTGCCGATGACCGACGCCGTGGAAGACACCGAAGAGCCTATCTCCGCGATCCTTCTCAACCAGAGATACCGCAATCATCTCATCGGCTATTTCTCGTGGGTGTCCTCATTTCAGGAACAGCGTGAATATCAGGCCACCGTCCCCCTGGTTCATATACCGCACGAGGCTTTCAATCAGTGGGAGGACTACGCGTCCGATCGCATCCTCGACCACTATGTCGAACCGGTCTTTTCCAAAGACGAGCAAGAGGCGCTTCGTGCGTTTCGAGATGTCTGGAACAGCGCGTCCGACGACACCCCGCAGCGACTGCCATCGCTTGAGGAGTTGATAGGCACGGAATCGTGGGAGCGGCTCAGGATCGCCGCCGAGAAGGCCCTAGATGTGTTCATGCGGCGAGGTCCGTTCGACTGGGATAGAGAAGAGTTCCCCATGCATTAAGCCGGGGCCTGTCGACTCGCCGAACCTGCAGCTATGGGGCGTACCGACTGGATAAAAATTGCAACCGGATTGTAGGATTCGAAATGCCGCCATCGTCCTTCGGACGCAAGCGGCGTGACGAAGCTCGAAAGAAAGTCGCGCCGTGTCCAAACGATCTCGGGAGAAAAACATGAGCCTTTCCTATCGGTGGGTCATTGTCGCGGCTGGCGCCCTGATGACCTGTGTCGCCCTCGGGGCGATGTTCTCGCTGGCGATCTTCCTCGAGCCGATGACGCTCGACACAGATTGGTCGCGCGCCGGCATATCGAGCGCGATGACGCTGAACTTCCTGGTGATGGGCCTCGGCGGCTTCGCCTGGGGCGCCATTTACGATCGCTATGGCGCTCGCATAGTTGTGATGACAGGTGCGTTGCTGCTCGGGCTGGCGCTAGTGCTGGCCAGCCGCACCGGCTCGCTGCTTGTCTTCCAGATCACCTATGGCGTGCTCGTCGGCCTCGCGGCAAGCGCCTTCTTCGCGCCGATGATCGCGCTGACTGCCGCTTGGTTCGACACCAATCGCAGCTTGGCCGTTTCCCTGGTCTCGGCGGGCATGGGCGTGGCGCCGATGACGATCTCGCCCTTTGCGCAATGGCTGATCACGGCCTATGACTGGCGCACCGCCATGTTCGTCATCGGCGTCGCGGCATGGGCGCTGCTGGTGCCGGCCGCATTGCTGGTGCGCCAGCCGCCCAAGCCTGCCGCCGACGGCGCCGCCGCCGATGTTGCCGCCAACGATACCGGCATGTCGGTTCCACAGGCGCTGCGCTCGCCGCAATTCATCGTTCTGGCGCTGACCTTCTTTGCCTGCTGCGCGGCGCATTCCGGACCGATCTTTCACATGGTCAGCTATGCCATGCTGTGCGGCATAGCGCCGATGGCGGCGGTCAGCATCTATAGCATCGAAGGCTTGGCCGGCTTAGGCGGCAGGCTTCTCTATGGCGTGCTTGCCGACAGGCTGGGGGTCAAGCCGGTTCTGATTACCGGTCTGGCGATACAGGCTGTGGTGATCGCAGCCTATCTTGCCGTCAGCGAGCTTGGTCAATTCTACACGCTCGCCATCATCTTCGGCGCCACCTATGGCGGCGTGATGCCGCTCTATGCGGTGCTGGCGCGCGAATATTTCGGCCAGCGCATCCTTGGCACCGTGTTTGGTGCGGTGACCATGCTGTCCAGCATTGGCATGGCCTTCGGCCCGCTCGCCGGCGGCATGGTGTTCGATGCCTATGCCAGCTATTCTTGGCTGTTCATCGGATCGGCCCTTGTCGGGCTCGGGGCGGTGGCGGTGGCGATCGCCTTCCCGCGGCTGCCGCGCAGGGAGTTGCAACCGGCTTAGGCTTGGCGGAGCGAGGACACAGGGGTCGAAAGTGCGCATAAACTAAGTCAGCTTTTGACCCCTCGTTTTGAGACGTCCATCGGCAACGACCGAGTTCGTGCTCTGTCATATCGGGTCCGTGCAGGACCCGATTCCTTCTTGATTAGCAATCGATCATGCTGCAATGCAGCGTGCTTATGCCGGTACGAAGCGTGGATAAGTCCGGAATTCGGACGCAAAACTGCCAAAAATCGGCAATTCAGGCGGTTTTCGCGCATTCACAGGCCGCGCCTCACGCGACTATTTCAAGCGCGTTAACATTTTGTGTTGCGACGCAACATTTTTTTCCTATCCTCGCCTTGGGGCATTCGATCGCGTGAAGAGACTCTCCTTGGCAATTCTCGCTGGAGGCCCGGTGAAGCGTGGAGTTGACGCAATCTGCAATTTGGTAGGCCCCCTGGCCGGCCGCCAGCCGTCCATTTCCAATCATGCTGTTGCCTCTCGTCGGCCTCGCCCAAAGAGGACCGGCTGGCAATGCCGCCTAAGACATCCAACCGGCGGACCCCGCCGATGAGGCGCGACATCCAATTGGACGCGCTAAGGGCCATCGCCGTGACGATGGTGATGTATTCGCATTTCTTTGCGGCGGGGGGCTCGTCGTTCTGGGGCCACATCGGCGTGCGATTGTTCTTCGTGCTGAGCGGTTTTCTGATCACCCGCCTTCTTCTGGAAGCGCGCTCGGCCGCTGAATTCGAAACCGCACCCGCACTCAGATCCTTCTATATCAGGCGGGCGCTGCGGATATTTCCTCCCTACTTTGCCGTGCTTGGTTTCGTTTGGCTGGTTAACCTGGAGCAGTCCCGGGGGTCGCTGGTCTGGCATGCGCTTTATCTGTCGAATTTCTGGTTCGCACTGCGCAACGAATGGACACCTTGGGTCCTCGCTCATCTCTGGAGTCTGAGCATCGAGGAGCAGTTCTATATCGTATGGCCACTGATCGTCTTGCTGGCGCCGCTCCGGCGCCTTCAATCGATCTGCATCGGCGTCATCCTGCTGTCGTTGTCGTATCGGTTTTACTGGCCGATCGCTGGAAGTCCGGACCTCGCGCGCGACCTGCTGCCGCCGGCATCGATGGACGCGCTGGCGTCGGGTGCGCTGCTTGCAGTCTACCGAACCAGAACCGCTGTCTTGCCGCAGTGGCTGCGACTTGGCTGGCCAACGCTCGCGGCCGCGTTTTTCATCCTGCAGTGGCTTGCGCCGACGCCGGCAAATCCCGTGCAGGAATGGGGCCGATGGCTGCTGCTGGAAGTGCTGCCTCTCGCGCCGCTTGTGGTGGTCGTTGCGAGCTGTTCGTCCGGCATCGGCGGTTATCGGGGCAGGTTTCTCGAACTGCCGCCGCTGCTGGCGCTTGGCCGCGTCAGCTATGGCGTCTACCTGTACCATCCGATCGTCCTGTCGCTCGTGGTCATGTCGCAGCCCTGGGTTCCACTCAACGTCTCGGAGCAAGGGCCGGGGCGGTTCCTGGTTGCGGGAACGGCGACGTTGATCGTGGCTTCTGTCTCGTGGCTGTTTTTCGAAAAGCCGCTCAACAGCCTCAAGCGCCATTTCCCCTATGTTGCGCCGACAGCCGGCGCCGTCATCCCGGCAGGCGTCAAAACACAGGATGCCGGGTGGCGTGGCAGGACAGCAGGAGCCCGTTTCAATGGCCCGCTCGATGGTCGCACATCATCCCTGGCACGCAACCTCGCGCGAACGGATCGGAGCTGATCATGGCGGCTCCCTTGGTGTCCGTTCTGCTGCCGGTCTACAATGCCGGGCCTTATCTGGCTGCCGCGCTCGGCAGCATCCTGCGGCAGGACTACGATCGCCTGGAGATCATCGCGATCGATGACGGATCGACGGACAATTCGCTGACGATCCTGCAGAATTACCGCGAAACTGACGATCGCGTCTCCATCATCTCACGCGAAAACCGCGGCCTCATCGCAACCCTGAATGAAGGGCTGGCTGTGGCTCGAGGTGATCTGATCGCCAGGATGGATGCCGACGATATCGCCTATCCCGGGCGCCTGTCGCGTCAGGTCGCACTCTTCAATGAGCGACCCGACCTTGCTCTGTGTGGCGCAGGCGTCGATTTTCTGCTTGGCAACCGTATCATCAAGGGCCTGCCTGATCCGGTTCTCCAGGAAAATATGCTGCGTATATTGTCAATGTTCTTTACGGTGTTCATGCATCCTACGGTCGTTTACAACAGAAATATCATAATGGACGACGATCTGTATTATGATAGTAGCTACAAGCACGCAGAAGATTTCGACCTCTTCAGACGGCTTACCAACCGTTATCCGGCGGCGATGATCCCCGAAAACCTGATCGCCTATCGTATCCATGGCGGCAGCGTGACGAACCGGCACAAGCGGGAAATGCGCAGGACGCATTTGAAAATCGTGGCCAAAACCCTTGAGCGGGAAGGTCTCGTGGTCAACACGCGAGACCTCTGCGACGTTGGCGACGCAGTCTCGACGGACACGGTCCGCCGTGCCGCCGAGTGGCTTGTGGCACTGGAAGCGAGAATTTCGGGCCTGCCGGCGGAAACGAGGCCGAGCTATGCGGCCGGCGCGCTGAACCTTTTCTATTTCCTTTACCAGCTCATATCGGACGAGATGCAACCGCCGCTGACGCATGAATTCCTGACACGAACGGCAAAATGGGACCTTATTCGGCGCCGCGAGCGTTACGGGCTGCGCGCCGGCGTTCGCGCGCCGTGGTTCAGTCTGGTCTCGATGTCGGCTACCAGGCAGGTCGACGCCTTGTCGCGATACTTGCAGTCCGCGCCGGCCGCGGCGGTTTTGCCTTCTTACCGGTTGAGCTAGAATGACAGTCAAATCCCATCAGCCTCTGCAGCACGGTCGCTTGAGCAGGCTTGAAAGTCGCTTGAGCAGGCTTGCGCCCATCGCGGTCGATCCCCGGCCGCAGCACGGCCCGGCACCGGAGGTGAGCTTCATCGTCTGCACGCGCAACCGCGTCGCGGTGCTCGAGCCCTGCATCAGGTCGATCCAGGCCGCGTGCCGTGCCCATCCTGCGTTCGCGGCCGAACTGGTGGTTGTCGACAACGGCTCGACCGACCGCACGGCAGAGCGCCTGGCCAGCATCGCCGAGCTGTCGGACATTCCATTGACCGCTGTTTGCGAGCCACGACGCGGATTGGCGGCGGCCCGCAACGCCGGCCTGGCACGCGCGCGGGGCCGTGTTTTGGTCTTCGTCGATGATGATTGCCAGGTCCATGGTGACTACCTCAGTGATTTGCAGCGACACTATGCGTCCGGGGAACGGGTCGTCAGGGGAGGCCGCGTCGAGATCGGCGACGCCAGGGATCTGCCATTCACCATCAAGCGATCGCCGGTCCGCGAGCGGCTTACATCGGATGTTCATCCCGGCGGCTTTGTGCTCGGCTGCAACATGACGATGCACCGCGACGTTGCGGCCCGCATCGGGCTTTTCGACGAGCGGTTCGGCGCAGGCGGCCCGCTGCGCTCCGCGGAAGATACGGATTACCTCGTGCGAGCGGTGCTGCTCGGCATCCCGGTCGAATATGTGCCCGACATGACGATTTTCCACCATCATGGCCGACGAGATCGCAAAGCCATCGACAGGCTCCACCGCGACTACAGCCTGGGCAATGGCGGGCTTTGCCTGAAACATGTTCGCCATGCGCCCTGGCTGCTTCGCCATTTCTACTGGGCAGTCAGATCGGCTTTCCGGGAACTGGTGAAGGGTCCTGCGTTCGATTGCGAACTCAAGCTGTCGCACTGGCCGATCGTCGCCATGAACATGCTCGGTGCAGCCAAATTCGCGATGCTTGTGTTGGCGAGATCGCCGGAGGCGCCGCAAGTGCGGCGGGACCAACAAGCACAGGATCGACAGACACAGGATCGCCAGGATCAACAGGCAAATGCCGAGGCGAGGGTGAATACGCCATAATGCGACTGGTACCGCCGAGCCTGCCGATGCTGCGCCGCGCGCTTGGAAGGAAGCAGTTGCGCCTGCTTCCCGCCGTGGTGGTGCTGGGCCTCGTCAGCGCGGCCCTCGAAGGCTTTGGCATCGGCCTGATCATCCCGTTGCTGGGCATCATCATGGGGCAGGGGGATCAAGCTGGAATGGCCGGTTTCTCGGCCGTGTTCCAGCACTTCGGATCTGATTTGAGCGAGGCCGACCGGCTGATCGTCATTTCGGCCGCCATTCTCGGCTCGATCATCCTGAAGAACATCTTCGCCTTCGCCAACACGCTGCTGACGACCTTCATCTATGGCAAGGCAAGTCATTCGATCCGCAGCGCGCTGTCGGAGCAGCTGCTGCGGGTTGGTTATCCGTTCTTCCTGCAGCAAAGCCCCGGACGGCTGCTCAACATCATCTCCAACGAATCCTGGCGGGCGTCGGATGCGATCCAGATCATGCTGGCGGCGATCGTCAACGCCTCGGCTGCAATCATCCTGCTGGTCTTTCTGCTCCTGCTTTCATGGCAGATGACGCTGCTGGTCACACTCGGACTGGTCCTCGTTCAGATCGTGCACGCCGTGCTGTCAGCCAATTTGAAGGCGCCCAGCCGCAGCGTCGCCTCGCGCAACAGCGATCTCGCCTCGCAGATGCTCCACCTCGTGCATGCCGGGCGTCTGATCCGCATTTTCGGACAGGAGAGCCGCGAGAAGGCGGTATTCGATCGGGCATCGGATGGGGTTCGCCGGGCTGCGTTCGTCCTGCTTACGCGACAGGGCGCATTGCCGCCGCTGACCGAGGTCCTCCACGCGATGCTGTTTCTGGCGGTGGTGATCGGCGCCTGGTTCGTGGGCGTGAGTTTCCCGTTGATCGTCGCATTCGTCATTCTGCTCTACAGGCTGCAGCCCTATATGCGAGCCTTGCAAATGGCCTGGAGCCAGCTGCAGGGCTTGAGCGGATCGCTTGAAGAGGTGGTCTGGTTGTTGGACCCATCCGACAAGCCCGAGCCTCCGCAAGGCAGCGGACCTTTTCGCGGCTTGGGCCAGGCCATCAAGTTCGATGACGTGACCTTCACCTATTCCGGTTCGGACCGGCGTGCTGTGGTGCTGCATTCGGCGGCTTTCGAAATCCGCAGCGGCCGCTCGACGGCACTCATCGGCCGCTCCGGCGCGGGCAAGACGACGATCGTCAATCTCCTGTGCCGCTTTGTCGAGCCTGATACCGGTAGAATTCTCGTCGATGGATCACCCCTCGACCAGATCGACCCCAGCCAATGGCGAAGGCATATCGCACTTGCCAGCCAGGACCTGGAGCTGGTGGACGGCACCATCTTCGACAACATAGTCTACGGGCAGGATACGGCCTCGGCCGCCGACGCCGAACGCGCGGCAAGACTAGCCGAAGCGCATGAATTCATTGAACATCTGCCCCAGGGCTACAAGACGATCGTCGGCTACAGGGGCGTCAATCTTTCAGCGGGACAGCGGCAGCGTATCGCACTGGCGAGAGCCCTGGTGCGCGATCCCGACATCCTCATCCTGGACGAAGCCACCAATGCGGTGGACGGGCTGTCGGAAGCGGCAATCGTCGAAACCCTGAAGTCGAGGGCCGGCCGCCGCACCACCATCGTCATCAGTCATCACCACAGCACCATCTCGTTCTGCGATGATGTGGTGATCCTGAGCAACGGGCGTGTGAAAAAGCAGGCGCCTTTCGCCGCTCTGGCATCGCTCAGCATGGATGAACTTTATCAGCATGAGCCGCTGGAGTGACCGGGACTGCGTGCGCATTCCGGGTCGTGGCGAGCGTCACACTTTAGCGATCAAGGCCAGACGGGCGTCCCGTCTATTTTTTGGGCGCTGTTACCAACTGGATTTGTCGCTCGCCCGGGGCGCTGCTGCGCGCGATAACGACTCGATCACGCCCCTCACCCTTGGCCTCGTAGAGCGCGTGATCCGCGGCATTCGTGAGTTCGGCCCAGCCCGCTCCATGCTCCGGATAAGCGGCGATCCCGAACGAAACCGTAACAGTGCCCAGCGTCCGCCCGCGATGCGCCAAGTGAAGCTGCCTGATTGCCTGGCGCAGCGCTTCCGCCCGCTCAGCGCCTTCTTCAAGCGAGCATCCCGGCATCACGAGGGCGAATTCCTCACCGCCGTAGCGCGATACGACATCGCTATCCCTGGCATGCTCGATCAAAGTGGCGGCGACCTGCTTCAATACCAAGTCGCCGGCCTCGTGGCCGAACGTGTCGTTGAACTGTTTGAAATGGTCGACGTCGAGCATCATGATCACCAGCGGCTGAGCCGACCGCTCCATCCGGCGCAGTTCACGGCTGCTGGTTTCCTCGAGATATCGCCTGTTGAACAGACCGGTGTTTGGATCGCGGATCGATTGCTGCCGCAGCGTCTCGCGCAGGCGCAGATTGGCGAGTGCCAATGCCAGCGTGTCGACGACGCCGCGCAGGATCTGCTGCCTCTCAGACAACCACTGCGGTTTGTCAGCCGCATTCGGTTCACACAAATGGAGAATACCCAGTGTTTCGCCTTGTGCCGCCAGAGGCATGCAGACGTAGCCCTTGCCGCCATTCTCGGTGATATGGGCGCAGCGTGGCGACAGCATGCCCGGGCCGGCGACATGCTCCTGGCCGCGTCGCAACGCCCAGCAGTCTTCCGGCGCAAATTGGGTAGCGCTCGACCGAACGGAGCCCCAATGCGCCACCTCTTCCACCAGGTTGCGCGAGGCGCTGGTCAGGTGGACGGTCCCGCTCAAGCCACCGAGGAACTCGGCCATGGCGGTGCCGACCACTGAAAACGCTTCAGGAAACGTAACGCAGGCCTGGAGCAGTTCCCCGAGCTTCACAAGGCGGGTGGTGGTTTCCGACTTCTCGTGCAATTCGCGGTTTAGCACAGCAAGCTGATCGGCACGCTCGTTCACAACACCTTCCGCGCGGCGCAGTTCGCTGATGTCATTGAGCGTGAGGACGAGACCTCCGTCGGACTTGCTGAGGGGACTGCAGCTCGCGATCACCGGCAAATGCGAGCCATCCAATTTGGTCAAGCGCACTTCGCTCTGGTGCTGGCGGCCCGAGGTCAAGGCCAACTCGACCGGAGACGTCCCGGCCGCGAACTCGCCGCCTCTCGGATCACGCATCGTCATGACCGAGCGCCATTCCTGGCCGACGATCTTGTCGGCGCGCCGCCCAATCATCGAGACCGCCGCGGGATTGACGCTGGCAATCCGGCCATCACCGTCGAGGACGGCAATGCCTTCGGCCGCCGTGTCGACGATATCCTCGATATGGGCTCGCGCCGATTCAAGCTCGGCCGCCATCGTGTTGAAGCCATGCGCCAGCTGGCCGAACTCATCCTTGCGATTGTGAATTACACGCGTCGTGGCATTGCCTTTTGCCAGCGCTTCCATGCCTTTCGTCAGATCAGAAAGCCCGGCGCCGAAGCGGCGCAGTAGCGCCGCCGCGAATCCCGCCGCAACCAGCATGGCGGCCGCCGCGCTGAGGCCAATCAACCAAAGCATGTTGCTGGTGCGCCTTTCGGCATCGCCTAGCAAAGGGTCGTATTCCAAGAGCACGGCGCCGATGATCGTGTCCTCGGGATGCTCGATCGGAACGACCAATAAGTCGTTGATCTCGTGAGGATCATTAAACCTGCGTGGGACGCCATCCTCCAGCGTCTTGCCGACTTCATTGCCGGGGTCATGATCGAACTTGTCGCCGATAGTGTGGTCTTCGTCGGAAGCGTGGGCCAGGAGGATCTTGTTGCGGTCGACGACGAGGAAATCTCTGCGCGAATCGTGGTGCTGATGCTCCAGAAACTCTCGCAGCGCGTCGGGTCGATCGAGCAGCGAAGGTGCCCCATCGGATGACTTGAAGACGACCGTGTTGGCCAATTCCCGCGCGACATTGGCCGCCTCAGTCAACCCCAACGACCTGATCGCGGCCATCTGCGTAAAAATCGCAACGCCGCCTACCAACCCGATCAAAGCCGATGCGGCCACCATGCTGAGAATGATTTGGCTCTTGATGCGCACGTCACGGGCCTGCTGAGGACGACGGCATCGTACATGCCCCGATCGAGCCAACATTTCACACTGAATATTTTATTACCAAATGCTTATTAACGTACTAACGATAAGCCAATCAGGCGGCGCTCTTTTGCCGCTTCGGCTTAACGTCTCCATCATGGTGCGGCCGCGCACAGCCGGAGCGCAAAAGGGAGCTTCGGGTCGCAGTCGCCCGCGGCAGTTATCCACGCTGCCGCAAGCCGAGTGTCGCTCTGCTCCGGGCGATCCACTCCTCAAGAGGCGGCTACTTCGAGCAGGCCTTCCAGACATTCATGAGGCCAATGGGGCATTGTCGGGGGCGGGAATTTCGGGTCCTCACGCCGCTCGGCTTTAGCCTGAACGATGCTGTGACAGTCATGTCGGCCTGGGGCGAGCACCACGAGACATGGAAATCCCGGCGTAGAGCTGCCTGACGGGGGCGGGGTCCAAACTGACGCCGGCCTGCGCCAGTTGCAGACGTCAGCACCGACCCGAAGCAGCATTCAAGCAAAACCCGCCCCGGTCTCCGGAGCGGGTCTGTTGCCTGAGGCGGAACTCAACACATGTCCGCGACAGCAAGGTCGTCTCGATATGCTGAAGATCTGGTTAACCGGCCAGATTTGATTCAAATCCGCCTGTGGATATTTGTCTTTGGGTAAATCGAGATTGCCATCCTTGTCGGACGGCGGGCAAAAGGAGAAATCCATGATTAGCGACTTTGCCGCCGCCCATCTCCATCTCGAACGAGCCTGCCACTATTTGCGCGGCGATGACGAGACGAGCAGCATGGCTCGTGCGGCTCTGGATATTCTGATCGATGCAATCGTCGCGGCCCAGTACAAGCGTCCGCCCGCAGACATCGTGGAATTTCCCAGAACGGCAAAGCGGCAATAGTCGAGAGGCGGCCCCGGGGCTCGCACGAATCCAACCGGCAGATCGCCTGCGTTAGCAGGCGATTCCCCTCGGGAGAGGACCGGCGTCTGATCCTCCTCTGCATTTCCAGCTTGGGCGCACTCCTATGCCTCTGTTCCTGCGATTGAGACGGGCGTATTCTTGCGCGGACGAATGGTCTGAACTTATCTCGGGGAGGAGATGGCGATGGCTGAGGCAACGCGTCACGACGCTTGGCAGGCCGGAGATAGCTACGACCTCTATATGGGGCGATGGAGCCGTCAGATAGCTCCACTGTTCCTGGACTGGATCGATCCGGCGGAGGGGCTGGATTGGCTTGAGGTAGGTTGCGGAACCGGGGCGCTGTCGGCAGCCATCCTGGCGCGCTGCAATCCCGGGAGCCTGGTGTCCATAGACCCATCGGAAGGTTTTCTCGCCAAGGCGCGGGCAAACGTGCGTGACGAACGCGTCGAGTTTCTCGCGGGCGATGCGCAGGCGTTGTCTGTCGAACCGAGCAGCAAGGACATGGTCGTGTCGGCGCTTGTTCTCAACTTCATCCCCGACAAGGAAAAGGCACTCGCCGAGATGCGGCGGGTGGCCCGCCGTGGAGCGACGATTGGGTTCTATGTGTGGGATTATCCCGGCGGCGGCGTGGAATTCATGCGGGCCTTCTGGACCGCTGCGACTGCTCTTGATCCCGGCGCTGTCGACCTTACCGAGGACAGGCGCTTTCCGTTCTGCACCCAAGACGGATTGACCGATCTCGCGGAGAAGGCCGACTTGGTTTCCATCGACTCCACCCGGATTGAAATGCCGGCTGTGTTCAAGGACTTTGACGACTACTGGTATCCCTTCACCCTGGGCGCGGGGCCGGCGCCCGGCTATTGCATGAGTCTCGAGCCCGCAGCTCGCCAGAGATTGATGGAGAGGCTCCGCGATAGTCTGCCGCGCGGCGAGGGCGGGTCCATTCCCCTGAAGACCAGAGCCTGGGCAGTCAAGGCCAAGGTTCGCTGATACCCGCGAGCCCGCGGCGCGCCAACCGGCAGGCCGCCAACGATGGGCTGTCCTGCGCAAAGTTCGGGTTGACCGGCCGTGTACGCAAAGCGACTATTCGTCCGGCCGAGATCGTCATGCCGGCGTCAGGAGGAAGATACGATGGACGAGCCCGATCGGTGGCGTCATATGTCGAGCGCGCCAAGGGATGGCAGTCGAATCCTTGTCACGGTTCGGCCCTCCGAACAGGGTCCGGCGGAAGTCGACCTGGCTTACTGGTCTCGAGCCGACCAGTTCGGCAGTGAAGGCTGGCGTGCTTCCGACTCATCGCCTGGACGCGTGGTTGAATACGCCGAACCCGAGCTGAAATGCTGGATGCCGCTGCCGACAGCCAATCTGAGCAAGGGTTCGTTGCCCAGCCCCTGGGACGAAGAGGATGTCCCGCTGCTGGACGGGTCGGGGATATAAGGATGGCGCGCGATCGTCTGATCCGCTTCGACGTTCCTGATTAGAAGTTCGCTCCGACCTTCAGGCCCACCGCGTGGCTGTGGCCGTCGCCGTCGAGCCCCAGGTTAAGGCGGTAGTCGAGCCCAAGCTGCCAGTCGTCGCCGAGTTCGGCGTCGAAGCCCGCCTGCAAGGTCAGGTAGTCGCGGCTCATGGGATCGATCTCCAGCTCATAGGGCAGTCCGCCCGAAAGGTCGGCATAGCCAATGCTGGCAAGGCTCGAGCCCGCGAAATCATGGGTGTATTCCAGCCTGGCGCGCGGCACCAGCGCGCCCCAGTCTGTCGGCATGTGGTATTCCATTCTAAGGCCCAGCACGCCGGCCACCATCTCCGCGTCCTGGTCGCCAAAGGCGAGGTTGTAGGGTCCCGCACCCGTCTCGGTGAAGGCGTCAAGCCGAGACCAGGAGGCCTCAACCCGCGCATAGGGCGACAGAAGCAGGCCGTCCCTGCGATGCTCATAGCCTGCCGAGAGCGAGCCGAAGAACTGGTGCCCGTCGCGCCCTCCTTCCGCGAAGCCGCCCGTATCGGTGACGAAGCGGTGGCTGTCGAACTCCAACCGGCTAAAGCCAAGGAGCCCGTCGAAGAAGACCCCCGCCGTCGGCTGATAGCTGCCATAGAGGGCGGCACTGAAGGCCTGCGCCTCGCTTTCAGTGCCGTTGTCTCCGACGTCAACGGCGTCGCGTCCATAGCCGATGCCGATGCCGCCGACAAACTTCGGCGAGAAGCGCCAGTCGACGCCGGCGCTAACGCCGACAAGTGTCTGGTCAAGCTCGATCGCACCGTCCTCGCGGCTGCCGAAATTGACGAAGCCGCCGGCCCAGAAGGCCATCCTGCTAGCGGCAGCGGCTCCGCCGCTGCCGCTAGCCGGTGCTCCGGGGCCGCCGAGAGGGAAGCCGAACGCGCGAGCGTCACCGCCTTCTTCACCCGCATAGGCCAGCGGCTCGTCTTCTTGCTGCAGACCGATCCGCAGATCGATCGATGCGGCACGGCGATCGCTTTCGTTATGCAACCGCTCCAGCCGATCGTTAAAATTCCCGATCTGGGCGTCTGCGAGACGGCGGGCCGAATCCACCTGGGCCGTCAGCAGACCGATTACCTCGGGATCTTCCGAGGGGTCGGGCCGTATCATCACGCTGAAGGTAATGGTCGCCGGCGCCGACACGCCCCAGGCATTGGACAGCGTATAAGTAATGGCGACGGCGCCGCTCGCCGTCTCCGTGGCGGCAAAAACCAGATCGTAGTTGCCGCCGCTGCCTTCGATGCTGGCGGTGCCGGCGGCTGCCGGAGGATGAGAAACGATCGCTGCTGCCGTGAAGGGCGAACCCGTTGCACCCTCAGTCAGGCTCGCCCGGCCCGTCGTGCCTGCCAGGATCTCCACCGTGCGGTTGGAAGCGACGGGGACTGGGGCACCGATGACGAGCGTGTAGGAGGCGGAGCCGGTGAAGCCGAGGGCGTCGGCGGCTTCGATGGTGACGGCAAAACTCCCGGACTCGCTCGGTGTGCCTGTGAGCGACCCGTCTGCGGCAAGCGTCAGTCCCGCGGGCAGCGTACCCGATGTCAGTGCGAAGCCGTAGGGAGCCGTACCGCCCGTCGCCGACAATCCTTGCGCATAGGCGACACCGCCGGTGCCGCCAGGCAAGGAGGAAGGCGTGAGCGCGATCGCCGGAGCGCCGATGGAAAGTGCGTAGGCCTGGACGCCGGTGAACCCGTTCGCGTCCGTCGCGGTCACGGTGAAATTGGAGTTTCCAGCGGTGGTCGGTGTTCCCGACAGTTCGCCGGTGGCCGACAGGTTCAGCCCCGGCGGCAGTGTGCCTGCTGTAATCATATAGGCATAGGGCGCTACCCCGCCGGAGGCGGAAAGCGCTTGTGTATAAGCGATACCGCCGGTGCCATCGGGCAGAGTGGAAGGCGCGAGCGTGATCGCCGGAGCACCGATGGACAGCGCATAGGCCTGAACGCCGGTGAAGCCATTCACGTCAGTCGCGGTTACGGTGAAATTGAAATTTCCAGCGACGGTCGGTGTGCCTGCGAGTGACCCGTCAGCGGCAAGCGTCAGCCCGGTGGGCAGCGTACCGGCCGTCAGCGCGAAGCTATAGGGAGCCGTGCCGCCTGTCGCCGACAGTCCTTGAGCATAGGCGATACCGCCGGTGCCATCGGGCAAGGTGGAAGGTGCGAGCGTGATCGCCGGAGCACCGATGGACAGCGCATAGGCCCGAACGCCGGTGAAGCCATTCACGTCAGTCGCGGTCACGGTGAAATTGAAGGTTCCTGCGGCGGTCGGGGTTCCCGTCAGGTCGCCTGTGGCCGACAGGTTCAGCCCCGGCGGCAGTGCGCCGGCCGTAACTACATAGCCATAGGGCGCTGCTCCGCCGGAGGCGGAAAGCGCCTGCGTATAAGCGATACCGCCGGTGCCGCCGGGCAGGGTGGAAGGTGCAAGCGCAATCGCCGGAGCGCCGACGGAAAGTGCATAGGCCTGCGCGCCGGTGAACCCGTTCGCGTCAGTTGCCGTCACGGTGAAATTGAAGCTTCCAGCAGTGGTCGGGGTTCCCGTCAGGTCGCCCGCGGCCGACAGGTTCAGCCCCGGCGGCAGTGTGCCGGCCGTAACCGTGTAAGCGTAAGGCGCCACCCCGCCGGAGGCGGAAAGCGCCTGCGCATAGGCGGTACTGCCGGTGCCATCGGGCAAGGTGGAAGGCGCCAGTGTGATCGTCGGAGCACCGATGGACAGTGCATAAACCCGGACGCCGGTGAACCCGTTCGCGTCCGTTGCCGTCACGGTGAAATTGAAGGCTCCAGCGGTGGTCGGGGTTCCCGTCAGGTCGCCCGCGGCCGACAGGTTCAGCCCCGGCGGCAGCGCGCCGGCCGTAACCACATAGCCATAGGGCGCTGCTCCGCCGGAGGCGGAAAGAGCCTGTGTATAAGCGATACCGCCAGTGCCATCGGGCAGGGTGGAAGGTGCAAGCGTGATTGTCGGAACAGCGATGGACAGCGCATAGGCTTGCGTGCCGGGGAAACCGTTCGCGTCAGTTGCCGTCACGGTGAAATTAAAGGTTCCTGCGGTGATCGGCGTGCCCGACAGGTCGCCTGTGGCCGACAGGCTCAGCCCCGGCGGTAATGCGCCGGCGCCAACCATATAGTCATAGGGCGCTGCTCCACCGGAGGCGGAAAGCACCTGCGCATAGGCGATACTGCCGGTGCCATCGGGCAGAGTGGAAGGCGCCAGCGTGATTGTCGGAACAGCGATGGACAGCGCATAGGCCTGGACTCCGGTGAAGCCGTTCGCGTCCGTCGCCGTCACGGTGAAATTGAAGCTTCCAGCAGTGGTCGGTGTGCCTGTGAGCGACCCGTCAGCGCCAAGCGTCAGCCCGGTGGGTAGCGTACCGGCTGTCAGCGCGAAGCCATAGGGAGCCGTACCGCCCGTCGCCGACAGCCCTTCAGCATAGGCCATACCAGCGGTGCCATCCGTCAGCGTGGAAGGCGCGAGCGTGATCGCCGGAGCAGAGATGGACACTGCATAGGCCCGGGCGCCGGTGAAACCGTTCGCGTCCGTTGCCGTCACAGTGAAGTTGAAGGTTCCAGCGGTGGTCGGTGTTCCCGACAGGTCGCCCACGGCCGACAGGTTCAGCCCCGGCGGCAGTGCGCCGGCCGTAACCGCATAGCCATAGGGCGGTGCTCCGCCGGAGGCGGCAAGAGCCTGCGTATAAGCGGTACCGCCGGTGCCGCCGGGCAGGGTGGAAGGTGCAAGCGTGATTGTCGGAGCAGCGATGGACAGCGCATAGGCTTGCGTGCCGGGGAAACCGTTCGCGTCAGTCGCCGTCACGGTGAAATTGAAGGTTCCTGCGGTGGTCGGGGTGCCCGACAGGTCGCCTGTGGCCGACAGGCTCAGCCCTGGCGGCAATGCGCCGGCGCCAACCATATAGTCATAGGGTGCTGCTCCGCCGGAGGCGGAAAACGTCTGCGCATAGGGGACACCGGCGACGCCGCTGGGCAGGGCCGAAGGTGCCAGCGTGATCGTCGGAGCACCGACGGAAATCGCATAAGCCCGGGCGCCTGTGAAACCGTTCGCGTCCGTTGCCGTCACGGTGAAATTGTAGGTGCCGGGGGTTGTCGGTGTGCCTGTGAGCGTGCCGCCGCCGGCCAGTAAAACACCCTGAGGCAAGGCGCCTGCCGAGACTGTAAAGCTGTAAGGCGCAGTGCCGCCCGTGGCGGTAACGGACCGTGAATAGGCGTTGCTGGCCGTCGCCGAAGGCAGGCTCGTCGGGCTTAATGTGATGGTGGGCGCGACATAGGTGAAGCCGCCGGTCAGCGTGCTCGAACCCGACAGGGTGGTGACTGTGACGTTCCTGCTGCCGGCGGTGTTTGCCGGCGTCGTCCCGGTGATTGTCGTGGAGTTGACGACGGTTGTGCCGATGAGCGCGGTGCCCCCGATGGTCACGCCTGTGACGTCGTTGAGGTTTACGCCTGTGATCGTGACCGAGGTGCCCCCGGTCACCGGTCCGCTCGTCGGTGAGATCGACGTCAGCGATGGCACGCCCTGCGGAACGTAGGCGACGGTAACCTGTCCAGCTACGTTCCCGCCGCGCGGTCCTCCATTGGTCGTAAGATTATACGTTCCGTACTGGATGATGTCGAAATTGTTGCTCGGCTGGGTTACGTAGGTCGCCGTGCAGTTGGTCGTTTCGAATGGAGCGAGCGGAAGGGCGGGCGCGCAATTGACCGTCCCCAACGGGTGGTTCATGGTGAGGGCGACCGAGTTGATGATCGCGTTCTCCTGGTCGATCCGGAAATGGAAGGTGATGGTCTGGCCGGGGCCTGAGAAGGTGCTGGGAGTCGCCCCCGTAATCGTAACGCCCGCAGCCGCGGGCAAGATTAAGGCGGCCATGAAGACGAAGAGCGCGCCGACGCGCACCAGTATTGCAGCCGCAAGACGCGCCGAACCAAACATGCCCCAACCCCCCGATCAGGTATTGCCAAGCAGCCGAGAAGAACCCGTTGCCCATAGCATTGCCTGTACGCCTGTCTAACACAAACGCGTGTAGGGTCAACGGCCTACAACCGTCGCTGCCTTGGTATAGACAGAAAGATTTCTTGCCGTTCTCCGGAGCCAGGATGGTGCTCGGATGAGCGAAGCTCCCGAACTATCCAAGGCAGGCTATTCGCACCGGGTATGACCAGCTGAAAATGACGTAGTGAGACATGCAATTGGTTGATAGGTAGGCAGGACAGATCTCCTCTGTCCTGCCCTGCTTGCCAAAACGTGGCATCTCCCCACTTGGGGGGAGGCAGCTTCGCCGCCGGTTCGTTTCACGCCCTCAGAACAGGAATGCAGCCGTGGCCGGGTTCGGCCCGGTGCGACCGTCTGATGAGTCCATGCCTCGAATGAGCTCGAGGTCTGCCGCGTCCAGCTCGAAATCGAAGACGTCGAAGTTGGCGGCGATCCGGTTCTGGTGGATCGACTTTGGAATGACGATCAGCCCTTCCTGGAGGTGCCATCTGATGATCACCTGCGCCACGGACTTGCCATGCTTTCCGGCGATGCCTTCAAGGGTCGGGTCGCTCAACAGCCGGCCGCTGCCCAGCGGGCTCCAGCTTTCGATGCGGATGTTGTGCGTGCTATGAAAATCTCTGGCGTCGCGCTGTTGGAACCGGGGATGGAGTTCGATCTGGTTGACGACCGGAACGACCCCGGTCTCGCCGATGATCCGCTCGAGATGGTCCTGGTTGAAATTCGAAACCCCGATCGACTTGATCCGGCCGCCATTCCTGAGTTCGATCAGCGTTTTCCAGGCTTCGACGTATTTATCCTGGCTGGGCACTGGCCAGTGGATCAGGAACAGGTCGAGCTGTTCGATCCCGAGCTTGTTCATCGTCTCGTCGAAAGCCCGAAGGGCGGCGTCGCGCTGATGCGCGCCGTTGCGCAGCTTCGAGGTGATGAACAACTCGCTCCTCGGCACGCCGGCCGTGCGGATCGCTTGCCCGACGCCTTCCTCGTTCTGGTAGCCTTCGGCGGTATCGATCAATCTGTAGCCGGCATCGATTCCCCAACTCACCACCTGCGCCGTAATGGCCGGATCGACCTGCCACACGCCAAGGCCGATCTGGCGAATGGCGGAGCCATCGTTCAATGATATCTGTTCAGGCATATTCAGGTCCTTTTACAATGGGGACTACTAGGGGGCGCTGCGGAACGTTCTGCTTCGGCGCACAGTCTATCTAGTCTCGATGTTCGCCAGGGCGAGTCGATGGCTCGATAAATGTCCTAATCGAAGCCGGGGCGAGATCCTGGATTTGGGGATGGCACGCTAACCCGGATCAACCTCGAAAAGTCCGGCGAAAGGCCCGACGCCCGCGCGCGGCCGTCAATATGGGCTAACTGCCTCAGAACCGACATTGGCAAGCGGCTGTCGAGCGCACCTCGTGCATATGCATATTCGGGAAGATAGCCATTGACGATGAGGCGCCAGTCAAGTGGGACCACGTCACCGACGGCTCGCATCATCTTGACGATCGTCGTCGTGCAGTTCGTCGTGATGGAATTATAGAACTCAGGCGTTGCGGAAAGTGCATTTGCGTCCGAAACGTATTCCAGCAAGAGCGCCCGGGCTGCGTCCGGCGACATTTTTAGCCGATAGATTTGGACGTCCTCTCCTCGAACGTTTGACCTGACGCCGACGACGTCTCGCTCGTCAGCCGCGACAATGACCAGCGGATTGCTCTTGAACAGGTCTGCGATGGGTGAAAATTTGCCGCCTCCATGCCGCCGCACCTCAATCGACCAGGCAAGATAGTCACCTCCGGCAAAGCCGAAGCTTAGGATGACATGGGCGATATTGGGCCCGGACCAATAAGACATGAACAGGTCGACGGTCTGGACCCTGGAAAGGTCGTAGGTCCGCATCGTCCAGCGCTCGGTGAAATCAGTGCCGCTACGCCATTCGAAGTCTCGCACGTCAGTCAGCGTCAGCAGATTGCCGTCGCGGACGCCGGTCACCTGACGGGCGACTTCGGGCGCCCAGTCCGCGTGATCGAAAGGCCTGATGGTGCTCCACCAAACCAGCACCACAGCAAACGCAGCCGCAAACAGGACGAACGCCCTGTTTCGAAACCGGCCGAAGAGCGCGATAACGGTAGCGAGGCCGAACAGGAGGAAAAGGAGGCCGGCCACAGCCCGTCCAGGCTCAGCCACGGGCAGACGATACCACATGGCAAGTCCGGCCCAGGCAGACAAGATTGCAACGGCTAGCGAAAGGACGATGGCAAGCGAGATCCGAGCGATACGACGCATTCATTCCCCCTGATGCGCCGCTCTCCGGCGGTCCGGCATTGGCTGGATGCCATCGCGGGACATTCGAAGGCAACTCTAATGTCCATATTGAAGCACCAATCGGCCTGATACCAGCTGTCGCCCGCGGATTTCGCAGGCATGGAGCGAGCGACAAGGTGCCTGCGCGAAACGAGCGCGCTCGGCATCCGCCGTTCGATCAAATGATGACCTAGTGCGTCCGCCTGGCTACGTTACCGAGCGATCACGGGTTCCATCCGCCGCTGCCGTATTGTCGGGTAATGATCTCGAGAAGGTGACCGTTCGGGTCCTCGAAGTAAACACCGCGGCCGCCGTCGCGGTGATTGATCTGCCCCAACTGCGTCCGGCCAGGGTCAGCCCAGTACGGGAGGTTCCGTTCACGAATCCTATCGAAGATCCCATCGAACTCGGCTTCGCTGACCAGGAACGCATAATGCTGCGGCGTGATTTCGCCGGCTGTATCCATGTAGTCGAGGTTGGCGCCGTTTTCGGTCGTGACCATCTGGAAAGGTCCCCAGCGCCTCGGGGCTGGAAGACCAAGCATTTCCGCCAGGAATTTTGCCGACGTCTCGCTGTCGCGGGCCGACAGTATCGTGTGGTTGAAATCGATAGCCATGCCATCACTCCTTCGATCTATTCTCGCGCGTCGTTGTTTTCACGACTGAAGCGATCCGTACGAGATGGGATCGAAGGCCATATTGCTCAAGCGGGCGTGCCAACATGCCGATGACCTGCGGACGCTGTCGAATGAGAAGGCTTTTCGCTGAAAGCCGGTCATTCGGTGGATGTCGGCCGAACCGGAACAATGGTATCCTGCGGGTGCATTCGGGGAGGCGACTGCATTGACCCGCTTGGAAGCCGAAGGGACGAGAGGTTGGTCTAATCTGCTGCTCGCGGCAGAAAGGGGCGATGCGGAGGCTGTTCGAGCGGAATTGGCGGCCGGCGCCAATATCAACGAGGCGGACGACGGCGGCTGGTCAGCACTTCATCTCGCAGCCCTCAACGCCCGCACCGCGGCGGTCGAGGCGTTGATCGAACACCCAGCAATCGATGTGAATTCCAGAAACAAATGGAAGAGCACGCCTTTGAGCCTTGCTTCGGCCAAGGGCCACTACGCATCGATTTTGGCTCTCGTGAGACATCCCGAAATAGAGATCAATGCAAGAGCCGACTACTACGGCAGGACGGCCCTTATCGAAGCAGCAAAGAACGGGCATCTGGACGTCGTTAAGTTGCTTGTCGAAAATGGCGCCGACGTGAATCTGAGTGACAAGACCGGAAGAAACAACGCGCTTATCGAGGCTATCAAGGGTCGGCACTACGAGGTCGCGGGATACCTGCTTGATTCCAGGAAAATGAACTTTCTCAACAAGGATATGAGACTGAACGCCCTGATCTGGGCTGGAAGCTGCCATAATCCTCAACTCATCGAAAAGCTGGAGACCTCGATTCATACTTTCTTCGAAGGCAAGTGAAGGTTTCGCACCGCTTCCGCTACGGGCTGCCTGTGGAGTCTCCTTCCAAAATCATTCAACCAAACGGTTGACTATCTAAAGACGCGGGCCTATATTCAACTACATGGTTGAATTAGAGACACCCCAGATGGACTCAGTCTTTCACGCGCTTGGCGACGCCACCCGCCGGCACATGCTTCGCGATCTCGCCGGCGGCGAGCGAACGGTGAGCCAGTTGGCGCAACCCTTCGCCATGTCGCTGGCGGCGGCCTCCAAGCACATCAAGGCGCTGGAGAACGCAGGGCTTATCCGCCGGGAGGTGAGAGGCCGGACGCATGTCTGCCGGCTCGAACCCGCACCGCTGGCCAGCGCCCATCAGTGGCTGGGCTTCTACGAGCGCTTCTGGACCAACCGTCTCGACGTTCTCGAACGCCTCCTTCGCGAGGAGGACGCGCGCAAAGCCCAGGATGATTCCAAGAAATCGCCCAACTCAAAAGAAGGAGACGACCAGTGAACCAGATGAAAAGCATCGAAGCCTATGGCGAGCTGAGCGAGCCCGCCACGTTCACCATCCAGCGCCTTTTGCCCGGTCCCATCGAGCGCGTCTGGGCTTATCTCACCGAGAGTGACCTGCGCCGGCAGTGGATGGCTGCGGGTCAGATGGACATGAAGGCCGGCACCTCGTTCGAGCTCGTCTGGCGTAACGACGAGCTGACCGATCCGCCTGGCCAGCGCCCTGCAGGTTTTCCCGAAGAGCATCGGATGGAGGGCCGCATTACCGAGTTCGATGCGCCGCGCAAGCTCGCCATTACCTGGGGAAACACCGGCGGTGTTTCCTTCTCGTTGGAGCCGAGGGGTAACGATGTGCTGCTCACCGTCATCCATCGCCGGCTGCCGGAACGCGACACCCAGCTCAACGTCACCGCCGGCTGGCACATGCACCTCGACATGCTGGCCGCACGCCTCGCGGGCAAGACGCCGACCTCGTTTTGGGACGGCTGGAGCCGCCTGCGCGAAGAATACGATCGCCGCCTGCCGGCCTGACGCGATCGCGTCGGCCACCCCTTAAGTCACGCCCAGCTTCCACCGGCATCGCCCCTGGAGGCTCGCACACCAGCAACGAACCGACGATGAAACGTGCTTGCATTCCGCAAGCCCGATGGAGGAAGTCATGCGCAAATTGATCACCGGAATGAAGATTTCCCTCGACGGCAAGATGGAGGGACCCGAGGGATACGCGGATTGGGTCGATGCGTGGTCGGAGGAATACGGCCTGATGCCGCAAATCGACGCCTGTCTACTCGGCAGCGCCATGTATGCCGGCTACGAGCGCTATTGGACCGCGATACAGAACGAGCCGGACAAGCCGCTGCCGATGACCGGCAAATTGCCGACGCCGGCCGAGCTCGAATGGGCCCGCTTTGCCGAACAGACCCCGCATTATGTGCTGTCGAACACGATGACTTCGGCGCTTTGGCCAAAGACGCGCTTCGTGCGGACCTTCGACGACATCGCTGCCCTCAAGCAGCAGCCCGGCAAGGACATCTATCTCATGGGCGGCGCCCAACTTGCGGCGAGCCTCATCGATGCCGGGCTGGCGGATGAACTCCGGCTGATCGTCTATCCGCTGCTCGCCGGCGATGGGAAGGCGCTGTTTGGAGCGATCCAAAATCGTCGCGGGCTCGAACTGCGGAAAGTTGAGCAGCTCATGGATGGGCGCGTGAGCCTGGTCTATGGGATTGGCTGACGGAGCAGGCAAGGCACCGTAAAAACGCCGTGCCTGGCTCCAATCAGATCCGTGGATCGTGTACTGTGACGTGACGAGACGCCGGATCGAGGATCAGCGGGCATGGACGAGGAGGGCTTGGCCGATATCGCGGCCCGATATATTCGCTTCGCCGAAACGGAAGCTCGCGGTCGCTCGCCGCTCTATGAGGAGTTGGCTCGTGCTGTCGCAGGCGACCGGGAAACACTCGGCTTCCTCTCGACCCTCCCGGACGTGAAGCGGCAACCGAATCTTCTGCTCGCTGCGGTGCGTCACCTGTTCGGCACGCCGACAGGGTGGAGCGAGTTTCGCCAGGCGCTTCAGGCTAATCCCGACGCTATCCGCTCGCTCATGCTCGAGCGCTCGACGCAAACCAACGAGCCGGGGAGGTGCGCCACATTACTCCCCGTCCTCGCGCGGCTGCCGCAGCCGCTGGCCCTCCTGGAGGTCGGGACTTCCGCAGGGCTGTGCCTCATGCCCGACCTCTATAGCTACGACTACGGAGGCAAGGTGATCCGCGCACCCGCGATGGCCTCGGAGCCGCCTGTCTTCCGATGCTCCGCCAGCGAGACAACGCCATTGCCGACGACCTCGCCGCAAGTCGTCTGGCGGGCAGGATTGGACCTGAGCCCGATCGATGCTTCGGACGCCTCGCAGGTGGCTTGGCTTGAGACACTGGTCTGGCCGGAGCAGACGGCGCGACTTGCCAATCTCCGGGCCGCTCTAAAGATCGCTGCCACAGTCAAGCCTCGGTTGGTGAAGGGCGACCTGCGTGGGAGCGAACTCGTGCGGCTCTGCAGCGAGGCGCCCAAGGACGCTACCCTCGTCGTCTTTCACACGGCCGTCCTCGACTATGTCTCCGACCTCGCAGATAGAGAGGCTTTCGCTTTGCAGGTGATGCATCTTTCTCCGTATTGGCTATCGAACGAGTTCCCTCGCGTATTCCCGTCCATCGCCACACGCGCTGGAACAAGCTGGCCACCTGGCCGCTTCCTCCTATCTGCGAACGGCTCCCCTGTCGCTTGGACCGACCCGCATGGTGCCTCGCTCGAATGGATCGCTGACGACGCTTAAGTACCCGGCGGATGCGGAGCATTTGCGCCAAGGCTTGCTGAAGGCCGACCCTTCCCGAATAAGTTAGATGTCCGGCTCTGCGTCCGACTGCGGACGTCAGCCGACGTCGCCTTGAACTTCCGCAAAGTCCGCAATGCGGCCGTTCCTCGTGCCAGCCTCGGGCTTCCGCTCACCCCATAGCCGAAATTCAAACTGACGCTACCGGATATCACAATGACCAAGGCGAATTGGAGGCTTGCCAAGTTGTAGGATGACCGTATGATGGGACTCCATGATCGCGGATCGCCCATCTCAACTCGAAGCTTCTGGGGCAATTGAACTGCCTGTGCAGTTGGCGGCTGATGCGCTAGTCGACGGACAGTCGCCGCTGGCAGAACGCTACCTCATCGATTGGAGCCGCGACAGGCGCGGAAGCGCCCGCTTCATCGTGCGCCCAGCATCCGTGGAAGACGTCCAGGCGTTTGTGAGATGGTGCTCACAGAGCGGTGTCGCCATCGTCGTGCAAGGCGGCAACACCGGACTTGCCGGCGGCGCCATTCCCGACAATTCGGATTATGCCGTGCTGTCGCTTGAGCGTCTCAACCGGATACGCTCCGTCGATCCGCTGGACTTCACGCTGCAAGCTGATGCCGGTGCCGTGCTGCAGGACGTCAAGGACGCCGCTGAGGCATTCGACATGACCTTCCCTCTCGCGCTTGGCGCGCAGGGATCGTGCACGATCGGCGGCAATGTTGCGACCAATGCGGGCGGCATCAATGTGCTGCGGTACGGCATGACGCGTGATCTGGTGCTTGGGCTTGAGACGGTCCTGCCGGATGGCACACTGTGGAACGGCATGAATGGGCTGCGCAAGGACAATCGCGGCTACAGCCTGAAGCAATTGATGATCGGCTCGGAGGGAACGCTCGGGATCGTCACGGGCGTAGAGGTAAGGCTCTCGCCCCGGCCGACGCAGGTCGAGACCGCCTATGTGGGACTGGGCAGCTTCCGCCAGGCATGCGAGCTTTTCCGCATGGCGAGGCATCTCTGCTCCGACCTTCTCAGCGCGTTTGAGGTCATCGGCGAGGAGTGCCTGCCGCTGGTCCATCTCATCGATCCGAACCTGCGCTCGCCATTAACGCAAGCGTGCCCGGTTCATGCGATCGTCGAACTCGCCTGCGGGCCAGGGATAGATGCCGGCGGACTTCTTGAAACGATGCTGGCGCGCGCCCTAGAGACCGACCTGATCAGGGACGGCGTCGTCGCGCAAAGCCGCTCGCAGGCTGCCGCATTCTGGGCCATCCGCGAGGGCCTGGTCGAGGGTCAGGCGCGGCGTGGCTTTCATGTCCGCACCGACCTCTCGGTTCGCCTCAGCGAGGTGCCGAAGCTGATTGAGCAAGCACGCGCGTGTATCGTGCGCGAGTGGCCAGGCTGGACATCCCTAACCTATGGTCACGCGGGCGATGGGAACATCCATTTCAACGTGCTGCCTCCCATCGATTGCGAGCCCGGCGAAGCGAGGAACGTGGGCCAGGCGGTTTTGACCCAACTTTATGAACTGGTCGGAGCGCTCGGCGGCTCGTTCAGCGCCGAGCATGGCGTCGGCCGCAGCCGCAGCCATGTGTTCTGGGCCGGTCTGTCCCAGCGCGAGCGGCAGCTACATACCGCGATCAAGGCAGCCTTCGATCCGGCAGGCCTGTTCAATCCCGGATGTCTCATGCCTGATCGAGGCGATTTGTAGGGGAAGCCGCATGAAGCAGCGTTCGTCCATCATAGGCAGCGTGGAGGCGCTTCCGCATCGTGTCGCCTCGCATCTGAGCCGCGAGATCGAGGGCGGCGATATCATCCCGGGAGCCCGGCTACCCACCGAAAGCCAGCTCGCCGACAAATTCGGCGTCAGCCGCAATGTTGTCAGGGAAGCGATCGCGCAGCTTCGCGCCGATGGCATGGTCGAGGCGCGTCAGGGCATAGGCGCATTCGTGATGGCGCCGGAACAGCGGACAGCCATCCGGATCGACCGCGAAGCGCTGAAAGACCAGCGCAACATGGAGCAGCTCTTTGAGCTGCGCAGCATTCTGGAGACCGAATCCGCCACGCTGGCCGCAGCGCGCTGCGCATCCGATGATCTTGACGCAATCAAGGCTGCGCTGGACCGCATGGGCGGCGAGGAGCGCTGGGAGGATGGCAGCATCGAGGCCGATCTCCTTTTCCATCGGGCGATCGCCCGGGCCACGGGCAATAGCTACATCTACACCTTCATTTCCTTCGTCTGCGAGCAGATCCGCCAGTCGATCCACTATGCCCGCCTTACCAACCCGCTGCACGACCTGGTCGAGGTCAACGTCGCCGAGCACGTGCGGATCTACGACGCGCTCGCCGCGCATGATCCGCAGGCTGCCGGCGAGGCGATGCGCCGGCACATCGATGGCGCGGCATCGCGCGTAGGCGTCGAACTCACCGCGAAGATCAATCGAGGCAAATGACCATGTCGCTCGGGCAGACCAAGGCAATCACCGACATCTGCCTCCTTGTGGAGGATATCGACCGCACCATCGACTTCTACACGCAGAAGCTCGGCTACCGGATCAGACGCTTTCGAGCTCCATGGCAACGCACGCCTTATGCGCCTGCTTCGGAGAGCGGACATTCGAGACGCCGCAGTGGCGATTGATGTGATCCAATTCCCATGCGGCGAGCGTCACGCGCTCGGAATGAAAATCGACAAATCCCTCGGCGCGGCGCCGGCGAGGTCGACCGGCTCTACGCCGAACTGTCGGACAAGGGAGTTCCGTTCGTCGGGCCTCCCGGCGACTATGTCTGGAACGCGCGCTGCGCCTATTTCCACGACCCGGACGGGACGCTGTGGGAGCTCTACGCCTGGACCGGCGCGGGACCGGGCGACTATCACGACACCCAAGGATGATCCGATCGCGACGGCCTCGCAAGAAGGGCCGCGCCGCATCAAAACAGTCCAACAACGGAGCAAGAAGATGAGTGGGAACACATCGCAGTGGAATCGCAGATCGATCCTGAAGGCCGGCGCTGCTAGCCTGGCGGCTTTCGGGCCGGGACTTCAGCTGTTTGGCGCCAGCGCCTCGGCAGCTGCCAAGCTCGTCGTCCAATATGACTGGCTGATGTCGAACGGCCAGATCGGCGACGTCGCAGCAATCGCCAATGGCTACTTCAAAGAGGCCGGGCTCGAAGTCGAGTTCAGCCCCGGCGGACCAAACGCCGCCACCGTGCCACCGGTAGTGTCCGGTGCCGCTCAGCTCGGCCAATTCTCGGAATCGCCTCAACTCTATGCCGCGCGGGCGAGCGGCGTTCCGATAAAGATCATCGCCTGCGGCTATCGCACCGGGCCTTATGCGCTGACGTCGAAACCGGCGAAGCCGATCCGGTCGGTGGTGGATTTGAAGGGCATGCGGATCGGCACGCAGCCGACCGCGCGCTTCGCCATCGACGCGATGCTCGCGAAGAACAAGATCGACCCTTCCGAGGTCACTATCGTCAATGTCGGGTTCGACAAGGCCCCGCTCGTCCGTGGCGACGTGGATGCGATCGGCGGCTGGATCACCAACACGCAGGCGCTCAGCGTCGTCGGCGATGATCGCATCGATCTTCTGTTGTCGGAACTGGGCCTGGCGTCCTATGCCGACGTGTACTTCGCGACCGACAGCGCCATCGAATCCGATTCCGAGACCCTGGCGAAATTCATCGGCGCGGTCGCCAAGGGATGGGGCTGGGTCCACGCCAATCCCGAGCAGGCCGTCGACAAGCTTGTCGCGGCCTATCCCGAGATCGACGCGGGCTGGGAAAAGAAGACGATCCCACTGGTGCTGAAATTGTCGTTCGACGACAACACGAAAAAGGATGGCTGGGGCACGTTCGATCCTGCCTCGATCGAGAGCCAGATCGCGCTGCTTGACCAAATTGGCCAGTATCCGAACGGCAGGCCGAAGGCCGAGGACGTCTATACGACGAAGGTGCTCGAACTCAGTGCGGCTGATCGGCCGAAGCTCGGCGCGCCCGCCTCTTGATGGCCGCGCCGGCTATCGAAACCTCCGGGCTCGACGTCGGCTATCCCGGCCGGCACTCGCCCGTGACGGTGATCTCCGGTCTCGACCTGACAGTCGAGGCCGGAACGTTCCTGTCGATCCTCGGGCCTTCGGGGTGCGGAAAGTCGACGTTTCTGCGGGTTGTCGCCGATCTTTTGGCGCCACTCGCGGGCACGATACGCGTGATGGGCGAAACACCGTCGGCTGTGCGCTCCGGCCGCGGCGTGGGCTTCGTCTTCCAGGACTCGACCCTTTTGCCTTGGCGCACGGCGCGCGAGAATGTGCGGCTGCCGATCCAGGTGGGCCGCCGCAGCCTGTCGCGCATGATTGACGACCGGGCCGACGAGCTGCTCGAACTCGTCGGCCTGTCGGCACTCGCTGAGCGCCTGCCGCATCAGCTTTCCGGCGGACAGCGCCAAAGGCTGGCGATCGCCCGGGCGCTGCTTGGCGAGCCGCGTCTGCTTCTGATGGACGAGCCCTTTGGCGCGCTTGACGAAATCACCCGCGATCGCCTCAACGACGAACTGCTGAACCTTTGGCGGCGGACCGGAACGACCGTGCTCTTCGTCACGCATTCCATTGCAGAAGCCGTCTATCTCGGGCAGCGCGTGATCGTGCTTGCAGCCCATCCGGGACGGATCGTCGCCGACCACGACCTTCGTCCGCTGAAGGGGCCTGACAACAGATGCTCGCGCGAGGATCCGGCGATCGTCGCGGCAATGGCCACGATGCGCTCGGCCCTTGGAGCGGCCTCGTGAATCGCGGCCCGCTTTCGCCGTTCGCACAGACTGTGCTGCCGATCCTCGGCGCCGGCTCGCTCATTCTTGCATGGCAGGTTCTGCTGCCGCTCGCCGGCGTGCCCGCATACATCGTTCCGACGCCGACCGCGATAGCGGGCGTGTTTGCCAGGAACGGATCGCTTCTCCTGTCGAACCTCTGGCCGACGGCCATTGAGGCGCTCTCCGGCTTCGTCCTCGGCAACCTCGCCGCAGTGCTGCTGGCGATCGTCTTCGTTCACAGCCGCACGCTTCAGGCGGCCTATTTTCCGGTCGTGCTGTTCTTCAATACGATCCCGGTCCTGGCGCTGGCCCCGGTCGTCATTCTCATTTTCGGCCTCGGCATGCTGCCCAAGATCGTGATCGCGGCGGTGATCTGTTTCTTCCCGACGCTCATCAACATGATCCGGGGTCTGGAATCGGCGAGCGCCAGCGAGCATGAGCTGTTCCGGGTGCTGTCGGCAACGCGCTGGGAAATATTCTGGCGCCTGCGCCTGCCGCGCGCACTGCCCATGCTTTTCGCTTCGCTGCGGATCGCCTCGGCGACCGCGGTGATCGGCGCGATCGTCGGCGAATGGATCGGCTCCGACAAAGGTCTCGGCGCGCTGATTATCCAGGCGACCTTCAACTATCAGTCCGACCGGCTCTACGCCGCTATCGTGCTCTCATCGCTGTTGTCGATCGGGTTCTTCATGACGGTCGTTGCCGCTGAGCGGTGGTCGGTTCGATACCGTTGACCGGCTGGTTCCAGGGACGGCGCTTGGGGCAGCGCAGCGGACTTGGCTTTACCGCTCAGGCGAGGATTGGCCTTTCCTGCGCGGCCCTGTACTATGAACTGGTAAATGCAGGGGAGGAACTGGAGCGTGCGACTGGATCGGACTCTCCGCCGTTGGGGGATGTGGGCCTTCATCGCCGTCATGGTGCTTTCGCCGCATGCGGCGTCGGCCGACACCATTACGCCCGACCGCATCGCTGCCGCCCTGTCGAAGCTCGAGGCGCTCGCCGAAGGCGTCGTCGCGGATGGTGGGGTGCCTGGTCTCGCCATCGGGGTCGTCCATGACGACAAAGTGATCTTCCTCAAGGGTTTCGGGCATCGCGAGGCTGGCAAACCGGAGGCCGTCGACGTCGACACGGTGTTCCAGATCGCCTCGCTCTCCAAGCCGGTCTCGGCCACGATAGTGGCGGCGCTGGTCAGCGACGAGATTGTTTCCTGGGATGCGAAGATCGCCGACCTCGATCCGGGCTTCCGGCTGTCGGAGCCCTATCCGACCAGCGAACTCACGGTCCGCGACCTGTTCGCCCACCGCAGCGGACTTCCCGGCACGGCCGGCGACGACCTCGAGGGCATTGGCTACGACCGCGCGGAGATCCTGCATCGGCTGCGTTTCGTGCCGTCCATGTCGAGCTTTCGTGCCGGCTACTCCTACAGCAATTTCGGCCTGACCGAGGGTGCCGTCGCGGCCGCGAAGCCGACGGGCAAGCCTTGGGAGGAGATCGCCGAGGAGAAGCTCTACCGTCCGCTTGGAATGGCTTCGACCAGTTCCCGTCATGCGGACTTCATCAAGCACGCCAATCGCGCCGCGCTCCACGTCAAGATCGACGGCGCCTGGGCCGCGAAGGTAAAGCGCGATCCCGATGCGCAGGCGCCCGCAGGCGGCGTCAGCTCCACGGCACGCGATCTCTCGCAATGGGTGCGCCTCGTGCTCGGCAATGGCGTCTATGACGGCAAGCCACTGATTGCCGCCGATGCGCTGGCTGAGACGCATGTTCCCCTGATGACGCGCGGCAAGAACCCCGTCTCCGGCGGCGAGTCCTTCTACGGCCTCGGCTGGAATATCGAATTCGGCCGTCACGGCCTGAGCTGGGGCCATGCCGGCGCCTTCAGCGTCGGCGCCCGCACCCTGGTGACGCTTTTCCCGGAGGAGAAGCTTGGCATCGTCATCGTCGCCAACGCCTTTTCGACAGGCGTGCCGGAAGGGCTGTCCGACAGCTTCGCCGATATGGCCTTTGACGGCAAAATCGAGAAGGACTGGGTCAAGGCGTGGGACGACACCTATGCGGGTCTGTTCGGCCCGGCAGTCGCTGCCGCCAAGGCCACCTATGCCGCGCCGCCGTCTCCGGCAAGCGCGGCCGGACCGGCCAGCGCCTATAAGGGCCGCTATTTCAACGACTTCATCGGCGACGTTGTTGTGTCGAGCGAGGGCGACGGCCTTGTGCTCAAGGTCGGGCCGGACGGCGCCCGATCCTATTCGCTGGAGCATTTCGACCGGGACATGTTCCTGACCTATCCGGACGCCGAGACGCCGGATGCGCCGTCTGGCGTAAGCTTTGTCGTCGGCCCCGACGGCAAGGCGTCGGCCATAACGGTGGAATTTCTCGACGGCAATCATCTTGGCACGCTGCGGCGCGTGGGTGATTAGCCCGCGCTCATCGGCTCACCTTTGCCGGTTCAAGACGGCCGGGCCGAACTGGAGCAATTTGAAGCAATCTCCGCCTCCCGACTTCAACTGCGTCAGGAAAGGTTTCGACCGGTCGATCCATTCCTGGTGCGACCTGGCATCGGCTTCGATCTCGTTGACCGGTCCAAGATTGACGAAGCTGCGCCCCTGGCTGAAAAGCCAGCACGCACGGCCGAGAAGTCTCCTGCTGCGCTGGCGCAAGAGGTCGGCGTCATAGAAGATGTCGAGCACCTCCTGCTTGATCTTTGCCTCCTTTTCAGGATTTGCGATCGCAACCGCGATCGGTTCTCCGCCGATCGCATCCTGCAGGTCCTTGTAGTCGAGGGCGAGCTGCGTGGTGGAATATTTGATCTCGCTCTCGTCCCGGACGATGTTGAACCACAGCGCGGGATTGAGTTCGTTGACGACGAACGATGCTTCGAAATCGCGCGACAGGTTCAGGATCTCGAACGCTTGAACCTCAACGTCGCGTTCAACCAAAAGGATACTGGCGACCTGCTTGCCGAGTTCCGCCCCGTGTGCACTGATCGCGGCGTTCGTTCCGCCGAGTTCCGGGCTGATATAAGGCCCGCCATCATCCAGCAGCGCATCGAATTCGCCGAGGTATTCGACCACGGCGGCGCCGCGAGCAATGCGCGCGGCCAGTTTGGCGAGAACCAGCTGGAGCTCCGTTTCGCGTTTGCGCTGGTCCTGATAATTCTGCTGAAAAAAGAAGATGAACAGGGAAACGCCGATGCCGATCAGGATCACGCCGAGCTGGGAAAAGATGTTGCGATAATATTCCAACAGCTTTTCACGATGGCGTATGTCGTGGCGCACATTGTGCGCCACACGAACATTGACGATCAGCGAAAGGATCAGCAGCCCGGCGCCGACCAAAATGAGGCTGCCGATGAGGAAGTAGCCTTGGCCTGAGTTGAAATCCATCCTTTGCCGCGTCCCCGAAGCCTCAGATCGCGCAGACTAATACCATTCAGCTTCAACACCTACATGTTCGTAAGGCAATGTCTTGGAAGACCCGAACACGATGTTCCCGAGGTTCGACCATTTGCGGGGGCAGTGCTAAAAGATGACGAGCGGGTTTACGGGCGACCTGTCGTCCCGTGTATTCGCCATGGCGCCGGCATCGGCGGTTGATGACGTGTGGCTGCTGCTGTCCGCCGGTTTGAGGCTAGGGAAGCAAATGAGCTATGTGGACGAAGACCTCGATCTGACGGAGATCAACGCCGTCCGCAGTTTGTTGACGTCAAAGCCGCGACCGGTGGGCTGGGACGAACGCCGGGCGCGGCTCGACGAGGTTGGTTCGGCGTGGCCGATTGCGGACGACATCCGATGCGAGGATGCGGCTTTCGATGGCCTCGAGGGGGAGTGGTCCCTGGCGCCTGAGAGTGACAAGGACAAGGTTCTGCTCTTTTTTCACGGTGGTGGCTACTGCTCCGGCTCTCTCAAAAGCCATCGTCGAATGGTGACCGAAGCAGGTCGGGCAATGGGAATGCGCACGCTCGCGATCGATTATCGACGCGCACCGGAATATCCTTTCCCTGCGCAACATGAAGACGCACTCACCGCATGGCGCTTTCTAAGCCGGCAAGGGATCGCGCCGGATCGCATCGTGGTTGGCGGAGACAGTGCGGGCGGCAACCTCACCCTGTGCTTGGTCAGTATATTGTCCGCGGCAGGGGAGCGGTTGCCGCGGTGTCTCTGGCTGATTTCGCCCTGGACGGATCTTTCGATGTCCGGCGCGACACTATCAACCAAGGACGCGATCGACCCTATCATCCACCGGGCGTATTTGGAGGAGCTGGCAACCGCCTATGTTCCCCATGGCGTTGGTCGGCGCGATCCCCTGATCTCGCCGTTGTTCGCCGATCCGAGCGGATATCCCCCAATGCTGATACAGGTCGGTTCGGCCGAGACGCTGCTGGCGGACGCAACTCGGCTTGCGGAAGCCGCTGGCGGGGCTGACGTCAAGGTCCGCCTCGAAATCTGGCCACATATGATTCACGCTTGGCCGGTTTGGAATGCGGGGTTGAATGCCGGTTGGCGCGCTCTTCGCAGCGCCGGCATGTTTGTCCGCGAGTATTTATAACCCCAGCGCCATGTTTTCGGTGGCCAGCCTTTACCGGCTGTCCTTCGCCGGCCTGCCCGCCCCAAACCGCAGCCCATCCATCAACAGCGACACCAGCCGGCGCGAGCGGTCGCGCCAGTCGTCGGTGTCGGGCGCCGAATAGATGCCGCCCAGCGCGTGCAACACGTCGGAGGAGTCGACATCGCTGCGGATCGAGCCGTCGGCCGCCGCCGCATCGATCAGCTGCCGCAGAGCGAGTGACACCCGGCCGGACATGTCGGAGAACAGGGTTGAATTGGTGTTGAGCAGGATGCGCAGGCTCGTCGCCAGGCCGCGCTTGGTGGCGATGTAATCGACGAAGCGCTGCATCCATTGTTCCAGCGCGATATCAGGCGGATGGTGAAGGGCAAGCTCGTCTGCGGCCGCGCACAGGCTTTCGACTTCGCGCCGGTAGACCACCTCGACCAGATGCTCGCGCGTCGGAAAGTGCCGGTAGAGCGTGCCGATGCCGACGCCGGCCTGACGCGCGATCTCCTCCAGCGAGGCA
Organism: Mesorhizobium robiniae; assembly: GCF_040545535.1. NCBI lineage: Bacteria > Pseudomonadati > Pseudomonadota > Alphaproteobacteria > Hyphomicrobiales > Phyllobacteriaceae > Mesorhizobium > Mesorhizobium robiniae. The sequence goes on from NZ_JBEPMC010000001.1 coordinate 510,773, forward strand.
TCGACGCCATGCGCGGCGAAGGCCACTGCCGCGACCTCGACCAGCGCGTCGCGATTGCGCTGCGCATCGGCGCGCAACGGTTTTGCCGCTGTCGCGTCGGGCTTTTCTCTGGCGGTTGCGGGCGGCTGCGAAGCCAATTTTTTCTCCACTGCAATACGGGGCTTGAACCCGACGGGTTCAGCCCCCACGTAATAAACGGAGGCGCCTCCGCTTTAGTGGAGCACCCTTATCATATAATCAGGGGAACCGGTATGTCACGTGTTGAAAGCCTGCAAGCCGGCGAAAGCGTGATCTCCCCCCTCGAGGGGGAGATGTCGCCAAAGGCGACAGAGGGGGTCGGTTCGACCGGGCGCGACCTCCTGCGACAGTGGAGGTTGGCGCTCCATGCGAGGCGACCCCCTCTGGCCTGCCCGCCATCTCCCCCTCAAGGGGGGAGATTACTCCGCCGCTTTCGCCCCTAACCCTCCGCGTCAAGCAACTGGAGCCAGACGCCCCATGACAAGCAAAACTCCCATCCAACTTCACATCAACGGACATCGCCATGAACTGGAGGTCGAGCCGCGCGTCACGCTGCTCGACGCCTTGCGCGACCATCTCGGCCTGACCGGCACCAAGAAAGGCTGCGACCAGGGCCAATGCGGCGCCTGCACCGTCCATATCGACGGCCAGCGCGTGCTGGCCTGCCTGACGCTTGCCTGCCAGGCCGAGGGCAGGGCGGTCACATCAATCGAAGGGCTTGCCCAGGACGACGGCACGCTGCACGCGGTGCAGGCCGCCTTCCTCGAACAGGATGCCTTCCAGTGCGGTTACTGCACGCCGGGCCAGATCATGTCGGCTGTCGCCTGCATCCGCGAAGGCCATGCCGGTTCGGATGACGAGATCCGCGAATATATGGCCGGCAATCTCTGCCGCTGCGGCGCCTATCCGCACATTGTCGCCGCCGTGCGCCAGGCTGCACTGGAGGTCGCGTCATGAGGGACTTTTCTTATCTGCGCGCCAATTCCGTCGATGCGGCACGCCAGGCGGCGGCGCTGCCCGGCGCCATGCTGCTGGCCGGCGGCACGACGCTTGTCGATCTCGCCAAATGCGGCGTCGCCGAACCCGACACCGTGGTCGACATCACCCATCTCAAGGGGCTGGATGCGATCACGGTCGACGACCGGGGCGCCACCATAGGCGCGCTGGCAAGGATGAGCAGCGTCGCCGACCACGCCGGCATCAAGAGCCGGTTCCCCGCCATTTCGGAAGCGCTGTGGCAGGCGGCGTCGGCGCAGCTGCGCAATATGGCGACCATCGGCGGCAATCTGATGCAGCGCACACGTTGCCCGTATTTCCGCGATCTCGCGAACTTTCCCGCCTGCAACAAGCGCTCGCCCGGCAGCGGCTGTTCGGCGATCGGCGGCGTCACCCGTGGCCATGCCGTGCTCGGCACCAGCGAAGCCTGCATCGCCACCTATCCGGGCGATTTGGCGACGGCGCTGGTCGCCTTCGACGCGGTGGTCCATCTCGGCGACCGTCAGGTCGCGGTCGACGACTTTTTTCTGCTGCCGGGCACCACGCCCGACAGGGAACATGCGATCGGACCGGGCGAGGTGATCACCGCGATCAGCATTCCTGCTTCGGCCGCCGCAGGGCGTTCGACCTATCTGAAGGTCCGCGACCGGCAATCCTATGAGTTTGCCGCCGCGAGCGCTGCTGTCGGCATCGAATTCGAAGCCGACGGAAGAACGATCCGTGACCTGCGTGTGGCGCTCGGCGGCGTCGCCACCAAACCATGGCGGGCTCGCGCCGTGGAAGAGGCGCTGAAAGGCAAGCTGCTGGAGGCTGATATCGTCAAGCAAGCCAGCCTGCTCGCCATCGAGGGCGCCGTCGACCACGGCGCCAACCATTACAAGATCGAACTGGCGCCGCGCGTCGTCGCTCGCGCCATCCTTAAAGTTGGAGAAACGGCATGACCGTTCACGAGATCAGAACCAGACAGGGTGATTCAAAGAGGGGCGACGCATCGGACGGCGCCGTTTTGGCGGAAGCAGTGGGCGGGCGGCTGTCGCGCGTCGATGGCCCGGCCAAGATCACCGGTGCCGCAAAATACGCCGTCGAGCAGCAGCTCGAAGGGCTGAGCCATGCCGTTCTCGTCGAGAGCACGATCGCCGCCGGCAAGGTGCGTTCGATCGACACGGCAGCGGCTGAAAGCGCACAGGGCGTGCTTCTGGTGCTGACGCCGGACAATGTGCTGCGCCTCAACACCGCGACGGACTGGCTGGGCACGCCGCCGCCAGATGCTCCCTATTGCCCGCTGGCGCGCGACATCACCTTCAGCGGCCAGCATGTCGCGGCGGTGGTTGCCGAAAGTTTCGAGCAGGCGGTCGCGGCCGCAGCACTTGTCAAAATCAGCTATGACGAGACGCCGGCCATCGTCGACCTCGATGACCCAAAGGCCGGCGACGGCATTCCGGTCGACACGATGACCAAGGAATGGGGCGACGCGCAAGCGGCTTTCGCCGCTGCTCCGGTGCGGATCTGTGCGGCTTACAACACGCCGCGCGAATACCAGGCGCCGATGGAGCCGCACGGCCTGATCGCGCACTGGCAGGGCGACCGGCTGACCGTGTGGGAGCCCAGCCAATGGCTCGACGGCATGGCGCGGACCTATGCCGAATGGTTCGGCGTGCCGTTCGACAATGTGCGGCTGGTCTCGCCCTATATCGGTGGCGGCTTCGGTTCCAAGGCGTTCGCCTACGGCTACGGAGCTGTGGCGGCGATGGCCGCCAAGATGCTCGGACGGCCGGTGAAGCTGGCGGTCACCAGGCCGCAGACCTTCACCGCCTATGGCGGACGCGCGGCGACGCGCCAGACGGTGGCGCTCGGCGCCGACGCCGAGGGACGGATCCAGTCGATCGTGCACCGCGGCGTCAACGAGACTTCGGTGGACGGCATGTGGGTCGAGCCGCTCGGTTCGGTCACCTCGATCATGTATCAAACGCCGAATTTCTCGTCGCGGCAGAATGTCGTGCGGGTCAACACCGTGGTGCCGGGCGCTTTGCGCGCGCCAGGCGAGAACCCGAGTGCCTTCGGCATCGAAAGCGCCATCGACGAGCTCGCCTATGAGGTTGGCATCGACCCGCTGGAAATCCGGCTCAGGAACTATGCCGAGCAGGATCCAGAGGCGAAAAAGCAATGGTCGACACGGCAGCTGCGCGAGGCCTTCGCGGTTGGCGCGGAAGCCTTCGGCTGGTCGAAGCGCCCACGTGAGCCGCGCTCGATGCGCGACGGCAACCAGCTGATCGGCTGGGGTGTTGCCGCCGGCACTTATCCGGTGCGGCGCGCCTATGGCGAGGCGATGGTGCGCATCCTCGCCGACGGCTCGGTCGAGGTCGAAAGCTCGAGCATCGACATGGGGCAGGGCACCTATACGATCCTGGCGCAGACCGCCGCCGAAACGTTGGGCGTGCCGGCTGAGAACGTCGTGGTGAAGCTGGGTGACTCGCGCTATGCCCGCGCCGGCGTCACCGGCGGGTCTCGGCTGGCCGGCGTGATGACCGGCGCCGTGCACAAGGCGGCGACCGCCGCGCTCGACCAACTGGTCGGGTTGGCGATCAGCGATCCAAATTCACCGTTCCATGCCCTGCAGGCCAACACGCTGGTGGTCGCCAATGGCCGCATAAAGTCGCCGCGCGGCGATGGCCCTGAGGTCTCCATCGCCGAGCTGCTCGGCAGCGTCGGACGCAGCCATATCGAGGCGATGGGCGACACTACGCCGGCCAATTGGACGGCGGAGGATCGCTACAAGAACAATACGACCATAACGATGGCGCTGCCGCATACCGAGGGCGACTATTCCCGCCACAGCTGGTGCGCGCATTTCATCGAGGTGCGCGTCGACGAGGATTTCGGCACGGTCCGCGTGTCGCGCGTGGTGTCGGCGCTGGATTCGGGCCGGCTCTACAATCCCAAGCTCGCCGAAAGCCAATGGAAGGGCGGCATCATCATGGGCATCGGCCAGGCGCTGCTCGAGGAAGGCATCGTCGACCGCCGCCATGGCCGCATCGTCAACAACAACCTGGCCGACTACCTCATCGCCACCAATGCCGACATTCCCGACATCGAGGTGATCTCGGTCGGCATCCCCGACCTGCATTCCTCGGTGCTCGGCGGCAAGGGCGTTGGCGAGCTGGGCATCGTCGGCGTTGCTCCGGCGATCGCCAACGCGGTGTTCCACGCCACTGGCAAAAGAGTTCGGGATCTGCCGATCACGCTGGAGAAGCTGATTTAGGGGCGACCGCCGATCTCCCAACAACGGGAGATCGGCGACGACGACAACCGTCAATCGCGCAACTGATTCTGCTGCGACATGTGCGAGCCGGCGCCAAGCGCTATGTCCAGTCGATTTCTCCATGATCGGCTTTGGTTGTCATCGCTTCAGGCGGCAGCCGATCGCAAAAGGCAATGACATTCAGGCAATCATATCGAGCGCTCGGGACGATCAGGCCGTCATAGTCGAGGAAATGCGCAACCTCGCCGATATCTTGCGACCTGGGATATTCAGCGTTCTTCTCTTGATAGGAAAGTTGCCCGTATCGCGAAGTATCCAAACCGAGTGCCTGCAATGCAGCCAGGTCGAGCAGTCTGAGAGCTCGTCCCAACGCCAGATCAATCTCAAAAAGATTGTACTTGACGCGTGAGGGGATCACCGGTTGCCCGCGCGTAAGGTGGAATCTCATTTCGCTTAGTGCGCCCTCCCGCCTTTCGGAGGTGTAGAGCACATCAAATGTTCCATCATCCCAACGGCCACCGGAGCTCGAGCACTGGATCGGATCGCGGCCCTGGCGCACCACGCGCCAGACCGTTCCGGAGTATTCGACCGGAGCGATCGCCTCGATGGCGTCAATGAGCTGGCTGTCACGTCGCTTCCGCCCGACGGCCAATTAAAGGAAGGCCTCGTTCTCAAGCCGATCGATGACCTTCAGGACGTCGATGCTGCGGTCATCGTGAATGAGGTCGATCGCTCTTTCCCCGTTCAATTGGGGGTGCCGGGCATAAAGCCATGTCCTTATTTCGCTTGGCTCGTAGAATTCCTGCAAACGGCCAACGATGTAATGCAGGTCCGACAGGATAAGCTCGCTTCGCGGCTGCGGCTTGATGTCTCCGGCCTTCCATCGGGAAACCGTGGCTTTCGACACCTCGGTGATGTTTGCAATATCGGTCCCCCTGAGGCCACCAAGAGTGCTCAATTCGTCGAGAAATCTTGGGACTGCCCGCAACGCCATGCTCATCTTTTCCAAGGCTCTTCTTGTGAGACTATGCGCAAATGCGTTTCACGAAAACAAAATATGAAACCTCAATGTTACTGTCAAGGCAGGGTTTTCGCTCGGGAGCGAAGCAAAGAGGCCTTGTGCCGGCGGTCATTTTTCAGCGTAGGCGATCCGTAAGCTGGCTTCGGCCACCTTCCCCGCGTCAAAGCGAGGGGAAACGATGTCGAAGCTGCACGCCAATCTTCTTCTGCTGGTCGCTGCGGCACTGTGGGGCCTCGGCAATGTTCCGCAGAAGACCATTCTGGACTATCTCGACCCGATGAGCGCGGTCGGCATGCGCTGCCTGATCGGCTGGATCCTGGTGCTGCCGCTGATCGCCACCGAAGCCCGGCGACCGCCGGGCGGTCTCTATCGCGCGAGCTTGGCAAGGGTCAGCGTGCTGTTTGCAATCGCGATCGTCCTGCAGCAGATCGGCTATCTCGGCACGTCGGTGACGAATGCCAGCTTTCTGGTCAGCACGGCGACTGTGATGACGCCCTTCGCGGCGTGGCTGCTGATCGGCGAGCGGCTGACAGCGGCTGTCGGCTTCGCCGCCGGCCTGACGCTGGTCGGCGCGCTGCTCTTGTCCGGCGGCATCGCCAGCTTCAACCAGGGCGATGTGGCGATCATGCTGTCAGCGGGCTGCTACGCGCTCTGGATGGTCGAGCTCGGTCGTCATGCGCAGACCTATGGACGCCCGTTCACCGCCATGGCGACGCAGTTCCTTGGCGCGGCGGTGATCAGCCTGCCGCTCGGCTTCTTCCACGGCAATCTGTCGCCTGCCAATGCGTTCGATGCCTGGCCGCAACTGCTTGTGCTCGGCGTATTCTCTACAGCCGTCTGCTTCGGCATCCAGACGATTGCCCAGCGTTTCACCTCGGCCAGCCACGCAGCGGTAATCGTCAGCGCCGAAAGCGTGTTCGGCGCCCTGGGCGCGGCACTTTTCCTGGGCGAGCGGACATCGTTCGTCGGCATGCTTGGGGCGACGATCATGCTCGGCGCCGCCCTTTACCTCGCCACTTCGGGGGACGGAGCGATCAGGCCGGCGCCCGAAAACGGCGCCACCGGTGCTTGAGATTGTGAGACGCGACACACCTCACTATGCCCATCGGCATGAAACGGGTGGTCTCGGCGCGCCATTTCACCCATCTCTGATGGCAGGACAAAGCCACAGGAGGCAAAGCCATGACCATTCATTCGATAGGTTCGAAGGCAGCGGTCCGATCGGCGGAGACGCGCGTCGCTGGATATGATTGGCAGGCATTGGCCGAGGAGATGAGCGGCTATGGCTGCGCGGTGATGGAAAAGCTGCTGACACCGCAAGAATGCCGGGAGATCGCCGGGTTTTATCCTGACGAAAGCCATTTCCGCAGCCATGTTCATATGGCGCGGCACGGCTTCGGCAAGGGCGAGTACCGCTATTTCCGCTATCCCTTGCCCGAGCTGATCGGCGGCTTGCGCACCGCGCTCTATCCGCGTCTTGCCGCAGTCGCCAACGAGTGGAACGAGCGCATGGGCATCGCCCAGCGCTACCCGGACGAACACGCCGCGTTCCTCGAGCAATGCCACGAGCAGGGCCAGACGCGGCCGACGCCGCTGCTGCTGCAATATGGTCCCGGCGACTTCAACTGCCTGCATCAGGATCTCTACGGCGATCTTGCCTTCCCGCTGCAGGTGGCGATCCTGCTGTCCGAACCTGGCAAGGATTTCACCGGCGGCGAGTTCGTGCTGACCGAGCAGCGCCCGCGCATGCAGAGCCGGGCCGAGGTGGTGCCGCTGCGCCAAGGCGACGCGGTCGCCTTCGCGGTCCACAATCGTCCGGTGCAAGGCAGCAAGGGTAGTTACCGGGTCAATCTCAGGCACGGCGTCAGCCGGCTTCGCTCCGGCACGCGCCACACCGTCGGCATCATCTTTCACGACGCGAAGTGAGGTCTTAGACTTCCTTCTCCCTTCTCCCCCTGTGGGAGAAGGTGGATTGGCGCGCAGCGCCAAGACGGTTGAGGGGTGTTGGACGGAGCGCCGTCGGTGCCAAGCTGGAACACCCCTCATCCGTCGCCTTCGGCGACACCTTCTCCCACAAGGGGGAGAAGGGTGCGCGCTAGGCGCAACGTTGGAGTCCAGTCCTTCGGACCCCCAATTCTTCATGGGAGTCCGAGGGACGGCGGGACAAGCGATCGCGGAAACGCGAATAAAAAAGTTTCGCCCACCAAGATCTCTGTCATCCAATCGTTAACCAAGGTTCATACGATGAGCGATGTTGTTTCTCGACCGGCGTTCATTCGCTGGACGGACGACTGTTGATATCTGCCAGGACTGAGAATTAGCCAGTTGTTTGCGCAGTATAGTTGGGGGTCGCGAGATGTTTTCAGCAGGCTTTTTGTCACTGCGGCGCAAATGGGCCAAAATAACCGGACGTGGCGCCATCGCGCTTGCCGTTGCTTTGACGATCGGCGACGCTGCACAGGCTGAACCTATTCGCGGCGCCGGATCGACGCTGGCCGCCCCGATCATCGGCAAATGGGCAGCCGCCTACGAGAGCGCCCGCGCCGATGGCGGCGACTATGTTTCGCCCGATTGGAAGGTCGACTATGAAATCGTCGGCTCGCTCGCCGGCGTCCTGCGTCTCGATCAGCCGGACATGGACTTTGCGGCGACGGATGCACCGATCAACGCCGCCGAGCTTAGGAAAACCGGCCGCCAGCAGTTCCCGATCGTGATGGGCGCCATCGCCGTCGTCGTCAATCTCGACGGCATTGGCCCGGGAAGCCTTCGCCTGACGGGGCCGCTTCTGGCCGACATCTATCTCGGCAAGATCCAGTCATGGTCCGATCCCGCGATCAAGGCGGCGAATCCGGATCTGACGCTGCCCGATCTCAGGATCAGCGTGCTTCATCGCAAGGATGGTTCCGGCTCGACCTTTGTCTTCACGGAGTATCTGTCGGCGGTCAGCGAGGAGTGGAAGGCCAAATACGGCGCCGATACGCTGATCTCGTGGCCGCTTGGCACCGATGCGGAAGGCACTCAAAACCTCATTCGAGCCGTGCACGATACGAAGGGCGCGATCGCCTATGCCGAATCCGGCCAGGCCCAGCGCGCCAGCCTTTCCTACGCATTGATCGAGAACAAATCCGGCAAATTCGTCAAGCCGGAGCCAGACGGCGTTCAGGCTGCGGCGACGTCCGTCGACTGGGCGAAAACGACCGACTTCTTCGCCTCGCTGACCGATCGGGACGGAGACGCCGCCTATCCGATCAGCACGGCGGTGTTCGCGGTCGTTCAGGTCTCGGGCCGTTCGGAACATCGCTATCGCCGGGTGCACGACCTTTTCCGGCTCGCCTTCGCGCAAGGCGCCGGCGACGCCACCGCGCTCGGCTATGTGCCGCTGCCGAAAGCGCTCGTCGACCAGGTCGAACAATACTGGGCAAGGCAAGCGCCCGTCGGAAACTGAGCGGAAGAGCCAGGCTGCCTCGCGCAGCATCTGAACTTAACGTCATATCGCGCCGTGGTAACGGCTTGTTGGGGACTGCGTCACATGGACATAGATATCTTCAAGGACATCCTCGTGCCGGTGATCGGCGGGTTGGGCATCTTCATGCTCGGCCTGGACTTCATGGCAAACGGCATCCAGGCGCTTTCGGTCAACCGGATGCGCGCCTTTCTCGCCAAGGCAGCCGGAACGCCGATCAAGGGCGTGCTGGCAGGAACACTGATCACCGGCGTCATCCAGTCGTCGACGGCGATGAGCGTCATGGTCGTCGGCCTGGTCAACGCCGGCGTCATCGCGCTTCGACCGGCGATCAGCGTGATCATGGGCGCCAATATCGGCACCACGCTTGGCAACGGGCTGATCGCCCTGCCGCTCGGTCCGCTCGGATTGATCCTGGCCGGGGTGTTCTCGCTGATCTACTGCTTCGCCAAAAGTGAAAAGGTCAAGAACATAGCGCTCGCCGGCATGGGCTTCGCGCTCATCTTCTACGGCCTCAACCTGATGACCGGCGGCCTGCGTCCGCTTCGCAACCTGCCCGAAGTCATGGCCCTGCTGCAAAGCCTCACGGCCGATTCCTATATCAACCTTCTCAAATGCGTGTTCATCGCCGCCGGCGTGACCGCCATGATCCATTCGTCCTCGGCGACGATCGGCATTGTGATGGGCCTTGGTGCCGCCGGCATTCTCGACTGGACCACGGCCGTCGCCTTCTCGCTTGGCGCGGATCTCGGCACCACGATCACCTCTTGGATGGCTTCGCTCAATCTTTCGAAGAATGCCAAACGGACTGCTTACGCGCACATCTCGTTCAACATTATCGGCGTGTGCATCACCATCCCGCTGTTCTTCGTCTCCATGCAGGTCCTGGGATGGGCCATGCAGTTCTTCGGCGGCGATCCCGCCATTCCGGTGATCGTCGACGGCAAGGAGACCTTCCCCCTGGTGCCGGTCGCGGTCGGCCTTTACTCGACCTTCTTCAACATCTTCAACACGTTGTTGCTGTTCCCGTTCATCGGCGTGTTCGAGCGGGTTCTGTCGCGTGTCGGCCACACGGATGCCGAGGACACGGAGGATTTCTCGACGCCGAAATTCCTCGACCGCAAGCTGGCCGGCGATTTTGCCAAAGCCGTTCCCGCCGTTCAGCAGGAGACGGCCCGTCATCTCGAGGCCGGCGCCATGTTCCTCGACATCGCACGCTCGGCCAAGAAGGCGCCGTCGGATCCGGGCGAGCACTATCTTGCAACCGACATTCTCAGCCGCGATATCCGCGCCTACACCGCCGAACTGATGAAGGAGGATCTGCCCTACGACCAGCTCGACCTGATCGCCAGCCTGATCGAGGAAGCCGACTTCACGGCTGCCCTGACGGAATCGATGCATCAGGTGGCACGCCGTGTCAGGCGCGAGAAGTTCAGCGGCCCAGCGCAGGCCATCGTTGACGTGGCCTTGAGCAAGCTCGATATTTCGCTGCGGGAAATCTTGCCGACCTACGGCATCTCCCACCCACAGATGCCGGCCGGCCATGTCAATCTGCCGGAGGTCGAGGAACTGCGTGCCCGCACGCTGGCGCTCGGACCGAATGCGGGCGCAGCCGAACGCGGCACGATCCTGGCCCTGCTCGGGTCGATCGAGCGCGCGGAAATCCTGATCCGCCGCATCGACGCCGAGCGCAAATCCGTCAACCGGCAGAGCGTTCTCGCCCGTGCCTCGGCACGCAAGGAAACCAGACCGCAGTCGATGGGCGATACCGGCCTCAGCCCGGTTCCGGCCGAGTAACGGTCAGGGCCGGGCGGCGGGAGCTGCCCCTTTCCCTTCTCCCGCAACATGGGAGAAGGGAGCGATGCGCCTTCGCTCAGGCCGAGGCCGCGAACAACGCCAGCTCTTCGGCCGTGAGGTGGCGGGCCTTACCTTTGGCAAGGTCGCCGAGCTGCAAGGGGCCGACCGCCACCCGCACAAGACGAAGCACTTCCACGTCATAGGCGCCGAGCAGCCGGCGGATATGGCGGTTGCGGCCCTCGTCGAGGGTGATTTCCAGCCAGGCGGTGCTGGTTCCGCTGCGCAGGATGTCGATCGACCGCGCCGTCAAATCCTCGCCATCGACCGTGGCGCCGGCACGCAGCCGCGCCAGCATGGCCTCGTCGGGCAGGGCGCCGATCTGCACGTGATAAATCTTGGCGACGTGCGAGGCGGGATCGAGCAGGCGCTGCGCGAAACGCGTGTCGTTGGTCATCAAAAGCAGGCCTTCGCTGGCCTTGTCGAGGCGGCCGACCGGCGACACGAAAGGCAGGTCGAGTTCTGCCAGGCAGTCATAGACAGTGCCGCGGTCCTGCGGGTCGTCGCGGGTGGTGACCAGGCCGCGTGGCTTGTTGATCATCAGATAGACCTTGCGCTCGGCAATGACGCGGCTGCCATCGACCTCGATGCGGTCGCGGCCGGGATCGACGCGCATCGAGCCGTTGCGCACGATTTTGCCGGCGACCCGAACGCGCCCTTCGGCGACCAGAACTTCGGCCTGCTTGCGCGAGCACAGGCCGAGTTTCGACAGCGCGCGGCAAAGGCTGACTCCGGGGGGATTTGCTCGGGGAGTGCTGGCCCCGGCATTAGGCGCGGCGCGGTGCCGGCCGGCATTCGGTCGTGGCGTCATCGTCTTGCGTGGTCGTTGCGGCAAGGGTCAGGGCTTTCCCGCCGGCCCGTCTCCAGCCTGGGCCAGCGTTTCCATCCCCTCGCTGAGGTGCTTTCGCAGGATGCGGACGGCCGCCGCGGCATCACGGTGCCGGCAGGTCGTCAACAGGTCGCGGTGCTCCTCCTGCGATTGGCTGCGATAGTTGAGGTTGGACAGGAGAACGCGAACGTAGCGGTCGGCCGCATTGTGGTGGGCTTCGATGAGGCCGAGGAGCCGGGCGTTGCCGCAGGCGCTGTAAAGGGCCAGGTGAAAGGCACGGTTCAGCGTTCCCCAGCGGCCGACATTCGGCTCGGCATCGATCTGGTTGAGCACATGGCCTGCCTCGTCGAGCTTCTCGATGCCGAGGTTCGGCACCGAGAGCCGCAGCGCCTCGCTTTCGAGCAGTGCGCGGACCGCAAAGATCTCCCTGATCTCGGTAACATCCATCCTGGCGACGTGCGCGCCCTTGGTCGGATGGATCGAAACGATGCCTTCGGCCTCGAGCTGGCGAAGCGCGTCGCGGACCGGCATGCGGCTGAAGCCGAAGCGCTCGGCCAAGTCGTCCTGGCGCAGCGGCGTGCCGGCCGCCAGGCTGCCGTCGGCGATCGATTCGCGCAGCACGTTGGCCACCTGCTCCGCCACGGTCAGCGGTTTCTGCATCAAGCCTTCGCCAAATTCGCGCAATCGATTCTCCTATCACCTGGAGCTTGCCTAACAGAAAGCGGCTTGTGCGGATATCTGTATTCTCGTATACCGGTATCCAGAATTGCCGCGTATCGGCAGGGGAGTTCCATGTCGCTCGGATCGGATCCACACAAGAAACCGGGCTCCAACAGCGGACCGGTCGACGCCGTCATCATCGGTGGTGGAATCGCCGGCTGCACGCTGGCTTACGAGCTGGCGTCGAGGGGCGTCAAAACGGTCGTTCTCGAACAGACGGTGATCGCCGCCGAATCTTCAGGGCGCAACACCGGCACCTTGCTCAGCGGCCCGCAGACAGAAGTGGTCGAAATGCTCGACGCCTGCGCGGCTATCTATGAGGAGCTTTCGCAAGGAGCGGTGCCGTTCGAGTTCGGCAAGATCGGCCACCTGCTCATCTCGGAGGACGAGGCAAGCTTCGAGGCGGCCGGAGTGGTCGCCGATCGCTACCGGGCCGCCGGCGTCGCCATGGAGAAGATCACCGGCGCGGAACTCGCGCGGGATCATCCGCGCATCGGCTTCAAGGTGGCGGGCGGCTATCACGTCGGCCGCGCCTGGACGTTGGAGCCGATGGGCGCGACGCATGCCTTCGCCCACGCCGCCCGCGAGGCCGGTGCGGTGATCCGGACAGGGCTTCGCGTCGCCCAGATTTTTTCGAAGGGCGGCAAGGTCCAGGGCGTGCTGACCGATCAGGGGATCATATCGGCCGATCTCGTCTTCATCGCCAACGGGCTGTGGATGTCGGACCTGCTGCGGCGAACCGTCGGCGACGGGCCGCTGCCCGGCCTGCCGTTCACCGCCGGCCGCGGCTGGCTGATCCAGTTGGGCAAGCTCGACTTCGAGCTGCCGTGGATCGTCGAGGAGCTGACATGGCCGGACCAGGAGGAGCTGGGAAAGCGGATGAGCCTCGCCGGCCTTGCCGACGTCGCCGAGCAGCGGGACGACCAGCCGGCCGTCGAGGCCATTTGCCTCAATCCGATGCGTGGCGGCGATGCGCGGCTCGGCGCATCGGTCCAGCCGGCTTTTCGCGACTTGGTTCGCAATACCGATATGGCGAGCCGGATCGCCAGCCGCACGCTGCGCATGCTGCCCGGCCTTGGCTCGCCGCGGGTGAGCAACGTCTATCCCGGCAACCGGCCGATGCTCTCCGACGGTCTGCCGGTCGCCGGCAAGACTGATATCGAAGGCCTGTTCGTGCATGGCGGCATGGGCTCGATCGGCATGCGTGCAGCACCAGCCACGGCGCGCTGGCTGGTGGACGCGGTGCTTTCGGGCGACGGCAACCCGGCGCAGCCATGGCTGCGCCCGGACCGCTTTCCCGGCTGGGGAATTTGCCAATGCGCCGTCGATACGGCGAGAATGCCTCTCGCATAGATTCACGTCTGGCTTGTATCTCTTTGAGAAAAAAGGAGTTCTGTCTTCCTGTGTGAGAGGTAGAGGTCGGGCGGGACAGAGGGGGCGCCGTAGAGCATCAGCAACCAGCCTTGGGCGAAACGCGCGGGCCTTGACGCGGCTGACGGTGTTCCGTCTTGATGCACTGCGGCCCAAGCAGCGTAACACCAGCCGGAGATCCCTTGATCCACTCCCGTTTGCTTCGCTATCTCGACGAAGTGGCTCGCTGCGGCTCGATCCGCAAGGCGGCGGTGACGCTCAATGTCGCGGCGTCGGCTATCAACCGGCAAATCATCGCGCTGGAACAACAGCTGGGGACGCCGATTTTCGAGCGCCTGCCAGGCCAGATGCGGCCGACCGCCGCCGGCGAGGTGCTGATCACCCACGCCAGGGAAACGTTGAAGCATCACAAAAGGGCGATCGAACGGATCGAGACGCTGAAGGACGGCCGTTTCGCCAGCGCGTCGATCGCCACGGTGGGCGGGCTCGCCAACGACATGCTGTCCTATGCGTTGGCCGAGTATCGCCGCGAACGGCCCTTCACACGGTTTTCGGTCAGCGTTCTGGCGGCCGACGACATCGCCCGGCAGGTCGCGGCCGGGGAGATCGATCTGGGTTTTGCGTTCGATCTTCCCGACACACCCAACCTGACCGTTGCCGAGTCGATGTGGAGCAATTGCGGCGCCGTCGTGCTGCCCGACCACGAACTTGCCTCGAAAGCCGTGCTGCGCCTTGGCGACCTCAGGCGGTTTCCGCTGATCATGCCGCAGGTTGGCGTCACGCTGCGCGATCACTTCGACCATGCCTGCGCCTCTGCCGGCCTGTCGCTCGAGCCGGTGCTGGAATCCAACAGTTTTGAGCTGCTCAAGCATTTCGCCATGCTCGATCAGGGCATCGCCATTCTCAACCGGATCGACGTGCTGCACAGCCATCTTTCTCGGGCGGTCACCTTCATCCCGATCGCCGAACTTGCCCGCTTCAGCCAGCGGCTCAGCGTCGTGCATCGCGCTCGCGGTCGATTGGCGCCGCTGCCCAGCCACCTGCTCGAACGGCTGAGCAGCCTGATCGCCAGCCAGAGCGGATCGTGAGGGTGAAAGGTGCTGTGGGTTAGAGGTAGCGTCCCGTCATTGACGGTGACGGCCAGCGTCGAGCGGCGGGGGACCCCGTTGCCCGAAAGGCAACGGGGTGCGCGTTCTTTGATGCTTTGACGCACCGGACTTTTCGGCCACATTCTCTTTGGGAACTTAGCCAGCGAAAACGCTGCTCAACAAGGGGAACAACAATGACAGCCGACGCACCGCAACCGCGCAGTCTGGTAACGACAGGAGGCGTCTCGATCGGAGGCGCGCCCGTATCCTATACGGCCATCCTGGCGGCACTTGTCGCCGTGCTTGCCTTCATTCCGGCCTCAATCGTGGTCGGCGGCATGGGGGGAGGGTGGCCGCTGCACGACGTCATCCATCCGCTGCTCGGCCTGCTGCTCGGCCCGATCGCTGGACCGATCGCTTCTGTCATCGGTATCGTCGTCGGCAATGTCATCGCGCCTTACACCAACCTCGGACCCTGGAGCCCGCTGATGGGCGCCATGAGCGCCTTTGCCGTCGGCATGGTCATGTATCCAAACCGCTCGCTCTGGTATGTGCCCTGGATCATCACGCTCGCCGCAAACCTGATCTACCTCTATCAGTCGCTGTCCTTCGGCATCGGCTTCTGGCTGTGGCTGAGCAACGTCTTCACGGTCGACGTGGCGCTGATCCTGATCGCCATTCCGCAGATCAGGAACTGGGCAATCGACCAGATCCGCAACGGCACGGCGAGCCTGTCGCTCTATTGCGCCTATTTCGTCGTGTTCTTCTTCGGTTCGACGGCAGGTATCCAGCTCAACTGGGTGCCGTCCTTCGCCACCAATCCGTGGCCGGCCGAAGTGTGGCCGCCGCTGATCTTCATCATCTTCGCGGAACGCGTCGTCTTCACCGCCGTTGGAGCGGTGGTCGCCTTCGCGCTCATCGCCGCCATTCGCCGGTCTCCCATCGCAAAGGCGAAGCTGGCAGGTTACTGATGCCACGGATCGGTTCATCAGGTGAGGATGAGCGGACCGATGGTCCGCTCATCCGCTTCAACACTGTCAGCTACAGCTATCCTGGCGCCAATCGCCCGGCGCTGGACAAGATCAACCTGACGATCGGCCGCGGCGAGATCGTCGGCGTGATCGGCCCGACCGGCGCCGGCAAGACGACGTTCTGCCTGGCGCTGAACGGGATCGTGCCGCAGTTCTTCGGCGGCGAATTCTTTGGCAGCGTCCACATCGCCGGCCTCGATGCGATCGAGACGCCGACCAGCCGGCTGGCGCAATTGGTCGGCATGGTGTTCGAGGATCCCGAAACGCAGATCACCGCAACGACAGTTGAAGGCGAGGTGGCGTTCGCGCTGGAGAACCTCAAAGTACCGACGCCGGAAATCGCCCGCCGCGTCGGCGAGGCGCTGAAAGCAGTAGGTCTCACCGGGCAGGAGACCAGGCATCCAGCGAACCTGTCGGGCGGCCAAAAGCAGCGGCTGTCGATTGCCGCGGCGCTGGCACTGTCATCCGACATCATCGTGCTCGACGAACCGACCTCGCAGCTTGATCCGATCGCCGCGGCGGAAGTCTTCGCCATACTGCGGCGATTGAACCGCGAGAACGGCCTGACCGTCGTCATCACCAGCCACGCCAGCGAGGAACTAGCAGAAATCGCCGATCGTATCCTGCTCATTTCCGCGGGCAGGATCGCGGCCGAGGGACCGCCTGAGACCGTCTTTGCCGCCATCGGGATGCTTGCCGAACATCGCGTGCGCCCGCCGGACATCGTGCGCAGCTTCGAGGTGCTTGCCCGCAATGCGCCCGCGCATGGCCGTAACCCACCCGCGGCGCGGCCGGTGACGCTGGCCGCGGCCAAGGCGGCGATCAAGGCGAATCCGTTGACGATCTCACTTTCCGCCGTTCCGGTGGAGACGCGGCGCGATGTCTCCAAGGTCGGGACTGCGCTGGCGGTGGAGGGCCTGACCCATATCTATCCCGATGGCACGCAGGCGCTGCGCGGCGTCGACCTGACGGTTGCCCATGGCGAATTCCTCGGCATTGTCGGCCGCAATGGCAGCGGCAAATCCACGCTGGTGCGGCATTTCCTGCATCTGCTGTCGCCGTCGTCGGGCACCGTGCGCGTCGCCGGCGACGACATTGCTGCGCTCAAGGTCAGCGATCTCGCGCAGCGCATCGGCTATGTCTCGCAGAATGCACATGCCCAGGTCTTCTGCGATACGGTGGCCAAGGAAGTCGGCTTCGCGCTGTCGATGATGAAGCGGCCCAAGAGCGATATCGATGTCGCCGTCAGCCGCTCGCTGACGGCGATGGACCTCGCCCACGCCGCCGACCAGCATCCGATGTCGCTCAGCCGCGGCGACCGGCTGCGCGTCGTCATCGCCGCCGTGCTGGCGCTCGAGCCTGAGATACTGATCTTCGACGAACCGACGACCGGCCAGGATTGGCGCGGATCGCTGGCCATCCTCGAAATGCTGCAGGCCTTGAACGGGATGGGCAAGACGGTCGTGCTCATCACCCATCATCTCTATCTGCTGCCAGGCTTCGTCGACCGCCTCGTCGTGATGGATGGTGGCAAAATCGTCCGCGACGGCGCGTTGCGCGATGTCTTTTACGACGGCGACGCGATGGAAGCCGCTGGTCTCGTGCCGCCGCAGACGGTGCGCTTCGGCCAGCACGTGCCGGCGCTGCGCGCTGCGCGTCCGCTTGGCCCGGACGATCTAACGGCGATGCTCGGCGCCTGCGTGGAGATCGCATAATGGTTAGCTACGCCGTCCAGCATCTGTCCGCCGAAACCACGATCGCCCGAGCCGATATGCGGGTGAAGTTCGCACTGCTTCTCCTGGCAAGCACGCTGATCTTCGTCTGGAACAGTGTCGTGCTGCAGGCGGCATTCCTTACCGTCATTATCGGGCTGATGTTTGCCGCCGGCGTGACCATCGCCACCATTCGCAAGCTGGTTCTGATCGTGTTGCCGGCACTGGTGCTGATCACCGTGATCCAGGGCCTGTGGAGCCCGTTCGGCAAGACGCCGGTTTTCACCGTGCCGCCTGGCGTGCCGCTGCTCGGCTCGCTCAACATCTTCTACGTCGAGGGCCTGCTGTTCGGACTGGTGGTCTGCTGCCGCGTGCTGATCCCGATGCTGGCATTTCAGTTGGTGTTCATGACCAGCGAGCCCAACGACATCGTGCTCGGGCTGGTGCGCGTCGGCGTTCCCTATCGCATAGCGTTCCTGTTTTCGACGACGTTCCGCTTCGTGCCGCTGCTGTTCCAGGAGCTGGAGGGCATCAAGGAGGCGCAGCGGCTGCGCGGCATCGACATCGACAGCATCGGCATGCTGCGCAAGCTGATCGCGCTCGGCCGCATGCTGGTGCCGCTGATCATGATCTCGCTGACCAAGGCGCAACTCATGGAAATCGCGCTGCAGGCGAAAGCCTTCAACGGCTCGGCCGACCGCACCAGCTTGCACCCGGCGCGTGAAAAGCTGTCGGTCGGCGAAATCCTGGCGATCGGCGCCTGCTTCGCCGTGTTTTGCGGGGCACTGGCCGGCCGACTCGTCTTTGGACTGGGAGGTTCTGTGCTGTGACCATATTGGCTCCCGATGCCAAGGTCGATTGCGATGCCGCCACGCTTGGCATGCTCGAACGCCAGGCGGATGCGTGGAAATCCGGCGACTTTTCGGCCGCTGCCGCCGACTGGCATCCCGACGGGGTGTTGACGGCGCCAGGCAACCGGATTCCCTACGAGAGGTTGGCGCGCACTATCGCCGACTTCCATCGCGACTATGGCGATCTCTCCGTGACCGTCACCTCGGCCTTTGCCTCCGCCGACGGCAGGCGGGTGGCGCTGGAATGGCTGTGGGAAGTGACGCGGCGGCGCGACGGCGCCCGCAGCTTGACCGAGGATGCCATACTCATCGATCTCGACGGCGACAGGCGCATCCTGTCGTGGCGCGAATATTTCGACACGGCAAGCGCCGTGGAGGATCACCACAGCCCCCAGAGAACAGCATGAAAGTCCTCGTCGTCTATTGCCACCCCTGCGCCGACAGCTTCAACGGGGCTGTACGCGACACAGTGCTGGAGACACTTGCCGACCACGGCCATGAGGTTCATCTCCTCGACCTTTACGCGACCGGATTCGATCCGGTCATGCGTGCCGACGAATGGCGCGGGTATCACGACAATGCCGCCAATCTCGAACCGGTGCACGACCGGGCGCAGGAACTGCGCTGGGCGCAGGCGGTGATCTTCATCTATCCGACCTGGTGGTATGGCCTGCCGGCGATGCTGAAGGGCTGGCTGGAGCGGGTGCTGGTGCCGGGTTTCGCCTTCGAGATGCCGACGGCGCAGCGCGGTCCGCGTCCCAAATTGCGGCACATACGCCGGGTGCTGGTGATGACGACATGCGGCGCGACGCCGCTGATGTCGTGGATCATGGGCCAGCCCGGCCGGCGCACCTTGCTGCGCGGCTTCCGCTCCGTCTGCCATCCGCTGTGCTCGACCAAATTCCTGGCGCTCTACCGGATGGACACAGTCTCCGTAGCCGAGCGCCAGGCGCATTTGCAGCGCGTCAGGAAAGCGGTCGCCGGCCTTGGACGCGCCGTCTCTGTGGCCTCCGACATGGTGCCCGGCTGATTACCAAGGTCTACGATCGTCAATTCGACCTGGAATCGTCCAGCATCTCGACAACGAAAGATGCGGCAATCAGGTCGTCTGCGTCGAGCCGCAGGGCGCCTTCGCCTCCTCCCATGGCGGCAGCGACCTTCTGAAAGGTTTTTATCTCATGCCCGGAAATCCGGGCGTTCTGCATCCTGGCCCTGAGGTCAGCGACGCGTCGGTTCAATGTGTGGGACGTTCCGATTTCACGGTTCGACATAACAACTGCTCCTCCCCAACCCACTTTTTTGCCTCCCACCGGCATTCGCCCGTTGCCCGTTTTTTGCCTAAATATGAGGCATGGCGAATACAGCGCCCCGAACGCGTGGTGCGAGGGAAGGTTCCAGCGCAACGCGGTCACGAAATAATACGGCGGGGTCTAACCGGCAGGCAGGCGGGCCATCTCGAAATGCTGCCCGCGCAACATGCGCACGCCCCTCCTCTTCAAGGAGCAGGCTGCGAACGGACGCTGCCTTTGACGGTGGACGCGCCGGGCGCGCTCAGCGCCGTTGCGGCGGCGGCGATGGCATGCCGCAACCAGACGTGCCGAGGCTCGTCCTGGTGGCGCGCGTGCCAGAGAAGGCTCATCGTGAAGCTGCCGAGATCGAGCGGCGGGGGCAGCGAGACAAAACGGCCCCCCACCATCTGCGCCAGGCTCGACGGCAGCGTCATGATCAGATCGGAGCGGGCAGCGATTTCCACTGCCGCAAGGAAGCTCGGCACGCGCACGCTCACCCGTCCGCGGCGGCCCACACCAGCGAGCGCCACGTCGACGAGCCCTGGTCCGACGCCGGTGACGCGCACCACGATATGACCCAATTCGAGATATCGGTCGAGCGTCAGCTCTTGGGCCGCTGCAGGGTGCCCGGCGCGCATCAGCGTGACAAATCGGTCTTGATAGAGACCGCGCCGGCGGATGCCCGCGGGCGCATCGTCGAAGACGCCGACGAGCGCATCCACGGCATTCTCCTCCAGTGCTTCGATCGCCGTTGCGCTGGGCGGCAGAACGTCCAGGTCGAGCGCCGGTGCTTCGACGGCGAGACGAGCAAGCAGATGAGGCGCCAACGCGGCAGTCTCAAGATCCATCATCAGCAGCCGCACATGACCGGTTGCAGTTGCCGGGTCGAAGGGGTTCGCCCCGAGCATCGTAGCGATGTCGGCCAGTGTGCTGCGCAACGCTGGCCGAATCCCTTCGGCGCGGGCAGTGAGCATGTAACCTGTGCGCCCTTCCGCCAGAAGAGCGTCCCCGAACAGCTTTCGTAGCCGCGACAGCGCACGGCTCACCGCCGGCTGGCTCATATTCAGACGGACGGCGGCCCGAGTAACGCTTCTTTCGTCAAGCAGCGCCTCGAGCACCACCAGCAGGTTCAGATCGACACGACGTAAATTCACTTGGTGCATGCCGACTATATAGCACATGCATTTGTCGCATACCTAGCCATTCCGTAGTTTCGGGCTCTCATCAATTGCGAACATCAAGGAGAACAGATCATGCATGTGGTTTTTGGAGCAAATGGGCGGGCCGGCGGGGAAACGGCGCGTGCGCTGATGTCGGGCGGCGAGCCCGTGCGCGTGGTCGTGCGCCGTCCGGAGCAGGGCAAAGCGTGGGCGGCGCTCGGCACCGAAGTCGCCGTCGCCAGCCTCGACAACGCAGAGCAGGTTGCCGCCGCTTTGAAAGGCGCAACGGCGGCGTTTCTCCTCAACCCTCCGCCGGTCGCCGGCGATCCGTTTGGGCGGACAGCGGAGATCGGCGCGGCACTTGCCCAGGCGGTCCGTCGTGCCGATCTGTCCAGGAGCGTTATCCTGTCGTCGATCGGCGCGCAGCATGAGACGGACACCGGGGTCATCGCCACCCTGCATCAGATCGAGGCGATGCTAGCCGGCACCGCGCCCGCCACGGCCTTTCTGCGCTCGGGCTATTTTGTCGAAACCTGGTCGGAAGTCGCTGGGGTCTGCGTCTCGGAAGGCGTGCTCCCATCGTTTCTGGAACCCGACCGGAAAATTCCCATGGTGAGCACGGCCGATGTCGGGCGCGCCGCCGCCCGGCTCATGTCCCAGAACTGGGCTGGAACGCGCATCGTAGAACTGGCCGGGCCCGAGGACTGGAGCGCCAGCGATGTGGCGGCTGCCTTTGCGAAAGTGCTCGGCCGTCCAGTCGAGCCGGTGCTGGTGCCGCCGGAACAGCGCGAAGCGGTCCTGGCCGAGGCGGGGCTCTCCACGGAGGTTACCGCCGCCCTGCTCGGCATGTACGAGGGCATTGCAAACGGCCGCTTCGCGCGCCAGGCCGGCACCGAGCACTGGCGTGGCACGACATCGCTGACAGCCGCGGTCGAGCGTATCGTCAAGCAGCTGCGCGCTGACACTTGAACCTTCTCATCGTGAGATCATGTTCGCAACCAGCCACCTGGGCCAGTACCCTGCTGCTGCCGTGGGAAACCTCACCGGCAAGGTGAGTTCAAAAAAGGTTGACCGTATCCCCCGGGGGAGGATACGGTCACGACATGTCCGAAGGCATCCACCATTCGCATCCTGCTATCGTGAAGCGTCTGAAGCGTGCCCAAGGCCACCTTGCGGCGGTGCTGGCCATGTTCGAGGCGCATCGTCCCTGTGTTGATCTGGCGCAGCAGCTCCACGCCGTGGAAAGCGCCATCAGCAGCGCAAAACGCGAATTGATCCACGATCATATCGAGCATTGCCTGACCGATACTGCGGAAACGGGCACCGCGGAAGCGGGCGGCAATTCGCTGGCGGAACTCAAGCAACTGGCGAAATACCTGTGAGCAGTCAAACACCTGTGAGCAGCCTTGGCGCGCGCATTCTCGACTGGTTCGGGTTCGGCTCACACGATCACACGGCGCATGGCCATGGCGGCCATGGCTCGCACGGTCACACCCACGGGGTCATCGATGCGACCATCGCGACGACCGACCGGGGCATCTGGGCGATAAAATGGTCGTTCGTCATCCTGGCAATCACCGCGGCATTGCAAATGGTCGTGGTGGTGCTGTCGGGCAGCGTGGCGCTGCTGGCCGACACGATCCACAATATCGGCGACGCCACCACCGCCATTCCGCTGTGGATCGCGTTCATACTGGCCCGGCGCAAGCCATCGCCGACCTTCACCTACGGCCTTGGCCGGGTCGAGGACCTGGCCGGGATCATCATCGTCGGGATCATCCTGTTCAGCGCCATCGTCGCCGGCTACCAGGCCATCGATCGTTTGATAAATCCACGCGTGGTGACGCATCTTGGTTGGCTGACTGCAGCAGGTATTGTCGGCTTTCTCGGCAATGAAGCGGTCGCGGTGTTCCGCATCCGCGTCGGCCGGGAAATCAACAGCGCCGCGCTGATCGCCGACGGCTATCATGCCCGCACCGACGGCCTGACCAGCCTTGCCGTGGTCATCGGGGCGCTCGGGGTCTGGCTCGGTTTTCCGCTGGCCGACCCAATCGTCGGCCTGCTGATCACACTTGCGATCTTCGGCATCGTCTGGCAGTCGGCCCGCTCGGTGCTGACCCGCATGCTCGACGGCGTGGAGCCTGATGTCATCGGCGAAATCCACCATGCTGCCGCGCATGTGCCGGAAGCGCGCATCGTCGACGCCAGGGCGCGGTGGATCGGCCACAAGCTGCACGCCGACATTGCTATTGCCGTCGAGGAAAATCTGCCGGTGTCCGAAGCGAAAAAGATCACGGCAGCGTTGGAAGCCGAGCTGTTCGATCACATGCCGGCGCTTGCGGCGGCAAACATAACATTGGCGAGAGCGGATGCGGATCATCCCCATGAACATGGTCACAGCGGACACAGGCACTAACGGTCGCTCCGACCGGCTCGTTTCTGTTACCCTTGGCTGATGTTCCAAATCCTTGTCGAGTTCCAACGAACGATCTATCTGGCGGTCGGCGAGCAGATCAAACTGCTCTCGGTGGGAGGCGACTGGCTGGCGTTCATGACTTTCCTGCCGATGGGCATCGTCTTCGGCGCCGCCCATGCGCTGACGCCGGGTCATAGCAAGGCCGTGCTGGCGACATATCTTGCCGGTTCGGATGCAAAGGTTCCGCGCGGCCTTCTCGTATCGATCACGCTGTCGTTCACGCATGTGATGATTGCCGTTCTGATTGCGGTTCTCTCGCTGCCGCTGGTCTCCATAGCCTTGGGCAGCGTTGGCCGCGCTCCGCTTTTGGAGGATATCAGTCGTGGGCTGCTCGGCCTGATCGGTGTCTGGATGCTCTGGCGCGCTTTGATCCGCGGCCATCACCACAAGCATGAGGGCGAGGCGGTCGGCGTTATGGCAGGTCTGGTCCCGTGCCCGCTGACGCTCTTCGTGATGACC
Source organism: Mesorhizobium robiniae (assembly GCF_040545535.1). Taxonomy (NCBI): domain Bacteria; kingdom Pseudomonadati; phylum Pseudomonadota; class Alphaproteobacteria; order Hyphomicrobiales; family Phyllobacteriaceae; genus Mesorhizobium; species Mesorhizobium robiniae. The sequence goes on from NZ_JBEPMC010000001.1 coordinate 534,370, forward strand.
TTCGCGATGTCCAGGGGCATTCCCGGCGCCGGTATTCTCTTCGCGATCACCATGATGGTCGGTGTGGCGCTGACGCTGTCCTGCGTCGCGGTGTTGTCGATCCTGTTTCGGGAACGCCTGATGGATTTCTTCGCCGGCAAGCCACTCGAAACCATTTCCCGAACTATCGAAGGCGCTGCTGGGCTGGCGCTTGCGGGCGTGGCCGTCTGGCAGATCATGTCCGGTTCCTGATCGTGCTCAAGTGTCAAGCGCCTGATCCGCACAAATAGAATCAAGATAGGTCTCTATCTCCTTGTTTGATTGAACTATTCCGGACCATGCGATGTCGCCGCGTCACGATTTCGGGCGCGCAGCCGCCCGGCTCATGTCCCAGAACTGGGCGCATCGTGGAACTGGCTGGTTCCGAAGACTGGCGTGGCACGACATTGCTGACAGCCGCGGTCGAGCGTATCGTCACGCTGCTGCGCGCTGCCGCTTGAGCCTTCTCATCGTGGGGCGCTTGCGGCGGCGAATATAAGATTGGCGAGCTGTAGCGCGCAAAATCACTTGGCACCTCCGCGCAACTTCACTTGGCATTAACTCAGTCGGTCAAAACGCTGAAGGATTTGGTCTGCCTCTACTGCGCTCCCGGCGGAAATCAGCTGCTCAAGTCAGCCCAGGCGAGGCCTGTCAGCGGTTCTAAATGACGAGGGCGAGGGCAGCATGATGGCAACCATGCCATGTTCAATCGGCACTATTTCCACTGTTCGACATCAGCAACTCACACTCGCCGGATTTCCAACTCTCAGGAGGCTGAAGGCAGAAGTCAGTGAAGTGCCGCTTGCCGAAGACGTCGAGATATTCGCATCGGCCGAAGAAGAAAAGCTTGCCTTCAGGCATTGCCTTCAATTCGTCCTGCAGTCTCTGCCAAGTCCTAGGCGTCACCTCATTTTCGAGTTCGCGCATGTGCGACGGGCCGAGAGATTCCTCGGCGAAATCAATTGTGATAATCCGCCAAGCTTTGGCATTCGGTTCCACTGCCACGAAGATCATCGCGTCAGCAGTCAATCGATGAGCGGGTGTCTGGCCAACATTTTCGAGCTCGATCAGGAAAACCAGGACCGAAGTATCGGATCCCGCTTGTGGCGGGGTAAATCTGACAATGCGACCACGTTTGATAGCAACATAGGCCCGGCTCTGCTTCTCAGACGAGATCCGCATGTGTCGCAGGGTTTGCCACAAAACAAAAAGGGACAATGCAGCAAGCCCGAACGACGCCAGTTCGACCAGATCGCATCTCTCGTTGCACCAATCGACCGTTTTGGAGCCCTCCACCCCTCAGGAAAGTCTAGCACACTCGGGCTTTCCAAGGGGAGGGCGGCATGAAGCGCAAATTGTTGGTGGCCGACCTCTTGTGTGGAGCGGGCGGGTCGTCGACCGGGTGCCAGCGCGCCCTAGCCGAACTCGGTCTCAAGATGGAACTCGTCTGCGTCAATCAGTGGCCGACGGCCATTGAAACACACACCCTCAATCACCCCGAAGCCCGGCACTTTGTGCGAGACATCGCCACTGTTCGCCCGCATCTTCTGGTGCCGGAGGGACCTTGACCTCCTGATGGCTCGCCGACGTGCACGCACCACAGTGTTGCGCGCGGTGGCAAGCCGACGTCGGATCAGCAGCGTTCCGATCCCTGGCACATCATCACATGGCTGACCGAGCTTCGGGTGAAGCGCATCATCATCGAAAACGTGTGGGAGTTCGTCGGCTGGGGTCCGGTCGACCATCGCACGGGCAGCCGATCAAATCGCGCAAGGGCGAGTATTTCCATGCTTGGATTGAGACGATCCGTTGACCCGGCTTCGATCCTGAATGGCGGAAGTTGAACGCCGCTGACTACGGCGACGCCTTGATGGCGGACGCCGCCCCGAAGCGCAGGTCTCCGGACGAGGTGGAGTTCAGGGAGGCCGCAGAATGACCACGGCCTCCTCACCGTACACCCAATCAGACGTGACTCGGGTGCGCCTTGATGCCGACGGGCGGGATGTCTCCATCCTCGAACAGGATGTCTTTCTTTCGCGCGAAGGCGACGAACTCGCTGCGCGCGGTCTCGGCATCGATATCGCCGGTCAGCGCGGCCTTACAGGCGCGAATTGCGGCTTTCTGTTCTGGGCTGTTTCCGCACCATTCCACTGCGAACTGATAGGCATCAACGACTGTGTTGAGTTGCCGAGGAAAACCAAGTCCGACCCACACACGGACAGGCTTTTCGAACGGCTTCGCAAGCATAGTGACCTCCTTGGCTCTTGGGCCGGCACTCCGGCCTGGGTTTCTATGAATGACCGCTACGCGGCCGCGGAAAAATTTGTGCCCGACACAAATTCCTTTCAAGAGGTGCCGCTATGAACGCGCATCCCGGCGAATCCAAAGCCCATTGCCCGACGCCACCGAGGCCGAGCAAGCTATGCGATTCGCACTCTCCCAACTCCGCCTCGCCGAGCGCTCGCCTTGGTTCGGATGATGGGAGAATGGGAATGACCTCACATCAGATCTTCAGCTACCCGGTCAAGTCTCTTGAGACCCACGCTAGGCGGCTTTCTTTCAAGGAGGCCCTGTTCAGATGCGGCTGCCTCGAAGGCGGCGTAGGCAGCTTGGTGACTGCAATGTCCGGCCAGGCATTCCTCGATCATTCGGATTGCTTCAAGTCGGGACGGTTTGTCCATGGATGGCCATGGTTGCTGAAGCGCCTTGGCAGCGGCTGCTATCGAGGCGACCACCATCGGCCTGTGATTCAGGTAGATTGTAATAGGAATAAACGCCGTCATTTTTGTCGCTCGCCAGGATCGAAGGCGGTAAACGCGAAGACATGGCGGTGGTTGCATCATCATCGTGAATTTAGAGCGCCGATGCCCGATGCCGCCGGGGCTGAACACCCCTGCTTGGCGCCAACGAGCAGGGACGGGACGTCCGAAGAGCCTTGGTCGTTTCGGTTCCATGAACGAAAAAGCCAGCGGCCCCCGGCGAGGAAGGACGCTGGCTGATCGGCAATCCGATCGGACAGGATTTGCCTAAGAGAATGCTGCAAAGTCCAAACTATCGTCTGAAGCAACTGTTCCAGCGAAGGAACAGGTGACTTTCGGAACTGGCAGATTACTGGGTGTCGTCGACGCGCTCCGCGATAGCGAATGCCTGGAGGTTTCTTGTCTTGCCGTAATCCTCTTCAGCATTCGCTATGATCGAAAAGAAGGCTGCCCGCGCGATATCCTTTTTGGACGCCTTAGGGTGCCGGCTCTTGACGGCCTTGATCAGTTGTTTGGGGCTCATGTCCGGCTCGACGACGTGCATGAGAGTGTTGGCAATGTCCTGCATTTGGCTCTCTTCCATGTCCTACAACTCCGCATCTATTCCGGGGTTCCGCAGCTTAGCAGTCCGCTTGGGCGACGACTATCGCCTCGTGGTATTAGACTGCCCCCCTTTGATGCCATTTGAACTTGCGTGCGCGTCCCGGGCCGATGCCCTTTTGGTGCCAAGTGAAGTTGCGCGGTCGCCTTCTGGCTACCGGGCTTTCTGTCCTCGCCCGTTTCCGCTCAATGCCTTGTTTCCCGGGCTTCTGGCGGCTCTTCCCGGCAATTATCAGCTTTTCCCAGGATTAGGCGGCTGATGCCATCTGATCTTGCGCATTACACGAGCGCGGATACGGATCATCCCCACGAACATAGCCACCGAGAACACAGGCACTAACGGTGGCTCCGATCGGCTCCTTTCCGTTAGCCCCGCCTGACGTTCAGCGGTGCCTTATCCCCCTCGTTCAACAGCCATTGCCGAACGGCCTGCGTCGGCTCGGGGTGCCGCTGCTTGCGTGGAACCACGACGTAGAAGTCCTGCGTGCCGCGCATCTCCACGCCAAGAGACTGGACCAGCCGGCCGGCGGCGAGGTCAGCCGCGACAAGAAAGCGGCTGGCAAGTGCGATGCCCTGGCCCGCGACGGCCGCCTCTATCGCAAGCGCGGTCTGATTGAAGCGAATGCGTCTTAGCTCCGTCGTCATCTTGAGACCAACGGCCTTTTCCATGAATTCCGGCCACAGATTGTGCGCATCGTGGAGCAGCACATGATCCTTGATTTCTGCCGGCGCGATTTCGCTCGCGCCAGCAGCCAGCAAGGAGGGGCAGCACACGGCGATGATCTGTTGCGGAAACAAGAGATCGACGAGAAGGCCGGCGCCGAAGGGCGGGCGACCTTGCCTGACCGCGATGTCGACGCCGTCGGCCTGGAAGCTCGACAGGCTTTCGCTGGCCAGAATTCGCAGGTCGACAAGCGGGTTGTGCGCCACGAACTCCGGCAGTTTCGGGATCAGCCATTTGGTGGCAAAGCTCGGGGTTACGCTGATCGTCAGCCGGGCCGGCTCGGGACGCAGCAGCAGGGTTGCCTCCGAGATCAGGTCGAAGGCACGGCGAATGTTCGGCACATAGGCGCGACCCTCACTCGTGAGCGCGAGGCCGCGCGGCAGCCGCTCGAACAGCTTTATCCCCAGGTCGGCCTCCAGCCCGCGGATATGCTGCGCCACAGCACCCTGCGTCACGTTCTTCGGCTGCGATGCGGAAGTTGAGATGGCGCGCGGACGCTTCGAAGGCGCGAAGCGCATTGAGCGCCGGCAAGCTATAGAAGGCTTCGGGCATCCAGGAGTTTTTCTACAGGTTGATTTCAGACTTTCTGGTTCGAACCAGCCGGGAATACCGATTATATCACTACTTCAGCCTCGAAGACATCGCGTTCAGATTCCTGTCACCCGAGAAGGAAGATATGATGAGTGTAGAAAAAGTAGCTGTAGTCGTTGCCGGTGGCAGCGGCATGGGCGCTGCGGCTGCAAAGCGCCTGGCGGGGGATGGCTTCAAGGTCGCCATCCTGTCCTCATCCGGTAAGGGCGAGGCGTTGGCCACGGAGCTTGGCGGGCTTGGCGTGACCGGCTCCAACCAGTCGAACGACGATCTGCAACGTCTTGCGGATCTCACGCTCGATCGCTGGGGTCGCATCGATGTCCTGGTTAATAGCGGAGGTCATGGGCCACGCGCGCCGATCCTCGAAATCACCGACGACCAATGGCACACCGGCCTCGACATCTACCTGATGAACGTCATCCGGCCGACGCGCATCGTCGCGCCGCACATGGTCAAGCAGAAAGCCGGCGCCATCATCAACATCTCGACGGCATGGGTTGTCGAACCGAGCCCGATGTTCCCGACCTCGGCCGTGTTCCGGGCGGGGCTTGCCGCCTACACCAAGATCTTCGCCAACACATACGCCGCCGACAATGTTCGCATGAACAACGTCCTTCCCGGCTGGATCGACAGCCTTCCCGCCACCGAGGAGCGCCGCGACAGCGTGCCGATGCAGCGTTATGGCACCAGCGATGAAATCGCCGCGACGATTGCCTTCCTCGCCTCCGAAGGGGCCGGATACATCACCGGCCAGAACATTCGCGTCGACGGTGGCATAATCCGTTCGATCTGACGCCACCTCGCCGCCCTGGCTGGGGCATTGCGGGCAGGGGCCAAAGTGACGCTACAAGCGGCCCGTATCCACCGGCCGGAATCGACCCATTGCGGACTGCACTATCAGGTCTCAACTAAGCGGCCATGCCCGTGACTACTGTCGGCCAAGGTCTCGATAACGCGGCATTCAGCCACCCGGCCAGAGGCGCATTCCTTGACCATCCGCTGCAATTCCGTTCGTAGAGCGTTGAGGCTGGCAATGCGTTCCTCGACTTCACCAAGGCGTGCTTTTGCGATCCTGTCGGCAACGCCGCAAGATTGATCTGGGTTGTCCTGCAGCGAAAGAAGCGCGCGGATTGCCTCGATATCGAAGCCAAGTTCACGCGCATGCTTGATGAAGCCAAGTCGCGCCGCGGCGTTTTTGTCATAGCGCCTTTGCTGCCCCTCGGTGCGAGGCGGCGGCGGCAACAGGCCGATCTGTTCATAGTAGCGTATGGTCGGCACCTTCACTTCGGTGCGTCGCGCGAGTTCGCCAATCGAAAAATCCATGAAAAAGCCTCTTGAACCTCTAGTCACTATAGGGACTACGGTGCCTGCGCAAAAGGAGGCACCGCATGGCTGACCATTGCTGCAATCACGAAGCGAACGCTTCCTGCGCCCCGACGCCGTTGGTCTTTCCAGTGAGCACGACGGCCGCTCGCAACGAGGTCGAAGAGGCTTGCTGCCCTGGGGGCGTGCCAATCTTTGACGGCATGGACCCGCGCTACAAGCGCATGCTCTGGACAGTCATCGGCATCAATGGGGCGATGTTCCTGACGGAGATGGTGGCCGGTCAGCTTGCGGGTTCGCAGGCCTTGAAGGCGGATGCATTAGATTTTTTCGCCGATACCGTCACCTACGGGTTGAGCCTCGCCGTGATCGGGGCCAGCCTGCGCACACGAGCGACGGCCGCCCTGTTCAAGGGCCTGTCGCTTTCCGTTATGGCTCTCTGGGTCTTTGGTTCGACCGTCTATCAGACCCTTTTCCTTGGACTTCCGAGCGCTGAAATAATGGGCGTAATCGGCTTTCTTGCGCTGGCGGCAAACGTTGGCTCCGTGCTCCTGCTCCGACCCTACAAGGACGGCGACGCGAATGTGCGATCGGTCTGGCTTTGCTCCCGCAATGATGCGATCGGAAACGTTGTGGTTATGGCAGCGGCATTGGGTGTGTGGGGCACATCGACGGCATGGCCCGATCTGGCGGTGGCGGCGCTGATGGCAGGCATCTTCCTTACGTCTTCAGTGCAAATCCTGCGACAGGCGTGGCGCGAATATCACGAAGGACATCGCTCTGGTCAGATTGCTGCAGAATGACAACCATCGTCTGCTCACCACCTCTCCAGCCGTCAAACGGGCGCGTCAGAATTCAGAGGGTCGCTCTCCGGCTGGCCCCGCTCATTGGCTGGCGATCACCATGCGGTTGCCCTCGCTGTCGCGAAATTCCGCCACCGTGCGGCCCGGCTGCCAGGGCGCATCCTGCGGTTCGGTGATGATCTCGACGCCGCCCGCCTTCAGAGCGGCGATCGTGGCCTCGACATTCTCGTCGACCAGCACCAGCACCGGCTCCGCGCCCGGCGTGTCGTCGGCCCGCTTCACGAAATGCAGGTTGGTGATGGCGCCGGGAAATGTCAGCTCGATCCAGCGCCAGCCGCTATCGCCCATCTTCTCGTCGGCAGCGACCTGGCAGGCGAAATGCCTGGCGTAGAACGCCTTGGCGCGGTCCTGGTCGAACACCGGCAGCTCGGCAAACTGGATGTGCATGGTCGTTCTCCTCTCCTTGATGGCTGCCGCGCGGCCGCCCACAGGTGGAAGACGATCCGGGCGGCCGAAAAGATTCATAGCGTGCCGAGAATCTTTTCGGGCGTGCCGAGAATCTTTTCGGGAACGCGAAACGTCTTCTGCTCAGGTCAATCATTCAGGAGACGAACCGTGGGCTACAAACTCATTCGCTACAGCGTGAAAGACACCGGGCTGGAAGAGAACCGTGCGCTGGTGGCAAAGGTGTTCGAAGCGCTGGATGAGACGGCGCCGCAGAGCGTGCGCTATCTCGTGCTCGAACTCGACGACGGCGAATTCATCCATGTCGTCGGCGAGGAAAATGACACATCCGCGCTGACCGGGCTTGCGGCCTTCGAGACGTTCACGCAAAACCATGCGGAGCGGCGTTCGACCCCGGTCAAGCGATCGCCTGCCAAGATCATCGGCAACTATCATGTGCTTGAGGACGGCAAAGCCGGATAGAATGGACGCCATGATCCCACGGAAACTCGACCGGCCGGCGCTGGAGGCGATGCTCTCCGAGCTTCGCCCGAGGCTGCACCGCTACTGCGCCCGCATGGCCGGCTCGGTGATCGACGGCGAGGACATCGTGCAAGACACGCTGGTGAAGGCGCTGCAGGCGGTCGATGGCAGCATGACGGTTGAACGGCCCGAGCAATGGCTGTTTCGCATCGCCCATAATGCTGCGCAGGACCATCTGCGCCGGCGCCATCGGGAAAGGTCGCGCATGGCCGAGACCGACATGACCACGATCGAGGATCCCTCCGGCAGCGCCGACGCGCGGGTCGCCACGGCGGCCGGCCTGCGCAGCTTCATGCAGCTTTCGATGGCGCAGCGCGGCGCCGTGATCCTGGTCGACGTGCTTGGCCTTTCGCTGCACGAGACCTGCGAGGTGACCGGCGCGACACTGGCCGCGACCAAGGCGGCGCTGCATCGCGGGCGGGCGCAACTGCGCCTGCTGGCAGCGGAGCCGGAGCAGGTCGCCACGCCCAGGCTCGACGTCGATGACGAACGGCGGCTGCGCCGTTACGTCGACCTGTTCAACGCGCGTGACTTCGACGCGGTCAGGGCGCTGATCGCCGAGGATATCCAGCTCGAAGTCGTCAACCGCCTCCGCCTGCGCGGCAAGGCCGAAGTGTCGACCTATTTCGGCAATTACGACCGCGCGACCGACTGGGCGCTGTCGCTGGGCTTCGTCGACGGTAGGCCGGCGATCCTGATCCGCAACCCTGGGGAGCCGGACGGCGCCGTGCGCGGTTTCATGCTGGTCGAATGGTGGGATGAGCAGATCGTCCGGATCCGCGACTTCCGCTACGCGTCTTGGTGCCTGGCCGACGCGAAGATCAGCGCGATGGAGCGGTGAGGGGAGGGCTGGAAATGGTACGGAGATGGCGCACGAAAGCGACGCGGCCAAGGTTGCGCCACCGGCTTCGTTATTTGTTGAGGTGGCATCTGGCACAGCCTGCGGTCGCGGGTGGAACCTTCCGCCGTGACCCGGAGGCGACTTCCCTGGTGGAGCTTCGAATGACCGCTTTGCGCCCGCATGTCGGCCGTTTGTCGACGCTCAGCTCGATCCCGAATGCCGCCGTTCGCTCAGTCGTTGTGATGGGCTCGAGGCAACTGTGCAATCCAATGGATTGGCGGCTATCCGCCGGCATGATCCCGCCGGAAGAGCGAATTCGAACCAACGGCCGCTCGATGAACAGTCGAGATCTCTACCGGTGGGCTCTCGGGGAGCTGCTGATACCAAACTTAACTTAATTTCGGATCGGGCTATAAAGCATTTGCCGAATACGGTGGCGACGTGCTTGCCGCCCTATTTCACCAAGGACGGGGCCGCAAGTAGGAAATGCTGGTGCAACCTGTCACGCCGGACACCACAATAATCGCAGCAACCGAACGAAAAAAGCATGCATCACGGTTTGCCCACGGCATTGCTCACACGTCCGGATAGGGCAAATGTCGCAACTACGCTACGGTCCCAAACAGTCGCGCCAATTTGGTTAAGGTCTTGGATGGGGTTAAGCTAGACGTTCGTCCTCGGCAAGATTGTCACAATTCGGTCACTCGCCACCAGTGCCGAGTGTCCGGACACCGCGGACTGAAGCAACGCAGCATTTTCCACTTTGAGGCGAAGTAATTCTCAACTATGGTCCGCCAGGCTTTTGGCATGGGGGGAATATTGCCGATGGTTTTATCACGCAGGGGTGTCGTGCTCGGCGGCCTGGCGCTGGTCGCGGTGGGTGCAACCAGCAATATTGCCCAAGCCGCGGCGACAAAATCCTTTTTCGCCGGTACCGCCAGCGACAACAATTTTGTCTATCGCAAGACCAACTTCGTCAAGATCGACAAGAGATGGCATCGCCAGATCGTCAAGTATTTCAGCAGCGAGCCGGTCGGCACCGTCGTGGTCGATACCCGCCACCACTTCCTCTACGTCATCATGGAAAACAAGACCGCCATCCGCTACGGCGTCGGCGTCGGCAAGGACGGCTTCAAATGGTACGGACGCGCGACGATCGATCGCCGCGCGCTGTGGCCGCAATGGGTCCCGCCCCCCGAAATGCGTAAGCGCAAGCGGGACCTACCGCACATGGTCGCAGGCGGCGCGTCCAACAATCCGCTCGGGCCGCGCGCGCTCTATCTGCACCGCAACGGCGCCGACACCGGCTACCGCCTGCATGGCACGCTGGAGCCATGGAGCATCGGCACCGACGCTTCCAGCGGCTGCATCCGCATGTTCCCGGAAGACATCATCGACCTCTACCAGCGCTGCCCGATCGGCACCGCGGTTGAGGTCCTGCCGCACATCGCCGACCAGGCGCCCGCTTCCACCACTGTTGAATGATTGGCGCATCATGAACTGCATGATTGAAAACACGCGCCGGCTGCTCGCCGCCGGCCTGCTGGTGCTGGTCGCATCCTGCTCGACCAGCAACACGCTGGCCCCTTCCACGCCCGACGTCACCAACGCCGAGATTGCCGGCTTCCAGAACGTGCAGCCGGGCAGCGAGGAGGACTTTATCCTCAATGTCGGCCGCCGCACCTATTTCACGCAAGGTTCGGCCGCGCTCGATTCTGTCGCCAAGGCCACCCTCGACACCCAGATCGCCTGGTTAGCAAAGCATCCGCGCTGGCTGCTCAAGCTGCAGGGTTTCGCCGACGATCCCGGCGCAAGTGAAACGGCGCTGTCGCAGCAGCGCGCCGATGCGGTGATGGACTACCTCGCCGCCGGCGGCATAGACCGCAACCGCATGTGGGCCAAGGGCTACGGCAAGGACAGGCTCGTCCGCGACTGCCCCGATACCGCCTGCAGGTCGCAGAACCGCCGCGTTGTGTCTAATTTGCGCGATGAGAGGGACGAGCCGTAGGGGGCTGCTGTTCTGCTTGTGACCCGAAGCAGAGTCTCACACGCGACGGCGGCATGGCTGCTTTGCGTCCAATATCGGCCGTTGAGCAGACCATAGCTGCATCCCAAAAGCGGATATCCGGCCGCGCTGTCCGCCGGCATCTGCCCGATGAGCCCAATGCAGCTTGTATGACTCGAAGCTAATATGCTATTTTACACGATGCGCGGACTGCTGGCACTTACTATGCTGGTATTGGCGGCTACAAGAGTAGTCGCAGGTGAGCCGTTGTTCGACTCCATCGCTGCCGGCGACAAGAGTGCCGTGGAGCAAGCCTTGGCAGGCGGTGCCGACGTCGACAGCCGGGCGCGCGACCAGGCCACCCCCCTCATCGCTGCTGCTCTCGACGATCAGCTTGCCATTGCGGAATTCCTGCTTAGCAAGGGCGCCGACGTCATGGCACGCAATTCCGGTGGGTTTACCCCCCTCCATGCGGCTGCCTTTTCTGGAAGCCTACCGATCGCCAAGCTGTTGCTCGAGAAGGGGGCGGTGCTGGAAGACTCGGCCAACAAGTCTGGCGTCACGCCGTTGATAGTAGCGGGTGAGGAAAACCACGTTGAACTGGCAGAGTTCCTCATCGGCAAAGGCGCGGATGTGAACCATCCCGAAGCTCACGGCTACTGGCCGACCACCCGCGCGTTCTGGAAGGGCAATACCAACATCATAAAACTATTCAAACGGCATGGCGCGACGTGCCAGGCGAAAGTCCTTGGCGAAGCGAACGCTGCGAAGTGCGAAGCTATCCACGATTGAACGGAGAACGCAGATGAACATATCGATCAGACTGGTTCGCAATTCGGCGTCGGCAGTCGCATGTGCGCTCACCTTGATGGCCGGTGCAGGCTCTGCCTTCGCCGAATCGGTGAATACCGGCTACTTCGGCGGCGTGGCGATCATGGGCTACGACACGGTCGCTTATTTCACCGATGGCAAGGCCGTGAAGGGTTCCGAAGATTTTTCCTATGAGTGGCTTGGCACGCCGTGGCATTTCGCCAGCAAGGAACACAAGGAAATGTTCATGAGCGAGCCGGCCAAATACGCTCCTCAATATGGTGGGTATTGCGCGGGTGAAGTCGCCAACAACGAATCTGTCACCGTCAATGTTGATCCGGAGGCGTTCAAGATCATCGATGGCAAGCTCTACCTGGTCTACGACGAAGGGAACGCGGCCGCTTTTGCGGAGAATGCCGATGATCTAGTTCCGAAGGGCGATGCCAAATGGCCGGTCGTCGAAGCAAAGTTGGCAGTTGATGAGCCGGATTGGAACTTGATCAATAACCCCTGAGACTTGCGAGCTCAATTCACTGTCACGAAGTGAAACACCATACCTACATTGACATAAGAATACCCGTTGCCGGCAGCGTCCCTTCGTCTGTAGACGGGACCACAGATGGGGCGCCCAAACATATTTTCGCTCTGCTCACATAACAGGTCGCGATCGACGTAGACCCTCACCGTGATCATTCGTGTCATCGTGCGGAAGACTGCCGTGCCGTCCTGTTCGATCTGCATAATAGCTGGAAACCCGTCGGGTTCGAGGTTGCCTTTCAAGGTCTTGCCAACAACAAGAGATGCGATTTCCGCGCCGTTCAACCGGTCCTGTTCATCCGCGGTGAAGCCGAACGGCCATTTGGGCAGTCCTGCCTGGCGTAGGGCGTCGATGATCGGTGCCAAATCTTCAGCGTTGCGAAGATGGGCATAGTGATTCCGAAACGCTTCCAACGACCGCAGTCGAGCCAAGGATTCGGTCCTCGCCACCAGCCGGAGGCCGTCCGCAATCGCCGCTTTTGCGTCCTCTAAGCGGCCGGCGCGGGCATAGGCCGCTGCGAGCAGAATCCTAAGGCTGCCCGCCTCTGGAGCATCGTCGCGAGCGCGCTCGAGAGTCTCGACGGCTTTCCTGGTGTCCCCGAGCAAAAGCAAGACAACCCCGACAACCTCCCGGTCTATCGGAGCCAGATTGGGATCAAGCTTCAATGCCGTCTCGACGGCTAATGCCGCTTTGTTATGATTGCCGGCTAACAGCTGGATATAACTAACGGCAATTTGCGTCGCAGCGTCTCCGGAGCCTAATGCGACAGCACGCTCCGCCGAGGTGACCGCATCTTCATAGCGGCGATCCATGACCTGCATAATCCCGAGAACGGCGTAGGGCGATGAAAACTTCGAATCGAGCTCCAAAGCACGGCTTGCCTTCTCATATGCTCTCTTTCGCGCAAGCGCGCTCTGAATGATATCATCGGAGGCAGTGCGCCAAAGATAGACACTCAGCCGTGCGTCGGCGGCGAAGGCCTCGGCGAAGGTGGGGTCGAGCTTCTGTGCCTTCTCATACAGCGCAAGCGCCTCGCGCAATCCGTCGCCTCGACCGGTGCGCGCCTCCCGCTCCGCACGCAGGTAGGTATCATAGGCTTCGAGATTTGCAGTCGGCGGGCGTGCCATTCGCTCGCTCTCGGCTGCCGAAGCTTGGACGCCGAGCGCCCTGGCGATTTCCCGGCTCATCTCGTCCTGGACTGCAAACACGTCCGCGATGCCGCGATCGAACCGATTAGCCCATAGATTGTCGCCAGTGGCGATATCGATGAGCTGCGCGTTGAGACGGATTTGATCGCCGGTCCGTCTCACGCTGCCGTCAACGACAAATTGCACGCCAAGGTCACGCCCAACATCTGCCAAAACGAGGGGTTTTCCTTTGTAGGCAAAGACGGAGTTACGGGCGATCACATCGAGACCGGAAAGCTTCGCAAGGTCGGTGATGAGGTCCTCGGTGATGCCGTCCGCAAAATAGTCCTGGCCGGAATCGCCGCTCAGGTTCGTAAACGGCAGTACCGCAATGGATGGTCGTTGAAGCGCGGAGGGCCTCTGCCAGGCAAAGATGCCTACAACCAAGGCGATCAACAGGACCGTCGCGATTCCTGCCAAAATCATGATCCAGGAGCCGGGCCGGTGTGGCGCGGCCACGATCTTCCCCGATTGTCCGGGATCTAGCAGGACCCGATAGACGCGAATCGGATCGGCGATGTTCTTGAGGCGCTGCTCTCCCAGACCGGCAAAGCCTACATCCACTTTGTGCGCTGCGTGATCGAACGCCGTGCCGGAGATGCAAATTCCGCCGGGCTCTGCGATCGCCTGCAGACGGGCGGCGATGTTTACACCGTCGCCGTAGATATCGTCACCCTCAACGATGATATCACCGAGATTGACACCAATGCGAAACCGGATTTGTCGGGCTTCGGCGGTGCCTTTGTTGCGGTCGGCCATCCGGCGCTGGATCTCAGCAGCACACTGGACGGCATCGACGACGCTGGCGAACTCGACAAGCGCGCCGTCGCCCATGAGCTTGATCATGCGGCCGTGGTGCTTCTTGATCTCGGGGTCGATCAGTTCGCGACGGCAGCTCTTCAGTCCCTCGAGCGTGCCTACCTCGTCCTCGCCCATGAGGCGGCTGTAGCCAACCACGTCGGCAGCAAGTATTGCCGTAAGCCGTCGCTCCATACGTGCCGTGCGCCTTCCCTGGTCGGTCGAAGCGGCTTTGCCTTCAGCCTATTCTAGTCCTGCTTCGGACGCGAGTGTGCGCGACCGTGTTGTGGCTATAACTAGAGGATGGCCGCCGATTTTCGCCGCTGCAGCTCGGCGGCAGAAGCGCGTCGTAATTGGTGTCGAAGTAGAAGGGAAGCGAAGCCGTGGTCAAAGTCGGCCGGCGGTGTGCCCGCCGCAGCCCTTTGATTGAGCTTGCGAAGGGGGCGCCAGCCCTCTCCGCAAGCTTTCGGATCAGGCAGATCCAAACGCAATTGCCACATGGCAGCAAGTTATTAGTCGACACGCACGCGGCGCGTCACCTGGCCATTGCTTTCCCAGTATGTGTGTTTCCTCGCAATCAAGGGATCGTCCATTGCCGGTTGAATTTGTCCTGTGGTGCTGACCGCGCGCGAGGTCACCGTGTGTTCTCCAGGAGCGGGACTTGCCCAATCCAGGGACCAGATCTTCCAGGCGTGCTCGGCCTCCTCACTGTGGTCGATGGTCGCTGGTGCCCATGGCCCTTGATCGATTTGCACTTCGACCCGGTCGATCGGCGCCCCCCAGGCTGCCCCGATGACGCGGTAGTCCGAACCTTTCCGGGTGACCTTCGCAGGCGCGGACTTTATCAGCGCCCGGCCGACTGAGTTCTCGGTCCACACGGTCTCGCCGTTGTGCTCTTCCTCCCGGATGGTGACATAGTCACGGGCCATCAGAAGGCTCATGAAGCGGGTGTCGCGAACCTCGATGCGCTCCAGCCACTTGACGTTGGCGATCCCGTACCAGCCTGGAGCAATGAGCCGCAGCGGAAAACCATTGGCCGGCGGCAAGGCGGCTCCGTTCATTTCATAGCAGAGGAGATTGTCGGAGTTCATCGCGTCGGCGAGCGACATGCTGCGAGCGAAGTTCTGCTGCATCTTGAGGTCGCGTATCGCGACCTCGCCTGTGTCAGTACCGAAAAAGACGACCTCGATGCCCTTCTCCATAACGCCGGCTTCCTCGAGGATCGGGGCGAGCGGCGTCCCTGCCCAGCGGGCATTGCCGATGCCGCCGGTGAAAAAGGGAAACCCGTGATTGCCCGAGCATTCCACTGTGAAAACGACCTCCTGCCGCGGCCGCGCCTTGACGTCGGCGAGTGACAATTTCAAAGGCTTCTTGACCAGGCCGCCGATCTCCATGGACCATGTCTTCTCGTCGATCGTTGGTCGATTGAAATGCGAGATGCTGAAAAACTTGTCGTTTGGCGTTATCCAGCTATCCAGATCCTCCCAGACAAGCTGGTTCTGGATACCTACCGGATCGGGACTTTCGGTCGGCTGATCCAGCCACGGAACAACTTCCTCGCTTGGCCGTGTTGGAAAAGCGTAAGCCGAACGCAAGGTATAGAGAGCAGCAATTGCGGCAAGAGCCGCGCTTCCTTGAACAAGAAGTTCTCTGCGCTGAAAATCAGGCATGTTGTTTACCTCCCGGTTGATCCGGAACGGGCTGCAGCGTGCCTTAGGCCGTAGCCTGATCACGGATAGGCGACAAAATGTGAGGTCTGCCCACCCGGAAGTATCCGGATAGGTCAGGCAATCACCGACGCAAGTCAAGCATGTGAAGCATTGGGCGAAACACTAGCTCGCGTTTCGCACGCAAAGAGTGCGCCTTTGAGAAGGAAGTGTCCACAACCTGGGCGGGACATGGTGATGATTGCAGCATCTCAGGCCGATTTCCTGCCAAAATCGTTGCTGCTCGGACCGCTAACGGACGCCCGCTTCTGGCTCACTTCCGGACCTTCGCGGGGTGCGGTCGCAAAGGCCCGTTACGACCGAATTGCTGCCGTTCCGATATCGGCCTCGCCATCTCCATGGCGGATGTTCACCCCAAATCAGGCAAGAAACCGCGTTGGCCTGCCGTCTCTTGTCGCGATCAGCCTTGGCGCCACAGGATGGCGGCGCGGCCGGCGCAGGTGTATGATGGTGGTCTAATATTTCGAGATGAGGGAGGACAGCATGACGTCTTGGGAAATCAAGGGACGCGAACTCGTCAATTGCACTTGCGAATATGGCTGTGGCTGTCAATTCAATGCGCTGCCCGACAAGGGCCATTGCCATGCGGTGGCCGGCATCCAGATCGATGAAGGCCATCATGGCGAAACCGCTCTCGACGGCCTGCGGATCGCTGCGATCTTCAAATGGCCTGGCGCGGTCCACGAAGGCAATGGCGAATGCATCGCTTTCGTCGACGAGAATGCAACCGACCGGCAGCGCGACGCGCTGCTGCGCATCATGACCGGCCAGGACACCGACCCGTTCGCGACGATGTTCGCCGTCTACGCCTCAACCGTGACAAAAATGAATGATCCGGTTTTCACGAAGATCGATCTCGACCTCGATATCGACGGCCGCAGGGGCCGCATCTTCGTCAAGGACTACATCGAAACCGTCGGCGAGCCGATCCGCAATAAGGTGACGGGCGCGGAGTCGCGCGCTCAGATCGTGTTGCCGGACGGCTTCGAATATGCGGTCGCCGAGATCGGTAGTGCCTCGAGCACAACCAGCGGCCCGGTTCAAGTGAATACGAAGGACAGTTACGGCCAGTTCGCGCGGCTGCATCTCAACAATCACGGGGTGGTACGAGCCTGACGCGCCGCATGGACGGCGCGTCGCCACTGGAACGCCTGCTTAGACGCGACCGCGTCATCACGATTGCGGGCGTGGTGGCGTTGTGCCTGCTGGCCTGGCTTTATATCGTCGCCGGTGCAGGGCTTGGCATGAATGCGTGGGAGATGACGAGGCTCGCGCTCTTCCCCCACCAGCAAGCCGCCGAAGTGACCTCCGAGATGTCCGGCATGGATATGTCTGGCATGGACATGAGCGGTATGGCCATGGCTACGGAACCGCGGGTCTGGGGGGCCGCGATCTGGGCGCTGATGATTGCGATGTGGTGGGTCATGATGGTCGCCATGATGTCCCCGAGTGCGGCGCCGACGATCCTGCTCTATGCGCGCGTGCATCGCCATTCGCTCGCACAGGGTCAGATCCAGGACAAGCTCGCGCCCACCGGCGTTTTCATGGCAGGCTATCTCCTGGTCTGGCTGGGGTTCTCCATCGCGGCAGCCGCGCTGCACTGGCTGCTCGAACGCGAGGCATTCGTTTCAGCAGCGATGATGAGTTCGCAGAGCCGCTGGCTTTCAGGCATCGTCCTGATCGCCGCGGGCCTGTATCAGCTCTCGCCGCTCAAGAATGCCTGCCTGTCGCATTGCCGGACGCCGACAGCGTTCCTTTCCCGACACTGGCGCCCCCACACGTTTGGCGCGCTGCGTTTGGGCGCCCTGCACGGGGTGTTCTGTGTCGGATGCTGCTGGATGCTGATGGCGTTGTTGTTCGTGGGTGGCGTAATGAACCTGGTGTGGGTTGCCGCGCTCGCCATTCTGGTGCTGGCTGAAAAAGTGTTTCCTGCCGGCCAGTGGGTCGGCCGCGCAGCCGGCATCGCCCTGATCGCCTGGGGTAGCGCAACGCTTTTGGTCTGACGACCAGCGGCCGCCTATGCGGCTCTCAAACGCGTGGAGGAACTTTGAAACCTCGCATTCGTTTACCCGAATGTTGGGGATGGGAGGTTCCGCCGATGAATGTGAGCGACGAAAGGACCGTATCCCTCTGGGCGCCGACCGAAGTAGCGCCTGATACGGTCCCGCTCGGGCAGAGCGAACAGGTCGATGTCGTCGTCGTCGGGTCTGGAATTGCCGGACTGTCGGTCGCGTACGAACTGGCTGCCGCCGGACAAAAGGTAGCTGTCATCGATCGCGGGCGGATCGGCAGCGGCATGACGGCCCGCACCACTGCGCACCTGTCATCCGTCTGCGACGACTATTTTTCGGAACTGATCAAATTGCGCGGTGAGGACCTGGCGCGGATTTTTTATCAAAGCCAATCGGCGGCTATCGACCGTATCCAGTCAATCCAGGAGACGGAGAGTATCGCGTGCGATTTCCGGCGCCTCTACGGCTTTCTTTTTCCGGCTTCCGGCGGCCGAGAATCCGATATCGAGCGCGAGCTGGACGCGGCTCTGAAAATCGGGGTCGACGTCGAGAAGATCAGGGGCGTGCCGTTTACGGGCTTTTCAGATGCGCAGGCCCTTCGATACGCCAATCAGGCGACCTTCCACCCGCTCAAATATCTCGGCGGGCTGGTCGCAGGCATCCGCGCGCGCGGCGGCGCGCTTTATGCCGATACCATCGTTGAAAAGGTCGAGGAGACTGACGGCGGCGTGCGCGTAACCACGGCTTCGGGCTTTACCGTGTCTGCCAAATCGGCCGTTGTCGCCACCAACTCGCCGATCAACGACCGGGTCGCCCTCCATACCAAGCAAGCGCCCTATCGGACCTACGCGATGTCGTTCGAGATCGCGCGCGATACCCTACCGGATGCGTTGTATTGGGATACTGAGGACCCTTATCACTACGTTCGGCTTCAGCCTGGCGAAGGCCGTACCGACTTCCTGATCGTCGGAGGAGAAGACCACAAAACAGGGCAGGCCGACGATGCCGGCGACCGCTTCGCGGCCCTGGCAGCCTGGACCAGAAGGCTGGTGCCCGATATCGGCGTGGAAACGAACCGGTGGTCCGGGCAGGTGATGGAGACCGTCGATTATGCGGGGTTCATCGGCCGCAATCCTGGCAACAGCCGCGTCTTTGTGGCGACTGGGGATTCCGGCCAGGGCATCACCCATGGCGTCGTCGCCGGCCTGTTGATCTCCGACCTGATTCTGAAGGGCGAAAGCCGCTGGCGCGAGCTTTACGAGCCGTCGCGCAAGACGGCAGGCGCGATCGGCGATTACCTGGCGGAGAATGCGACTGCGATCAAGAGTTTTGCCGAGTATGTCGCGCCCGGCGAAATTGATTCCGCCGACAGACTGCGACCGGGAGAAGGTGCCATCGTTCGCGAAGGGCTCAGCAAAATCGCCGCGTTTCGCGATGACGACGGCACGCTCCACAAGCGCTCGGCCGCATGCACGCATGTCGGCTGCCATGTCCACTGGAACTCGCTCGAACGCTGCTGGGACTGCCCTTGCCATGGTTCGCATTTCGCTATCGACGGCACGGCTTTGAACGGACCTGCGGTGTCGCCGTTGGCTTCGCTTGAGTAGGGGAGTAGGGGAGGCAGTAAGGCCAATTTCCGTACTCCCTTACTCCCCTGCTTCCCTATTTCCCTGCACCGGCCAAGCCGCCTCACAATTCCTTTTCGGCCAGTTCGCGAAACGCGTCGGGAACCGACCGCGACAGTCCGAGCGCGACCGAGGCATAACCGACTGCCTCCCAGCCGAAACGGTCGCGGATCTTGTCGATGGCGCGGTCGGCGGTCCAGCGCGCGGCACCCTTTCTGGTGCCGGGGCGGCGGCGGTCATCGTCGAGGTCAAGCGGCAGTTCCAGTTGCAGGGCCGATTGCTTCTCCAGATGCGAGACGGCGATCGCCAAGAGCGAGATGGTCTTTTCGTGCGGATGATCGACAAGCACCTTGCGCACCAGCGCCTCGGCGATCTCGGCCAGCATGGCGGTTGCCGAAATCGGCTGGTCGAGCGTGATCGAGCGCGTCACCGAGCGCAGGTCGGCAAAGCGGACACGGACCGTCACCGTGCGGCCGGGTCGCGATTTCGCCCGCAGCCTGGTGGCCACCCTGTCGGCCAGATGCAGCAGCGCCGGCACGAAGACCTGCTCCTCGGCCGGCTTCCTGCCGAGCGCCGATTGCGCGCCGGCCGATCGCGCCCGGCGCTGCGTCTCGAGTTTGCGCGGATCGCGGTTCCAGGCCAGCGCGTTGAGCTTTTCGCCCGCTGCCGGCCCGAGCAGGCGCTCCAGAGACCAGCCCGGCGTCTTCGCCAGCTCGCCGATGGTGTTGACGCCGATGCCGGCCAGCCTCTCCCTGGTGACCGGGCCGACGCCCCACATCAGCTCGACCGGCAGATCGTGCAGGAATTCCAGCTCGTGGCAGGGATCGACGACCACCAGCCCGTCGGGCTTGGCCACTTGCGAGGCGATCTTGGCCAGATGCTTGGTGCGCGCCACGCCGACCGAGATCGGCAGGCCAAGCTCTGCCCGCACGCGGCGGCGGATCGTGTCGGCGATCTCGGCCGGCGGACCGAACAGATGGGTGCAGCCGGCAACGTCGGCAAAGGCCTCGTCGATGGAAATCCGCTCGATCAGGGGCGTGAAATCGCCGAGCACTTTGATGGCCGCGTCGCCCAGCCGCTGGTAGTCCTTGAAATGGCCGCCGACGAAAATCAGCCCGGGGCAGAGTTCGCGCGCGCGCCGCCCCGGCATGCCGCCACGCACGCCAAACGCCTTGGCCTCGTAAGACGCGGCCAGCACGACCCCGCCGCCGACGGCGATCGGCTTGCCGCGCAGGGCCGGGTCGAGCAGCTGTTCGACCGAGGCATAGAAGGCGTCGAGATCAGCGTGGAGGATGTTGGCTTCCATCCGGCCCGTTCGCCCGCGGCGGTTCGAACGCCGCACTGTCTTGAGGGTGGGTTTCCTACGGAACATAAAGAGAACAAATGGGGCGGATTGTCAAGGAGCGCGGGCGCTTCCGCCCGGCCGATCAACGCCGCTGCGCATCATGCGCGTGGCTCAGTCATTTCAACGCGACGAATGAACAGATGGCGGGCCACTAGCTGGCTGTCGGTGTGGCTTGAAGTGTTGCCTCACGGCAGAGAGCGACGAGGTCGGCCCCATAGGATGGCGTGATAGCGATGAGCGTGGTCTCCCCGGAGACGATTCCTGCGACCAGGGCGGCCAAGTTTTTGGCGTGAGCATCGTGATAGCGGGCTGCAGCCGATGGATGAGGGACCGGAGAGAGCCGTTCCATGTACCAGCTGCCGTCAGGCTCTCGTCCGGTAATGATCTCCAGACGGTCGATTATATTGCCCTGGCGGAAATCTTCGATCTGGAGCAATTCCACCCCGTCAAGCCGCAGCTCGTAGCAGGCGCCCTTCCATTGTCTAAGACTGATCGTCGCCTGCCCCTCGGCGACCTGGATGCCGGTCAGATAGCCGTCGTGGAAGCTGGGAAAGCTGTCAGCCATTTTAGCTCCTCCTTTTCTCCGTCATCGTGGCGTTCGCGCTGAAACCCGTGAGAGGTGCCGCGACCTACAACGCCATCTTGTAGCCGAGATGGCTGGCGGTGAAGCCGAGGCGCTCGTAGAAGGCGTGCGCCTCGCCTCGGCTCTTGTCCGTGGTGAGCTGGACGAAGCTGCAGTTGCGCGAGCGGCACGTTTCAATCGCCCATTCGATCATCTGCTTGCCGACGCCGCCGGACCGCCGGTGGCGGGCGACGCGAACGCCTTCGATCTGGCCGCGCCAGACGCCTTTCCTCGAAATGCCTGGGATGAAGCTGAGCTGCAGGGTTGCGATCACTTGCCCGGCTTCGACAGCTACGGCCAGCAGCTGGTTGGGATCGGCTTCGATCGCGCTGAAGGCTTCGAGATAGGACGGCGCGAGCGGCGTTGACGGGTCTTCACGGCCGGCGCCAAGCGCATCGTCGGCAAGCAGCGCGACAATCGCCGGCAGATCGGGCGCTTGCGCGCGACGGAATTCAATCTCGCTCATCGAGGGGAGATTTACGGCGCGGCGTCGGCGACGGCAAGTGCGGTCCAGCCATCTGCGGCGGATGGCGTCGACGACCGCCGGCTTACGCCGCCTGCTGTGCCCAGAGGCGGTGACCAAAACGGCGGAAGAAGCGCGCCAGGAGCCGCTGCTGCCTGGCACGGGCGAGATCGGCGCCGCGCCTTTCCTGGCGCCAGCGCGGCATGTTGCGATAAGAGGCGATGAAGCGGGCGGCGTCCTCCAGCGCCTCCTCGGCCGACTGCGCCGGGCGGATCGCCGCCAGGAACAGGGCCTCGCCGTGCTTCAGCCGGTCGACGATCGCTTTGCGCTGGCCATGGCCTAGCCGCGCTTTGCCTATGCCGTCGAGGCGGATGGCCGCCAAGGCCGCCAGCATGGCCGGGCTGTCGCCGGTATAGCCGCAATCGCGGGAGAATTGAGCGGAGAGGGCGTCCATGCTCGTTTCCTTGGCTGGGCGGCGGCCGCGACGGATACTCGGCCCATCCGTTCGTCCGCGGTGCTATTATCCGCCGCTATTGAATATAAGCATAACTCAAAAATTGATACAAGTTAAACTTTTTCATCGGTTTGAGCGGAACCGACTCGACTCCTTGGGAAAAACCCATAAGAATGTGAACAAAACAGGAACCGAGGCACTAGGGGCGATGGTATTGCCGGGCAAGGAAGCGACGATCGCCGAGGTTGTCTCGATCGCGGTCGAGTGTATGGATTGCGGCCGCAACAGATGGTGGAAGCCAGCTGAGCTCAGGCGTTACGGCGTGAGCGCGCAGACGCCGCTGGCAGCTCTTTCGGGGCGCCTCATTTGCAAGGCCTGTCGCGCCGATGGGTTGCCGGGCACGGCGATCGCGATCCAGGCGGCGTTCATCGACGAGCAGCAGCAGCGCCGCGCCGAGGCGCGGATGCTTAATGAGCGCGAGATTCCCCTGGAGGGATCCAGGCGGGCTTGAGGGACTAGCAATATCTCCCCCGCAACGGGGGAGATCCGCCGCCCCCTCAATACCCCAGCAATTCCTTGAGCGGGATGACGCGGAAGACGGCCTTGATCGCGTAGCGGTTGAAGGTCAGCGTCTTCGGCGGATTGTACTGCTCGACGACCAGCTCGGCGGCGGTGCGCTTGACCAGCTTTTTGATGAACGCCTTGCCGTTGCGCTCGTTTTCCTCGGGAAACATCTCGATCACCACGTGGTCGCCGGGCACGGCGTCGCGGCCGCCGCAATAGAGCATCTCGCCGGGCTCGTAGCGCGGCACCATCGAATCGGAGAGCACATGCAGCGCGAACACCTTGCGCAAATGGGCGATGCCGGGCGGGCGCTGGACATAGCCGGCGACCTCGCCGTTGAAGGTGAAGTCGCCGTCGTCGCCGCCGACCGCAGCACCCAGAAGCTCGATGTCCATCGGGCCGGCGGGCAGGGGAGCGGCGTCGGTGACGATCTCGGCGTCGGCGACATTGTCGGCGTCGTCGAGGAAGACGACCTCGCCCTTGCCGAGCGCCACCGGGTCGACGCGCAGGAAGGCGGCGGTCTTCAAAAGGTTCTCGGTCTTGGGCAGGTTGCGGCCGGTTTCCCAATTGCCGACGGCGGCGACATCGGTGTCGTTGTGCTCGGCAATGTGGCGCATCACCAGGCCACGCTGCTTGCGCGCCTTGCGGATCGCTGCCCCGACCTTGATCGACAATGCGGTTTTCGCCATGGCGCCATCTGAAACATAAGAATCGGTTTCGTCCATGGAAGAATGGCTTGCATTATTTTTTGAGTTATGCTTATATACAACCCATGCACAAGCCATGTCGCCTCATCTCGCTTTCCCATCCGTCCCGGCTGTCCTCCTCCCCGGCCGGGACGAAGCCCGAGGCTCACGCCTCGGATCCGGTCGTCCTGCCGACACCGGTGGCGACCGGAACGGCCGGAGCCGTTCCCCTCACGGCTCCGGCCACGAATTTCGGCGCGTGTCATGCGGGCCTTTCGTGCATCCGCACCGAAGACGGCACGATCATCGTCTTCGACCGCCAAACGGGCAGGGCGGTCTCCGGCGCCACCCGCGAGGCGGCCGCGGCGAAGCTCGGCCGAGGTGGGTGATCTCCTTTTCCCGTGAACGGGGAGAGGGACGCAGCTTCGGCATCTACGCAACCTTTCGATGGATCGACACCATGCCCGCCTATACCGTCACAGAATTGCAAAGCATCGCCCGCTGGCTAAAGGACGGATTGTCCGCCGCCAGGATCGCCGACCGGCTGAGCGCACTGCGCGGTGGTCCGGCCTCGCGCAACGCGGTCATCGGGGTCGTCCACCGCAACGCCGACTTGCGCGCCATCGGCTTTGCCAATCCCCAGGGCAGGTCCGGCGGCCGGCCCAGAAAAAACCCAGCGAAGCTCGTCAGATCCGCGAGGCCGGCCGAGCCGCCGGAACAAGCAAAGCTGCCGAGACAAGCAAAGCTGCCGGGGCAAGCGAAGCTGCCCGTGCAAGCGAAGCCGGTAAAGCAAAGCGGGCCTGCAAGGCATGTCACGCCGGCCAGGCTGGCGCCGCCGGTCTGGCTGCCGCAGCGCCAGTTCGTGCATGAGATCCACGGACCCGACAGCGAGGCGCTCAAAGTGCCGGTGCCGCGCCCCGTTGCAGCCGTCGGGCCCCAGCCGCATGTGGCGGCCATGCGCTTCATCGACTGCCTGTTCAACCGCTGCCGCGCGCCGCTCGATCTGACGCTGGAGGAAGACCCCGAAAACGACGCGCCCGGCAGCCGGCCGGGACTGGACATGCTGTGCTGCGGCCTGCGCACGCGGCCGCTGAAAAGCTACTGCGCCTATCACGCGGCGAGCCTCTGCGATCATCGCCGTGCGGCTCTGGCGGATGCGGGGTGAGCTGATCGCCTAACGGACGGCAATCTTGGGTTCTGCGAAGGCAGCAAATAAAACGAGGAGACTGCGCATGAGCAGGAAGACCGCCCAGAAGGCCAAATCCAAACCGCCGAAACTAGCCAGCGGCGAGGCCGAGCAGGTGCGCATTCGCAAGGAGATCGGCCATGATTTCGCGCTGAAGGACGACGCCTTCGGCCGCAAACGGCTGGCGGCGGGCACGCTGGAGGCTCGGCGCGTCTACGAGGTTTCCAATGACGGCCACACCGCGACCGGCGGCGTCGTGCGGGTGCGCAATGTCGACCCGCTGAGCGGCATCACCTCGCTGTCGCGCCAGCAGCGCGAGGCGGGCATGCGCTACCGCGAGGATTTTCGCGTCTCGCAGCAGGACGGCGTCAAGCCGACGGCGCTGACCGAGCGGGTCGACGGCGGACGCATCGGCGGCGGCGTTGCCGACCGCATCCTGTCCGCCGGCCGCGCCTATGCCGACGCCACCAGGGCGCTTTCGCATTGGGAGATATCGGGCGTGGTGCAAAAAGTCTGCTGCCACGGCGAGACGGTGAAGAGCCTGGCCGAACAGGCCGGCGAGCCGCGCGATGCCGTGTCTAAACTGCTCAAGATCGGGCTGGATCTGTTGGCTGTGCATTACGGGATGATGCTGATGCGGCGGCCGCGGTGAGGGGGCGCGAGCGGGGTGGGAACAATGAACTTGTCATGCCGCCAGAGGCCGCCTACCTGACCAAGAGATGCGAGGGCTGGCAATGCGTCTCATGGGCGTTGTTTTGGGGACAATCGTTGTGATCGTCGGCATTGTTGCGGCAACGGCGGCTGTGGCCAGCGCCCATCCGATTTTTAACGTCTCCCTTGTCATCGCGCTCTTGTTTGCCGCCGCAGTGCTATGGGCCCATCTGAAGTTCCAGAAGCGAATGTAGCTGCCGTTTCCTTCGACTATAGATGCAAGTCGTGGCTGCCGCCTTCAACATCATCCGTCTGGTTCGGTCGTGGCTATTACGGGGGAGGCGGCGTGATTCTCGGGCGCGCAGCGAGCCTCGATCGGCCCACGTCCTCCAATTGAAGGGCGCAGGTTTCCCCATGGCCTGTTACGGTGCGCCATTGCTGGTAGATCGCAATGTTAAAGCCGCAGCTAGACCCGCATTTCGCAGACGACGCGCCGACGTCTTCGGCGCTGACCGGCTATGACGAGGACCACATGCTTACTTATATCCGGCTGCTCGATGCGTCGGCGGACGGGGCCGATTGGCGTGAGGTCGCCCACACCGTTCTGCACATCGACCCGGAACAGGAGCCAGAACGCGCATTCCGGGCCTGGGCGACGCATCTGGCACGTGCACGCTGGATAACTCGCAATGCGGCTTCGCGCCGGTCGCCACGATAGCTTGGATGACGCCCGGACATTTTCCGTGGAACTGCCGTCCCGGTTTGCCCGTTTAGATAGGAAATCAACATGGGAAAGCGCTCGATGAACTCTTGGCAAATCAACACTTTGGAGGCGTGCTGCCTGCTTGCCGTTCCGCTGTCGCTTATCCTTACAGTTCTGGTAGCGGGTCTTATCCTTGGCTGAATGCCACGAGCGAGACAAAAAGCGACTGCCCGGCCTCAATCCTTCGCCCGCTCCACATACGCCCCATCGGCCGTCATCACCACCACTCGGGTGCCAGCGCTGATATGCGGCGGCACTAGCGTGCGCACCCCGTTGGACAGCGTTGCCGGCTTGTAAGAGGACGATGCCGTCTGGCCCTTGGTCACCGGCTCGGTCTCGACGACCTCGAAAGTGGCGCGCTGCGGCAGCACAAGCGAGATGGCGATGCCATTGTACTGCGAGATCTGCACTGCCATGCCTTCAGTGAGATAGGGCGCCATCTCGCCGACCACGCTTTCCGACACCGCGACCTGGTCGTAGCTTTCCGGGTTCATGAAATGGAAGCCTTCGCCGTCTCGGTAGAGAAAGGTGTGCTCGCGCTCCTCGACATAGGCGCGTTCGACCTGCTCGGTGGTGCGGTAGCGCTCCGAGACTTTCACTCCGTCGGAGATGCGGCGCATGTCGAGCTGGGTCACCGGCGTGCCCTTGCCGGGATGGATGTTTTCAGCAAAGAGGATCACATAGAGCTTGCCGTCCTTTTCGACGACATTGCCTTTGCGTAGGGAACTGGCGATGACCTTCACGGGCTTTATTCCTAAGAGCGTTGACTGGCCTGGAAGCGCCGACTGGCGCAAATCGGCTGCGGGAGCCGTCCGGTGCGGCCTAGCGCATCTTGGCTGCAATCGCCAGTCCTCGATGCAAATCCTGTCGTCATGACCGCCGCCTCGCCTTGGTGGACGCCCGATGTCCACACCGACCGCCGGCCGCGGCTGATCCTGCGCAATGCCATCGCTGCGGCCCTGCGCGATTGGTTTGCCCGCCGCGACTTCGTCGAGGTCGAGACAGCGGCGCTGCAGATCTCGCCCGGCAATGAGGCGCATCTATCGGCCTTCGCCACCGAGGCGATCGGGCCGGACGGACAGCGCCAGCCGCTCTATTTGCACACCTCGCCGGAATTCGCCTGCAAGAAGCTGCTCGCTGCCGGCGAGAAGCGCATCTTCAGCCTGAGCGCCGTCTACCGCAACCGCGAGCGCGGCGCCTTGCACCATCCGTCCTTCACCATGCTCGAATGGTACCGGGCTGATGAGACCTATGAGAGCCTGATGGAGGATTGTGCCGGGCTCGTCGTGCTGGCCGCCGAGCGCGCGGGCACAAAAATTTTCTCCTTTCGCGGCCGCGAGGCCGATCCATTCGCCGAACCCGAACGGTTGAGCGTCGCCGAGGCTTTCACGCGCTATGCCGGCATCGACCTGCTGGCCACCGTCGCCGCCGACGGCAGCACCGATCGCGAAGCGCTGCGCGCGGCGCTGGTTGCGGCGGGCTTACGCACCGCGCCCGACGACAATTGGGCCGATCTGTTCAGCCGGGTGATGGTGGAAAAGGTTGAGCCGGCGCTGGGGCAGGGGCGCGCCACCATCCTCTACGGCTATCCGATTTCGGAGGCAGCGCTCGCCCGGCCGAGCGCCGATGACGCGAGGGTTGCCGAGCGCTTCGAGTTCTATTGCTGCGGCGTCGAACTGGCCAACGCGTTCGGCGAACTAACCGACGCCGCCGAGCAGCGCCGGCGCTTCATGCTCGAGATGGACGAGAAAGAGCGCGTCTATGGCGAACGCTATCCGATCGACGAGGATTTCCTCGCCGCACTTGATGTCATGCCGCAGGCCAGCGGCGCCGCGCTCGGCTTCGACCGGCTGGTGATGCTGGCAACCGGGGCGAGTAAGGTGGAGGATGTGATGTGGACGCCGGTGGCGGGGTGAAGCGAGTGCATCGTCAGGGCCTCCCACAGATTTGGGAAACTATTCAGGTTGGCGCTCTACGGCGCCCCCTCTGTCCTGCCGGACATCTCCCCCACAAGTGGGGAGATTGGCAGTTGCGCCGACACCGCCTCTTTTTCGAGGTTGGTGATTGGCGAAATCAAAGATGACGGCCGATCTCCCCCCAAGTGGGGGAGATGTCCGGCAGGACAGAGGGGGGCGCTGTCCCGCCGACCTGTCCGCCGCCAGCCTCGCCCTGGTTTCCACCCCTACCGCCCCATCAGCAAAGCGACGATGAGTTGCTGCAGATTGCCGCGTGGGGCGAATTCTACCCGGTCGAAATCGCGGCTTGCCTGGCGCTGCGCCTGGGAGAGTTCGGCAAGCCGCCTGGTCATTTCGGTCCTGATCTTTTTGCAGCCGGGATCGTCGAGGACGGACAAGCCGATGGTGGCCGTCTCGATCTTGCGGACCATGTCGACGATGATGTCGCCATGCACCTTTTCGTGGGCGGCGAGGCCAGCAGCAAAAACGTCCCAACTCTTCTGCACGGCGGCTGGTACCGGCCCGGAGGTTTTGGGCAAGGTGTAGGTTATGATGAGCTTCGGCCGCGCCGACACCAGCACGCAGGCATTGCCTTGTCGCTGATAATCCCTGACCCAGGTCAGCTTGAAATTGGTGTAGGCCATGGCGCGGACCTTGCTCTTGCCGATGGTCGGCCCCCGCTCGCCCATCGAGGCATGGAGTTGGGGACCGGTCTGCCCTGTTACGGCGTAGGTCTCGACCTTTTCGATCGGCTTCCATCCCGCCTGCGCCGGCAACGCCAGCAAACAGGCCAGGAGCAGAGACGTCAGAACGGCTGTTTTCATGCGAATCCCCCGGGCGATGCGTTTGGTGCGCTTGAGATCATCAATGCGTGGCCGGAATGCGGTCAAGGCTCCTTGCCGTAAACCTCGGCTTCGCACTTCGCGTCGAATGAACCAATCAACGGCGATGTGCCGCAAACTCAATCCGTTTGGCGGGCTCGTTTTGAAATCTTCTCGCTCATTTAATTCTATAAACTCACTAGAGTTATATGGATAAGCCGCTTTGCGAGGAGACCGAAATGTCGAAGAAACTGGTGGTGGGGCTGTCGGGCAACCTGACCCGTCCGTCGAAGACCAAGGCGTTCATCAGCCACATCGTCGCGGAGGTGGCGAGCAGCACCGGTGCAGCCTCGACCGTTTTCGACATCGAGGATCTCGGCCAATCCTTCCCGCTGGCAAGGCGCATCGGCGATCTCGATCCGCTGGCCAGGAGCATCGTCGAGCGATTGCTGGGTGCCGATGTCCTGGTGGTTGGCTCGCCGACTTTCAAAGGCAGCTACACCGGGCTTTTCAAGCATTTCTTCGACCTGCTCGACCCGTCATCCCTGAGGGGAAAACCGGTCATCCTCGCTGCAACCGGCGGCGGCGATCGTCATTCGCTGGTTGTCGAACATCAGCTGCGGCCGCTGTTCGGCTTCTTCGAGGCACTGACCCTGCCGACCGCGATCTACGCCTCCGACAAGGACTTCGCCGACGGCGTGCTGGTCTCCGAAGCCATCCATTCTCGCGTCAGGCAAGCGGTCGCCGAGGCATGCCGGGTGGCCGGAACGCCACGCAGCGTCGGTCTTGCCGCCTAAACGCTGGTCAGCTGATTCCCTTTCCGCACAGCACACCAAAGCACGGCTGGTCGACGTTGAACTGCCGCGCCCGCGCGATCGCAGCGAAAGCCGGTTCGTGCGCTACCGCGAAGAACTGCTGCGTGAGTTTGGCTTGCACCGAGACACAGCGGGCACTGAGGTAGCGGGTGAAAAGCGCGTGCGCCGTCGTTACTTCTGCGCCGCCACGTTCGAGAACAGCGCGCGCTCGACCAGCGGCTCCAGCGTTTGCGCAAAGGGCGTCGCCAGATGGTGGCGGTCGCGGTAGGCCAGCTTGCCGTCGATGAAGACATGACATGTCTTGGCGTCGCAGAACCGGTCGGTCATATCGATATAGGTCGCGTTGGGGACGGCGCGCACGATGTCGCGCTCCACCGCGGCCACCGCGTCGTTGGCGGCGTCGGTTCGCGGCGCGTCGCATACCGACGGCGTCTGTCCTCGCCACAGCGCGCGGGCCACGCAGGTGTCGACAAACATCCCGTTGAACGGCACATCACGGATGAAGGCGACCTTCAGCCCGGCCTGGCTGAACGCTTCCAGCGTTGCGCGCAGGCCGGCCCGCCAATCCTGATCCAGGCTGTCGGATTGCTGCGCCTCGGGCGACAGTTTGCGCGAGCTGGTCAGCGAGATCTCCGAGATCACCACCAGGCTCGGGCGGAGCGCGATGATCTCCTTGATCGATTGCTCGCGCCATTGATCGCACTCGGTGTAGTCGCGCTTCAGCTTTGAGCTCCACACCGTCAGCCGCGAGGCCCGGCAGGCGGATTTGAGCCAGGTGACGACCTTGTAGTCGTTCTTCTTCGCGGCCTCGATCAGCGGCGTGGACCAGTGGTCGGCATGCGAATCGCCGAACAGCGCGATCGAATGCTCGGCATCCTTGGCGCCGAACACGCAGGGCTTCGGCGTGACGGTCTCGTAGTCGAGAACGCAGCCCGCCTTGGCGCGCGCGGTGGAGGGCTGTGCGGCCGTTTCGGCAATGATGCGTTGTGAGGGATCGAGGTCGTGCACGGCAAGGCGCGCATTGGCATAGGTCGCTACCACGCTGGCGCCGGTCAGCATTGCGGCGGGGACAAGCGCACGCGCCGCATTCGCCATCAGCCAGCCATTGCGGCGGATCGGGTTCTCGATGAAGTTATAGGTGAAGATCGACAGCGCCAGCGTCAATGCCGCGCAGGCAAGCCGCCCGGGCCAGGCGAGGTCGGGAACCATCATCGTCGCATAGACGATGACCGGCCAGTGCCAGAGATAGAGCGAGTAGGAAAGCTTCCCCACCCATTGCAACGGACCCAGCGCCAGCACGGCGCTGGGGCCTCTTTGAGCATTGCCGGAACCGCTGAGCAGCAGGAGCACGGTGCCGGCCACCGGCACCACCGCCGCGACGCCGGGGAAGGGGGTGTCCTGTTCGCTGAAGGCGAGATAGGCCGCGGCGATCAGCGCCAGGCCAAGCCATGCCAGTGCTGCGCCCAATTGTGGGCGCTCCCGCCAGAATTTTGCCGGCGCCATCGTAGCCAGGCCGCCGGCGGCGAATTCCCAGGCCCTGAGCGGCGAGAAATAGAAGGCCCAGGGCTGCGACACGGTGGTGAGCCAGGCGCAGACGGCGAACGACACCACGCCGACGAGCCCGATCACCAGGATTGCCGCGCGCTTGCCCGGACGCAGCCATGCGGCCAGCAGAAGCAGCCCCGGCCATACGAGATAGAACTGCTCCTCGACCGAGAGCGACCAGAAGTGGATGAAGGGGTTGTTCGCCGCATCGGGGGCGAAATAGTCGAACGACCAGCGGATCAGCCAGAAATTGATCGCATAGGCCGAGGCGTACATGGCGCCTTTCGAATAGAGCGACTGTTCGTCCGGCGACAGGATGAAGTAGCCGGCGACCAGCGTGGCGAGGATGACGAACAGCGAGGCCGGCAGCAGGCGCCGGGCGCGTCTTGCATAGAACCGCCACAGGTTCAGCCGGCCGTCCTCGGCGATTTCGCGCAGCAACTGGCCGGTGATCAGATAGCCGGAGATGACGAAGAAGATGTCGACGCCGGTGAAGCCGCCCGGCAGGTCCGACAGACCGAAATGGAAGGCGACGACGCCCGACACCGCCAGCGCACGCAGCCCTTCGATATCAGGCCGGAACGATGCTGACACGGCAAAACCTCGCGTAGTCGTTGAAAAGCCCACCTGCTGCGGAGACTCGACGGGATGCGCTAATATTGCAACGCAACAAATTTAACGCAGTGCAACATACGTGGATTCGCGGCGTGCAGAGCAGTGTGCTCGCCGGCGCGTGCATGACGAGCGCGGCGCCAGCGCTGCCATCTGTTTGCACTGTGGCGGCCGATTTCGAGCAGAAGCTGAAAATTAGCCCGGCTAGCGGGGCTGCGTACCGATCTCAGGCTTTGGAAGAGCCCGCCGCTGGCGCGCCGGGCTCCTCCCTTGGTCGCCACCGATCACGCGTGGGCCGGCGGATGATGACGGGAGTCCCAGACCGCCCAGGCGGATGCCGCAACCACCAGCACGCCCAGGACGACATGGGTCGCCATCGCATTTGCATTCGCCGCGAAGCCGAGCAGCCAAGGCGAAACGACCAGCCAGAGCCCAACGATAACGTTCACCCATTCTTCCCACTCGGCGAATACCGAAAGCGCTGCGAGAGCCAGGGCGCCGAGCACGACTGCGGCGATCCAGGCGTTCCACGCAGGAACGGTTTCAGCAGCGAAGCCGATAATCCAGGGTGAGACGAACAGACATGCCGCAAGGATCAGATTGATCCAATCCTGGGCCTTCTTTCCTTCCATCACATTGTTTGCCATGACAACCTCCACAGATGAAGTTTGACCAAAGCACTATGTCGCGTGCAACGCACGCTTAGTCATTGATATATTGCGCTTTCAGCGGCCTTCAAGGAGCGGCCTCGCGCGGCCATGGCGTCGTCGTTTCGCAACGCCGCGATGCCATGCCTGCCATCCGCCTGCGCAATTCAGAAGCGCCGATTCCCGGAGGTTTCTGCCTGCAAGGTCGCGCAGATCACGGGGCAGGCGGCGTCCTCAGCCGATCACGCCTTTTTCAGGAATTCGGTTTTCAGCACCAGGCCCTTCACTTGCTTGGTATTGCACTCGATCTCGCCCGGATTGCCGGTGAGGCGAATGTTCTTCACCAGCGTACCACGCTTGATCGTTTCCGACGTGCCCCTGACCTTCAAATCCTTGATCAGGGTCACGGAATCGCCCTCGTTCAGCTGGGCGCCGTTGCTGTCTCTTACGATCGCATCTGTCATATCAGGGTCTTTCATGCGGCGGTCCACGGACTATCCGGCGGATGGCGGCCAGGTCAAGCATGCGCCGGGCAGCCACGTTGTCCATATCAGGTGCTTCGGCTATTGACCGACAGCCAATGCCGGCACAAGTCCAACGGAGCCCGACCATGACAGAGAAGACCATCCTCAAATTCGGCGTGGTCGAAAACGCCGAGGCGGGCGATCTCGCGGGCTGGGTCGTGGTCGACGGCAACCCGACCATGAAGACCGCCGTCCAGCACACTACCGAGGACGGCAAGGTCATGTCGGGAACATGGCAGGCTACTCCCGGCACCTATCACGCGACCTACAGCGACTATGAATTCGTGCACATGATATCAGGCCGCATCGTCATCACGCCCGATGGCGGCGAGCCCATCGAAGTCGGTCCCGGCGATGCCTTCGTGGTCGAGGCCGATTTCAAGGGAACTTGGAAGATCATCGAGCCGGTGACGAAGCACTTCGTCGTCAGGATCGGCTGAGGTCGAAAGCGAACAGAACAATCCCATCACGGCCTAACGCGCCGCCGCCAAGCAGTCTACCCCCGGGATCTGTCGATCCCGGGCACCGCAAGCGTGGGACGGTCGAATAAAAAGATAGAGCCCCATCCACTAGGGATGGATGAGACTCTAAAAATTGAAATAGATCGCCGGCGGATACGGGCTGGACATATCCTTGCCGGCCGGCGCTGCTATCGCACTGGGCCATGCGGTGATCCCGCCGGTGGACTTATTGTCGAGCGGCGGCCGGACTTTCTCGGCTTTGGCCGCTTTCGCATCGGTGGCAACGACTTTCGTCTTAGCCTCCACGGTTTGCGACAGTGCGAGCACGGCGAGAAGTGCAGTCAGGGCAAGTTTCATGACAGGGTCCCTCCATGGTTAACGTAAGGTTAACCCTAGCCGCCGGCTCGAACACGGCCGCTGTGTGGAAGGAGGTGGAATTCTGCGGAATTCCTGGAATATTAGCTTCTGGAAAAGTACAATGGGAGCAGGTGCCCGGCGCGTGCTATGCCTTACAGCGGGCATAGGGGGCAGGGTGAGATGGCGCAGCATATCGCACAGAAGTTACGGCTGACTGTCGCCTTGCTGGGAACCATCACCCGCAAGGATCTTGCGGCTGCGTTCCGGAGCGTCAACCCGAACACGGCGTTCGATCTCGGCCGTGCCGACAAATGGCTGCAGGGCCGCGCCCAGCCACGCCAGCTCGGCGTCTACGACGATTGGTCGAAGCTTCTCAAGCTGGAGCAGCCCGGCGCCTGGATCGCAGAGAGCGACCTGCCAAGCTTCACAGCGGCGATCTGCGCCCGCCACGGCATCGACAGGGCCGAGCTGGAACGCCGCGCCGGTGCCCATTTCGAGGCGTCACCTGGGCATGAGGAGCGAAGCCCCGGATTGGCCGTCGCCGGCGCCTACGCCTGCTATTCGCGCGCCTTGTCACCCTATTATCGCGGCCAGTTTATCAGGGGCAGCCTGTCGATAGAGGCCGGACCGGGTGCGCACGGCCTGACCGCAGCCTATCGCGAGGCGTTGCCGACCGGGCAGCTGCTGCTCGGCGGGGTGATGACGCTGGCAAAACGCGGCCTTTATGCGCATCTGAAGGAAGCCGGAGGCGACGCCCAGTTTTTCCTTTGCCTGTTCCCGCACTCGCGGCCGGGAGGCGCGCTTGGCGGCTACATGTGCGGCACCACCATCATCGGCCCGGAGCCGCAGCCGTCGCTGACCAGGATCCTGATGGTCCGCCTGCGCAATCCGGCGCCCCAGGCATGGGGCGGATATCTGCCGCCCGATGGGTCGATCGCCGCGGATTTGGCATCGCTAGGCGTGACCGTCGAGCAGCCGGAAGCGGTTGATCGGCAGTTGGCGCAATTCCTCGCCGGAGACAGCGACGGCGGTGCCAGCCAGATCCCACCGGCCGAATTCCGCGCCATTCTCGACGTGTTTGACCGTCATTGGCTGAGCCATTCGGGCTAAGCCTGATCTCCGCGGAACCGATCACTACGTCAGTTGTTGTGTCCGGCGACCAAAGCGCCCGTCCGGCTGTCCAGTTGGGCTGCCAAGCGCCCGCCTTGCCGGTCGCGTCTTCGAACTCGCCGGCGCGAAGAGGCGAAAGTTGCACGCCGGCTCAACATGCCCGATCATGGCTGTGGCAGGGCGGAGGTATCAAGTGGCGGCAAATCCTCGAAAAGGCATTCAACCCGCCGAGCCCGTGCTGATAGGCATGGTTTCCTCTGCCAGAACCCTTCCGCGCATGTCATTGCCCACCGTCGCGACTGTCGTGGCTACGGTTGCCGCCCTGTATTTCGGGCGCGAGGTTTTCCTGCCGATCGCAATCGCTCTGCTGCTTACCTTCGCGCTCGCGCCCATGGTTTCCGGACTCAAGCGAGTCGGCCTTCCGCGTCTGCCGGCCGTCATCGCCAGTGTGCTGAGTGCATTCACGGTCCTTGCGCTGTTCTCCTTCATTGTCGCCACTCAGGTCAGCGAACTGGCGCAGAACATCCCGCTTTACCAGTCGAATATCCTGACCAAGGTCAGGTCCCTGAAGGAAACCGGCGTCGGCGGTGGCATCATCGCTAGGCTGGGCGGGGTGATCGAACGCGTAGGCCAGGAACTCGACAGGCAGGAAGCCTCACCGCCTACCGCAGATGAGCCAGAGCGCGAGCCGGTGCCTGTCGAGATCATCGCGCGCGAAAGGCCGCTCCAGGTTCTTCAGAACCTGATCGGCCCGCTGATCAGCCCGCTAGCATCGGCCGGCCTGATCATCGTCGTCGTCATCTTCATGCTCCTCGAGCGCGAGGACCTGCGCGATCGTTTCATACGCCTCGTCGGGTACGGCGATCTTCATCGGACCACCGAGGCGCTCCAGGAAGCGGGCAAGCGGGTCGGCCGATATCTACTCATGCAATTGGTGGTGAACATCGTCTATGCCGTGCCGATTGCATTCGGGCTTTGGGTTCTGGGCATACCGAATGCGATGCTGTGGGGCCTGCTGGCGTTGGCGCTGCGCTTTGTTCCCTATATCGGCCCGATCGTTGGTGCGTTGCTGCCTTTGTTCCTAGCGCTTGCCGTGGCTCCCGGTTGGTCGCTCGTGCTGTGGACCGCCGGTCTGTTCGTGGCCATGGAAATGATAACCGGCAACGTCGTCGAACCATGGCTCTACGGTTCACGCACCGGGCTTTCACCATTGGCTATTATCGTTGCAGCTATCTTCTGGACCTGGCTCTGGGGACCGCTGGGCCTGGTTCTGTCGACGCCGCTCACTGTCTGTCTCGTCGTGCTCGGCAGGCACGTGCCGCAGTTCGAATTCCTCGACGTCCTGTTCGGCAACGAACCCGTGCTCGAACCCCATGCCCGGCTCTACCAACGGCTGTTGGCCGGCGATCCAGAGGAAGCCACAGATCACGCCGAGGAGATCCTGGAGGAAAAATATCTGTTCGAATTCTATGACAAGGTCGCCATTCCTGCACTTCTTCTCGGCGAACAGGATCGCGTGCGGGGCGTCATGGGCGATGAGCAAAGACGGCAGGTGGCGGCCAGTGCGCAGACGCTGGTGGCGAACCTCGACGACAGCGCACAGGAAGAAGCAGAGGAGGAAGACCCAGCCGCCGCCGAGGAAACCGGCTCGCGCAAGGACAAGGAGACTCAGGGGGAAGGCGAGGACGACATCGAGTTGCCTGATGGAACGGACAGGTCGGTCGTGTGTGCCGGCGGACGCGGCGAACTCGACGATGCCGCCGCCGCCATGCTGGCGCAGGTGCTCGAAGTCCAGGGGGCGACGGTATCGATGGCGAGCTTTGCCGACATGGAACCGGCGAGCATTCGCCGGCTTAAGCTCGACGCTGTCGACACCGTTGTGGTCGGCTTTCTGAACCGCGACTCAGTCAAGCACGCCCGTTTCCTGGTTCGTCGGCTGAAACGTGTCAAAAGGGCGTTACGGGTGGGCATCGTGTTCTGGTCGGACGACGGCGACGCCAGCGAGACAGCCGTCAAACTGGCCAATGACATGAACGCCGATTTTGTGGCCCATGGCATGGTCGATGCCGTGTTGGGCGCGTTGTCGAGCAATCCGCCCATCGCACTGAAGGCCGCTGCCAGGCGTCGCATTCGCCGTCGGCCGCCGGCCGCCAAGAAAGCGCCACTTGCAGCTGCAAAATGAACGCGGGCGCCGAGAGCGCGGGCCCGCGATCATCTTTGGCGCGCCAAGTTGGGCGGATCGCCCTCCCAACCAGAAATATTCCAGGCGAAGGGAACCTCACGGTCGCAGGCAAGTTCGGTACGCGATGGGGGGGATTGAGCCATGGCAGTGTTGTTGATTTCAATGGCCGATCGCCTACCGGGAGCGGTGGCGCGAGCCTTGGCCGACGGATCGCACGTATGAGCAACGAGCCGGCGCGTCCGCCAGGCGAACGCCTGTCCGCATTTGCCAGCTTCTTCATGGCCGGTTTCGAGTGTTCATCGCATCGGCGCGGCGACGGAGTGCGCCTCGATTTGATTCGCGCGACCGCACACGACAAACACGCTCTCGCCGATTATCGCAGTTGTGCTGTCCTAGGGCTTCGTACGATCCGCGACGGCTTGCGCTGGCACCTGATTGAAACTGCGCCCGGAGTCTTCGACTGGTCGGGTTGGATCTCAATGATCGAAGCGGCCGACGCGGCGGGGGTGCAGGTCGTCTGGGATATCTTCCACTATGGTTCACCAGATCACGTAGACCAAGGCGCCCCAGACTTTACAGAGGCCTATGTTCGTTTCGCCGCTGAAGCTGTCAGGGTCCACCGCTCCGTCACGGGAGTAGCTCCCTTGGTGTGCCCGATCAATGAGATCTCATTTTTCGCATGGGCGATTGAGGTCGGCTATTTCCCGCGCGTGGGGCCAAAGAAGCGGGGATGGTTCAAGCGACAGTTGGTGAGGGCAGCGGTTGCGGGCGTCAAGGCGATGCGCGATGCCGAACCTGATTGCCGGTTCATATGGGCTGAACCGCTAATCCATGTTGCGCCCCGTGACCGTAGTCGTGCCGAGCAGCGGCGTGCGGAAAATGTTCGTCAGGGCCAGTTTGAAGCCTACGACATGCTGACGGGCCGTGCCGAGCCCGAATTGGGCGGCAGCGAGGACTGCGTCGACGTCATCGGGCTTAATTTTTATCCGCACAACCAATGGTACTTTCAGGGGCCAACGATACCGATGGGCCACCACGAATATCGGGCGCTTTCCGACATGTTGGTCGAAGTCGCAGAGCGCTACAGAAAGCCCATGCTCATCGCCGAGACAGGCGCTGAAGGATCAGGCCGGCCGGCATGGCTCCATTATGTTTGCGATGAGGCCCGTAACGCAATGAGCCGTGGTGCCCCGGTTCAGGGTATATGTCTGTACCCGGTGACCGCGTATCCCGGCTGGGACAATTCGCGCCACGCGGAAGTCGGCTTGTTCTCTACCATTCACGCCGACGGTTCGCGCAGTCTTCGCCAGCCGGTTGCCGATGAATTGGATCGCCAGCGCACATTATTTGCGGCAGCTGTTTCGTAGCGATCTAAGAAGGAGCGGGCCACGTTAGTAGGTGGGGAACTGCTCCGAATGTTGGCCGAGCGTCGTCCGCTGCGTAAGCATCTGCACGGTGCCGTTTGCCGGAAGGCTCTGTTGGATGCGCGCGAACGTCGCCAAAGCCTGACCGACAACCTGATCCATATTGTAGTAACGGTACGTGGCCAGGCGCCCGACGAACCACACGTCGGGGCACGCCGCTGCCAGTGCTTCATAGCGTTTGTACAGCGCCTCGTTTTCCGCCCGCGGCACCGGGTAATAGGGATCGCCGATATCGGTGGGATATTCATAAGTCAGGCTGGTCTTCGGGCTCTGCTGACCGGTCAGATGCTTGTACTCGGTAATGCGGGTATAGTTTTCCGTCTGCGGATAATTGACGACGGCGACCGGCTGAAACTGCTCGCAATCAAGCGTCACGTGCTCGAACCGCAGTGACCGATAAGGCAGACGACCAAGGCTCCAGTCGAAATATTCATCAATCGGCCCGGTGTAGATCATCCGCTGAAAGGGGATGGTGTCGCGAATTTCGCGATAGTCGGTTTGCAGCATGATCTTGATCCTCGGGTTGTCCAGCATGCGATGGAACATGCGTGTATACCCGCCAGCCGGCATATTCTGGAAAGTGTCGCCGAAGTAGCGATCATCGCGGTTGATCCGCGTAGGGACCCTCGCAGTCACGGACTTGCTTAGTTGGGCCGGATCGACGCCCCACTGCTTCCTGGTGTAGCCGCGAAAGAATTTTTCGTAGAGTTCCCTGCCAACGGTGCTCACAACCACGTCTTCGGCGGTCCGGACCTCCTCGACCGTTTCTCGCCTGGATGCGAAGAACTCCTCCAACTGCTCAGGCGTCAATTCCAGACCGTACAGGCGATTGATCGTGTCGAGGTTGATCGGTATCGGCAGCAGTTTTCCGTCGACCGAAGACAGTACGCGATGTTCGTAAGGTCTCCATTCGGTGAACTGCGAGAGGTAGTCGATGATCGATCGGGCGTTGGTGTGGAATATATGCGGCCCATAGCGGTGGACCAGAATCCCCGCTTCATCGTAGCAGTCATAGGCGTTGCCGCCGACATGATTTCGCCTGTCGATAAGCAGAACGCTTTCATGCCGTTGCGATGCGATGCGTTCGGCGAGCACGCTGCCGGCGAAGCCGGCGCCGACAATCAACCAATCGAACATGGTCAGGCTCTCCTGCGCAACGGCACAATGCTCTTCATTGAATACGCACACTGGATATGTGCAGCCATTGCGTCCCACGTTCGTTCCCACGACATGTTTGCAAGGTAGGCATCGACTTCCTTCAGCAGGAAATCGCGTGGGCGGGACAGAACAGACCGAAGTTTGGTTTCGAGATCTTCGGCGTCGACGATGTCGACCAGGCCTTGCGAACCATAGGTGCGCACGACGTCGACGATCGCGGTGGAGATCACCGGCAGTCCGGCGGCCAGGAACTCAGGAGTTTTGGTCGGGCTGATATAACGTGTCGCCTCATTGAGCGCGAAGGGCATCCAGCCGGCGTTCCAATGCCTGAGATAGCGAGGCAGGTCGGCGTAGGACTTGGCACCCAGCCAATGCAAGTTGCTTGCTTGCGGCAGGCTGAGCGGATCGATCTTGACCACTGGCCCGAGCACAACGAAATGCACGTCGGGCATTGCCGCAGCCGCTCGCGCGATCATATCAATGTCGAGCCGTTCGTCGATCACACCGAAGAAGCCCACTCTCGGGTGAGGTATGTCTGCCTGGTCTACAGGGTCATCGCCGGGCTGTCTTGCCTTATGGAAATGCGCAACGTCGATGCTGCTGGGGAAGGGAAAAATTGACTTATGGAGGCATCGTTTGGCCTCGTACAAGCTCTGTCCGCCCGTGAAGACGACATCGGCGCGCTGCAACAGCGCCTTCTCCATCTGCGCCAACTCTGCCGGCGCGTTCTTGAAGGCGGAGAGTTCATCCATGCAGTCGTAGACGCACACGTCGCAGAGGAGATGGTCGCTGAAACGCAGCGCCATCGGCGTGTAGTACCATAAAGTCAGCCGGTCATGCGGGGTGGAGGTGATGATCTGGTCGACGAACCTGCGCTGGATCGCGTCCGCCTTTGTTGCTGAAATGCCGACCGGTAGAACCGGGGTGACAATTCTGATCGTCGACGACTCATCTTTTATCCTGATAGAGGGGTAGTGTGTTTCTTCGAAGACCGGTTCCTCAAAGTAAATTAGCTGTTGCTGTTTTGACGCGAGCGTCAGAATGTGTTGTGGGCGTTGATGTACGAAATTCCATCTTAGGTGGGAAAAGCAAAGTATAATTGACGATTTTACGGGAGTGTCATGTGATATTTTCTTGCCGCCCGCCATTTCCATATAAGTTTTCCCTTAGCTACAGTTAAATATACTCTCGAAATAACATATGTTAATCGAGACGCGTTCGACTTTAGGCCCGCAGGCATACATCTAACTTTCATTTAAGTAAGTTGTTCCACAGAGTTGAACTGCATGTGTGTCTAGCTCGCGGCGCCACACTTGCCGCGATCGATCGGCCAATAAACGACGGGCAGCCGAGGCGTCCGACCCCAGCCGGCCCACGCGAGCGCTTCGGCTGTCGGCAAGGTCCTGCGCCACGCGCGAATGTGGCGCATTGCCACAGAACGGTTGAGAACGATCGATCATTCAACAAGCGTTAATCGGGGGAGCTATAAGTTAACGGTCTGTGAATCGATTCGGCCGAGTGGCACACGGGCCCGCGATCGTCGACGAACAACGCCGTGAGAGAAACTAAGAAATGAAATTCAACTTCGAAACCAATGTCTTTCCGTTGTTTCACCCGCAGGCCGTGGATGATCTGAAGGATCCCTGTCCGGTGTTCGACGGCACGCTTTGGCACGTCTTCGGCTCGAGCGGCACTGTCACGACCGAGAGCTGGAAAATACTACATGCCACGGCTCCGGACCTTTTGGGTCCCTGGACTGAGCATGAGGCGCTCGACTTGGCGGTAACCGGATCGGGCATTGCGGCACCCGGCGTCATTCATGAATGCGGCGTCTTCCATATGTTTATCCAGACCGAGTTCATGAAGTCGGGCGGACGTTGCGAGCATGCTGTGTCCAATGATGGCTTTCATTGGGTGGTGCTGAATCCGGCGATATTGTCCCTGCCGGACACCGATGAGGACGGGATCTATGATCCCCATCCGGCGATCATCGGCGGCAAGCGCTACATCGTCTATTCAGGCATGCCTAAATTCACCAGGGTGCCGCAGCCTGACGTCTATCTGGCGCGCAGCCAATCCGATTCCTGGTTCGGGCCATGGAAACGTCTGGGCAAGATATTGGATCATCTTGACGTTCCCCATCACAATGCGCGTGAGCATCCCGACTACGAATGGGGAATCGAGGGCGCTCAATTGGTCGAATTGCCTGACGGTCGCGTGCTTCTCAACGCCACCTGCTTCCTTCCCGACGGTCCGCGCGGAAGTCGTCAGCGTGTATTCTTTGCCGTCGCCGACGACGTCAAGGGTCCTTACGTGTCGGTCGGCCCGGTGCTTGACCCTGGTGAGCCTGGGGAAAACGGCCATTCGACGGTGATGATCGAGGGCGGGAAACTGACCCTGTTCTACCAGAGCAGACGTGAGGCAACGAACCATCGCTGGCGTTTTGGACTGGCTAGGTGCGACCTGGATCAGCAAGTCCTTTCACGAGTCGCCTAACAGGGACGACCAGCACGAGCATCATGGCAGTGCCATGACTTTTTTTGCCGGGTTCCTGCAATGGCTGCGACAGGGCCAACGGCCGCTCTGCATTACCAAGGGCCGCAAGCCAGAGCGCGACAACATCTCGCCTTATCCAGTTGCGCCCACTGCTTGAGAGGTTCAGGCGTCGTTCGCTGTTTGCAAGGGCCGAGCACCATCAGCTTCTCCCTACACCGACGTCCAGGCAGCCTTGTTGTTTTCGAGCTACATTCTTACCGATATGTGGGAACGCTCACGGGCGGCTCGCTGTTTCCGCTCGAAAGTTCTCATGGCCCGATGGATGTTGCGGAGAGCTTGGCTGGAATCGTGCCACCCTTCGAATTCGATCTGCTTGTCAGTGCCGGATACCGACGCGAGGAAAAACTGCTCGATCTCGGATCGCAAGCGATCCGGAACATTCTCGCCAAGGAGAGACTCACTATGAGCGTCTTGCTTGTGCGGGCAAAATACAAAGCGGTCGTTTCTCACGGTCTCGCCGTTCTCCGTTTGCAGGACACGAAGGGCCGCAAGCAAATCGCACTTGATGACAACGCCGGGAGCGCAGGTTGCCTCATGGATTACTAGACCGT
Source organism: Mesorhizobium robiniae (assembly GCF_040545535.1). Lineage (NCBI taxonomy): Bacteria > Pseudomonadati > Pseudomonadota > Alphaproteobacteria > Hyphomicrobiales > Phyllobacteriaceae > Mesorhizobium > Mesorhizobium robiniae. The sequence continues at coordinate 577,170 of NZ_JBEPMC010000001.1, forward strand.
CGAGGGCATCGCCATCGTCGCCCAGTGTAGATGGCAGAAAGCCCCAGTCATACGGGTAGGCCAGGCCGGCTGGAAGCGGCCGCGTATACTCGAAAAGCTTCTTCTTGGGCTTGTAAGTCAACTTTGCTTCGGCGCCACGCGGCGTTTCCACGACCACCCTGATCCGACCCTTCGATGTAGTCGTAGGCAGTGTCAGATAATTCGCCACGTTTTGGTCCTCGCCAGTCCATGCCCAATGGCACTAGGCTTTTCTAAGCGGCGGATGACGGATTTGTTCCGAACGTGCCTACGCTCGACGTCGAGCAGCATCTCGTCGAAACGGCGTCGGGCAAAGCTTCGTGCAGGCGGTTCCAAGCAACTGGTGGCGTTGTGTCGTCATGGACGCAAGGTCGCAGCAAACTACGGACCATGCTCGCGTCCTGGCTTGATCACCCCGGAGAGCGATACCGCGTAGTTGGGTAGACCAGACTGCGCCGGGCGGTCTCCTCTTCACTATCGCTATTATCGCGCCAGTTTCCCTGGCGAAGCATGCCTACGCCACAAAAATCGGCTTTGATGTCATTGGCCAGCCTGATGCACCCCTGCGCTCCTCGTCAGGATAGAGCGACCTGGATTACCTGGGGATCAACCCTGCCGAGGGAGCCGTTGAGCAATTCATGGCTTTCCAAGAAGAGCCTGAGTGGAAAGAAAGAGAAGGTCCATTGGCCTGCAAAGCCCGGCGAAACATTTTGCCACCATGACAGTTATAGCGCTCCGGGAACCAAATTCGGGGCATGCCTTTGAACGATATTAGATTGGCGATACCGCTGGTCGGGGAAGTGGAGGACTCTGCGCCGAGATCGGCTGCCGGCCTGCCTTGGATCAAGGTAGCCGGTTCCTATTTCGCCACCGAGGACGGCGAGGCATGGACGCCGATCGGGCAGAACGATGCGGTAAGCTGGCCCGAACTCAATGGCCTGTTCCGGCGCGCCGATATGGCCGGCGTGGAAAATCATCTCCGTTGGCTGAAGGAAAGCGGTGTCACCTGCCTCAGGCTGATGCTGGAATATGCCCAGGTTCGCCACCGCTACTTCGAGAAGCCGCAGGGCCGCGTCGTGCCGGCTATGGTTCAATTGTGGGACGACCTCTTTCGTCTTTGCGAAAGACAGGGCTTAAGAATCCTGCTCACCCCCTTTGATACGTTCTGGCAGTGGCTCCACTGGCGCCACCACCCTTACAACCGCGATAACGGAGGCGTGCTGGACCACCCGTCGCGATTCCTCGTCTGCGCCGAGACGCGCCGCGCAATCAAGGCAAGGCTGGAATTCGTGGTTCGCAGATGGAGCGGCAGCGGAGCCCTCTTCGCATGGGACCTCTGGAACGAGATCCATCCCGAGCAGGCTCAGGGCTCCGCAGATGGCTTCGGCGCCTTCATCCATGATCTCAGCGAATTTGTGCGTCGGCTGGAAACGTCACTTTACGGCCGCTCTCACCCCCAGACCGTCTCGCTGTTCGGACCTGAGCTTCGCTGGCGGCCCCACATGCCGTTGCCGGGGCCGATCTTCCGCCACTCAGACCTCGACTTCGCCTCCCTTCATCTCTACGAGGAGGGCACGATCGACGACCCGAGCGACACGGTAGCGCCGGCGCTCGGCATGGGGCGGATCGTCGGAGAGGCGCTCGGCGAAATCCATGATGGCCGCCCTTTTCTCGATTCCGAGCACGGCCCGATCCACTCGTTCAAGGACAGGAAGATCACGCTTCCGGAACCTTTCGATGATGAATATTTCCGCCATTTGCAATGGGCTCACCTGGCAGCGGGGGGCGCGGGTGGCGGCATGCGGTGGCCAAACCGCACCCCGCATGTGCTCACCCCCGGCATGCGGCGGGCGCAGCGTTCGCTGGCCGATTTCCTCCCTCTGATCGACTGGGCTTCGTTCCGGCGTGCCCATGTCGGCAACAAGATGCGGGTTTCCGGTCCCGACGCCGCGGCTGTTGCCTGCGGTGACGATTCCCAGGCAGTCGTCTGGCTGGTTCGCCGCGACACGATCGGGCGAAACGGCATGCTTCGCGCCGGCGCCGCGCCGGTTCCGGCCGCCTTGGAGCTGCCCGGGTTGGCTCGCGGCAGCTATCGTGTCATCGCCTGGGATACCGCGGCCGGCAGGCAAATGGCGGAATGGCAAGCAAATTCGGACGGCTGGCTGAAGCTTGATGTGCCGCCGTTCTCCGCCGATGTCGCCCTTGCCATCCGCCGGGGCGTTCTGGCCGCGCCATAATTATTTCATCCGCGGTCCTGTTGATCCAAGCAGAGCCACGGGAGACATCTCTCACGACCTGCGGCAAGACTCGGAACGCGTAGCGTCAGCGGTCCGCCGTTGCGCTCAAGGTTGCTGCCTGCGCCGCAGGCGCCGGCCGCCAAGAAAGCGCCGCTTGCGGCTGCAAAATAAGGCTGCAGTTCGCTGTCACGTCCAGAAATAGCGCACAGTATGGAAGAACACCGGGGCGGCGAAGACCAGGCTGTCGGCGCGGTCCATCATGCCGCCATGGCCCTCGATCAGATGGCCCCAGTCCTTCACCCCCTGATCGCGCTTGATGGCGGAGGCGACCAGTCCGCCGAGAAACCCCATCAGGCAGGCGATGAAGGCGACGGCCGCTGCCTGGAGCGGCGAGAACGGCGTCAGGAACGACAGCAGCGCGCCAAGCAGGCTAGACGTCGCCAGCCCGCCGACCAGCCCTTCCCAGGTCTTCGACGGCGACACCTTCGGCGACATCAGATGCCTGCCGAACAGCTTGCCGAAGATGTATTGCAGCACGTCGCTGCCTTGCACGGTAATGATCAGAAAAGCGATCAGCAGCAAATTGCGGCCCTCGAAGCCCGGCACCTCGAGCGTCAGCAGCGCCGGCACGTGGCTGACGCAGTAGACCGAGATCATGACGGCCCATTGCTGCGCCGAGACACGCTCGAGAAAGCGTTCGGTGTCGCCGTGCAGCGCAGTGATCGCCGGCATCAGCAGGAAGCAGTAAACCGGGATGAAGATGGTGAAGAGGCCGTACCAGGCGGTCCACACCAGCCAGTACTGGAACGGGATGATGATGCCGAACATGCCGAGCAGCACCCAGTGATCGCTGCGGCGGCTGTGCGTCAAAGTCACGAATTCGCGCAGCGCCGCAAACGAGATCAGCGCGAACAGGATCGTCATGCCGTGGCGACCGAAGAAGAAGGCGACAGTGATCGCCACGACCATCACCCACCAAGCGTTGATGCGCTGGTTGAGGTTGACCAGCGTCGAGGACAGCGGCTTCGGCGCGCGCCACGCCAGAATGCCGGCGACCAGGCTTGCCGTGGTCAGCACCGCAGCGAGGCCAATAACCAGAATAAGTGTTTCGTGCATTGACATGTTGTTCTAGTCGTCTCTTAGGGGTCGCATGATGGTTTTCGGAAAACCGGATTCCACTTTTCCGCATCATGCGCTGGCGGGCGGGGGTTCAGCGCAAGCAGTGTTTGGCGGGCGCGGTCGAGAAAGGCGCGGCGTTCCTCGCCGGGCGCAATCGCAATCGGCGCGCCGAAGACGACGCGGCAAAGCAGCGGCACCGGCACAAATTGGCCCTTGGGCAGCACCCGCGACATGTTCTCGATCCAGCACGGGATGAGTTCGACGTCGGGTCGCGCCATCGACAGATTGTAGAGGCCGGAACGGAACGGCAGCAGAGGCTGGTCGGTCATGTTGCGCGTGCCTTCGGGAAAGACGATCAGCGAATGGCCCGCGTCGAGCACGGACAGCATGATCGAAATCGGATTCTGCGCCTCATCGGTCCACTGCCGGTGAATGAGCACGGAGGACAGCATGTCCTGGGCGATGAAACGGCGCAGCCGCGATTTTCCCCAATAGTCGGCGGCAGCGACCGCGTGGGTGCGGGCGCGCTCCTTCTCGCTGAGACAGGCCGACAGCAGGATGAAATCGCCGTGGCTTGCATGGTTGGCGAAGTAGATGCGCTGCCGGTCAGACGGCTGGCTGCCATTCCAGATCGGCCGCACGCCGGTCACCGCCCAGGCCAGCGCCGACAGGCCGACCGAGGTCACGGTCTGCAGCAAGGTGAAGGTGCGAGTGCCGAGCTTGCTCATCGGCTGGCTCAGATAAAGGCCGCGACGAGGGACGCCGCCCCGAACAGGCCGATCGCGATGCGCTGCCTGGCCAGCAGGCGGTGCGTGCCCGCCATGCGCCGGTCGAGCGAGCGGCCGCCGGCAGAGGGAGGTTTCAGCCGCATGCGCGCCAGCACCTCGTCGACCGCGGCTCCGGCTGCGGCCTCGCTGGCGTGGCTCGCCATCAGCCGGAACAGCAATGCGTCGAAGACAAGCAAAGCAGAGTAGGCGAGGGTGGCCGCCGCGCTCGCCGCCGCGATCAGCCAGGCCGCGGCCGATATGGGCGTTGCCTGCGGCCCGGCCACCGCGCCAATGATCGGCGCGGCCATCAAGGCGGCCGCCAGCAGCAGAATCGGCCACGCCGCCTGCACCATCAGCCCGGCTGCGAACGCCTCGGCCCTGTCCTGATAAGCGTCGCTTTTCATGCCGGCTCGTCCACCCCGATGTGAAGATGCACCGGCCGGCCCGATGCGGCGAGCCGCTTGTGCGCCTGCGCCGGCGTTGGCGAGCGGCCGGTGGCAACCAGCCATTCGGCGACGACGCTGGCGCTGCGCTGGAAACCGAGCGCGCAGCAGACCAGCACGGTGCCGTGGCCGCGAGCCGCTTCGATCGCCGCCACCGCTTGCGCTTGCACCTCCGGCGACGGCGGCAAAAGATCGACCATGGCGATAGCAGTCCAGCGACAGGTCACGCCGCGTGGCCTTTCCAACTCGCCGGCAAGGTCGATCACAGTGCAAAAAGTGTCAGCCTCAACAGCTGTCGGAAAGCGGCCGAGGTAGACGCCGTCGGCAACCGCGATCTGCGCCGGCAGTTTGCGCGTCCATATCGATACATTGATCCTGGCGCCAAGCCGGTAGGGCAGCAGCAGAATACTACTGGCCAGCGAGACGCGGCCGTCGGCCGCTTTCTGGAACACCTTGGCGCCGGCCCCGGCATAGGCGAAGGCGACGATGGCCAGCGCCAGCGCGGGCCACAAAAGGATGAGCCACAGCGCCGAGACGAAGACGCCGGCAACGGCGCTGGCCAGCGCCAAGGCTGCGCCAAGCGTGTAGAACCGAGCCAACCGCCTGGCCCTGGCGTCGGTCGCCAGGTGAAAGCCGGCGAACGGCAATTCGCCGTTGCGCGGGAACAGCCACAGCGCGAAAAAGCCAAGCAGCGCGCCGGTCGGGATATCGATGACATGATGCTGCCATGTCGTCAGCACCGAGGCGCCGATCAGCAAACACCAGGCATGCCAGATAATGCTGGCCATACCTTTGAGCCGATGGCGCCAGTGATCCCAGATGATGACCAGCAGCGCGATGTGCAGCGACGGCGCTTGGTTGAACGGCTTGTCGAAGCCGCCGAGCACCGCGAACATGAAGCCCGGCAGGCCCGATGTTTGCGGCCGCACGAAGGTCGCCGTCAACGGGAACAAGATGAAGCAGGCGACGGCGACGATCTGCGCGGTAAGATAGCGGCCGGCGAGACGGTCGACGCCGCTCTTGGTATCATTCAACAGCAGCGACAGACCGTAGAACAGGTTGATCGACCAGTAGGGCACGATGGTCCAGGCGATGAATGGGACGGAGCGCTCCCAGGCGAAGACGATGCTGCCGACATCGTCGCGCTGCGACGCCAGCCAGTTGGCGAAGCCATAGGTCGCGTAAAAGAACGGCGCCAGAAACGCCAGCCACAGTGCCGCCCGCAACACGATTCCGGCGTACGGCTCGCGTGCGGGGGCAGAAGTGGCAGCGGCGGCGCCAAGGATAGGCACGACCATGCTCAGACGCGCCGCACGACGGAAACGGTGAAGATGCCCCATTGGTCGATGCGCTGGTCGAGTTTTTCGAAGCCGGCCGCCGTCACCAACTGGTCCATCTCGCCTTGCGTGCGCCGGCGCATCACCCACGCCTGGCCGCCGCGATGCGAGGTAAGGCTGCGGGCGATCATTTCGAGCTGCGGATGCCAGGGCTGGTTGGTGTAGAGAAGCAGGCTGCCGGGCAGCATCGCCTTGGCCAACCCGCCCAGCGAGCGGGCGATCATGGCATTGTCGGAAAACAATTCGTAAAGCCCGGAGACGATGGCGAGGTCCGGCGCCGGCTTCAGCCCGGCAAGCATTTGGGCGTCGAAGGCGTCGGCCTGGTGGAACGAGACGCTGGTCGGCAGGTGCCGCTCGGCGATCAGCTTGCAGCCGCTCGAAACGTTGAGCTCGGAGAAATCCTGCAGCCGCACGCTGGCCGGCGGTTCAGGACATTTGGCGACAGCGTCGAGCACGTAGCGGCCATGGCCGGCGGCGATATCGACGATATTGACCGGCCGGCCGGTAGCTTTTAGTTCGGCGACGGCGCCGCCGATCAGCTCTTCGAGATGCAGCTTGCGCTGGCGGATGCCGCGCCAGCCGATGGCATCGAGAAAGGTGCGGTCGATCATGCGGCCGAGCGCGCTGCTGCCCCGCGCCTCGTTCTCGTAGACATAGTCGAGCGTCGAGCCGGAATCGAAGCCGGTGGCAATGCCTGTCTGCAGGCCTGATGACAGCCAGGCGCCCATGCGGATCGAGGCACGGCTCATTGCCCAATAGAGGCCCTTTGGCGACAGCAGGGCGAGCGGCGAGGCCAGCCGGTCGGCCTCGTCGCGTGTGTAGCCGGCGCGGTCGGCCGCGGTCAGGTCGACCGGCGTGTCCGGTGCTGCGAACTGTCTTTCGAGAAACGGCTTGATCAGGTCGAGCGCTTGGCTGCGGTCGCGTTCGCCCAGCGTGTCGTGGAAGAAGCCGGGCAGCACATGCCGTTCCTTGGCCGGGCTGGCGAGATTGACGAAGAATTCGTGCTGCGGTGCGTGCCGCACCACCCAGTCGGAGCCCGAGATCAGCAGTTGCGTCGGCACGGTGATGGCGCGGGCATCCGAGACGATACGCGCGGCGTGGTCGTAGAGCTCGACCAGGATGTTGGAAGCGAGCGGCCGCGTGATCAGCGGATCGGCCTCGAAGGAGGCAATGCGCTCGGGATCATGCGTCAGGAACTTGGCCTTGACGTAGGAATTGACGAAGAAGCGCCCCTTTACCTTCTGCCACAGCGCAATCCCTTGCTTGGCGAAGGGCACGTAGAGCTTGACCGAAAAGGCCGGCGAGGCCAGCACCAAAGCCCGAATCTGCGGCGCATAATCATGCACCCAGGCGGCGGCGAGCACGGCGCCGAAAGATTGCGCGATCAGCGCGATGTCACGCTGGCCAAAACCATCCTTGCCGATCTCCCGCACGAAGCAATCGATGTCGCGCACAAGTGCGGCAAAGGACGGCGCGTAACCGCGCTCGCCGGCCGAGCGGCCATTGCCGCGCGCGTCCCAGGCGTAGAAGGCATGATCGGGCATGTCGAGTTCGTCGACCAGATGCGCCATGCGGCCGCCATGCTCGTGGCCGCGGTGGAACAGCAGAACCGCGCCCTTGGCGGGTTGCCCGACAGCCGGCCAGTAGCGGTAGAAGATCTCGGTGCTGTCATGGCTCTTGAAGGCGCGCTCCTGCCCCACCCGCTTGAGGTTTGCCAAAGCCGCGGCGGCGGCGATCGTCTGTTCGTGAAGCATGGTTTCCCCTGGCGGACGCGACCGGAATTTCAGTCGCCGCTCCCGTTAAGGCCGCTGCGTATCCGGTTGATGGCGGTCACCAGCGAGAGTGTAGCCATTGCCGGAAACACAAACGGCGCGATCGCCGCGACCCACAGTCCGCAGGTGATGAGGAAGGCGATGATGCCGAGCGCCAGCGCCCTGTCGCTCTTGCCGAACGGCCCGGCATAATTGCGCCCCGTGCCCGCCGCTATGCCGAGCACGCCGGTGAACTCCACGATGATCGCCGCGATAGCGAAAGCGACGACGCCCCAGCCTGGGAAGATGGCGGCAAAGGCCAGGATCAGCGCGAGGTCCGACACGACGTCGCAGAGTTCGTTGAGGTACATGCCAAGCTTCGAGGCCTGACCATGCTCCCGCGCCAGCATGCCGTCGATGGCGTTCAGCGCCATGCGCGCAAACAGCACCACCGGCATCAGCAGGAAGACCGCGCGATGGCCGGCAAGGGCCGCGACCAGAATGCCGGTGGCGACCGATAATGCGGCGGCCAGCAACGTGATCTGGTTGGCGGTGACGCCGGCCACGGCCAGCCGATCGGCGAGCGGCCGCAGCTTGGCTTGGAACGCCGGTTTCAGCGCATAAAGTGTCGGCATGTGCGGAACCCCCCGGCCACGACATAGTGCCAACGACGATGATCAATTGACGCCCGAGACGCAAGGGCTGCGAGCGGTTGTACATGGTTACGATCGGCGGCACCGGACATTTGAGAGCTAAGCCCTACAGTTCCGGCGCGGCCACCGCTTCGAGGCCGAGCGCGTCTACGGCCGCTATCATGCCGGATCGAAACAGCGTCCGCCGCTTGGTCGCAGCGGATGGCTCATTTCTCGAATATAAACTTTACAGATATTTGTAAATGTGTGAAGTTATGTTCACCAAAGGGTCATCCATGACAGCCAATCGTTTCGCCACGCGCCTGAATTCCTTTGCCTCGCGGCCACAGGCCGAGTGGCCGGATCTTGTCGGCAAGCCGTCGATGCTGCAGATGGCGGCGCGTGCGGCGAAGGTTGCCGGGTTGACCGACCTCGACCTCAATTTTCCCGATCATGTCGATGAAAAACCTGCGGAAATGGCACGGAAGCTGAGCAATATCGGGCTTTCGATCAATGGCTTCGCCATGCGCTACTACTCCAATCCGGCCTTCAAGCTCGGCGCGTTCACCAATCCCGATCCCGCTGTTCGCCGCGAAGCCATCGACCTGACCAAGGCCGGCATCGACGCAGCGCGTCAGGCCGGCGCCAATCTGATGACGCTGTGGCTCGGGCAGGATGGCTTCGACTATGCCTTCCAGGCCGATTACGCGACACTGTGGCAACACGAAATCGATGGAATTCGTGAAGTTGCATCGCATGATCCCGATTGCCAGATCAGCCTGGAATACAAGCCCAACGAGCCACGCTCCTATAGCCTGATGCCCGACGCGGCGACGACATTGCTGGCGATCCGCGAGATCGGGCTGCCCAATCTCGGCGTGACGCTCGATTTCGCCCATGTGCTCTATGCCGACGAGCAGCCGGCCTTTGCCGCAGCACTCGTGACGCGCCATAGCAAGCTGCTCGGCGTGCATCTCAACGATGGCTACGCCAAGCGCGACGACGGCCTGATGGTCGGCGCAGTGCACACGCTGCAGACGATCGAGTTGCTCAGGCAGATCCGCCGCGACGGCTACGCCGGCGCCATCTACTTCGACACGTTCCCCGACATGACCGGACTCGATCCGGTCCACGAATGCGAAGTCAACATCGCAACCGTCAAGCGCATGCTGCGCGTCGTCGATCGGCTGGAAAAGGACAACCGCCTGTCCACCGCCATCGACCGTCAGGACGCGGTCGCGTCGCAGGCCATCATCCAGGAAGCCATGCTCGGACCGGACAGCTGAGGCTCCGGCGGCATAGACCGTTTTTCAACAAGGGAGGAAAGACCATGAAATTTCTGCTTGCCACCGCCACCGCTGCCCTGATGGCGCTGTCCATCGGCTCCGCTTTTTCCGCGGACCTCGCGCCGCTCAATTCCGACACCGAGAAGGATCGCATCGACTGGTCGCAGCTCGAGGCCAAGTTCGGTGCGTTCCCCAAGCTACCCGACGGTACCAAGGCCGGCGCTGTCTCCAAGACGCTGACCAACGAATACTGGCGCTCGCTGGGTGAGGGCTACAAGTCGTTCGGCGATCGTGTCGCTGTTCCGGTCGTCTACCAGGCGGCGCAGAGCGAGGGCGACCAGCTCGGCCAGCTCACCATCGCCGAAGGCCTGGTCACACAGGGCTACAACGTGCTGCTCGTCTCGCCGCAGACCGACTCCAATCTGCAGCCGATCATAGAACAGGCCAAGGCCGCCAACGTGCCGGTGGTCAACGTCAATGACGCGGTCATCCCGCAGGCCGAGCACTATGTCGGCAATGTCCAGCGCGACAATGGTGTGCGCGTCGCCAAATGGTTCATCAAGAACCGGCCGGACGGCGGCAAGGTCGCCATCGTCGAAGGCCAGGCCGGCGTCTATGCCGCCGTCCAGCGCACCGACGGCTTCAAAAGCACGATCACCGAAGCTGGCAAATTCGAGGTCGTCGCCAGCGTCCCCGGCAACTGGGATCGCCAGACCTCCTACGACGCGGCCACCAACATCCTGCAGCAGCATCCCGACCTGATCGGCTTCTATGCCAACAATGACGGTATGGCACTGGGCATCGTCGAGGCGGTCAAGGCCGCCGGCTTGCAGGACAAGGTCGCCGTCTTCGGCACCGACGGCATCTCCGACGCTTACGCCTCGATCCGCGCCGGCGAGCTGACCGGCACCGTCGACAGCTTCCCGGTTTTGACCGGCGAGGTGGCGCTGGAATCGGCGCTGCGACTGGTGGCCGGGCAAAAGCTGCCGCGGGTCGTCGCCACGCCGCAGGCGCTGATCACCAAGGACAACGCCGACCGTTATTCCGGTGCCGGCGAGGCCGTGCGCAAGGCGCTGCTCGAGGATGCGGCAGCGGGCAACTAAGGGCACAAGGGCAGGTGCCGGCCAGAGCATTATTGCTCACGGCTGGCACCCTTGCCCGGAGAATAGAACCCATGTCACCCCGGCTGCAATTCGAGGGCATTTCCAAGGTATTTCCGGCTGTGCGGGCACTCTCTGGTGTGTCCTTTTCGGTCGGCGGCGGCGAAATTCATGGCCTGCTCGGTGAGAACGGCGCCGGCAAGTCGACGCTGCTGCGCATCCTGTCGGGGGTCTACAGGCCGACGGCGGGAAGCGTGCTGATCGACGGCAAGCCGGTGACGCTGAACGATCCGGTCGCCGCACGCGCCGCGGGCGTCGCCATGATCCATCAGGAATTGCAGCAGGTGCCGCACCTCAGCGTCGCCCAGAACATGTTCCTCGGCCATCCGCTGACGCGCGGCGGCATCTTCGTCGCACGGCGCGAGCAGGAACGCCGCGCTGCGGAAGCCCTTGCGGCCATCGACCTAACGATCGATCCGGCAGCGCCGCTCGGCAGCCTGAAGGTCGCGCAGCGGCAGATCGTCGAGATCGCCCGGGCGCTGCTCGATCGTGCGCGCATCGTGGCGATGGACGAGCCGACATCGAGCCTGACGCCGAAAGAATTCGAGCGCCTGGCCGAAGTCATTGCCGGCCTGGCCCGCGACGGTGTCGCGGTCGTCTATGTCTCGCACAAGCTAAACGAGGTGTTCGGTATCTGCCAACGCGCCACCATCATGCGCGACGGCGTCGTTGTCGGGTCCGTCGATCTTGCGCAGGTGTCGGAAAAGGCCGTCGTTTCGGTGATGGTCGGCCGCGAGCTTGCTCCGGAACAGCACCGCTCGCACACCTCCAGCGAGGTCAGGTTGAGCGTTCGCGGCCTCGCCTCGCCGACCAAGGTCCATGACGTCTCGTTCGACCTGCATCGCGGCGAGGTGCTGGGCATTGCCGGCCTGGTCGGCTCGGGCCGCACCGAACTGCTGCGGCTGCTGGCCGGCGCCGACCGCGCCTCATCAGGTGCGGTCGAGATCGACGGCAAGGCGGTAAAACTTTCCAGTCCGCGCGATGCCATCGCCGCCGGTATCGGCCTGGTGCCGGAGGAGCGCAAACGCGAAGGCATCGTGCCGCTGCGCTCGATCTCCAGCAATATGGCGCTGGCATCGATGGGCGTGTTCGCGCCGCGCGGCGTCATCGATCACACCAGGCTGAAACGGGTCGCGGCCGAGAAGATGAAGCGGGTCAATCTCAGGCCGTTCCTGCTCGACCGGCCGATCCGGCTGTTCAGCGGCGGCAACCAGCAGAAGGCGATCATCGGGCGCTGGCTGGCGGCGGGAACGCGCATTCTGCTGTTCGACGAGCCGACGCGCGGCATCGATGTCGGTGCCAAGGCGGAGATCTATCACTTGATCGAGGAGCTCGCCGCCGAAGGCCATTCGGTAATCGTCGTGTCGTCCGAGCTTCCCGAGGTGATCCGGCTCGCCGACCGTGTGCTGGTCATGCGCGATGGAACGGTCGCGGCCGAACTCGGCCGGGCTGATCTCAGCGAACAGGCGATCGCGGCACACGCAATACCCCAATCGGAGATTCAGGCCGGCAAGGCGCAAGGCCATCGAGCCGATGCATAACGGACAGGACCAGCGGATGACTGATATAACCGAACACACAGCAGCGCGCCCACAGGCGGATTTCCTGCACCGGTTTTCCGTGCGCGACGCCGGCACGCTGATCGGCCTGGTGGTGATCCTCGCCGTCTTCGGTGCGCTGGTCCCTGGCTTCTTTGCGGAGCGCAACCTGATCAACATCCTTCAGCAATCGAGCATCAACGCCTGCCTGGCGCTCGGCATGACGCTGGTGATCATCTCGGGCGGCATCGATCTGTCCGTCGGGCCGACAGCAGCCCTTTCGGCCGTCATCTCTGCCTCGATGCTGGTCGCCGGCGTGCCGTTTCCACTGGCCATCGCCGCCGGCTTCGCCATCGGCCTCGTCTGCGGCCTGCTCAACGGCGTGCTGGTCGCCTATGTCGGGCTGCAGCCTTTCATCGTCACGCTGGGAACGCTCAGCACCTACCGGGCGCTGGCGCTGATCTATACCGGCGGCAATCCGGTGCTCGGCCTGCCTGCCGGCTTCCGCGCCATCTTCAACGGCTCGCTGTTTGGATTGCCGTTGGCGGTCATTATCGTGGCCGTGGTCGCGCTGATCGCCTGGATCATCCTCAAGAAGACGCCATTCGGCGAATATCTGCTCGCCGTCGGCGGCAATGAGGAGGCCGCCTACATAGCCGGCGTGCCGATCGCCCGCACCAAGATCGCCGCCTACATGATTTCGGGCCTGCTGGCGGCACTTGCTGCGCAGATCCTGATCGGCCGGCTGGGTGCTGCCGAGCCCATTCTCGGCAACCTCTGGGAGCTCGATGCGATTGCCGCGGCTGCCATCGGCGGCGCCTCGCTGATGGGCGGCAAGGGCAGCGTGGTCGGCACCATCCTGGGCGCCGTCATCCTCGGCACCATGCGCAACGGCCTGACGCTGATGAATGTCCAGTCCTTCTATCAGCTGCTGGCAACTGGCCTTATAATCCTCGCCGCGATGCTTATCGATCGTGTGACGAGGGGACGTGGATGACCTTGACTAGCCTGGATCTGAAAGCAGTAGGACCGCGGATCCGCATGATGATGCCGCATCTGACGCCGCTCGAGGCCAAGGTGGTGGAAACCGTCTTCGGACGGCGCGGCTTCGACGAGACCATTCCGCTCAAGCAGATCGCCGAAGAGGCCGGCGTGTCGGAGGCGATGGTGGTCAAGATCGCCAAGAAGCTGGGCTTTTCCGGCTATCGCGATTTCCGCACCGCCGTCTACGAATACAGCCGCCTGCCGACCGCCGAAATGCACCAGGAGCTGTCGGTCGACGACAGTTCGGCCGAGATCGTGCAGAAGGTATTCCGCACCTCCATCCAGGCGCTGGAGGAAACGCTCGCCATCCTCGACATGGACGATTTCGACCGCGCCGCCGATCTTCTCTACCGCGCCCAAAACCGGGATTTCTATGGTGTCGGCGGCTCGGCGCAGATCGCGCGCGACGTCTCGCACAAATTCCTGCGCATCGGCATCCGCGCATCCGTCTATGACGATTCGCACATGATGCTGATGTCGGCCTCGCTGCTCGGCGCCGACGACATCGCCGTCGGCTTCTCCCACTCCGGCAACACCAGCGCCGTCATCGACGCCATCCATCTCGCCCGCAAGAGCGGCGCGCGGACGCTGGCGATCACCAACTATGACAACTCACCGCTGGCCGCAGTCGCCGACATCGTGCTGTGCTCGACAGCGCAAGGCTCGCCGCTGATGGGCGAGAACGCGGCGGCGCGCATCGCCCAGCTCAACATTCTCGACGCGCTGTTCGTGGCAGTGGCGCAGCGTGACTACCAGGCGGCAGAGCGCAATCTCGGCCGCACCATGTCGGCGGTGACGTCGAAGCGGCGGGACAGGGGCACATGACGCCGCCGAGACCGCTGGTCACCGTGTTCGGCAGTCTGCATTACGACATCATGGTCGAAGCCCCCGACCGCCCGCGCAAGGGCGAAACCGTGACCGGCCATGCATGGCGGCCGAAGTGCGGCGGCAAGGGCGGCAACCAGGCAGTCTCTGCCGCACGGGCCGGCGTGCGCTCGGCGATGATCGGAGCGGTCGGCGATGACGATTTCGGCCGCGCGCTTCTCGACAATCTCGGCCGCTGTGGCGTCGACAGACGCTTCGTGCGTGTCGCGCCTGGCGCCGGCTCGGGCATGAGCGTGGCGATCTTCGACGACGGCGGCGACTATGGCGCCGTGATCGTCTCAGGCAGTAATCTCACCTTGGGTGCGAAGGACATCGCAGAGGCGGCAGACATGATCGCGCACACTTCGGTGCTGCTGCTGCAGAACGAGGTGCCGGAAGCCGCCAACGTTGCTGCAGCGCGAGCGGTGAAGGCGCATGGCGGCCGCGTCGTGCTCAATGCGGCACCCGCCCGGAAACTGTCGGACGAATTGGTCGCGTTGGTTGATGTCGTGATCGTCAACGCTATCGAGGCGGAATTTCTGGCCGGCGTTCCGGTCGTCGACACGCTCGGGGGTGCTGCCGAGGCGGCACGCATGCTGGTCGATTTCTACCCGGCCGCGATCGTCACCGCCGGCGGGGAGGGCGTCGCCTATTGCGACCGTGACGGTCAGGCGTTCGCGCTGGCGGGCATACCGGTGAAGGTCGTCAGCACCCATGGCGCCGGCGACGAGTTCGTTGGCGCGTTCGCGGCAGGCCTTGCCCGCGGGCTTCAGGTCGAGGCTGCCATCACTGCCGCCAACGCTGCCGCGGCCTTGCTGGTCGCTACGCCGGAACGGGAGCGCGAGGCGATCTGAGGCAAGGGTGCTGAGAGGGCCGCGCGCGCCTTCCCGCCTGGCCCCGGCGGCTTCGACATCGCCGGGGAGCTCTTTGCGGTGCTTCGTCGGCACGCGGCAGATGCGTAACAGCCCATGGAGAGCCATCTAATTGGAGGACGCGGGGTAGGGGTTCGCGGCCTAGAATTGTTGCCGCCCGGTTACGTGACGATCAGGTCGGTCGTAAACATATGTACATTAGTGGAACCTAATTTAAATGGCGCAGTTATGAACGCATGAGAGAGCATGAAATCCAGACGGTTACTGAATACCGGATCGCGGGCAATCAGCTGGCCGATGATCCGGTGATCGCTCTCGATATTGCGGAACGGATATTACAGGCGGCCGAGAACGACAGGATTGGCTATGTCGTCGTCCGGGCGGCCCACCCCGCAGCCGACCTCATTGAGAAAAGCGAGCCGCAACAGATCAGGGCCACCACGGGCTTTTTCCGCGATTTTGAGGTTCTGCTGCTTGTTCTCTATGCGGCCTATGCCCTCGTCGTGCTGGGCGCCACCGCTTTCGTTGTGCTGGAATTGGGCCCTGTTCTGTAGGCGTGCTCCCGGCACCGCTCATGCTATAGAGTTCGACAAAGCCCGCCGCCTTTCGGACGGCGGGCTCCGTTGTCTGGCGTCAGGGACGCCACGGTAGCGATGTCTGCTACCGGTGCTTCCGCAGACCTTTCAATATGCGGCCGGCGCGCGGCCCGGCGCATCGGCTGAAGAAATGAACCCGCGCCTCTGGCGAGAACGCGGGCCGATCTCGCGGCGGCGCAGCAGGCTTCGCCCTTCGACGACGCGGCGGTAAGGGGCGCGATGGCGGTAGTGCGCACTGCCACGACAAACCTTCAGGCGACGATGCAGGATTACCTGCTGACCGCGCTGAAGAACGTCAAGGCCAAGCCGGCCGCCGACGGCTGACGATGTCCGGCACAGCCGGCCGCTTGCGCGTCCGGCTGCCGATGTCGTCAGTGTTTGCTCTCGCCGGAACTGACTTTGCTGCCACTGATGGCGATGCGCTTGGCCTTCGTCTGCGCGCGCTGGGTCTTCGGCAGCGTCACGCTGAGCACGCCATTGTGGAAGGCAGCGTTCACCTTGTCTTCCTCGACCTCGTAGCCGAGCGGGATGCGGCGCTCGAAGCGGCCGTAGAACCGCTCGGAGAACTGCCGGTCCTTGTCTTCGGTCTCGGAGCGCTTCTCGCCACGCAGCGTCAGCACGCCGTCATCGAGCATCACCTCGACGTCCTTCTCGTCCATGCCGGGAATTTCGGCGGTCACGCGGATTTCCTTCTCGCCGTCGGAGATTTCAACGCTCGGCCAACTGCCGCGCGCCGACGAAAATCCGCTAAGCGAGGGCATGCGCGTTTCGAAACCGCGGAAGGCGTCGTCGATCAGGCGGTTCATCTCGCGATGCAACGCCATGAACGGGTCCCGGTCATCGTCGCGATAGAGACTGGGCACCG
Organism: Mesorhizobium robiniae; assembly: GCF_040545535.1. Lineage (NCBI taxonomy): Bacteria > Pseudomonadati > Pseudomonadota > Alphaproteobacteria > Hyphomicrobiales > Phyllobacteriaceae > Mesorhizobium > Mesorhizobium robiniae. The sequence goes on from NZ_JBEPMC010000001.1 coordinate 593,699, forward strand.
GACTGTTCTCGCGGCCCCAGGGAATGAGATCACGAATAGCCATTGATGTTCTCCTTTCTCGACTGGTTGTGCCAAAGCCGACGACAGAGATCGCCTTCTCAGGCGGCCTGCTTCGGCTTCTCGACCTGCCCGGACTTCGCAGCGCCGTCGTGCTTGGCGATCGCGATGCGCCGCGGCTTCATCTCCTCGGGCACTTCCCGCACGAGGTCGATCGTCAGCAGGCCGTTGTTGAGCGAGGCGCCGTTGACCGTCATGTGATCGGCAAGCTCGAAGCGCCGTGTGAACGGTCGCACCGGCAGGCCGCGATGCAGATATTCCACCGTGTCCTGCTCCTTGCGCTCGCCCGAGACGATTAGAAGGTTCGGCTCGTGACTGATGTCGAGATCGTTTTCGGAAAAGCCGGCGACGGCGATCTTCACGCGATAGCTGTTCTCGCCGCTTCGCTCAATGTCATAGGGCGGCCAGCTGTCGACTGCCTGAGGCGCGTTTTCCAGCAGGTTGAAGACGCGGTCGAAACCAATGCTCGACCGATAGAGCGGGGAAAAGTCGAACGCGGTTCTCATAGCTACATCCTCCATTGAGCAACATAGTACGAGGGACGCCAAAGAGCTTTGGCGCTCCCTGGGTTCTGCCGGCCCCATTCGGCAACCGGCAATTTCGATTTGGTTATTGCCAGCTCGAAATCAAGACCCAGATTCTGTCCCGCTGCCAGATTTTTTGTTGCCAGATTGTAGCGGGTAAAGCCGGTTTCAACCTTCATTTGTGGGTCGCGCCGGCACGCCGCATGGAGGATATCATGACCATGACACGCGACGACATCATTTCGGTGCTGGGACCGGTGGACGACGCCGTCATCGCCGACATCGCCTCGACCGGCGCGACGATCGAGGAGTTGCGCGAGGCCTTTGCGTGGGTCGGTGCCGATGAGGCGCTGGTGAACGAGGGCCGCCCTCTGCCGTCGGCAAGGGTGGCGACGCTGATCGGGCTTCTTGAACCGCCTGATGACGACATATAGCCGGCCGTTGCGGCGGGCAGGGGAGGCAGGGATTGGGCAGGGAGATCTTGAAGCGCGCGGGCAGACGAACCATCTCGTCCACCGGCGCCGATCGGACATCGGCCGCCTCCTGCTTATTCGAGCATGTTGCTTGCTCTAAACAGAAAGAAGGAGGAAGTGATGAACGACGTCCCATTTTCCGAGCCGATCACGCTCAAGCTGCAATCCGTCGGAGAGCGCAAGGTCGCCAGCAGCTGGGAAGCCATCGAATGTATGCAGCAATGGCCGGAACGGGCGCGCGGCCGGAGCTGGCGCGCAGCCTATCGCGCCTGCCGCGACGCGCTCGACGGTTGGCGCACCGCCCGCGAAGCCCGCACCGCCTTCGTCAAGGCGGCCCGCACGGCCGGACTGCTTGTCAGGGGACGTAAATCCACCTGAACGGCCGTTGCGCGTAGCAGCGGTGCGGATAACAGCCTTCCCTCAGCCCCACCGGTATCAATGAAGCGTAATGACGCCGTCCACCGCCCGCCATTCGGAGGGCTGGATCAGACGGTGATGGGCGACGCGCACGGAATGCAGCGGACCTTCGATCTCACGATCCCAATAGTCGAGGAAATCCTTCAGCGTCGGGAAGTCTGGGGCGAGGTCGTATTCCTGCCAGACGTAGAGTTGCAGCAGGCTTGGATGATCGGGCAGATGGTAGTGGATCTCGGCCGTGGTGAGGCCAAAGCCCTGCATCTGAAGCTGAAAATCCCTGCTGGTCATGTGATGCTTTCCTTTCGAATGAAATCTAGGTCCGAAAAAAACGCTACGGCTCCACATAGGTTCCGGCCGGCGCGGATGTGCCAGCAATTACAGGGCGTTGGCACTCTCATCAGGTGAGTGCTAAAATTTTTTCGCGATCCTCTTGAAACGCTAAAACGGCAAAACTAGTTCGTATGCGCGCGATGCCTGAGCAAGGGTCGCGCACCCTGCGCCGGACCGATATTGCCGGTCTGGCCTGGAGGGCCTTCGAAAACCTGTTTGTCCAAGAGGAGAACAACATGACGTTCCGTCCGTTGCATGACCGTATCCTGGTCCGCCGCATCGAGGTCGACGAGAAGACCGCCGGCGGCATCATCATTCCTGACACTGCCAAGGAGAAGCCGCAGGAAGGCGAAGTCATCGCTGCTGGTCCCGGCGCGCGCGACGATAGCGGCCAGTTGCAGCCGCTCGACGTCAAGGTCGGTGATCGTATCCTGTTCGGTAAGTGGTCGGGCACTGAGATCAAGCTCAATGGCGAGGACCTGCTCATCATGAAGGAAAGCGACGTGCTGGGCGTGATCGAAGCTGCTGGCGAATTGAAGAAGGCCGCCTGAGCGGGGCCATAATCAGTCAAAGAAAAGCTGCCTATTTGAAGGAGTTATCCAATGGCTGCCAAGGACGTGAAATTTCATACCGAAGCTCGCGAAAAGATGTTGCGCGGCGTCGATATCCTCGCCAACGCGGTGAAGGTGACGCTCGGCCCCAAGGGCCGCAACGTCGTCATCGACAAGTCGTTCGGCGCCCCGCGCATCACCAAGGACGGCGTCACCGTCGCCAAGGAAATCGAGCTGGAGGACAAGTTCGAGAACATGGGCGCACAGATGGTGCGCGAAGTGGCTTCGAAGACCAACGATCTCGCCGGCGACGGCACCACGACGGCGACCGTACTTGCCCAGGCGATCGTTAGGGAAGGCGCGAAGGCCGTGGCCTCGGGCATGAACCCGATGGACCTGAAGCGCGGCATCGACAAGGCGGTCGACGCCGTCGTCGCCGAGCTCAAGGCCAATGCCCGCAAGGTGACCAGGAACGATGAGATTGCCCAGGTGGGCACTATCTCAGCCAATGGCGACGCCGAGATCGGCCGTTTCCTGGCCGAGGCGATGGAAAAGGTCGGCAACGAGGGCGTCATCACCGTCGAGGAAGCCAAGACCGCCGAGACCGAGCTCGAAGTGGTCGAGGGCATGCAGTTCGACCGCGGCTATCTCTCGCCTTACTTCATCACCAACCAGGACAAGATGCGCGTCGAGCTCGATGAGCCCTATGTGCTGATCCACGAGAAGAAGCTGTCCAACCTGCAGGCGCTGCTTCCCGTGCTGGAGGCGGTTGTCCAGTCCTCCAAGCCGCTGCTGATCATCGCCGAGGATGTCGAAGGCGAGGCGCTGGCGACGCTGGTGGTCAACAAGCTGCGCGGCGGCCTGAAGGTAGCAGCCGTCAAGGCGCCGGGCTTCGGTGACCGCCGCAAGGCGATGCTGGAAGACATCGCCATCCTGACGGGCGGCACAGCAATCAGCGAGGATCTCGGCATCAAGCTCGAAAACGTCACGCTGGAGATGCTCGGCCGCGCCAAGAAGGTGGTGATCGAGAAAGAGAATACCACGGTCGTTGACGGCGCCGGCCGCAAGGACGAGATCCAGGGACGCATCACCCAGATCAAGGCGCAGATCGAGGAGACCACCTCCGACTATGACCGCGAAAAGCTGCAGGAGCGGTTGGCCAAGCTCGCCGGCGGCGTGGCCGTCATCCGGGTCGGCGGCTCGACCGAGGTAGAGGTCAAGGAGCGCAAGGACCGCGTCGATGATGCCATGCACGCCACCCGCGCCGCGGTTGAGGAAGGCATACTACCGGGCGGCGGCGTAGCGTTGCTCAGGGCGGCGAAGGCGCTCGATAACGTCCCCGTCGACAATTCCGACCAGAAGACCGGCGTCGAGATCGTGCGTCGTGCGATCGAGCAGCCGGTGCGCCAGATCGCCGAGAATGCCGGTGCGGAAGGCTCTATCATCGTTGGCAAATTGCGCGAGAAAACCGAATTCGGCTATGGCTGGAACGCTCAGACCAACGAGTTCGGCGACCTCTACGGCCAGGGCGTCATCGACCCGGCCAAGGTGGTGCGCGCCGCTCTGCAGGACGCCGCGTCGGTAGCCGGCCTGCTGGTGACCACCGAGGCGATGGTGGCTGAGAAGCCGAAGAAGGAAGCGGCTGCTCCGGCGATGCCCGCCGGCGCCGGCATGGATTTCTGACGCCGGGCTTCTGAGGACAATGGCCGTGCCCGCCGATGCGAGGGCGGGCACGGCCGTGCCCGACTATATGCAGGTGTTGCCATGGACATGATGAACAGTTTTGGAAAGATCGCCGCGCCGACCCTTCCCAGGACCGATTTCAACTATGAAACGGAGTGCAAGACGGCGCTGGCGCCGCTTGTCGACGGATTGCTGGATGCGGTCGAGTCGGCCGGCTGGGACCGTCGCAAGGCGGCCTACACGCTGATGTTCCTGTCGGCCCAGCGATTGGGAGCCGGCAAGGAGGATCGCAAATGATTGCTGCGCGGATGCGTGAGTGTCTGCGCCTGCTGAGGTGGTCGGAAGCCGATTTCGCCGAAGAGGCGGGCTATCCGGTCGCCAAGGCAAAGGCCTGGCTCTACGGGCGTGAACATCCGCCCCTTGTCGTGGTGGCCTGGCTGGAGACGCTGGCCAAGGTGCACCGGCTGCTGCCACGGCCGAGTATGCCGCAGCCGGCCGTATTGCATTCGCTGATCGGCGCTATCATCCCGCAGGCCGCTCTCGAGGATCGCAGCGGCCGGCCAGTTGGGCCGGGAAAGGCGCCAGTTGAGCTTCCAAAGGAGAGTGTCATGGATCGTTCTTCTTTTGAAAAGCCGGTCACCATCCTTACCGGCCTCGGCACACCGACCAAGATAGAAAGCGCGGCTGAAGCCTATGCGCTGCTTGCCGACTGGCCGTCGGCAAGCCGGACGGCCGCGCATGACATCGCCGCAAAGGCTTGCCGGGCTGCAATGGACGGAGAGATCGATGCCGAGACGGCGCGGGCGACCTTCGTGGCGTTTGCCCGCCGCAACGATCTTCTCGCGCCGCAGACCAGTTCTACGGTTGCGAGCGGGACGGTTGTCGATTGGGCGACCCGTTCGCAGCGCGTCAATGCACCGACGTAAGTGGAAGACGAGGCGCGCCGAGCGCGGAACCATGCGTCTGACCTAAGCCCGTGGCAGCGGCCTGCGCATGATGAATGACGCATGGCCTTCCACGCCGTGAGACGCGGGCCTGCGCTCGACCACTTCGAACCCGTGCTTGCGATAGAAGGCCAGTGCCCGGTCGTTTCCCTCGATCACTTCTAGGGCGATGCTGGGGATGCCCGAATGGGCGGCAAAGACAGCGTGCAGCATATCGGCGGCCAGCCCCGTGCCGAACTCGCTCTTGTCGATGTGGAGCCGGTCAAGAATGACGTCGCCGGTTTCGTCCATTTCGGCCATCGCGTAGCCGGCAATCGAGCCGTCCGGCCGTTCCGCGACGAACGACATCTTGTTGTCGTCGGCCAGTTCCGCCGCGATCTTTTGCGGCGCGTGACGGCCGTCCGAGATGCGTGCCGTGGTCTCGGCGCCCATGATTGGCGAATAGGTGCGGCGCCAGGACTCGCCAAGGAGCTGCGATACCGACGGCACGTCCTGTTCGGTCATGGTTCTGATCTGGGTCATCGCTACCTCCCCGGCAGTCTAGTACATCGCAGCCTGCGCTCCTCGGATCACCGCCTCACCCGCGATTTCAGCCAGCGGTCGAAGGCTACCGCGAGGATGAGGATAAGGCCGATGACGATGCTTTGGGTGTAGGACGAGACGTTGTTGAACTGCAGCCCGTTCTGCAGCACGCCAATCAGTGCCGCGCCCACCACCGTGCCGCCGACCGAGCCAATGCCGCCGAACAGCGAAGTGCCGCCGATGACGACGGCCGAGATCACCGTCAGCTCGTAGCCGATGCCGGCGACGGCTTCCGAGGAATTGAGCCTGGCCGACAGCACGAAGGCGGCGAGGCCGGCGAAGAAGCCGACGATGACATAGACCGAGATCAGGATGCGGTCGACGCGCAGGCCGGACAGCCTTGCTGCCTCGGCGTTGCCGCCGACGGCGTATACGGCGCGGCCGTAGCGCGTGTAGCGCAGCACGATGTGGCAGAGGATCGCGGCAATCGCGAAAATGATCGCCGGCACCGGAACCGGGCCGATCAGGCCGGTGCCGAACCAGCGCATCGAGGCATCGAAGCCCGAGATCGGGCCGCCATTGGAGATCGTCAGCGTCAGGCCGCGAAACACGGTGAGACCGCCGAGCGTGACGACGAAAGGCGGCACCTTCAGCCTGGTGATGGCGAAGCCCTGGACGCCGCCAGCCAGCGCCCCGACGACAACAGCGGCCAGAAGGGCGGCGAACCAGCCGTAGCCTTGCGCACCTGATGTCGACAGCGACAGCGTGTTGGCGGTGCCGCCTTTGGCCACCACCGCCGCGACCATGCCGCAGAATGCCAGCAGCGAGCCGACCGACAGGTCGATGCCGGCGGTGAGGATGACGAAGGTCATGCCGAGCGCGATCAGCCCGGTGATCGAGATCTGCCGCATGATGTTGAAGATGTTGATGGGGTCGATGAAGCTCGGCTTCAGCACGGTGAAAACGACGATCAGCAGCGCCAGGAACATCAGCGGGCCGAAGCTCATCAGCAGGCGCGCGACATTGATGCCGCTGCGCTGGCTCGGTTCGGTGGTGCTGGTCATTGCATTGCTTCCTGATTCTGGGCTTCCTGCGTTTGGTCGAGCGCCATCAGTTCCATCAGTTTTTCCTCTGTCGCCTCGATGCCGGGCATCTCGCCGGTGATGCGCCCGCGCCGCATGGTGACGATCCTGTCCGACACGGCAAGCACCTCGGGCAATTCCGAAGAGATCATCATGATGGCAATGCCGCGCGCCGCGAGCTGCACCAGGATCTGATGCACCTCGGCCTTGGCGCCGACATCGACGCCGCGCGTTGGTTCGTCCACAATCAGCACCTTGGGGTCGCGCGCCAGCCAGCGGGCAAGGATGACCTTCTGCTGGTTGCCGCCGGACAGTCCCTCTATCGGCTGCTCGGGTGAGGCCATGCGGATTGACAGCGTCTTGCGGTAGCTTGCCAGCGCTTCGCGCTCGCGGCGCTCGGTCATGAAGCCGGTGGCGTTGGAGTAGCGGCCGAGTGCGGCGATCGAAAAATTGGTCAGGATGCCAAGCGCGGCAAAGATCGCCTGATGCTTGCGGTCTTCCGGCACCAGGCCGATGCCGAGCGCGATGGCGTCGGCGGGCGATGCTGGCGCGATCGGCTTGCCGTCCAGCGTGATGGTGCCGGCGGCGATGCGGTCGGCGCCGAAGATGGCGCGGGCGAGCTCAGTGCGGCCGGAGCCGACGAGGCCGGCGACACCGAGTATCTCGCCTGCCTTGAGATCGAGGTCGACGCCTTCGAGCACAATGGCGTGTGGCGCCTGCGGATCGCGCACCGTGCGCAGACCGCGTACGGAAAGCCTGACGTCGCCGGCAACGTCGCGCTGCGTCGGCCTGGCATAAAGCTCGGATGCGGCGCGGCCGACCATCTTCTCGATGATCTTCGGCAGCTTGATCGGCCCGCCATCGCGGTCGAGATGGCCGGCCAGCCTGCCATCGCGCAGCACCGTCATGCGGTCGCAGATGGCGGAGGCTTCTTCCAGCCGGTGGGTGACGAACATGATGGCGACGCCATCCTTGCGCAGCCGATCCATGATCGACATCAGCTTCTGCACTTCGGTTTCGGTCAACGCCGAGGTCGGCTCGTCCATGATGATAAGACGGCTTTTCAGCGACAGCGCGCGGGCGATCTCGACCAGCTGCTGCTCGGCGACCGACAGCGCCGACACCGGCGTCGCCGGATCGAGGTCCAGACCGACCCGGGCAATGATGCCGCGGGAGTCTTCCTCCATCTTGCGCCAACTGACCAGGCCGAGCGGACCGAGCGGCGCGCGGCCGATAAAAATGTTCTCCGCTACCGTCAGCGTCGGGATCAGGCTCAGTTCCTGGTAGATGGTGACGATGCCGAGGCGCTTGGCATCCTGCGGGTTGTGCGGATTGAATTCGACGCCGTCGAAAACGATGCGGCCGCTGCTAGGCGGCATCACGCCGGACAGGATCTTGAGCAGCGTCGACTTGCCGGCGCCGTTCTCGCCGAGCAGGCCGAGGATTTCGCCGGGCCGAACCTCGAGCGAGACGTCGCTGAGTGCGGTCACGCCGGCAAAGTGCTTGGTCACGCCCTCGACGGCGAGAAGGGCGGGAGGTTGCGATGGCGCATTGGCTTCGGCTGGAGACAAAGGTTGCTCCTTGAATTCCGATTCATACGCAGGCCGGCGGGACAGCGCCCCCCTCTGTCCTGCCGGACATCTCCCCCACAAGGGGGGAGATTGGACGTCACCTTGGTTTTCGCCAATCTCCTGCGTTGCAGAAAAGGCGCCATCGGCGAAGCTGCCGATCTCCCCCCAAGTGGGGGAGATGCCCGGTAGGGCAGAGGGGGGCGCGACAGAACGCTACTTTTGCTGCTGCGCGCACTTTGTGTTCCCTACTTCGTCTCGCCAAGCCTTTCAGCCTTGTCGAGATTGTCCTTGCCGATGACGATCGGCGTCAAGAGCACGAGCTTTTCCTTTGGCTCGGTCTTGTCCTTGGCGTAAGCGACCGCGATCTGCACCGCGGTGCGCGACTGCTCGCCGGGGAACTGTTCGACCGTGCCGGCCAGCTTGCCGTCGCGCACGGCGACCAGCGCTTCGGGAAGCGCATCGAAGCCGTAGATCTTGACGTCGGTGAAGTTGCGCGCCGCGCACGCTTCAACGGCGCCGAGCGCCATGTCGTCGTTGGCGCAGATGATCGCGTCGGGCTTGCCGTTGGCGGCAAGGCCGGCCTCGGTGACGGAGAGCGCCTCGGCGCGGGCGAAGTTGGCGGTCTGCTCGAAGACGATCTGGTATTTGTCCTTCAGCGGATCGAGAACGTTGTGCACGCCCTTGTTGCGGTCGATCGCCGGACCGGCGCCTGGCTGGCCCTGCAAATGGAAGATCTTTGCGCCGTTCGGGAACGCCGCCACCATGGCCTGCGCCTCGGCCTCGCCGCCCTTGACATTGTCGGCGCCGACATGGGCCAGGATGCCTTCGACGCCGTCGACGCGGCGGTCGATGGTGACGACGGGAATGCCGGCCTGGACCGCCTGCTCGATGGCCGGGGCCAACGCGTTGACGTCGAGCGGCGAGATGACGATGGCGTTGACCTTCTGCACGAGCGCCGCCTCGATATCGGCGGTCTGTTTGGGTGCCGAATTCTGGCCGTCGCTCTCGGTCAGGTTGACGCCTTGCGCCTGCGCCTCCGCCTTGATCTGGTTCAGCATGTGAACGAAGAACGGAAAGCCGAGGCTCGGCACCGAACCCAGGATGGTCAGCTTGTCCTGGGCAAAAGCCAGTTGCGGAGCGGCCAGCCCCAATGTGCCTATCGCCACGGACGACAGCAGGAACTCACGTCTGTTCATCAATTTGGTATCCTCCACCATGAGCGCACGACCCCGAAAACCGGAATGAGTCTCCGGCAGGTTCATGCGTCGATCTAGAAATGGAGTGTCTTTGAGCGCCCAAGGGGACGCAACGGCGCTCCAGCCGGTCCACCGCGACGTTCTCCTCCGCTCGGTGCCTGCGGGCGGATGCTAGCCAAGGCCGGAGGTTTGCGCAAGAACGGGTGGGGTTTGCCTTTTCCCTTGCGGGAGAAGGCAAGAGCTACCTATCGATCATCGCCATGACGCGTTCGTTGTCGCGCCGGCCGGCGACCTTGCCCGGCGCCAGCGCGTCGTCGAGCGCCTGCATTACGGCGTGGTCGAGCTTGATCGCCGCAGCGGCGACGTTCTCTTCGAGGTATTTTCTGCGCTTGGTGCCGGGGATCGGCACGATGTCCAACCCGAAGTCGCTGCCCTTGTGCAGCAGCCAGCCCAGTGCGATCTGGCCCGGCTTGGCGCCTTTGGCCGTGGCGATGTCACGGACAATTCCGGCCGCCTTCACATTGGCTTCGTAGTTAGTGCCCTGGTAGCGCGGATCGCCGCGGCGAAAATCGCCTTCCGGGTAATCTTCGGCGCGCTTGACATCGCCGGCGAGAAAGCCCCGGCCAAGCGGCGCGAACGGCACCAGGCCGATGCCGAGTTCGCTGAGCAGCGGGATGATCTCCGGTTCCAGATTGCGTTCCCACAACGAATATTCGCTCTGCACCGCCGACACCGGATGCACGGCATGCGCGCGGCGGATGTTGGCCACACCGGCCTCCGACAGGCCGAAGAAGCGCACCTTGCCCTCAGCGATCAGCTCGCCGACAGCGCCCGCCACATCCTCGATCGGTACCGCCGGGTCGATGCGGTGCTGGTAGAGCAGATCGATATGGTCGGTGGCGAGCCGGCTGAGCGAGCCTTCGACCGCCTCCCGGATATGCTCGGGCCGGCTGTTGCGGTCGGTGCCGATTTGCTTGCCGTTTTCGATGCGGAAGCCGAACTTGGTGGCGATCGTCACCTCGTCGCGCCGGCCCTTCAGCGCGCGGCCGAGCAGTTCCTCATTGGTGTGAGGGCCATAGACTTCCGCCGTATCGAGGAAGGTGCAGCCGAGCTCGATGGCACGGTGCAGCGTGGCGATCGATTCCGCCTCGTCGGCCGGACCGTAGGATTGGCTCATGCCCATGCAGCCGAGGCCGATCACCGATACCTGCAACCCCTGGCTGCCCAGCTTGCGTGTGCCCAAGGTCATGGATGAGATCTCCGGATAATGTCAGGGTTCGTGTGCGTCAGGACGATATAGAGCGTTCGCTCAGTTTCTACAGGCGCCCGGCTGTGGGCCAATCGCACGATCGCGTGAGCCGAGGAGGATACCGTCAGCCTTTCCTGGCAACCAGCAGCAAAGGCTCGCGCTCCGGGGTCGTCACCGAAAAGCCGGACGGGCCGACCGTGTCGAAGAAGCGGTGGAATATGTCGATGAAGACCCGCACGAAGAGCGGCTTTGCCGAACCGTACATGTCGGCGACGATCAGTGTCGGTGGCGGCAGTTCGTCGAAGATCGGTTTTCGAACGATCTCGTCGCCATCGGCGGTGGCCCGGCCGATCGGTCGCATGTTCAAAATGGCCATGCCGAAGCCCGAGGCGACGGCCGAACGGACCGTCTCGTAGGAGCGCGTGCGAAAGCGCACCTCTGGTCGTTTGGCCAGCACGTCAAACAAGGTCAGGAGATAGGTTGCGGTGTGCGGCAGATCGAGCAGGACCAGCGGCCGCTCCGCCAGTTCCGCCAGCCAGATACCGTCGCGCGCGGCGAGGGGATCATCCGCATTGAGCATGGCGTGCGCCGGCACCTTGCAGATGCGGGTGACGCTGTCGATACCGATCGGCCCGATGTCGTAGAGAATGGCCAGGTCGATCTGACCGGCGACAAGCCGTTCCTGCAGCTGGACTTGGTCGGCCTCGACCAGGTCGATCTCGACATCGCCGACGCTGTCGAGATAGCCGCGCAGCATTTCCGGCATGAACAGCGCCCCGAACGGCTCGAAACAGCCGATGCGCAGGACTTTCGGCACGCGGCCGCTGAGATCGCCGATGGAACGGTTGAACTCTGTTTCCGCCGCCAGCATGACGCGGGCGGCGGCGACGAAGCGTTGGCCGGCCGGCGTGATGGAGACGCCGCGCGCCGGCCGCCGGTCGAAAATACGCGCGCCCATCTCGGCCTCGGCAACCGTGATCGCCGCCAGAATGGAGGATTGCGAGATGTAGAGCGACTTGGAGGCCGCCAGCACGCTGCCGAGGCGAGCGACCTCGCAGACATAGCGCAGCTGGCGGATCGTCAGGTTCATCACAGGCCACTATTACATTTAATAGCGCATGTTACTCACAATAATACATTTTGTGGAAGTGAAGATACGCGCCAAACTGCCTCTGCTGACAAGGCTGCCACGAGAGCGGCCATGGAACGAGGGGTTCGCACTGCATGCCGAATGGGATCTCTCCCATTGCCGACGCCGATGATCTGTGCCGCCTGAGCGCCGCGGAACTCAACGCCGCTTATCGCACGGGTGCGCTGTCGCCGGTCGAGGTGACGATGGCGGCGCTTGCCCGCGCCGAAGCGATCAATCCGCTTTTCAACGCCTTCACCATGATCGACCGCAAGGCTGCGATCGACGCCGCCGGCGCTTCCGAGAAACGCTGGCGGACAGGCGAGCCACAATCGGCCGCGGACGGGATACCGACGACACTGAAGGACATCGTCTGGGTCGAAGGCTGGGGCGTTCGCTATGGCAGCAGGACCACGTCGGCTGCGCCTTGCGACAGGGACGCGCCCGCCGTTGCCCTGCTGCGCCGAGCGGGCGCTGTCTTCATTGGACAGACGACGACGCCCGAATTCGGCTGGAAGGCGATCACCGACAGCGGACTTTGCGGGATTACGCGCAATCCCTGGAATGCCGACAAGACGCCGGGCGGTTCTTCCGGCGGCGCGGCGGTGGCGGCCGCCACCGGAGCCGGCGTCTTCCACCTCGGCACCGATGGCGGCGGGTCGATCCGTATCCCGGCCTCCTTCACCGGTATCGCCGGGCTGAAGCCGACCTTCGGCCGCGTGCCGGCCTATCCGTCGAGCGCGTTTGGAACCGTCGCCCATATCGGGCCGATGGCACGGAGTGCCGCCGATCTTTCTGCAATGGCGGAGGCGATGTCCGGCCGCGACCTCAGCGACTGGCAGCAGGGCGCGGGAACGCTGACGCCGCTCGGGCGGATCGAGGCGACGCTGGAAGGCGCCCGGATCGGCTATTGGTCGAAGCCGCCATCCGGCGTGCTGGATGGCGAGATTGCCGCGACGATTTCGCAGGCGCTGGGGCATTTCGAGAGGTTCGGCGCAACCGTCGACGCGGTGGACCTTTCGGGCGGCGATCTTCTCGGTCTTTTCCAACACCACTGGTTCACCGGCGCCGCTGCGCGTCTGGCGCTGATCCCTGAGAACGAACGGGCAGGCATCGATCCGGGTTTCCTGGAGATCGCCCGGGCCGGGGCGGCGTTCGATGCCAAGGCACTGGTTGCCGCACAGTTACAGCGCGGCGAATTCGGCGCCGCCATGGACCGTCTGCTCGACACCTACGACTTCATCGTTTCGCCGGGGACATCGGTTCCGGCCTTCGATGTCGGGCTTGAAGTTCCCTCGGGCAGCGGCCTGTCGCGCTGGACCGAATGGGCGGCGTTCAGCTATCCAATCAATCTCAGTCAGCAACCGGCCTGCGTCATCCCCTGCGGCATGACGGCGGCGGGCCTGCCGGTCGGCTTCCAGATCATCGGCGCGCGCGGCGATGATGCCCGCGTGCTTTCGGCGGCGGCCGACCTGGAAGCCGCATTTCGGCCGCTGACGCAAACGTTTGGCCTGAAGGATGTCGCCTGACCCGTTTCGTATGAAGAACAGACCATAACCGACGACAAAAAAGGGGAATTTTGCCATGATCAACAGACGTGCAATGCTGCAAGGGGTGGTCGGCGCGGGAGCTGGCGCTGCTCTTCTTGCCGACATGAACAATGCGGCGATGGCCCAGGACGCCACCCCCATTCCGGTCGGCTCGGCCCTGCCGATGTCCGGCATCGCCGCCGCCGACGGCATCGAGTTCAAGAACGGCCTCGACCTCGCCGCCGAGGAGATCAACGCGGCAGGCGGCATTCTCGGCCGGCCTGTCGAAATCCACATCGAAGACACCAAGGAAATGGGCGCCGACCTGGTCAGCCAGTCGATGCAGCGCCTGATCGACCGTTTCACGGCCCCGGTCATCATCAACGGCTACAATCTCGGCACCAACATGATCGAGATGGACGTCGCCGCCGACAACGACGTCATCATGATGCACTACAACACGCTGATTTCGCACAATGAGAAGTTCAAGACCGACCCGGCCCGCTACTACAGTTCCTTCCAGGGCGACCCGCCGGAATTCTGGTATGGCCCCGGCTGCCTGAATTTTCTGAAGACGTTGGCCGCGGACGGCAAATGGAAGGCACCGAACAAGAAGATCGCCATCATCCCGTCGGCCAATGAATATTCGATCGTCATCGCCAATGCGATCCGCGACAAGGCCGCCGAATACGGATTCGAGGTCAGCCTGTTCGAGACGGTTCCGTTCCCGACCAACCAGTGGGGTCCGACATTGGCGAAGCTCCGGCAAGATCCGCCGGCGGCGATCCTGGTGACGCATTTCTTGCCGCAGGACCTGGCGCAGTTCATGGTCCAGTTCCTCGCCGAGCCGATCAACAGCCTGATCTACATGCAGTATGGACCGTCGCTGCCGGCGTTCCGCGAGATCGGCGGCGAGACGGTCAACGGCGTCGTCTATTCGACGGTGATCGGTTGCCTGCCTGACGATTTCTCCAAATCGTTCCGCGAGAGCTACCGGGCGAAGTTTGGTCCGAACTCCGCTTACATCACCGGATCGCAGACCTATGACGGCCTGTGGATGTGGGCGCTTGCCGCGGCAATCGCCGGTGGTCCGGGCGAGCCGTTCAACAAGGAGCAGACCACCAAGGTGGCCAACGCCATGAAACGGCTGGTCTATCGCGGGGTCAACGGCACCTACCGGGCCGATCCGGCGGGCCAGTCGGCCTTCTGCTACCCGACGCAGGTGGCGGATCCGTCGCTCGGCATGCCGCACCAGTTCCTGCAGCATCAGGATTACAAGACCGATCCAAAACTGATCGCGCCTGTGCTCTACGCGACGGACGACTTCATCCTGCCGCCATGGATCAAATGAACCGGAGGAGCGGACGCGCCAAACCAGCCGGGTCAGGTGCCCGACTGGTTCCACGAGGTCAAGACGTGATGCCAGAGGCGAAGGATGACTGAGGACGCAGGCCCGATGCTGGTTTGTGACAGCGTCGTCAAACGGTTCGGCTCGCTGGCCGCCGTTGACGGCGTGTCGATGGTGGTCAATCCGGGCGAGATCGTCGGCATTGGCGGGCCGAACGGCGCCGGCAAGACGACCTTCTTCGATGTGGTGACCGGGATTACGCCGGCCAGCGGCGGCCGCGTGCATTTCGGCGACGCGGAGATTTCGACCCTTGGGGCGGACCGCATCTGCCAGCTCGGCATGGCCCGAACCTTTCAGCTCAATGCCGCCTTCGACAGCTTGACTGTTCGCGAAAACATCGAGGTCGCTGCCTATTTCGGCCGGCAGCGGCGCAGGCTTGCCGGCTTTCGCCTGGGCGGGGATGTCCAGCAAGCGACGATGGAGGCTCTGGACTTCGTCGGACTTGCGTCCAAGGCCGAAGAGACCGTGGCGCGGCTGCCGGTGCTCGACCGCAAGCTCCTGATGATCGCCGGTGCCATCGCCACCAAGCCGAAGATGCTGTTCCTCGACGAGCCGGTCGGCGGGCTCAACGTCGCCGAGATCGACCAGATCATGGCGATGGTGCTGAAATTGCGCGACCAGGGACTGACCATCGTGCTGATCGAGCATGTCATGCGATTTCTCCTGGCGCTGTCCAGCCGCGTCATCATCATGCACCACGGCAAGGTGATCTTCGAGGGCAGGCCGGACAAGGTCGCCGAGGACCAGACCGTCGTCGAAACCTATCTGGGGCAAGGCACCCAGAAGCGGCTGAAGAAATTCTTTGACGACCAGGCCGCAACGAAACCGGTCGAGGGGGCGCAATGACGAGTGCAGCCGCCAAACCGCCCGTCCTGCAGCTCGATGCCATCGTCTCCGGCTATGACGGCCTCGAGGTCCTCAAAGGCATTTCGCTGACCGTCCGTGCCGGTGAGTTCGTCACCGTCGTCGGCCCGAACGGTCATGGCAAATCGACGCTTCTCAAGACGATCTCCGGTCTCGTGCCGCTGCGCGGCGGGCAGATCAGCATCGACGGCCGGCGCCTGTCCGGAAAGCCACACGAAACGGCGATGCTGGGCGTCGCCCACGTGCCCCAGGGCGACATGCTGTTTGCGCAGATGAGCGTGCTCGAAAACCTTTTGATGGGCGCCTATCTGGCGCCTGATAAGGCCGAGATCAAGCGCCGGCTGGACGAGGTCTACACGCTTCTGCCGAAGCTCGCCGACCGCCGCGACCAGGTCGCCTCGAGCCTGTCCGGCGGCGAACGGCGCATGGCCGGCATCGGCCGTGGCCTGATGATGGGCGGACGCATCCTGCTGATCGACGAACCCTCGCTCGGCTTGGCGCCGCTGATCATCGATCAGGTCTACGGCGTCATTGCCGAACTAAGCAAAGCCGGCCGGACGATTCTCCTCGTCGAGGAGAACCCGGCGCGGGTCGAGGATCTCGCCGACCGCCTGCATCTGCTCGACGACGGCGCAATCGTCTGGTCGGGCAAGCCCGCCGAACTGATGGCGCGCGACGAGCTCCTCGCAACCTATCTGGGAGGCTGACGCGATGACCGACGTTCTCATGGCCATTCTCGTCGCCGGCTTCACCTCCGGCGCGCTCTATGCGTTGGCGACTGTCGGGCTGTCGCTGGTCTGGGGCTCGATGGGCATGCTGAACATGGCCCATGCGGCAATGCTGACGCTTGGTGGCTACGTCGCCTTCACGGTGATCACCTCGCTCGGCCTGCCGATTGCGATCGGTTTTGCCGGCGCCATTCTCGTGGGCGCCACGGCCGGTGCGATCCTTTATTTTGTGATCGTTCGCAATCTCCTGAAGAACGACAAGTCGACATTCGAAGCCAATGTCATGATAGCCACGGTCGGCATCGGCATTGCGCTGGAGAATGCCATCCTGCTGACCTATGGCGGACAGCCGCTCAAGCAGCCGGTCTCGATCGCCGGCGCCTTCCGCCTGGGGCCGCTGACGCTGCCATGGCAAAACCTTTTGATCATAGCGGTCGTCGTCGTCATGATGGTGGTGGTTTCGCTGGCGCTCGGCCGCACGCGGATGGGTCGTGCAATCCGGGCGACGGCGCAGAACCGCGATGCGGCCCAGCTCATGGGCGTTGCCGTCAACCGCGTCTATCTGCAGGTGCTGATGCTGTCCGGCGCGCTCGCCGGTATCTGCGGCGTCATGGTCTCCTCGATGACGCAATTGTCGCCGCCACTCGGCAACGATCCGATGCTGAAGGCCTTCATCATGTGCGTCGTCGCCGGTCTCGGCAATCTGCCGGGCGCGGTCGCCGCCGCGCTTGGCCTGGCGCTGCTCGAATCCTTCGTCCAGTACGCGCTTGGCGCTCGCTGGGGCTTTCCGTCGCTGCTGTTCGTGGTCATTGCCGTGCTGATCTGGCGACCGTCAGGCCTCTTCGGCCGCGCCGAAATCCGGCGCATGTGAGGGCACCATGACAGACACCGGATCCATGTCGCGCATGTCCCGCTCAGCCAGGACCGATCTTGCCATCAGCCTGGTTCTGATCGCTGCGGCGGTTGCGCTGCCCTTCATGATCGACAGCCGCTACATTCTCGGCCAGATTGTGCTGGCGCTGTTTTATGCAACGATCGCATCGCAGTGGAACCTTTTGTTCGGCTTCTCCGGCATCTTCTCTCTGGCGCAAATGGCGATCTTCGCCTTCGGCGGCTATGCGACGGCGATGTTCTGCTTCTATTTCGGCTGGAACGTCTGGGCAGCGCTTGTGCCCGGCGCGCTCGGTGCGGTGCTGTTCTCGCTCGTCGTCGGCCTGGCCTGCCTGCGGCTGACCGGCGTCTACGTCGCGCTGCTGACGCTGGCGATTGCCCAGACGATGTATCTGCTGATCGTCACCGACACCGAATGCTTCGTCATGGTCGGCTCGGTCTGCCGCCAGTTCACCGGTGGCGCTGTCGGCTTTGCGCGCTTCGGCGATCTTGGCACCAGGGCCTTGCTGAGAGCGCAGTGGCTGGTCGGCAACTATGCGATCATCGCGTTGCTGTTCGGCATCACCATGGTCTTCACCTACGCGATCGTCAAAAGCCCGATCGGGCTTGCCTTCCGGGCGCTCAAGGACAATCCGGGCTATGCGGTGGCGCGTGGCGTCAACCGCTTCCAGGCGCAGCTTCTGGTCTTCGGGATTTCCGCCTTCTTCACCGGGCTGGCCGGCGGTTTCTATGCCGCGCATTTCCAGGCGATCGGCCCCGGCGTGCTGTCGATGTCGCAGCTGATGTTCATCATCGCCATCGTCGTGGTCGGCGGCGTCGGCACGTTCTGGGGACCGCTGGTCGGGACCGTAGTGCTGGTCCTGGCCGACGAGCTGATGCGCGAGAGCGGCGAATTCCGCACGCTCGGCCTCGGCCTGATCATCGCGCTGTCGGTGGTGCTGATGCCGAAGGGATTGGTGGGCCGCTTTGGCAATCTTGTCCGCTGGCTGACGCGCAAGCGCAGCGGCCCAGCGAGCAGCAACATTGTGCAAAGCCCGGCTGCGGCTGGAAAATGAGAGACCGACGATGTTCGACACGATCATAGTGGGTGCCGGCTCGGCCGGCTGTGTGCTGGCAAACCGGCTCAGCGCCGATCCTGCCCGCAAGGTGCTTTTGCTGGAGGCAGGGCGCGAGGCGCCGCTCGCCTCGGACGTGCCGTCGGATTGGCCGACCATGTTCAACACCGCCGTCGATTGGGGCTATTACACCGAGCCGCAGGCCGGCTGCCGCGGCAGGCGGGTGTTCTGGCCGCGCGGCAAGATGATCGGCGGTTCCGGCGCGCTGAACGCGATGATCTATATTCGCGGCCTGCCGTCCGACTATGACGGCTGGGCCGCCATGGGCTGTCCCGGCTGGGCCTGGGAGGACGTGCTGCCCGTGTTCAAGGCCAGCGAAAGCAATGCCGAGCTTGGCAACGATCCGCTGCATGGCGCCAACGGGCCGCTGCATATCGGCAATGTCGGACATGTCGATCCCAACGAGCTCGCCTGGATCGAGGCCTGCAAGGCAGCCGGCTACCAGCACAATCGCGATTTCAACGGCGTCGAGCAGGAAGGCGTCGGCCTCTTCCAGTTCACCATCAAGAACGGCGAACGCTGGGGCACCGGCAAGGCCTATCTGCGCCCAGCGCGGCAACGCCCAAACCTCACCGTCAAAACCGGCGTGCTGGCGACGGGCCTGATCGTCGAGAAGGGCCGGGTCAAAGGCATCCGCTATCTGGTCAACGGCGTGCCGGAGACTGCTTTTGCCGACAGCGAGGTGGTGCTGTCCTCAGGCTCGATCGGCAGCTGCCAGCTGATGCTGCTTTCCGGCATCGGCCCGGCCGACGAACTTAGAGAGATCGGCGTCGATCCTGTCCACGATCTGCCGGGCGTCGGCAAGGATTTGCAGGACCATATCAATATTCCGATCACCTTCTATACAAAGGACAAGATCGGCGTCGGCGCCTGGACCGACGAGACGCTGCAGCGCGATTTTGCGGAATGGCAGACCTCGCGCAGCGGGCCGCGCTCCTCGCCCTGGGTGGCGGCCGGTGGCTTTGTCAGGAGCCGACCGGATGTCGAACCGGACCTGCAGCTTTACGGCGCCATCAGCCCGCATCGCGACTATGTGCGTTTCCTGTCATCGAAGCCCGGCATCACGCTGCACACCACACTGCAGCGGCCGGACAGCCGCGGCGAGATCCGCCTGCGCTCGGCCAATCCCATCGAATATCCGGCGATCGACCCGCGTTACTTCGTCAGCGACGAGGACGGCTCGGATATCGCCACGCTGGTCGAAGGCATCCGCATCAGCCGCCGGATCGCGGCGCAGTCGCCGCTCAAAGAAATGCTGGTCGGCGAAATCACGCCAAGCGCCGAATGCGAAAGCGATGCCGAGATCGCTGAGTACATCCGCGGCCACTGCACGACGCTCTATCACCCGACCAGCACCTGCCGGATGGGCACCGATAAAATGGCTGTCATCGACCCAGCATCAATGAAGGTGCACGGGCTGGAAGGGCTTTGCATCGCCGACGCATCGGTGTTTCCAAAGATGGTCTCGGGCAACACCAACGCGCCGACGATCATGATCGCCGAACGCGCCGCATCGATGATCCTGGGAGGATAGGAAACAATGGCGACGGGTTGGAATTTCCATGAACTCTATCTCTGGCACGAGACCGGGAACGCCGCGCAGTTCTTTCAGCCGAGCCTGACCATCGAGCCGGGCGAGCATGCGGAAAATGCCGCGACCAAACGCCGGTTCCGCAACCTGATGGAGGTTTCGGGCCTCACCGAAAAACTGTTGAAGGTCGCCTCGGTCGCGGTGAGCGAGGACGATCTCGCCCTGTTTCACGATCGCGACTACATCCGCCGCATCAAGACGCTCAGCGACGAACGCGGCGGTGATGCGAGCTATCTCACGCCTTTCGGTCATGGCAGTTACGAGATCGCCTGCCTGGCAGCTGGCGGTACGGCGGCAGTGATGGATGCGGTGCTGAGCGGCGATATCAACAATGGCTACGCGCTGGTGCGGCCGCCCGGTCATCATGCCGAACGCGCGCAAGGCCTGGGCTTTTGCCTGTTCGGCAATGTCCCGGTCGCTATCCTGAAGAACCGAGCCAAACATGGCTTCGAGCGGGTCGCCACCGTCGACTGGGACGTCCATCACGGCAACGGCACCCAATCGGCCTTCTATGCGGATCCGTCCGTGCTGACGATCTCGATCCACCAGGACGGGCTCTATCCGCCCGATAGCGGCTTCCACAAGGAACGCGGCGAGGGCAGAGGCGAGGGCTACAACATCAATGTGCCGCTACCGGCCGGATGCGGCCACGGCGCCTATATCTCCGTCTTCGAGCGCGTCGTGCTGCCGGCGCTCACTCGCTACAAGCCCGATCTCATCGTCGTGCCATCGGGCTTCGATGCGTCAGCGGCCGATCCGCTGGGGCGCATGATGCTGCACAGCGGCAGCTACCGCGAAATGACGCGGCTGCTGATGCATGCGGCGGACGATCTCTGCGGCGGGCGGCTGATGATGTCGCATGAAGGAGGCTATTCGGCTTCCTACGTGCCTTATTGCGGGCTGGCGGTGATGGAGCAATTGTCCGGCATCAGGACTGACATCGACGACCCGTTCCTGCCGGTCTTCGAAGGTTACGCCGGCCAACCCCTGCAGCCGCATCAGGCGGCCGCCATCGCCAAGGCGGAGGAATTGGTGGGCGGCATCGGATAGGTGCCGAGTGCGCTCAGGTATGCGCTCAAGGTAGCCTGATCATCCCAAATTGACAGAACACTCGGTCTCGGCCATCCTTATACCAGCCGTGGTTTTCCTGCGGCAGCGTGTGTGAGCGAGTTATGGCCAGTTCCGTCACCAGCCAGAAATCCAAGCGCGCCGCGGTGCGCAAGGCACTAGACCGCCACAAGGTCTATATCACCGCACAGAGCTTTTCCGCCGGCGCCTACAAGGCGCGTGTCCTCGTTGACGGCGAGGCCTACTGGGTCGACGAATTCCGGCTGAGCCAGCTTCAGCAGGGTCTGTCGCCGGCCGAGCTCGAATTGACGCCGGCCACCGACGATTGAGCTGTGTGAGGCACGACATCGGCCCGCCGCATGCTGACAAAATGATTCATGTGATCCGGGTCAAGTCCTTGTTTTTACAGGGACGACGCATCCCGCTTGGCATGCGGACATGACGTCGAAGCTCAAGGCCTATCGAGCCAAGCGCGAATTCAGCAAGACGCCGGAGCCCGCCGGCGGACTGGTTGCCGCAGAAGGCAACCGCTTCGTCGTCCACAAGCATCACGCTACCGCCGACCACTATGACCTGCGCCTGCAGGTCGGCGATGTGCTGAAGAGCTGGGCGGTGCCTCGCGGCCCGTCGCTCAATCCCGCTGACAAAAGGTTGGCGGTCGAGACCGAGGACCATCCGCTCGAATATATCGACTTCGAAGGCGTCATCCCCGAGGGCGAATATGGCGGCGGGCCGATGATCGTCTGGGACACCGGCACCTGGGCGCCGATGGACGATGTCGAAAAGAGCCTGCGCACCGGTTCCTTCAAGTTCCGTCTGGCCGGCGAGAAGCTGAATGGCGGCTGGATGCTGGCCAGGCTGAAACCGAAGCCCGGCGAGGATGAGGGCAAAAAGAACTGGCTGCTGTTCAAGGAGCGCGACCTCGCGGCAGACGCCAAGCTCGACATACTGGAAGCCCGCCCCGAAAGCGTGAAATCCGGCCGCCGCATCGAGGAGCTGGTGGCAGCGCCGAAGCCTGCCGCGAGGCCTGCGAAACCGGTCGTGCTGAAGCCCGGCGCTTTCCCGGGCGCCGTCAAGGCGCCGCCGCCTTCCCGGATCGAGCCACAGCTGGCGACGCAGGTTCCGAAGCCGCCGGGCGGCGAAGGCCCCGCGGAAAAAACGCGCGAAACCTGGCTGCACGAGATCAAGTTCGACGGCTACCGCACCATGGCACATCTGGCCGACGGCGCGGTCAAGCTTATCACCCGCGCCGGCCTCGACTGGACGAAACGCTATGGCGACCTGCCACTCGCCTTCGCCAGGCTGCCCTGCCGCGAGGCTGTCATCGACGGCGAGGTCGTCGCGCTCGACGCCAAGGGCATCAGCCGCTTCGCGCTTTTGCAGGACGCGCTGGCCGAAGGTGCCGGCAACAAGCTCCACTTCTACGCCTTCGATCTGTTGTATCTCGACGGATGGGACTTGAGAAAAGCGCCGCTCGGCCGGCGCAAGGCGCTGCTGTCGCAACTGCTGTCCGGTTTGGGCTCCAACTCCGCCATTCAGTTTTCAGACCATGTCGAAGGCGACGGCCAGGCACTTTATGACCAGGCCTCTGAGATGGGACTGGAAGGCGTCGTCTCGAAACGCGCCACGGCAACCTATCAGAGCGGCCGCACCAAGACCTGGACCAAGACCAAGGCGCTCAAATCCGACGACTTCGTCATCGCCGGCTACACAACCTCCAGCGCGGCCGAGGGACTGGCGGCGCTCGGCATGGCCGAATTCGAGGACGGCGAGTTGCATTATCGCGGTAAGGTCGGCACCGGCTTCGATGCCGCGACAGCAGGCGAATTGCTGGCCCGGCTGGAGCCGCTGCGCGCCGGCGCGTCGGCGCCCGAAGGGGTTCCGCGCGAGATCATGCGCGAGATGAACTGGGTGCGGCCGCTGCTGTCGGCCCGCATCCACTATGCCAACCGCACCGCGGACAATGCGCTGCGCCACGGCGTGTTCCGCGGGCTCAGGGATGTCGGCCTGTCGACGCCGGTGTCCGCCAAGCGCAAGCGGCTGATCGCCGAGGCCGATCTCGCCACGATCTGGGTGACCAACCCGACGCGGCGGCTGTTCGGCAAGACCGGACCGACCAAGCTCGACATCGCGGTCTATTACGCGTTGGTCGGCGACTTCATGCTGCCGCACATTCTCGGCCGGCCGGTGTCTCTGGTGCGCTGCCCGACCGGCAAGCCGCAGGATTGTTTCTTCCAGCGCCATGCCTTCACCGGCATGCCGCCTTCGGTCGTCACCTTCGAAGCGATCAACTCCGAGGGCGAGACAAAATCCTATCTCTCGGTCGAGGGCGCCAAGGGCTATCTGGCGCTGGCGCAGTTCGGCGTCGTCGAGTTCCACACCTGGGGCACCCATCGCACAAAACTGGACAAGCCCGACCTGGTCGTCTTCGACCTCGACCCGGGCGAGGGGATCGCGTGGCGCGAGGTGGTGGAAGCCGCCGTGCACATCAAGGGCGAGCTGGAACGTCTCGGGCTGACGCCGTTCGCCAAGACCTCCGGCGGCAGCGGCATCCATATATCAGTGCCGGTGACGCAGAAGCAGAACTGGAAGAAGCTGCATCAAGTCAGCAGCGCCATCGCCACGCATCTGGCCGCCACGGCGCCCGATACCTTCACCACGACCATGGGCAAGGACAACCGCAAACGGCGTATCTTCATCGACTATCACCGCAATGCGCGCGGCCACACGTCCGCCGCACCCTATTCGCTGCGCGCCCGCACCAATTTGCCGGCCTCGACGCCGGTGAGCTGGTCTGATCTGGAATCCATCGACGCTCCGCAGGATTTGAATTATTCTTCGCTGCCGGGCCTTCTGGCCAGTTCCGGCGATCCCTGGGCGGACATGGAAGATTTCGCTAGGGATTTGCCGGTATTGTGAGGGCTCGATGTAGGATTTCGGCGCTGTCTTTCGTCCTTCGGACGAACAGCGCTGCGACAGTTCGACAGTGCACGGCCGCGTAGGAGAGAATTCATGGCGCCCAGGGCAAGTTGGAAAGGTTACCTCAAGCTCAGCCTCGTCAGCTGTCCGGTCCGGCTCTATCCGGCCACCAGCGCAAGCGAGCGCATCAGCTTCAACCAGTTGCACAAGAAGACGCACAACCGCATCAACATGAAACCGGTCGATCCCGAGCTCGGGCTGGTCGAGCGCTCGGACCTGGTCAAGGGTTACGAATACGAGGACAAGCAGTACATCATCATCGATGATACCGATCTCGACGCGGTGCGCATCGAATCCAATCATACGATGAACATCGAGGCCTTTGTCGACGAGGGCGAGGTCGACGTCATCTACCAGGACGCGCCCTATTATCTGGCGCCGGATGGGGCGATGGCCGAGGAAACCTTCGCCGTGCTGCGCGAAGCCATGCGCAAGTCCGGCAAGCTGGCGATCGCGCGGCTGGTGCTATCCAGCCGCGAGCGCGTGGTGACGATCGGCGCGCGCGAGAACGGCATGTTCGTCTGCACCTTGAGGAACCCGAATGAGGTGCGCGGCACATCCGAATATTTCGGCAACATCCCGGCCGGCAAGCCCGACCCGGAAATGCTGCAGCTCGCCGAAGCGCTGATCAAGCAGAAGGAAACCACCTTCGACCCGAAGAATTACGAGGATCGCTACGAGATTGCCCTGATGGCGATGATCCGCGAGAAGCTAAAAGGCCACAAGCCGATCATCGCGGCCGCCCCCGAGCGCGGCAACGTCATCAACCTGATGGATGCGCTGAAGGCCAGCCTGTCGCAGTCGGCCAAGCCGCCAGCCAAGAGCAAGAGCAAGGCCGATGAAGGGGCGAAACCGGCTGCCAAGAAGGCGGCCGCAGGCGGCGCTGCCAAGGAAAACCCGTTGAAGGCCAATCTGCTGAAGGCCGTCGGCAAGAGCAAGGCGTGACGGTCCCCGCCGGCGGCATCTTCGGCGTCGTCGGCGCGCTGGCGGCGTTTCCGCTTCGGCTGGCCGCGCGTGAGGTCGCGCGCCAGCAGGGCCAGTTGCGGCGTGGCGTCACGAGGCGCACCAGCCATGTCGTGTTTGGTCGCACGCTTCTGGCCAAGGCAGGCGATGCCGAGACCGAGCGTCGCTTCGCGGCCGAGCGCCGGGCAGGGCGCACCCTTCTCAGCGAAAACGGATTTCTGCGCCTGCTCGGGCTGATGAAGGCGCCGGAGGCTTCGGCCCTGTCGCGGCAGTCGCTTCTCGATCAATCGCGATTGGCCGCATCCGACCTCGACCTGTTGTCGCTTTTCGATGCCTTCGAGCATGATGGCGAGCCTTATTCCTTCCGCGATTTGATCCTCGCCCGCAAATATGCCGGGCTGGTTGCCGGCGGCGCCTCATGGGGAGCGATCGCGCGCTCGGTGCACCGCTCCGGCCCGGTCGCCTCGCTCACCGCCAAGTCGCTCAATGTCGGCTCGCAGCATGGGCGCGCCGATACGATCTATCTCGAAGGCGGCCAGAGCGAACTCAACGGGCAATTGCTGTTCGACCTGGGATCGCCGGATGACGACACGCTGGAAGAATTGTTCGCCGACGCTGAAGCGGCGGAAGAGGCTGAAAACCACGATGCGGCGGCGGCTCTCTACCAGCGCTGCCTGGCCATCGATCCGAGCGATGCGATTGCCGCCTTCAACCGCGCCAACTGCCTGCGCGCCTCCGGCCACGCGGCCGAGGCGGCGCACGACTATGCCCGCGCCATCAAGCTCGACCCCGGCTTTGTCGAGGCCTGGTTCAATCTGGCCGGGCTGATGACCGAGCAGGGCCGCGAGGCCTCGGCGCGACGGCACCTGCAAAAGGCGATCGCGCTCGACCAAAACTATGCCGACGCGGTGTTTAACCTCGCCAGGCTCGAATTCGACGCCGGCAATCTGGCGGAAGCACGGCGGAACTGGGTGCGGTATCTTGAGCTCGATGCGAATTCCGAATGGGCACGCATGGCGGCGAAGGGGATACAGTTCGTCGATTTGCAGATGGCGCGAACGGCGGGGTGAGACCAAGACATGGTGCTCGACGCAAAGGCCATTCGAGCGCGAGTTGTCGAAGAGCTCCCTACGCGGCTTGGTGAGAGATGGTTCAGGCCGGGCAGCGCCAAGTTGCTCATCGCGTCCACAGACAACTTGACCGATTTCAGCATCGAGCTGGATTGCTATGCAGACCGCCGGTACGGCGACTACGACTGCGCGCTTGTAGCGATGTTCAAGTGGAAGAAGTTCGCGAAGTTAGACAAGGATTTCTTTGCCTGGTACGAGGTTAAGGATCCGAGTTCGACACAGTTCATGACTCAAAGCTCTCGGCGATCGAGCAAACCATTTCTCAGGGTAGGGTTCGATGCCATTGACGGGGATTTCGTCAGAGGGCGTGGCCCGTTTTGGGTGGCAAATGAAGGTGATCTCGACGCGTTCATAGCCCAGTGCGCTGCCGACCTCGACGGCAAGGTTGGCGAATGGATCAGGCGATGGTTCACCTGGGCGTCGGCTCTGGATGTTATGGATGGCAATTCGCAATTGTGCGGATCATGGCGCGACACGGCATATTTCTGCTTTCTGGAGCAAGTGCATGGGCAAGAAGCTGCCTGCAAATGGGTAAGCGGTATCGATGCCACGGGCTGGCCAGGATTGCTGGCCGCTCGGGTCGAGTATCTCCAGTTACAGGTTTGCGGTGGGGTATCTGTATAAAGGGTTGCAATGGTCGCGCTTGAATATCCCCCTCTGGCCTGCCGGCCATCTCCCCCGCAAGGGGGGAGATCGGATGTCGCCATCGCTTTCGCCAATCGCCGGCCTTGGAAGCTAGGTGGTACGGAGAAGCTGCCGTTCTCCCCCCTTGAGGGGGAGATGGCCGGTAGGCCAGAGGGGGGTGTGAAGGAACTCGGCCGTCATCGGGATATCATCCCATGACCACCTTCCTCCTCGACGGGCCCGATACCGCCCCCATCACCATCCTGCTAGCCCATGGCGCCGGGGCGCCGATGGACTCAGCCTCAATGATCGCCACAGCCAAAGCACTTGCCGCAGCCGGCTTCCGCGTCGCGCGCTTTGAATTTCACTACATGGCGGCCCGCCGCTACGGCCATCGCAAGCCGCCGCCGCGGGCCGAGACTGTGAATCCCGAATACATCAAGGCGATCGCCGACCTCAGGGCGAAGGGCGTGAAGGGGCCGCTCATCATCGGCGGCAAGTCGATGGGCGGACGCGTCGCCTCGATGGTCGCCGACGAGATGTTTTCGAAGGGCGTGATTTCAGGGCTGCTCTGCCTCGGCTATCCCTTCCATCCGCCGGCCAAGCCGACGCAGCTGCGCACGAAGCATCTGGCCGCGCTGAAGACGCCAACGTTGATTGTCCAGGGCACACGCGACGAGTTCGGCACGCCGGACGAGGTCGCGAGCTACGATCTTTCCGACCGCATCGAGATGCTCTGGCTGGAGGACGGCGACCACGACCTCAAGCCGCGCAAAAGCATCTCCGGCTTCTCCACCGCCGATCATCTGAAGACCGTGGCCGATGCGGTGAAGGCGTGGACCGAGCGCATCGTGCGCTGAAGCAGGCCGATGAAGATCGCCACCTTCAACATCAACAACATCAACAGCCGGCTGCAAAACCTGCTGGCCTGGCTGGCTGTCGCCGAACCGGACATCGTCTGCCTGCAGGAGCTCAAGGCGAGGGACACGCAGTTTCCGCGTTCGGCACTCGCGGATGCCGGCTATGGCGCGGTGTGGGTGGGGCAGCCGACCTGGAACGGCGTCGCCATACTGGCGCTGGGTTCAGAACCCGTTCTGACCCGCGAGGCACTGCCTGGTGACGAGGCGGACCAGCAGGCCCGCTACATCGAGGCGGCGGTCAACGGCATCGTCATCGCCTGCCTCTACGCGCCGAACGGCAATCCGCAGCCCGGCCCGAAATTCCAGTACAAGCTGGCCTGGCACGAGCGCCTGAACGCGCATGCGGCGGAACTGTTCGACACCGGCCTGCCAGTGGCACTCGTCGGCGACTACAATGTCGTGCCCGAACCGCGCGATATCTATCCGACCCGCTCCTATGACGACAATGCGCTCGTGCAGCCGGAAAGCCGCGCCGCCTTCGCAGCACTGCTCGAACAGGGCTGGACCGATGCGCTGCGCAAGAAGCATCCGAAGGAGACGCTCTACACATTCTGGGATTATCGCCGCAACCGCTGGCCGCGCAACGCCGGCATGCGGCTCGACCACATATTGCTGTCGAAGAAGCTTGCGCGCCGGCTGACTGGGGCAGGGATCGACCGCGATGTGCGCGGCGAGACCGGCGCCAGCGACCACGCGCCGGTGTGGGTGGAATTGCGGTGAGGGGATTTCCCCCTGCGGGAGATTGGCTGCTAGTGCGCTTTCGCCAACCTCACTTGCAACCAATTACACCGGCCGCGCCCCTTCGCGCGCAAAGGCCTCGATCAAAGGCGCATATCCCTCAAGGTCGGGTTGAGTGGCGAAGCTGTGGGCAGCGGCGGTCGTAGCCCAAGGCAGCTTTTCCGAGGTGAAAACCTCAACGAAGGGCACATACCAATGGTGTTCGTCCAGCATGGTAGCGCGAACATTGACGAAGAAGTCCAGGCCGTGCGGCTGCGTGAACATCCAGTTCTTGCAATGCGGGCAGTAGAGTTGCCGGTGCGGCCCATGCATGCCGCCGACCACGGGCTCGCCTCGTGTAACAGTGAAGCCGTTGCTTGGCACGGCCATGGTCAGGGAATAAGCGCTCGCGCTCAGCTTCTGACAGCCGGTGCAATGACAGGCCATTGTCAGCAAGGGCGGCGCACTTATCCGAAAGCGTATCCCGCCGCACAGGCAGCCGCCTTCCCAGGGTAGTTTCCAATTATCCATGGCTTGTCCTCGATCGGTCTTGATCCCTGCCGAGCGATCCTAGCGCGCGACCGAGATCCCGCAACACTGCGGCGGCGGAACGAGCGATTTTCGGATCGGAGCTTGAGCACCCCCTCTGTCCTGCCGGACATCTCCCCGCAAGGGGGAGATCGGATGTCACTTCGGCTTTCGCCGATGCCCAGCGTTGAATAGTTGGTGCTGCCGATGACGCTGCCAATCTTCCCCCTTGCGGGGGAGATGCCGGCAGGGCAGAGGGGGGTGTGTGAAGAAACGTGGCCTGTACAAAGGCGGCGCCGGGCCACATCGTCGCGCAGGGTGCAGGGACCGAACATGACGACCGATCTCCACATCGTCGAGGCGTCGATCGAACAGTTGCGGCGGGCGCTCGATGACGGCATCGTCACCAGCGTCGAGCTGGTCGGCGCGTGCCTGCGCAGGATCGCGTATTACGACCGGCATGGCATCACCCTCAACGCCGTTCCCGTGCTCAATCCGAAAATGTTCGAAGAGGCGGCTGCGTCCGACCGGCGCCGCCGGAACAGCGCGATGCTTGGTCCGCTGGACGGCATCCCCTACACCGCCAAGGACAGCTACAAAGTGTCAGGCCTGACGGTCGCCGCCGGCTCGCCCGCCTTCGAACATCTCACGGCCAACGAGGACGCCTTCACCATCTCGAGGCTAAGGGACGGCGGCGCGGTGCTGATCGGGCTGACCAACATGCCGCCGATGGCCAATGGCGGCATGCAGCGCGGCGTCTACGGAAGGGCGGAAAGCCCCTACAATGCCGATTACCTGACGGCGGCTTTCGCCTCGGGCTCGTCGAACGGGTCCGGCACGGCGACCGCCGCCAGCTTCGCCGCCTTCGGGCTCGGCGAGGAGACATGGTCTTCCGGTCGGGCGCCGGCGTCAAACAACGCGCTGGTCGCCTACACGCCGTCGCGTGGCGTCATTTCCGTGCGCGGCAACTGGCCGCTGGTGCCGACGATGGACGTGGTGGTGCCGCATACGCGCAGCGTTGCCGATATGCTGGAACTGCTCGACGTGATCGTCGCCGACGACCCCGACACCAGGGGCGATTTCTGGCGCACGCAGCCCTGGGTGACGTTGCCGAAGAGCTCGGAAGTGCGGCCGCCACGCTATAACGGCCTCAGACTGGAGGGGGTGCTGCAAGGCGTGCGGCTCGGCGTGCCCCGCATGTATATCGGCCGCGATGTAGAGGCTGACGTTCCGATCCAGACCCGCGCGTCGGTGCTGGAGCTGTGGGAGCAGGCGGCGGCGGATTTGCGGCGGCTCGGTGCTGATGTGGTCGAGGTCGATTTTCCCGTCGTCTCCAACTACGAGCGCGACCGGCCGAGCACAAAAAACATGGTCGATCGCGGGCTGGTTCCGAAAGCCTTCGCCGAGCGCGAAATCTGGGACCTGTGCATCTTTGCCTGGGACGATTTTCTGCGCGCCAATGCCGACCGCGCCATCCCCGATCTCGCCTCGGTCGACGGCCCAAAGATCTTTCCGCAGCCGCCGGGCACGCTGCCGGATCGTTACGAGGACAGTTTCGATCTGGCGGAATATGTCGAGCGGGCCAAGCACGGCGTGACACCTTTCACTGATGTCCCCGAGCTGGAGGCCGGCCTGAAAGGCCTGGAGGCGACGCGGCGGATCGACTTCGAGGATTGGCTCGAAGCGGAAGGGCTCGACGCGGTGGTGTTTCCCGCGGTCGCCGATGTCGGGCCGGCCGATGCGGATGTCAACGAGGCGTCCGCAGCACTTGCCTGGCGCAACGGCACCTGGGTCGCCAACGGCAATCTGGTGTGGCGCCATCTCGGCATTCCGACCGTCACCGTGCCGATGGGCACGATGGCCGATATCGGCATGCCGGTCGGGCTGACCTTCGCCGGCAAGGCCTATGAGGACACGAAGCTGCTTCGGCTGGCCGGCGATTTCGAGCGTTTCGGCCTGCGCCGCACCCGGCCGCCACGCACGCCGGAATTGGCCGACGATGTCTTTGCCGCCCGGCATGTCGCCCGCCAGCCCGACGACGCGCCGCCGCTGACCGTCACACTTGCCGCCGAGACGCGCCGTGCGGGAGGCCAGGACGAGATAACAATCACGCTCGACGTGCATGACGAGATCGGAACCGAGATCAGCGTGAAAATCCATGTCAACGGCGAGTCCATTCACATGCAGCGGACCGGCGCGCGCTTCACCGGACGTGCGGTCGTGGCGGCCAAAGAGCATGAGAGAATCCACAGCGTCTGGCGCGCCTCATACGGCTCGATCGTCACCGCTGTCGTGCATCTTGAGGACGGACGTGTCGCCGGTGCCTATGCGGTGACGGGCGGGATTGGATGAGATTGCGCCAGGTGAGACAGTTGCTGGTCGCTATGAAGGCAGCGAGGCCAGCCATTCATCCCAAAATTCCTGTTGTATGCGGACGAAGGTCGGCACAACGTCGTACCCGTCGTCAAATATATTGACCAAATCAGACTTCTGGGGGAGCTGCCCCATTTTCACCTTGCAGGCGATCAATCCGCGGCTCATCTCGATGACCGTTCCTTCGGGATAAATATTCCCGCTCGCTCCATAACAAAAGGGCAGCAGGCGATCGAGTTCGAGTTGCTGGCGGATTTGGAACAGCGCTTCGAAATAGTCTTCCTCCTCGGCCTCGATCACCTTGTCACGGTAGCTGCAGGTGAGGTGGCAGGCGGTTTCGGACGAGCGCAAGGTGAACACCGCCTGCTCGTCGCCGCCCGTGCCGCCACCGATCAGGAATACGGTATGCTGCTCGTCCATTTCCACCCCCCCGGTTGCCGTCAGTGAAGATCGTAGTGCGGCGCGGGCCGGATTTCCATCTATTACCTACTGCGTAGGGCGGTCACGCGGCCGTCGCGTTCGAGACGACGCGAGACCGCGCTCGCTGCCCTTGCCGTCGCGCGGCTAAGGGCAACGCGCTGCTGATCGGGTTGGCCCCATGGCGGCCGCGGCGTCTGCGGCCGGCTTTTCACTCCGCGTTGTCAGTCCGGCTTGCAGGGGTCGGCTTTGGCCGCAGCTGTCTTGTCGCCCTCCTGCTGCGCCTGGGCATCCTGCTGCGAAGTGGCAAGGTTTTTATCCCCACCGCCTTCCTGGTTGGCAAGCGGC
Organism: Mesorhizobium robiniae; assembly: GCF_040545535.1. Classification (NCBI taxonomy): domain Bacteria; kingdom Pseudomonadati; phylum Pseudomonadota; class Alphaproteobacteria; order Hyphomicrobiales; family Phyllobacteriaceae; genus Mesorhizobium; species Mesorhizobium robiniae. The sequence continues at coordinate 625,620 of NZ_JBEPMC010000001.1, forward strand.
ATGGTGTTGGCGTCCTTGTTGGCCGGGCCGCCCTTTACAGTGCTACCGGCGTTCGCATCAGTTTCGAGAGGCGCACGCGTTCCGTCCTTTGCTATACCTGTTTGAGCGTCGATCGATGCGGTCGTATCGTGGCAGGTGGCGCTTGCCGTGCCGGCGCTCAGGCCGATCATAGAAGCGGCGAGGAAAATAGCCTTTAGCGTTTTCATCTCATCCTCCTTTGGGTGCTTGAGGTCCATCTTTCTAAACTGACGGCACCATCCGAGGTTCCGCTAATTCAGCTCGAGCCTCCAACTGAACGCCAAGCGGATCGTTCTGGCATCTAGCGGGCGGGGCACCTGTCGGCCGTAGTATTCCATTGATTTGCGGGCTTCCGCAGGCGCGGCCTATCGCGTATTGGCGCGGGGAAAATCCCTTTGGCACGCGTGGAAAGCATGATTCGACTCGAAAGCATCAGCAAGCAGAACGGAAGGCAGATCGTCTTCATCGAGGCCTCTACCTCCCTGCAGAAGGGCGAGAAGGTCGGGCTGGTCGGCCCCAACGGCGCCGGCAAGACGACGCTGTTTCGGATGATCAACGGCGAGGAGCAGCCAGACGAGGGCCAGGTCTCGGTCGATCGCGGCGTCACCATCGGCTATTTCAGCCAGGATGTCGGCGACATGGAAGGCCGCAGCGCCGTTGCCGAAGTGATGGACGGCGCCGGGCCGGTGAGCGAGGTGGCGGCCGAGATGCGCGCGCTCGAAGCGGCCATGGGCGATCCGGAGCGGGCCGATGAAATGGACGCCATCATCGCTCGCTACGGCGACCTGCAGGCGCGGTTCGAGGAACTCGACGGCTATGCGCTCGACGGCCGCGCCCGCGAGGTGCTTGACGGTCTCGGCTTCAGCCAGGAGATGATGGACGGCGACGTTGGAAAACTTTCCGGCGGCTGGAAGATGCGCGTGGCGCTGGCGCGCATCCTGTTGATGCGGCCCGACGCCATGCTGCTCGACGAGCCGAGCAACCATCTCGACCTGGAAAGCCTGATCTGGCTGGAGCAGTTCCTGAAGAACTATGACGGCGCGCTGCTGATGACCTCGCACGACCGCGAGTTCATGAACCGCATCGTCAACAAGGTGGTGGAGATCGACGGCGGCTCGCTGACCGCTTACTCCGGCAATTATGAATTCTACCAGCAGCAGCGGGCGATCGCCGACCGGCAGCAGCAGGCGCAGTTCGAGCGCCAGCAGGCGATGCTGGCCAAGGAGATCGCCTTCATCGAGCGCTTCAAGGCGCGGGCGTCGCATGCCGCCCAGGTGCAGAGCCGGGTGAAGAAGCTGGAGAAGATCGACCGCGTCGAGCCGCCCAAGCGCCGCCAGAAGGTGTCATTCGACTTCCAGCCGGCGCCGCGCTGCGGCGAGGACGTGGTGACGCTGAAGAAGGTCCACAAGGGCTATGGCAGCCGCTCGATCTATGAGGGGCTGGATTTTCAGGTGCGCCGGCGCGAGCGCTGGTGCGTGATGGGCATCAACGGCGCCGGCAAGTCGACGCTGCTGAAGCTGGTGGCCGGCGCTTCCGAACCCGACAATGGCACGGTGGCGCGCGGGCCGAGCGTCAAGATGGGCTATTTCGCCCAGCACGCCATGGAAGTGCTGGAGGGCGAGCGCACCGTGTTCCAGACGCTGGAAGACGCGTTTCCGCAGGCAGGCCAGGCGCCGCTACGCGCGCTTGCCGGCTGCTTCGGCTTTTCCGGCGACGAGATCGAGAAGAAATGCCGGGTGCTGTCGGGCGGCGAGAAGGCGCGGCTGGTGATGGCGCTGATGCTGTTCGACCCGCCCAATTTGCTGGTGCTGGACGAGCCGACCAACCATCTCGACATCGCCACCAAGGAGATGCTGATTACGGCGCTTTCGCAGTATGAAGGCACCATGCTGTTCGTCTCGCATGACCGGCATTTCCTCGCGGCGCTGTCGAACCGGGTGCTGGAACTGACGCCCGACGGCATCCACACCTATGGCGGCGGCTATACGGAGTATGTCGAGCGCACCGGGCAGGAAGCGCCGGGGCTGCGAGGTTAACTCTGCGGTGAGCGCGCGACAGGGGCCGAGCGGCCCGGCGTCGTGCCTGAGGGGGGAGGGACTGGCGCCGAGCCTAACCGGTTGGGGGGTAGATCACCGGCCATATCTATACATACGCTCAAGCTAATGTAAGCGCAAGCTAATGTTTTGCATCAGCGATGGCCAGCGGTTGTGTCCATCCGTGCATCCAACACCGCTTACTGCCTTCAAGCCTTGGCTCCAATGCTGTATCCAGCCCCAAATTCAAGGAGCCCTTCGATGACCCCACACCTCGCCGGCGCCAGCATGGATGCAGCCGGCATGACGGCCGATGACGAGCGCGCCCACGACGACGACGCGTGGCAGGACGATGTTCGCGCCGGCGTGCGGCATGCGCGCGACCTGGATTCCCTGCCGCTGTCGCCAGCCGAGCGCGCGGCGGTCCCAGAGGCGGCCGCGCGCCACAAGGTTCGCATCCCCAAAACCTATCTCGACCTGATCGACTGGAGCGACCCCGCCGATCCGATACGGGCGCAGGTTATCCCGTCGCCTGACGAATTGGCCGAGCAGGACGGCGAGCTCGACGATCCGATCGCCGACCATGAATTCAGCCCGGTGCCGCGGTTGACGCATCGCCATGCCGACCGGGTTCTGTTGTTTCCGACCTATCAGTGCGCGGTCTATTGCCGGTTCTGCTTCCGCAAGGAGTCGCTGACCTCGATCGGCCGTGGTTTTTCACGCGAGGCGCTGGAGCCGGCCTTCGCCTATATCGAGACCCATCCTGAAATCCGCGAGGTGATCCTGACCGGCGGCGACCCGCTGTCGTTGCCGGACAAGGCGCTGGCCGAAATCCGCGCCCGCATCGAGGCGGTTCCGCATGTGCGGCTCTTGCGCATCCACACCCGCGTGCCTGTCGCGCTGCCGTTGCGCGTCACATCAGGGCTGGTTCGCTCCCTGCAGGGCCGGCTGATGGTCACCGTCGTCACCCATTTCAACCACGCGCGCGAGATCACTGACGCCGCCGAGCAGGCCTGCCGCACGTTGCGGCAAGCCGGTTTCGTGCTGCTGAACCAGAGCGTTCTCCTGAAAGGCGTCAACGACACGGTCGAGGTGTTGGAGGAGCTGTGCCGGGAGCTGATGTACCGCCTCGGCGTCAAACCCTATTACCTGCACCACGGCGACCTCGCCCGCGGCATGGCGCATCGGCGCACCACTATTCACCAGGGACAGGCGCTGGCTAGCGCTCTGCGCGCGCGCCTGTCGGGCATCTGCAACCCCGTCTATGTGCTCGACCTGCCGGACGGCGGAGGCAAGGTGCCGCTGGGGCCGTGCTATGTCGAGGCGCGGGACGGGGAGACCTGGCGGATTCGCGGGCAGGATGGCGAGGTGAGGGCGTATAGGGAGATTGTCAGCGACCTGTGAAACCTGGTGAAGCGGAGAGGTGGCCGCGAAGCGGCCGGAGAGGAGCCTCCCTTGAGCGCGGAAGCTGTCGCTCCTGGTTGGAACCGGATCCAATGCCTCGCATTTTAAAGATGAGGGGCAAGGGAGCGCAGGGTGAAAGCTCTATCGGCGGTACTTGGTGGCTTCGTGCTGACGCTTGCGGTTTTCGCCAGCGGGCTGGCCTTCGCGGTCTGGATTCTTGCCGCCGAGCCGGTGCGGCAGGCCGCCCCGACCTCCAGCGTCGCCGAACTGTGGCCCAAGGAGCCGCGGAAGGTGGACCCTGCCACGCAGCGCCTTGAGCGCCTTCCCGCCCGCCCGGTCCCGGCCGAACCTGCCGATGCCGCAGCTTCGGCGCCCATCGTTACCGGCTCTATCCAGCCGGAAGCGGACGAGCAGCAGACGGGCGAGCAGCAGGCGGACGTGCGGCAGACGGTGCCTGCCGGCCATGTGGAATGGTGCGCAAGCCACTACCGCTCCTACCGACCAAGCGATGACCACTACACATCCTACAGCGGAGAGCAGCGCCCCTGCATCTCGCCTTATTCCGATACCGGCGCTATCGACGGCACCGCACAGCCTTCCGACGATGGCGCCAGCTATGTCGAGGCGAGCGACATATTGCCGATGGATGACTACGTTCCGTCGCAGGAAGCCGGCGCCGCCTGGCTTCCGCCCGACCACGTGCAATATTGCTTCAGCCGCTACCGCTCCTATCGGCCGGAAGACAACAGCTACCAGCCTTACTCCGGCGGCCCGCGCAGGCAGTGCGAGTAGGCGGGAGCGGCGCTTGGCGGTCACAGTGCATGGCGCCTTGTGCGCCCCCCAACGATCACACAGATTTCTTGGATCGTTCGGGTTGGCGCGGCGTTCATCCGATACCAAAGGAGGAATCAACATGGGCGACGACCGGGAAGACAAGATTCGTGAGCGCGCATACCAGATCTGGGAACGTGAAGGCCGCATCCATGGTGATCCCGAGCGGCACTGGCACCGGGCCGAGGCCGAGATCGACAGGGAGGCAGCCCTGCCGTTGACGGCAGGCGATGCTTTGCCGGAAACCCGCGAGGTCGCGAGCTCCGACGTGTTGACGGTGGAGGCCCTGGCGATACGCACCGGCATATCTGGCGACCAGGCGCAGGAGCTGATCGACAGGTTGGGCAACGACCGGGCGGCGATCGAGCAAGCTGCGCGCAACCTCAAGGGGAAGCAGCGGCTCGGGGAGTGACAGGATGATCAGAAACCTCAAAGACGGAAAATACCGCCTCTATTCGCGCAAGAAGGACGAAAAGACCGGCAAGCGCCGCAATCTCGGCACCTTCGATACCCGTGAGGCAGCCGAGAAGCACGAGCGCGAGGTGCAGTATTTCAAGCGCCATTGAGGCGGCACTGCGGCCAGTTGCGCCGCATGCCTGGCGTATTCAAGCCCTAACAAGCCGTCGGGAAGCCGCTACCGCCCCTATCGGCCGGAAGACAAACCAGCCCTATTCCGGCGGCCCCGCAGCGGTGCGAGTAGGCGGGCGCTGAGCGGCGCCCGTCGCTCGCCTGTGGCATCTGCAATCCCGTCTATGTGCTGAGCCATCAAGTTCAGGTGCAAACGGTGCGGCCGAAAGGACGTCACCGTGCGCAGCGGCGAACCGCGGGCTCCACTTACGCAACGGACGCCGATTGTGCGCGTTCTACCCATTAGGAGGAGCATGGCGACGGCCGGTCTCATGCGCTCACAATCGGAGGCAAAACCATGATGTCAAAGTACAAAGACGCCCTTGATCGCGGGAAGGAAGCTCGCCGTGAGCAAGAGGGGAAGGTCGGCAATGAGAAGGCCGAGGGGGTGGACTTCGGCGCGCAAGCCAGGGCCTGGCTAAACGAAGTCGTGGTTGCATCGTTGCAAGAGGCCCAAGCCGACGTGAGGGGCGAGGTGACTGTCGAGATGGACACTGCGCCAGGCCGCCAAGCCAAAGCGTCAACACCATCTGTTCGGTTCAAACTCTATGGGAAGCGAGGCACGGAGGGGGAGGTAGCCAGAACGTTCACGGTCGACGTTCATCTGAGTGGGGAAGTGTCAGTCTCTTCGCCCGGGATCGTGGCGAGAGAAGTGGGAAACATAGGGGATAGGACTGACGAGCGGTTCTCTACCTTGCTGGCGGAACTGATCGAGGACGCAGCGAAGGGCATTTAGCCAGCGAGGTGCCGAGGGCGGGTAATTTCCAGCGCTGTCGCTTGGCTGGTGACACCGCCAAGTCTGTCAGCAATAGCTTTCCAGATGCCGCAAACACCCCCTCCGTTAACCTTTCGTTAACCATGGCTGGCTAGCGTTTACCTATCAGTAAGGAATCGCTGTCCGTGACCTTCGCCGCCCCCGTCGAGACCAAATCCATTCGCTTTCGCGCCCGCTCGTTCGTCGCCTTTACGCTCACCCCGGAGGCGCCGCTTTCGGAGTGGCTGGAGAGCCTTGATCGCTGGATCGGCAATTCTCCCGGTTATTTCGCCGGCCGGCCGGTGGTGCTTAATCTCAATACGTTGAAGCCGGAGGTCGGTCAGATCGAAGCGCTGGTCGCTGAGCTTGGCCTGCGCGGCATCCGCATCTATGCCATCGAGCTCGACGGCAGCACGGCGCTTGAGGCCAATCTGCCGCCGGTGCTGATCGGCGCCAAAGAGGCCACCGCCGGGCTGCTCATGCAGGCCGACAGCAAGGGCAGGCCGGAAGAGACCGGCAAGCCGGAAGAAGGCAAGGCGGAAGACGGCAAGCAGCCGGAAGACAGGCAGCCGGAAGCGCCGGCGACGCTGATGGTGAAAACGCCGATCCGTTCGGGCCAGTCGGTCTTCCACGCGCATGGCGATGTCATCGTGCTGGGCTCCGTCGCCTCCGGGTCCGAGATCGTCGCCGCCGGCTCCATCCATGTTTACGGCACGCTGCGCGGGCGCGCGTCGGCCGGCGTGCTCGGCCATTCGGCGGCGCGTATCTTCTGCCGCAAAAACGAGGCCGAACTGCTGTCGGTCGACGGCTGGTATTGCACCGCCGAGGAGATGGAACCGTCCTTGCGCGGCAAAGCGGTCCAGGCCTTTCTCGAAAAAGACACGCTGCGCATCGCGCCGTTCAACTGACGATCCCAACAACAATAATGGAGGCATATATGGGCAAGGTAGTGGTGGTCACCTCAGGCAAGGGGGGCGTTGGCAAGACGACCTCGACGGCCGCCCTTGGTGCCGCGGTCGCGAGAACCGGCAAGAAGGTGGCCCTGGTCGACTTCGATGTGGGTTTAAGGAATCTCGATCTGATCATGGGCGCCGAGCGGCGGGTGGTGTTCGATCTGGTCAACGTCATCCAGGGAACGGCCAAGCTGTCGCAGGCGCTGATCCGCGACAAGCGGGTCGAGACGCTGTTCCTGCTGCCGGCCTCACAGACGCGTGACAAGGATGCGCTGACCGAGGAGGGCGTCGGCGAGGTGATCGACAAGCTGCGCTCGGTGTTCGACTACGTCTTCTGCGACAGCCCGGCGGGCATCGAGCGCGGTGCGCAGCTCGCCATGCGCTTTGCCGACGAGGCGGTCATCGTCACCAATCCTGAGGTCAGTTCGGTGCGCGATTCCGATCGCATCATCGGTCTGCTCGATGCGAGAACCGTGAAGGCCGAGCGGGGCGAGCAGATCGCCAAGCATGTGCTGGTGACGCGCTACGATGCGGCGCGTGCGGCGCGCGGCGAAATGCTCTCGATCGACGACGTTCTGGAGATCCTGTCGACGCCGCTCCTGGGCATCATTCCCGAGAGCCAGGATGTGCTCAAGGCCTCCAACCTTGGTTCGCCGGTGACGCTCAGCGATCCCACCAATGCTGCCGCCCGCGCCTATATCGAGGCGGCCAAACGGCTCGAGGGCGAGGAGCTGCCGGTCGTCGTGCCGTTCGAGCGCAAGGGCTTCCTCGACCGGATCTTTGGAAGGAGGGCAGCATGAACCTGTTGGACCTTTTCAAGCGGCGCGGCAGCGCGCCGGTGGCGCGCGAGCGGCTGCAGGTGCTGCTCGCCTATGAGCGCCGCAGCCGCAGCCAGCCTGATCTCGTCTCCATCTTGCGCGAGGAGATCATGGCGGTCATCGCCAGGCATGTGCAGATCGACCAGGATTATCTGCAGGTCTCGATGGAGCGCGGCGAGACGATGTCGACGCTGGATATCGACATCCAAATCCCCAACAAGAGCGCAAGGCCGATGGCGATGTCGGCCTGAGTTCGCAAAGTTCGGCCCCGCCGCGATCCTTCGCGCCCCCCTCTGGCCTGCCGGCCATCTCCCCCACTTGGGGGGAGATTGGACGTCTCGCCGGCTTTCGCCAATCGGCAACGGTGCAAGAGAGCGCGGAGCGCCGAAGCTGCCGATCTCCCCCAAGTGGGGGAGATGTCCGGCAGGACAGAGGGGGGCGCTGTCCCGCCTGCATATCCAAGGTTCTTCGCCGGCCCGACCGTCTGATCCCACCTTGCCCTACCCAACCACCTCTCGCTGCCTCACGACAGCCAAGCCCATTGGCCCTATCTCCGCCGCATGCCGTCGCGCATAGCCCGACGGCAGGGAGGACCAACCGTAGTGATGTCGCCTGTCATCAAGCCTGTTTCCGCACCTCTTCCCGTCGCGGCGCTGCTCGGCGCCATGGTGTCGATCCAGATCGGCGCGGCCTTCGCCAAGGGCCTGTTTCCACTGGTCGGCGCGCAGGGCACGACGGCGCTGCGGCTGGTCGTCGGCGCGCTGATGCTGGCGGCGGTGCTGCGGCCCTGGCGGGTGCGTCCGTCGCGGGCTGTGTGGCCGTGGCTGATCGCGTATGGGGTGACGCTCGCCGCGCTCAACCTTTTGTTCTACGCGGCGCTCAAGACGATCCCGCTCGGCATCGCGGTGGCGCTCGAATTTACCGGCCCGCTTCTAGTCGCGACGCTATCGTCGCGGCGCGGCACCGACTTCGCCTGGGTGGCGCTTGCCATTGCCGGCATCGTTTTGCTGTCGCCGCTGGTCCATTCGCGCCAGGCGCTCGATCCAACCGGCGTGATGCTGGCGCTGGCGGCCGGCGGCTTCTGGGCGCTCTACATCGTGTTCGCGCAGAAGGCGGGCGCCGAATTCGGCGGGCAGGCCACGGCTTACGGCCTGGCAATCGCCGCAGTGCTTGCGCTGCCGTTCGGCGTGGCCGAGGCGGGGCCGGCGCTGGTCGCGCCGTCGATCCTGGCCGGCGCCCTGCTGGTCGGGCTGTTCTCAAGCGCCCTGCCGTTCTGGCTGGAGATGGTGGCGCTGACCAGGATGCCCGCCAGGCTCTACGGCACGCTGACGTGCCTGGAGCCGGCGCTGGGCGCGCTGGCGGGGTTCCTGTTCCTGCACGAGTTCCTGACCGGGCTGCAGTGCCTGGGGATAGCCGCCGTCATAGCCGCTGCCTTCGGCGCCACCGTGACGAACAAGCCGCCGGTGCCTTCGCCCGAATAGGCTTCAACCAAAGATTGTGTCAAGCGTGGGCGCACCTCAGGTCCATTTGCCACTTGCGCAACCCTTGAAAGGGTGAAAACGTTGGTCTGGGTTAAATGGGCAAGGGGGGTCGTCGCGGCTGTTGCAAGCGCCGGGACGGCCTTGGAAGGCGATGAATTTTCCACGGTTCCTGGTGGGGATGACCACCGCGTCATTCGTCGTGGCGCTCTCGACTTTTTTGGCAACAGGTTCAATCTGGAAGGCGCTAGGTTGGACCGTCCTGACCTTGATCGTTCTGCAGGTTGGATATTTTATATTCGTCGTCCGGCTGATCTATAGAGGACGAAAGTCACACAGGTAATCCGCACCCGTCGTCTGGCCGGACCATCGGCATCCGGGCGTGTCGAGATTCAGATCAGGCGGGCTGAATATCCACATGCTTAGATCATAATGTAGCTAAAATAGACAATATGGTCTAAGCCTTTTGAAGCCGGACATGTTCGGTTCTGGAAATGTGCATTGGACGTTCTATTACTTTAGTCAACCAGTATATATTTCCTGATACATATACCAGGGATTGGGCAGCGCGGAAGCCTGTCTGCGGCTCGTGCAATCGCCACTCCAGCAGATAGAGGACCGTTCTTGCCCGACCGGCTCCGGATATCGGCGGTCGAGACGAGGCGGGCGGAAGACGCCGCGATCTCCTGCACGAGGCGGGAGATCGACAGCTTCGCCGCTCACTCTGCCGCCAGCTTGTCCTGCGTCTTGGTGTCGAAATCGCTGGCGTCGTGACGCTCGTGGAGCTGCATCGCCGGTTCGCCAAAGGCGCGGTTGACCATGCGCCCGCGCTGTACGGCCGGTCGCGCATCGATCGCGGCGGCCCAGCGCTGCACGTTCTTATATTCCTGGACCGACAGGAACTCGCCGGAATCATTGTACATGCGCCCGAGCGCCAGCCCGCCATACCACGGCCACACCGCCATGTCGGCGATGGTGTAGTCGGCCCCAGCCAGATATTCAGTCTCGGCCAGGCGCCGATCAAGCACATCAAGCTGGCGCTTGGTCTCCATGGCGAAGCGGTCGATGGCATATTCGATCTTTTCCGGCGCATAGGCGTAGAAATGGCCGAAGCCGCCGCCGAGATAGGGCGCCGAGCCCATCTGCCAGAACAGCCATGACAGGGTTTCGGCGCGCGCCGGCTGCTCGGTCGGCAGGAATTCGCCGAATTTTTCGGCCAGATGCACCAGGATAGAGCCGGATTCGAAGACGCGGATCGGCTTTGGCCCGCTGCGGTCCATCAGCGCCGGGATTTTTGAGTTGGGATTGACCTCGACGAAGCCGCTGCCGAACTGGTCGCCGTCGTTGATCCTGATCAGCCAGGCGTCATATTCGGCGCCTTTGTGGCCGAGCGCCAAGAGTTCCTCCAGCATGATCGTCACCTTGACGCCGTTCGGCGTCGCCAGTGAATACAGCTGCAGCGGATGCTTGCCGACCGGCAGCTCTTTGTCATGCGTCGGGCCGGCGATCGGCCGGTTGATGCTGGCGAAGGCGCCGCCATTCTCCTTGTTCCAGGTCCATACTTTCGGCGGAGTGTATTCGGTCATCTCGGGAGGCCTTGTGTTGGGAAGGGCGTGGGAAGTTCAGCTTGCGCACGAGAGAGGAGCGAGGATGGAGCAGGCTCATCCACACATAGATACAGATAGCGTGGAATACAGGTAGTGCGGGCAGCAGGAAGTTCAACTTGTGTTGAACTATTGTTCGATGCTGGGTGCCGATCCACGTTCTCCCCTTGGGAAGGGGCCACCGATGCCCTTGCGCCTCGTCACATGCGCCATACCTATAGGAGATATCAGGCCGTTGGCGGCCGCCATGCATATTGCCGGGATTGAGAGCATGACCATCGATACAATTTTGCGGTCCATCGTGGCGGTGCGCGCTTCGATCCCCGACGACGCCTTCACTGCCAATGCACTGGGCACGAGCAGGGAAGGCAGCGGCGTGGTCATTCGCGACGACGGGCTGGTGCTCACCATCGGCTATCTCATCACCGAGGCGGAAGAGGTCTGGCTGACCGACCACAACGGGCGTGTGGTTCCCGCGCACGCGCTCGCCTACGACCAGGAGACCGGCTTCGGTCTGGTGCAGGCGCTGGCGCCGCTCGGCCTGCCCGCGGTGGCCCTCGGCGACGCGGCCAGGGCCAAGGCCGGTGATCCCGTCGTGCTGGCCGACGGCATCGGCCAGTCGGTCAGCGCGCACATCGTCACCAAGCAGGAATTCGCCGGCTATTGGGAGTATCTGCTCGACGAGGCGATCTTCACCGCGCCGGCCCATCCGTCATGGGGAGGTGCGGCACTCATCGGGCAGGACGGCAGGCTGCTCGGCATCGGTTCGCTGCGCCTGCAGATGAGCCGCGCCGGCGAGATCGCCGATATCAACATGGTGGTGCCGATCGACCTTCTGCCGCCCATCCTCGACGATCTCCTGACACGCGGCCAAGTTGCCAAGCCACCGCGCCCGTGGCTTGGCGCGTTCTCCGCCGAGAGCAATGGCGAGGTCGTGGTGATGAGTGTTGCCGAAGGCAGCCCGGCCGCCGAAGCCGGCCTGCGCCAGGGCGACATCATCTCAGATGTGCGCGACGGCGAAGTCGACGGGCTCGCCGATTTCTACCGCAAGCTGTGGCAGAACCCGGCGGGCGCCGAGATACCGTTGCGGGTGGTGCGCGACGGCCGCGAAACCTGGCTGCGCGTCAAGTCGGCCGACCGCAACAGCTTTCTCAAGAAACCGCAGCTGCAGTAAAGCAGTCGATACGGGTCACCTGATGCATCCAAGACTGCTCAAGACGTTCCTCGCGGTTGCGCGGTGTCGAAACATCACCCGCGCCGCAGAGGAGATCCACCTCGCGCAATCGAGCGTGAGCGATCAGATTCAGACGCTTGAGAACGAGCTTGGCACGGTGCTGTTCACGCGGTCGAAGCAAGGCCTGCAGCTGACGCCGGCGGGCACCACGCTGATGCCTTATGCGCAAGGTATTCTGATGCTGGCCGAAGAGGCACGGGCGGCTGTGGACGTAACTGCCGGACACACCGCCGGATCGGTGACGATCGGCGCATTGGAGACGATCGCCTCGGCGAAGCTTGCGCGGTGGCTGCCGGATTTCCAGGCCGCCCGTCCCGACATCGAGCTTCGGCTGACGGTCGCGGGCAGCGGCGATCTCATGCGCAAGCTGAAAGATGGCGACATCGACGTCGCCTTCTGCTTCGACAGGGACGGTTTCGACAAGGCCGACGAGCACCTCGCCAAGCGGACGCTATCGGCGGAACCATTGATCCTTATCGTTCCTCCTGGGAAGGCAGCGATGAGAGTCGATCTGACCGCGCTCGGCAGCATGCGCTTCGTCGTCACCGAAGCCGGATGCATCTATCGGCACCTGTTCGACAAGGCTTTTGCCGAGGCAGGCATTGCATCGCCGAGGCTCGCCGCCGAGGTCGGCAGCATCGGCACAATCGCGCGCCTGGTGGCGGCTGGGGCCGGCCTTGGTCTGGTGCCGCGCCTGGCGGTGGTCGAGGCGCTCGATCGTGGCGAGATCATCGAAATGCCCTGGCCGGGTCCGGTTGACACAGCGTCGTTCGCTATGATCTGGCGCCGCAGACGGGTTCAGCCGCCTGCCGTGAAACTGCTGCTGGCGGCGGCGGGCGACAAATTCGCGCCTGTCAGACCAGCCGATGCCCGCCCTCGACATGCAGTGTCGTCCCTGTCGTAAAAGCGTTGCCCATCAAGAAACAGATGGCGTCGGCGATGTCGTCGGGTTGTCCGCTCCGTCCGACCGGCAGGCGCTCGGCCATCGCGTTCAGCGTGTCGTCCTTCTTGTCGCCAGCAACGAAACTCCAGATCGGGGTATCGACCCAGCCAGGCGAGACGGCGTTGACGCGGATGGGCGCCAGCTCGATGGCGAGTGCCCGCACAAGCCCCTCCAGCGCCGCATTGACAGCGGCGACGACCGAGCCTCGCGCCGTCGGTCGGTAGGCTGCGATGCCCGATGTGAAGGTGATCGAGCCCGTGGCTGAGAGCATGGGCGCGCCGTATTTGGCCAGCAGCAGCGGCCCGTAGATTTTGCTTTCAACGACCCTCTGCGCCGCCCTTAGCTCGAGCGCCGGCAACAGCTGATAGGCGCCTTCGATATCGGCTGCGGTGCTGACGATATGGTCGAGCCGGCCGATCCGCCTGAACAGAGCGGCGACCTGGGCCTCGCGGGTGATGTCGACGGCGGCCGTATCCAACGCGGCAGGGTTGGCCAGTTGCTCGCGGGCGCGCTTCAGCCTGTCCTCGTTGCGCCCGGCAATTATGACCTCGGCGCCAGCCTCGAGACACTGCCTTGCCAGCGCCAGACCCATCCCCGAACTGCCGCCGACGACCAGAACTTTCCTGTTTGCCATATCTGCTACCCTTCGCTTCCACAGACGATCACTTCGTCAGGGAAGTCGCAGGTCTGGGCTCGAAGCGGAAACGGAAGAAAACGATAGTGCTATCGGAAAATCCGATGGTGCGGCGTGCCTCACTCGCCGCAGGCGCTGAAGCCCATTCCGGGGCTCCATTCCGAAAAGGCAATGACCTTGCCTTCCACCGCCACGGTCTTCTGCTTTGTGGTGCCATCGGGCTGCATCTTGCTGCTTTTGCCCTTGCCGGTCAAAACATTGTAGTCGCAGTCGCTTGCGACATTGTCCTGAAGGTAATCGTGATAGTCATAGGCAAAACCGGCGACGATGAAGGCATCATTGCGGTATGCGAGCGTCAGCGTCTGGTTGGTTCGTTTACTACCAACCGGCATTGCCGGCAGATCCAGCTTGATCGAGCCGTTCGGCAATGCGGTCAGCCCCGGCTCGGTGTCGGAAGCCTCGTAGCCCGGCCGGTCGTAGCCGTTCCACTCCCCGTAGATCTGCTCACGCACGATGCCGGCAGGTTTTAGAAAATTGGCCTCGCGGTCCCTGAGGAAGAAGTACATGTCCATCGGGTCGCCGGGCTTGGTCTCGACGATCATCACCAGATCGACGGCGCCGTCGCCATTCCAGTCGCCGGTCAGCGCGGTGATGATCTTCTGGGTTTCGATCGGTTCCGCCCGGGCCACGGTCGGCAGCAACAACATCAGGCCGAACAGCATCGCTCGCATGGCAATATATCCCCCAGTTGAAGCCCGCCGCCATGGCCGGTTCTGCCAGGGAAATTCCTACAGTACGACGGGAAGAACCGCCATGGGCGCCGCAGGCGCGAGGACGCGACCTGCTCAAAGTAGCCGGCCCGACGGCTCATCACACCCGGCCCGATTTACCATCCTCGCCAAAAATCCCGATTACCCAGTCGATGAACACCCGCACGCGCGGCGCGAGCTGGCGGTTTTGCGGGTAGAGCGCCGACAGTGGCGTCGGCGACGGCGGATAGTCCGGCAGCACCTCGACCAGCGTGCCGCGCGCGAAATCGCCGGCGAAGCGGTAGTGCGGCGCTTGCACAAGGCCGAAGCCGAGGCGAGCGAGTTCGGCCATCGTGTCGGAGCCGTTGACTGTCACCCGGCTCGGCAGCGTGATGTGACGCAGTTCGCCCCCAACCGTGAATTCGAGCGGCATGACCTCGCCGGTCCGCGACGAGCGGAAGCCGACCATCGCATGGCCGCCGAGATCGTCGGGTGTGGCCGGCACGCCGTGCCTCTCCAGGTAGGCGGGACTGGCGCAGGTGACTTCGCGCAGCGTTGCAACCCTTCGCACGATCATGCCGCTGTCGGCCTGTTCGCCGGAACGCAGCACGCAGTCGACGCCTTCGCGCACCAGGTCGACCAGCCGGTCGCCGTCGCCGATATGCAGATCGATCCTGGGATAGCGGTCGAGGAACTCGGCGAGCCGCGGCAAGATGAAATGGCGAGCCATGAAGCCGTGCACGTCGATCCTGAGCTGCCCTTGCGGCTGCGCCGCCTGGAAGCCAGCCTCGGCATCCTCCACATCGGCCAGGATGGCGAGGCAGCGCTGGTAATAGGCCTGGCCGTCGAGGGTAGGGGTGACGTGGCGCGTGGTGCGCTCGAGCAGCCTGACGCCGAGCCGCGCCTCCAGCTCCTTGATCGCTTCGGTGGCGGTGGATCGCGACAGGCCAAGGTCGGCGGCGGCGGCGGTGAAGCTGCCGCGCTCGATCACACGGGAGAGAAGGCGCATCCGGTCGAGACTGTCCATGTCAATTGTTCGCCATATCCAAATGGTGTTGGCAAGACCCGAACGATTATCCCGGTGAATTTATCACCTACCTTCAGTCGACAAGAATTGGAGATCCGTCATGGCGATACAGAATGGAAGGGCGGCGCTGGTGACCGGCGCCTCGAAGGGCATCGGCGCGGAAATCGCCAGAAGGCTGGCTCGCGACGACTTTTCGGTCGTCGTCAATTACGCCAGAGGCGCTGAAGCCGCCGACAGCGTGGTGCGCGAGATCGAGGCGGCGGGCGGCGTGGCAATCGCAGTCCAGGCGGATGTCGGCGAGCCCACTGGCGTGGCGCGTTTGTTCGACGCTGCCGAGCAAGCCTTCGGCGGGCTCGACGTGCTGGTCAACAATGCCGGGATCATGAAACTTGCGCCGCTCGCTGAGATGGACGACGCAGATTTCGACCGGCAGATCGCGGTGAACCTCGGCGGCGTGTTTCGCGGCATGCGCGAAGGCGCCAGGCGGCTTCGCGACGGCGGCCGTATTGTCAGCTTCTCGTCCAGCGTCGTCGGGCTCTACCAGCCGACCTACGGCGTCTACGCCGCGACCAAGGCCGGCGTCGAGGCGATGACGCATGTGCTGGCCAAGGAACTCGGGCCGCGCGGCATCACCGTCAATGTCGTGGCGCCGGGGCCGGTGGCGACCGAGCTGTTCCTCGGCGGCAAGTCCGAGACGCTCGTCGAGACCATCACCAAGACGATTCCGCTCGGCCGGCTCGGCCAACCAGCCGACATCGCCGGGGTGGTGTCGTTCCTCGCCGGACCGGATGGCGGCTGGATCAACGGCCAGGTGCTGCGCGCCAATGGCGGCACAGTCTGATTTTTCTCCAAACAACCAACAAGGAATTGACGCCATGCCGTTCGCAAATTTCAAGGTGCCCGAGCGCGCTCTGTCCGCCGGGCAGAAGGAAGACCTCATCCATAAGACCACCGCTTTGTTCGTCGAGATGTTCGGCGGAGGCGTGCGGCCCTACACAATGGTGCTGATCGAGGAAGTCGTCGACGGCGGCTACGGCCGCGCCGACGAAGTGTTCACGATTCCTGGGGATTTGCCGGCAGCATCGTGAGCCGTCGGGGACGCTGCCAATCTCCCCCCTCGTGGGGAGATTGGCAGCTTCGCTGTCCCGCCAGTCTTGCAACGGTGGCTCCGTTGCTGCTTCATCAGATGAAGGCGGGGCAGCAAGGAGGAAACCGATGACGCTTGCAAAAAGGCTGGCCCGCTGATGGCGCCGGTTCAGGTCGATCCTGCCAAGGTGCGCGAGTTCAGCGATGCCGAAAGCTTTTACACCTGGCTCGGCCAGCACCACGACACCGAGACAGAGGTCTGGATCAAGATCCACAAGGTCGGTTCGGGGCTGCCTTCGATCACGCCCAAGGAGGCGATCGACGTCGTGCTGTGCTGGGGCTGGATCGATGCCGTGCGCAAGGGGCTCGACGACAAGAGCTATTTGCAGCGCTACACGCCGCGCGGCAGGAAGAGCATCTGGAGCCAGATCAATGTCGACAACGTCGCCCGGCTGATCGAGCAGGGCCGGATGACCGAGCATGGGCTGAAACAGGTGGAGGCGGCGAAGGCCGACGGCCGCTGGGCGCGCGCCTATGGAAGCGGCAAGGACATGAAAATTCCCGGCGATTTGCAGGCCGCCATCGATGCCGAGCCCGAAGCCAAGGCGATGCTGGCAACGCTCAGCGCCCAGAACCGTTTCGCGCTCGCCTTCCGCATCCACAACATGAAGACCGAAGCCGGGCGCAAGAAGAAGATCGCGGCGTTTGTCGAAATGCTGAAGCGCGGCGAGACGATCTACCCGCAAGGGAAGAAGTGAGGGGTTGTGGCCGGGCGGTTGCGGCTGTGGCTGCGATAGGCCGAAGCAAGCCTCCCATGGCTCTTCGCCCACTCCCGTGCGCAGTAACGGTTTCTTCTTTGCTTTTGCCGCACAATGGCCGCGACGGGTCGGGCGAAGTGCAGGGCATGGCCGAAAAGAAGGATCGCAACGGAGAGTTCTGGGAGTTGGCGCTCGAACGCGCGCATCTTGGAGTCTGGGACTGGGATCTCACGAGCGGCGACTGTTTCTACTCGGCAATGTGGTCGCAGATGCTGGGCTATGGCGAGGGTGAGCTTGCCAAGACCAGTGATCTCTGGCTGCAGCTGACGCATCCAGACGATCGCGAGCGGGCGGTGGCCAGCGGCGAACGCCACATTGCCGGCCTGACCGATTCTATCGAGACCGAACTCAGGCTGAAACACAAATCCGGCCACTGGGTGTGGGTTCTCGATCGCGGCGGTGTGGTCGAGCGCGATGCCGAAGGCCGGCCGATCCGACTTATGGGTGTCCAGACCGACATCACCAAGCAGAAGCAAGCGGAAGCAGAGCTCGAACAGGTCAATGCTCGGTTTCGCCTGGCATTGGCCGCCAGCGGCACCGGGATCTGGCATCACGACCTTGCCGCACACAAAAGCTACTGGGACGAGCGCACCCGGGAAATCTTCGGGCTTGTCGCTGACACCGACGAGGTGTCGAGCGACCTCTGGCACAGCTATCTGCATCCGGACGATAGGGACAACGCCGAGCGGGCCCACAAGGTGCCGTTGCAAACCCAGAAGGTCGTGGCCGTGCAATACCGGATCGTCAAGCGGGACGGCGAGGTCCGACATGTCGAATCGCTGATACGCTTCATCGCCGACGCTCAATCGTCAGGCCAGATCCTGGGCACGGTGCGCGATATCACCGAGACGAAGCAACGCGAGCAGGAACTCGCCCATGCGGCCCATCACGACGCCCTGACCGGCCTTTTGAACCGTGCCGCATTCGACCGGCTGCTGGCGCAGCATATCGCAACGGCGCGCCCGCTAGCAGTCTTCTACGTCGATCTCGATTACTTCAAGGCGCTGAACGACTTCGCCGGCCACGCCGCCGGCGACCTGGCGCTCAAGAGTGTCGCCATGGGCATTCTGGGCTGTCTGCCGCCGTCGGCGCATGCCGCGCGCCTTGGCGGCGACGAGTTCGCGCTGCTGGTGCCCGATTGCGATGCGGCGCAAGCCGAGCTTCTGGCTGGCGCCGTCCTCGCGGCAGTTCGTGATGCGGACCTAGGCTCGACGGCGATGTCGCGCAAGCTCGCCGCCAGCATCGGCATCGCCTTTGTCGCCGATCAAAATACTGCGGTGGCCGACGCGCTCGCCTGTGCCGACGACGCCTGCTATGCGGCCAAGGCCGCCGGGCGCAATCGCTTCGCGGTCTTCTCTCCCGAGACGACATCCGGTTCCGGCGGCCTCAATGCAGCGCGGCTGGCGGCCGACACCGTCGATGCCATGGAAGATGGAAGACTGAAACTATTCGGCCAGGAGATCCATCGGCTCGGAAAACCTTGGGAAGAGAGCCGCCAAGTCGAGGTTCTGGCGCGGCTCGTCGGGCGCAATGGACAGCTGATCCCGCCGGGCGAGTTCATCCCGGCGGCGGAGCGGTTCGGCGTTGCCTCGCGACTCGATCGCTGGATCATCAGGACGGCGCTCTCGCTTCATGGGCCGGCGCTGAGGTCAGGGGCGCTCACGCTCGGCTTCAACCTGTCGGCGCAGACGCTGAGCGATCCGCAGCTTTGGGATTTCGTCGACGCCACCATCGACGAGACCGGGGCGCCGCATTCGGGCATCGGCTTCGAGATCACGGAAACCGCTGCGGTCACAAATTTCACTGCTGCCGAACAGTTCGTCCGCAAGGCGCGCGAGCGGCGCTGCCGCGTCAGCCTCGATGATTTCGGGGCGGGCATGAGCTCGTTCGAATATCTCAGGCGCTTTCCCGTCGACGCGATCAAGATCGACGGGTCCTTCATCAAGCATATTGCGGAAAGCCGCTTCGACCGCGAAATCGTCTCGGCCATATCGGGCATCGCCAGAAGCCTCGGCTGCTCCGTGGTGGCGGAGAAGATCGAGGAACAGGCTGCGCTCAACATTCTCAGAGATATGGGTGTTGCCTTCGGCCAGGGATTTCTGCTGCACCGGCCGGAGCCGCTGCAAGCGATCGTTGCACGAGCGAGCGCGCAAGCGGCCCTGCCGGCGGGACGACAAGCGTAGACTAGTTCTTCCGCTTGGCGCCGGATGACGTCGTCGTGCCGGCCCAGCCCTGGGCCTCACGCATGATCTTGAGCGCTTCATCCGGCGTCAGGCCGCACTTGCGGGCAAAATAGGTCGCCTCATAGGCTTCCGCCGAAGAGACCGCGGAAATGCTCGACGGTTCCTGTTTTGACTTCTTCTTCGCCATGCCGGTCCCCCGACTGTGAATCGATTAGTCAGCTAATGTAGCACCTTTGTTTGTCAAGGCAAAATCCTGGGCAAATGGCGAGCGGGCAGGTGGGCGAGATCTGCCTGCCGGGCCAATACGCCATCCGCAGCCAAGGGCAGCGTTTTACGGAGGAAAGTTCATGCTGCTGGCAGCGCTACCATCAGGAGGCCCGGCTCTGCCGGGCATCGACCGAGGCGGCCTCGGAGTCTGTCTCGTTCAAGAGGCTGCATAGCGAAACGGCCTCACCGTGACACAGGCCGATCAGCGCAAGCGCCGAGAACTGGGCCGGAAGATCGAGCCTGGTGTCCCAGATCATCCACCGGCCGGTTGGCTCCATGACACATTCAAAGCGCAGTACACATTCCGGCATCCGACCCCCCAACGATTTCCCGCCTGGGTGGTACCGCGTCAAAGTAAATGAGTTATTGCTTTCTTGAAACCTAGCGTTGAATCCGGTCGACAGCGCCGGCAGGCAGGAACAGGCGGCTTGGTCAACCGGATGATGATGTCCGGATCGACGAAAGCGGATGCGATCAGGCGTTGCGGCTTGCCATATGCGCGTCGAGCTTCTTTCTCGAAGGCCCGTACCTCTTGATGATGGTCGCGGCCTCGCTCGGCGGTATGCCGTATTTTTTCGCAAAAGCCGCAACGTCGTAAGGCTCCTCGCCGGCGGCCGGTTTGCGGTCCTGTTTGGTCTTGGATTTGTCGTCGGCCATGTCGTCCTCCGTCACATCTGGTCGTTATAGGGTGCCTTGGTCCGGCCGACCATCCTTGTGAATTTCAAAAATGTGCCGGCGCGTTGCAGCAGCCTGATCGGCACGGCGCGGCTGGTTCCCGCTCATGGGCTCGAACCACGATTCACGCCTTCAAAGGGCGCTGTCCTACCATTAGACGAAGCGGGAATAGAGGAAGTGGACGCTGTCTAGCACTTTCTCATTCGCGCATGAAGCCGCTTCAGGCGTTCATTCCCGAAAATGCGCGCCCGATCCATAAGCGCGAGAGCTTTCTGGATGTCGGCCAAAGAACTGTCCCGGCCCTGAGCCTAGATCCGGACTATCGCGAGCATCCACGCCAACAGCTCCAGCAGCAATAGAAACAAGGCAAGCTGTAGCGCGACGCGCAGGCGCTGAATGATCCGCCAGTTGCTGGCCATGTCGGTTTTGATGCGGAGCGCAAGCGCGCGGTGCATCACATCCATGGCTGCAGAGGGGTTTTGGGTTCCAGAAGGTTCTTGATCGACAAAATCCTGCAGCAGCTCCTCCGGATCGAAGCGGAACGTAAGATTGTAGTAGGGCCACAACATGATCACGACCAGAAGCCCGATCAGGAAAAGCAGCGCCAGCGCCAGCCAGTCCCACGGCCCCAGCCCATCCAGGAGAGCCCTGCCGCCGAGGAGAGAACTCACGAACGCGGTTGCAAAGATCAGATTGCCCGCCCGGGTATTGAGGCTCTCCACCACGTTCTGCTGGTGTAGGAGACCACGCACCGCCTCCGCATAGACAAAGGCCAGGCGAGGGTCAGGTGCTGCAGCGGGCTGTGAATGCCTTTCGCCCACGGATGAAGGATTGGGCATGAGTGCCGTCCCGCGTTCCAGTATGAACCACGATAAGGACAATGGCAGCTGCCTGTCTACCACCCATCAAGCTGGCGCCCAACAAGGGCCTGCCGGCCTTGACGCCGCAACCCTCTGCCCCAGATTACCCGGCGGAGTTTCAGATATGCGATATGACTGGCAGGGGCCGCCCAGATTCCTGGAACGGCATTTCGGCATTGTTATTGCCATTGGCCTGGTTGCAGGGCTGTCGGTCCTGGCCGTGCTGGGCTATACGCCTTAGCGCCCGGGTTCAGCGCCCAAATCCCCAAATGTAAGCGAAAAATAGCGGTGCGACGCAACCAGACGGGCGCCAGTGCATTTCGATGCATGACAATGTTCCGCCCCGATATTCCCGCAAAATGCTGCGCTTATTGCGGCGGGCGCGACCACGGCTACGAGGACTGCCCGAAACGGAAAGCGGACGCCGCATCGCAGAAGGAGCCGGATTTCGATCCGGCAACAAGCCCGGCACGGCGGATAGACAAGCCCGATAAAACCGCAGCCTGAACCATCCGGCCGATCGGATGAACGGTTGCCAAGCCTCTATCGCTTCTGCGTATGCCCAACGGCGTTGGCGAAAGAAATGCCGCCCTTGATCTCGCGCATGGCCATCGAGGTGATCGTCCGGCGCACGCCGGGCAGGCGGCTGAGCTCGACGCGCAGCATCCTGTCCAGCGCCATCATGTCGACCGTCACGATCTGCAGGAGATAGTCGGCATCGCCCGTCGTGGCGTGGCAGCGCCGGATCAGCGGGTGCGCCTGGACCGCGGCCTCGAAGGCTTCGGAAAGCTCGAAATCGATCGACACCTGGATGAACGCTTCGATGCCGAAGCCGAGCTTGGCCGGGTCGATCCGCGTCGAGTAGCCACGGATGATGCCGGCGTCCTCCAGCGCCTTGACCCGCTTCCAGCACGGCGTCTTGCTTAAGCCGACCTCGTCGGCGAGCGCCGCGTAAGAGATTCGCGCGTCGCGTTCCAGCGCCGCGACGATCTTCCGGTCGAGGGCATCCAGCATAAACCGTTCTCCAGAATCGTTATATGAACCAACTTTCGTCCTTCATTTTATGCCATTTGGGTAACAGAAAGGAACAATGTTCAAGCTAAAAGCGCTTATCCTTCAGGTTCGGACCGAACAGATGCCCTGAGCCGATGGGCCGGGCAAAGGAGCAGCTGCCATGCACAAGCCGGACTATTATGCCCGTATCGAAGCGCCGGAGATGCGCGACTACGGCGTCTACCTCAGGTGCGACAAGCTTCTCGCCTGCCAGAAGCCGCTGGCCGAGATGGTCAATGCCGACGAGCTGCAGTTCCAGATCGTGCACCAGGTCGAGGAGCTGTGGATGAAGCTCATCACCTACACTCTGGTCGACGTCGTCGACTTCCTCGAGCAGCAGAATACGCATCGCATCGTCACGCTGATGGGGCGCGTGCATCGGCTGATGCGCATGATGACGGCACAGCTCGACCTGCTCGAAACCATGTCACCCAAGGAATACCAGGAGATTCGGCTGCAGCTCGGCAATGGCAGCGGCCAGGAATCGCCGGGCTTCAAGCTCCTGCTGCGCATGCCGCCGGACCTGTGGCGAGCCTTCAAGGCGTCCTATCTCGATGGTCGCGGGCTGTCGGCCGAGGATGTCTACGATGCGAGATACGATCATGGCGACAGCTATGTCGTGGCCGAGACGCTGATCGAATTCGACGAGCTGTTCCAGAAATTCCGCGCCAACCACCTCTACCTCATCCATCGCTCGATCGGGCTGGGCTCGAAATCGTTGAAGGGTCGGCCGGTCGAACTGCTCGAGGCCGGTGCCCGCCATCGGTTCTTTCCGGAACTGTGGGATATCCGCTGCGCCATGACCGACCGCTGGGGCAGCCAGTACGGCACAGTGCGGGCACCGATCAGCCACCACGCAGCCGAGTAGTCTGAGCCCAGCACCTGCGGCGGCCGGCCATTTGCGCTGGCCCAGCTAGTATTCTTCGGGGATGATGTCGGGTTTGCGGCTGGTGTATCGTCCTTGGGGCGAAACCCGTCGCAAGCCTGGAGGACATCATGTCGTTGGAAACCGCTCAATCACCCGCTCAAACGCCGTGGCAAACCGCGGCAATCCTCATCGGCCGGCTGATCTTCGCGGCCGTCTTCCTCCTGGCGGTGGTCTTCAAGTTCACCGATATGGGTGCCACCGCGGGCTACATCGCCGCCGCCGGATTTCCGTTCCCGCTGTTTCTGGCCTGGTGCGCGGCGCTGCTCGAAGTGGTGCTGGTCATATGCTTCCTGACCGGCGCTTTCTTCACACCGGCCGCGCTTGTTGCCGCGGTCTACGTCATCTTCCTCGGCTTTGCCTTCCACGGGCCGTCGCACTGGGCCGGCAACCAGGCCGAGTTCGGTTTCTTCGTCGACCATTTCACCTTCCTGGCCGGACTGCTGTTTGCCGCCGTGCATGGGCCTGGCCGCGTGCTGACCTGGAAACCGGGATCGGCCAGCTGATCGAATCTTTGGCTGGCAAGCGGCATTCCGATACGGGGAGGCGATCGCGACGTCACATCTGGTCGTTGTAGGGTTCCTTCATCTGGCCGACCATGCGCGCCAGTTTCGAGAATGACGGCATATCCGCCTCCGGCTGACACTGATTGGCCAGTTCCAGCAGGCGGATCGGGAAGTTGACGGCATCGCGGCTCGACGCCGACATGCCTTCCGACCGCTCCTCGCTGGTCTCGCCGGCTTCGGCCTTGCGCAAGGCGATGTCTATCTCCTCGACCGAGAGCACGCCCTTGCGAACAAGGACCTGGTTGATCGATGCGACGGCCATCAGCAGGCCTTCGAGTTGCAGATTGGCGACATTCATGGCTGGTTGCTCCCATTGGCTAAAGCACGTCGCGTTCCGAGTTTTGGCGACATGCATCAAGCTGCAAACGCGCGAGCGTCTTTTCCGATCCGGCATGGCGGTACCGGGATCGGGCGCTTCGCAGGCTTTCGTGTGCAAATCGCCGGGTTCAGGAATTTTTTCCTTAAATCGACCGATTGACCATTGACATCGTGCCGGCAGCTATGCTATACATTTGGGCATGGTGCTGATTTGCGCCAACGACCCGCCCACCGAGGCGGGTTTTTTGTTTCAAGCCTCTTTCGAACGTTTGCTGCCTGTGCTGCTGATATCAAATGCCGGCGGGACAGCGCCCCCCTCTGTCCTGCCGGACATCTCCCCACAAGGAGGGAGATCGGCTGTCACCTCGGCTTTCGCCAATCCCCGGCATTGCAGGAATAGCGACTGCGCTCTAGCTGCCAATCTCGCCCCAAGTGGGGGAGATGCCCGGCAGGACAGTGGGGGGCGCGAAGGAACGCGGCCGCTCTTTCAAAAGACCGCCAATACACTTCTTCACGTGTGCCACTCGCCAGAGAACCTCCATGTCCAAGCGTTACGCAACCATCATCACCGACGATGACGGCCGCGAGGTCGTCAGCGCCATTGGCCAGTTCGAGGGTACGGCGCCGCAGGGGCGCGCTGGCCATTTCGAGCCCGTTTCGCCCGGCGTGCTGATCGGCATGGTGCGGGGCGGTCCAGTCGATGCGGCCGGTGGCTTTGGTTTCCCCTTGGCGGGCGTCAGCGGCAGTGCCGTGAGCGTCGTCAGGGCGGCGCTCAAAGCCCTGTCAGCGACCGGCAGGGCAAAGTCCGGCAGCATGGCTGTGGCAAAGCCCGGTACCGCGCGCCGGCCGCGGAAGCCAAAAGCAAAGCGCGCCGGCAAGCGGGCGAAATCCCGCACGCGACCCACGCAGGCGGTCAAGAAAACGACGAAGCCCGAGATCGCGGCGATTGCAGGGACTGGGGAGTAGCGGCATGGCGGAGATCTCCGACGATCCGCCGGCTGCGGCGAAATCCACGCCGCAAGCCAGGCCGTCCGCCCGGCCGAAGCGGACGAAAAAGACGCTGGCCGATGGTTTCCTGGAAGCTATCCGTGCCGATTTCCGGGCGCATGGCGCCGGCGTCATCGCCGAGGTTCGCAGTGAAAAGCCCGACCAATATCTGAAGATCGTGCTGTCGGTGCTGCCCAAAGATCTCGGCGCCAACATCAACACTCTGGACGGATTGAGCGATGACGAAATCAGGCAGCGCATCCGCGGCCTCGAAGCCGTCCTCCGGCCGTTCCTCCAACAGCCGGGTCTCGAAAAGCCAAGCCTCGAAGAGCCTGGCCTCGAAAAGCCAGGCCGCGGCAAAGACCGAGTATCTGAGCCTGCTCAGCGAACTGGACCGCAGACGCCGCACTAATCAGCTTGCCGCCTACCGGCCCTATCCAAAACAGGCCGAGTTCCATGCGGCGGGTGCGACCAGCCGCGAGCGGCTGTTCATGGCCGGCAACCAGCTTGGCAAGACAAGGGCCGGCGGTGCCGAATGGGCAATGCACCTGACCGGCCGCTATCCCGAGTGGTGGCAAGGCAAGGTGTTCGACACATCAGTGCGGCTGTGGGCGGCCGGCGTCACCGCCGAGGGCACGCGGGACAACCCGCAGCGCATGCTGATCGGCCCGCCGCAGCAGCCGGCGGCGTGGGGCACCGGCATGATCCCGGCCGATGCCATTGTCAGCACCATCATGGGGCGCGGCGCGCCGCATGGGCTGGACAGCGTCGTGGTCCGCCATGGCGGCGGCGGCGACGTCCAGGCAGACGAATCGGTGCTGTCGTTCAAGAGTTTTGAGAAGGGCCGCGAGAAGTGGCAGGGCGAAACGCTGCACGGCGTCTGGTTCGATGAGGAACCGCCGCTCGACATCTATTCCGAAGGCCTGACCCGCACCAATGCGACGGGCGGCATCACCATCGTCACCTTCACGCCGCTGCTCGGCATGTCGCGGGTGGTGCTGCTGTTTTTGTCGGCGGAGGAGGTGGAAGGAATTGGGCGGTGAGGCAAGTTCAGGAAAGAAGCATTCGCTTCCTCTCATCCGTTGCGTTCCTTCGCGCCCCCCTCTGTCCTGCCGGACATCTCCCCCACTTGGGGCCTGTTGCAATATTCGGAACAAAAGGAATCGAACCGGAATCGGAACAAGAACAGAAAGAATCCAAAACGGGTCGTTTGTTCCCGGTTTTCCCCATTTTGCAACAGCCCCACTTGGGGGGAGATTGGCAGTTCCCCGCGTTCCGCTTGCCTACCAACGTTTGAGATTAGCGAAAGTCAGTGTGACATCCGATCTCCCCCCTCGTGGGGGAGATGTCCGGCAGGACAGAGGGGGGCGCTGTCCCGCCAACGCGAAAAGCTCTCGCCCAAACAACGCGCTACCCACCGCATCTCCCAAAACGATTCAAGCCGCGAGGGCGCATTGATGACCCGTCACGTCACCTTCATGACCATCGAGGATGCCGAGCACTACACGCCGCAGCAGCGCGCCGAGATCATATCAGCCTATCCGGCGCATGAGCGCGAGGCGCGGGCCAAAGGCATTCCGGTGCTGGGCTCCGGCCGCATCTTTCCGGTGGCCGAGGAGCTGATCGCCTGCGAGCCGTTCCGGCTGCCGCGCTATTGGCCGCGGCTTGGCGCGCTGGATTTCGGCTGGGACCATCCGTCGGCCGCGGTCGAGCTTGCCTGGGATACTGAGGCCGATGTCGTCTATGTCACAAAAGCCTGCCGGGCGTCGCAGCAGACGCCGGCGATGCAGGCGCTGACGCTCAAACCCTGGGGCGAATGGCTGCCCTGGGCATGGCCGCGCGACGGCCGCCGCGAGACGCTGGAAGGTGCGGGCGTAGCGCTCGCCCGGCAATATGCGGCGCATGGGCTGAACATGCTTTCCAGCCATGCGCAGTTCGCCGACGGCTCGGTCTCGGTCGAGGCCGGGCTGATGGAAATGCTCGACCGCATGCAATCAGGCCGTTTCAAGGTGTTCTCGACACTTCTGCCCTGGTTCGAGGAATTCCGCCTCTACCACCGCAAGGGCGGCCAGGTGGTGAAGCTGCGCGACGATTTGATGGCGGCGACCCGCTACGGCGTGATGATGCTGAGGGAAGCGATGGTCGATCCGGCGGAGTTCAGGACGGCGCGCAGGCAGGTGGGGCAGAGCGATCCGCTAGGGGCGTTTCGGTGATCTCCTCCAAAACGTCCTCTTCGAACACGTCAACAATCTCCTGGAATTTCATAGGGTAGAAAGGAACGGTAAATCGACATGAAGAAGTTTTTTAATCTGTTGGTTCTAACTGCAATCTGCACGATTGCTGCCACTTTGGTGCCAGTTGCTGCCGTATATGCTCAGAACGCGCCCTACTGGCGAGCAGACTGGGAGGAGGGGCCTTGCACCCAAGCCTCGTGCTACACCGACTGGTCTTTCGTTCAGGCGGAGAATTCCGCGGAAGCTGATCCCAACCTGAACGCAATTGTCAGCGGCTTGGTCTCGACCGGCGCAGGGAATGTATCCTCGCACGGCGGCAACAGCTTCGGAAAGTTCGAAACGACGGTGGCTGCCATCAACGCTGGGAAGCCCCACTCCAAAGTCTACAAAGAGTGGCTGTTTTCAGGCGGCCTGGCCAAGAATGACACTTTCGGACGTCCGCTCCAGGCGGTGTCGCCGTCAGGGATCGATGGAACCTATGTCGCCTGGTTTTTCATTCCGTCCAATTACGAATACGCGGGAAACGGCTGGACGAATATCTTCCAGTTCAAGATGACGGAGCAGTCGCCTTTCAGGCAGGACCCAACGTGGTGGGTCAACCTGACCGACAATCCGACTGATGAGATAGTGATGCTGCATGTGGAAAGTGCGGCGGCCGGAGTACACAATCCGGCTAACGATGTTCCCGCCCCGAAGGGCCGCTGGTTTCAGCTGCGTGCGGATCTCTATGAGGGGGTAGGCATCGATTGGTATCTGGACGGGGTATTTTGGCAATCATCGTCAAACGCAATGTGGCCGGTCGGGCGGGATTCCGACGGATCAGGTACACCTCAGTCATTCGTGTTTGGCGTCGGCCATTATGGCGGAGTTGGCAAACTCTATACGGACGACGCCTACTTCGTTTCAAAGTAGCCACTGGCAAATTGCCGAAGTGCATAAAACAACAAGCTGCTTCGGGTTCCAACCAGGCGGCTAGTGGTGGGGGCGCCGCAACTCATTGCGCCCTCACCTGATAGGCGGAGAGGCTCATCCGCGATATGGCCAAAAGCGGCTTTTCAATAAAACTGTAGCTGGCCAGGGAGACGGCAATGCAGGCGGCGACAACAACTGTGCCTGCAATCCATGGTGATACATTGACGCTTGCAACGACAGGAGCGGTCGCAAGCAGCACGATAGGATGGGTCAGATAGAGAGAGTAGGAAGCATCGCCCAACCTTGCCAGCCCGCGAGGAGCAAAAGCCCGGAAGTAGCTTTCCAGGGTGATGCAACCTGCGACAAGGATCAACGCCGGAATTCCCTGAGCAAGGGTTCGCGGTAAGTTGAAGCCAAGTACCATCACCAGCATGGACACGATACCAAACACGACAGCCGAGGCACCCAGGAAAGCAGGCAAACGCGCCAGTCTGCCGACCAAATGGCCTAGAGCCATGCCGGCAAGGAATTCAAACAGGATTGGCGTGGTATAGAAAAACAGCACAGCGTCGGCGGCGGGTTTGAAGACGATGCGTGCAGCTACGGCGATTGCAAAGACAACGCCGATCGTCGCCATTTGCGTCAGCGTACCAAAACCCATAGTCGCCGCGAACAGAATGTAAAACAGGATTTCCAGATTGAGCGTCCAACCCACGCCAAGTACTGGTTGGACAAAGCCTGTGACAGTATCGAGATAGGGTATGAAAAGCAGGCTATTGGTGATCTGCTCAAGAGAAACTGTACGACCGGCAAACAACCAAAGCGCGGCGATCATGAGGAAGGTCATAACCCAATAGAACGGAACGATGCGGGTGAACCGCTGCATTCGCAGGGATCGCCGATCGGCGGCGCCATGCAAGACCTGGGCGGCGAGCTTTCGGCCGTCGCCGAGCGCTTTCAGCAACGCAAGGAGCAACAGGAGGCGTTCGACGCCGAAATTGCCCGCCGCAAGCTGATGGACCAAATCGCCCAAGCCGAGGCCGATGTGGCAGCCAACGCGGCGCCCGATGGCGCCGGCCCGCACGACGCCATGTACGGCCAAGTCGATCCACGCAACAGCCAAGTGGTGAAGCCCGGCCTGTTCGACACGCTATTCGACGATGCCCTGCCGAAAATACCCAAAAGCCAACGCGCCAATTTCGCCCGGCAGAAGGAAGCGCTGCGCGCGGCGGGTTCCGAGCGCATGGCGGCGCGGCAGATTCAGCACCGCAAGGACTATGAGCGGGCCGAACTGAGCAGGGTTCTTCAAACCAACGTCAACTCCATCGCAAAGGATGATCCCGACGACATCGGCACGTTCGAAACAGCCAGGCAGGATGGGCTCGATTTCATTGCAAAGCTGGATCTCGATTCGCAGAGCAGGTTGAAGCTTGTCAAAGACTGGTTCAGCACCACGGCGAGGGCATCCGTCCAGACATTGATCGCCAAAGACCCGAAGCGGGCCGCTGCGATGCTGGCTCACGAAGTTTCGGTATCCGAAAGCCGCAAGGATTCGGCACAAGACCCGCGTCTACGCGACTTGCAGCCGGGAGAGCTTCAAGAGCTTGTCCGGCAGGCACACGCTGCCACAGCAAGCCAACTGATCGATGCGCGCACTGACATTGACATTGCCTTGCAAAACGCGTCGACGGCGATTGCAAGTGCAGGCACCTATTCCGGCAAGATGCCGGGGCCCGAGGATTTTACCGCCGTCTATGGCACTGAAGAGGGCCGCAAACGATTCCAGGACTTCAGCCGGAAAATTGATGTCGGCCGGCAGGCCTTTGGCATGCGGATCATGCCTACGGATGCGATCCACGCCTTGCTCCGCGATGCCGAGTCCGGCCAGGCAAGCTCGCAAGAAGCAGATCAGGGAAATCACGATTTGCTGGTGGAGGCTGCAAGGCAGAATCTAAGGGCCAGGACCACCGATCCCGGCGGCTATGTCCGCCACGTTTTTTCGACCGTAGATGCGGCCTGGAAAGATGTGTCGAAAGCTGAAGGCTATCAGGGCGCGGTCGTTCGGTCAGTTTCCGCCCAGCAGCAACTTGGTATCGAGGACATCCAGCCATTGCCGAACTCTGTCGCGGAAGACGCCGTTATGTCATTGATCGATAAAGATTCCCAACGCGAATATGCGGTCAATCGCAATCTGTTGGGCGGCATACCTGATCTCGCGCTGCGATTGTCTCTTGTCAAGCAATTGATATACGCGAGTGCTGTGATGATGCTAAAAATATAATATCGTAAACTAAGCTCAATTATGTTGATTTTCTCTAATCATTATCTGAAATTATCAAGAATAGATCCCCATACTTCCTTGGAACCACGTAATCCAAATCTTTCCCAACTAGGTAATATAGATTTATTGTGTGTTTTGCTTTAGTTCTGTCAAGGCGTATGCTATCATCTCCATTTTCAAAAGAGCAACAGCCTAGCAATGACAGGTCTCTGCTAAAATTGTATATGGATAGGCTGTATCCATCTTTGTAATCTATGATGCCAATTTTGAACATTCCTTCAAATGGAGCGTCGCAGTCGCTTTTCTTTTTGCAAATTGCAGATCCACCAAAGTATCTCCCATCACTCATTTTGAGGACGAATTTTATAGAGTAACTGCTGTCTGATGGTTCTTTGCTGAAACTTGGCGCAGCCATGACAGAAATAAGAGCCATGACAGAAATAACAAAGGTCGAGATTGGGCGCATTTTAGGGTCCATCGAAAATATCACGGATTTAGCTAGACCACGGAGCAATGCTATGGGTTCGATCGAAAGGCAGGGGCTACCTCCCATTGGCACCCGCGGGGGTTTCCATCAGCCCGGAGGACGCTCGGCGTTTCGCGGTCGATCTTCTTGAAAATTATTTTTCAGGTCCTGATGCCTATTTCCCAGACGGTTCAAAAAAACCTCCATACAGCCCGAACTTGGACGCACTCAATGGGATCTATGACCCTGATCCGCCCCGGAAAAAGAATACGCTGGTCGAGAAACTTTATGATCTCCAATCCAGGCTCGTTGATCAAGCCCAGAGGGCCTATGTACAGTCTTTGATAGGCGGGATGATTGATTTCAGAGAGAAATTTGGCGAGCGGCTAGAGTATGAAAACGAAGTGAGGCCATTTCTAAATTCACCGGTATTCCCCGATTATCAAGGCCGTTTTCCAAAGCTTCAGCCACGCATGCTTCGGCCAATACCCTAGTTCGAGAGAAGGGCGGGCTTCTGCGACCGAGCCGACCAACTGGCAACGTGAACACCGCCACCATGGCGAGGATGAGCGGACCTCGACAATGCCTCCTATAGTTGTATTATAGTATTATCGCGTCGTTTTGGTTGTGGCAAGCCCCGTGGAAGCGGCGACGGCATTTTTTCGACAATTGCGATGGCAGGACACCGAAGGTCTCGGCGGCGCCGCCTCGACCCGGGATGACGAAGGATATACATGATGCTCCGTATCATCCCGGCAACCCTGCGTGACCTCTCCTATATCGCCGCCAATCTGCGGCCCGAGGACCGAGCTGAGATCGACTGCCAGCTTGACCAGTGGTCGCCGGCGCTGCTGGCGCTGACGGCGTTGCAGGGGTTTGCCTATGTCGCCGAGCTGGACGGCAATCCGGAAGCCGGCTTCGGCGCCGCCGAACAGCGCGGCGGCTTATGGATCGCCTGGAGCTGGGGCACGCGCCGCATGAGGCGCTGCGTGCCTGGGATTTCGCGGTTCTTTCACGAGGTGCTCGGGCCGCAGGTTGCGGCGCGGGGCGCCTGGCGGGTCGAGGCGCGGGCGCTTGCCGCCAATGAATTGGCGCTGCGCTGGCTTGGCCGGCTTGGCGCCACTGAACGCTGCCGTTTACCTGGCTATGGCCGCAACGGCGAAACCTTCATCCTCTTCGACTGGACAAGAGAAAGCTGGAACCATGTGCCTGTTGCAAAAACCACCCGCCTTGAAGCCGCTGCCTTCGACACCGACCATCGCCGACAAGGACGTGCAGGCGCGCGAGGCAGCCTTGCGGGCTGAACTCGAGCAGCGCCAGGGCACTGCCGGCACGGTGAAGACCGATCTCGCGCCCGGTGATCTCACCGGCCAGCGCCGCGTACTTCTGGGGGTATGAAATGGGCGCGATGAAACGGGTGTTCAGGAACCGGGGTGGCTGGCCCTGGTGGACCTGGCGGCGGCTGGCGCGGCTGGTGAAGCGGCGGCAGGGGTAGCGCCAAGCAGGCCCCCCTCTGTCCTGCCGGACATCTCCCCCTCAAGGGGGGAGATTGGCAGTTTCTACCTTTTGCCAGCCCTCCAGCGTTGGTGGTTTGCGAAAGCCGACGCGACATCCGATCTCCCCCCCTTGAGGGGGAGATGGCCGGCAGGCCAGAGAGGGGTGTTCAAGCGCCAGCGTTTCTCCGAGTCTCATCTTTTCTTCGCGAACGCCCAGACCATCAGTGGATATTCCTCGTCGTTACTGAGGTCGCGCCATAGGCCGTAGGCGCGCACCGGGCCGCCGATATGGGCTTTTGCGCAGGCTTTGTTGCCCCAGCTGAACACCTCTATGCCCGCTTCCGGAAAGCCGCCTTCGACGAGCACCTGCTTCAGGCCGGCTGGAGTCCAGCGGTTGTAGTCGTGCGGCCTGGCATGGACCCTGAACAGGAACGGCGTCGCCACCATCGCCCAGCCGCCCGGTCTGGTCATGGCGTGGATATTCTGTGCCGCGGCGAGCGGGCGTTGCACATGCTCCAGCACCTGGTCGGCGATGACGACGGAATATTGCTGGTCGGTGCGGTCCTTGCAGATGTCGAAGTCGGGAAAATCGACCGACGTGTAATTGGAGCACATCGCCTTCCAGTAGCGGTTCCAGCCGGGCGACACCTCGATCACGTCAGACGATTTGCGGCCGTCCGCCTCAAGAAACGCGGTGAACGCCTCGATCTGCCTGATGCGCAGCCAGTTGCGGGAATCGTAGCCGACTAGCCGCTTCGCAACCTGCTTGCTTCGCCTCGTCAAGGCACCGGATAGGCTTTCCGTCATTGCCACATTGGCCT
Organism: Mesorhizobium robiniae; assembly: GCF_040545535.1. Taxonomy (NCBI): domain Bacteria; kingdom Pseudomonadati; phylum Pseudomonadota; class Alphaproteobacteria; order Hyphomicrobiales; family Phyllobacteriaceae; genus Mesorhizobium; species Mesorhizobium robiniae. The sequence continues at coordinate 658,675 of NZ_JBEPMC010000001.1, forward strand.
CCTGCAAAGGCCCACCGCGCCATCTTTGAACATCGAAAAAGTGGGCAAAATTCGACTTGCTCCCTGAAAAAGATCTGAGCCTCGAACAAGCGACACCACCGAAGAAAGATTGCCATGACAAGCGATTCCCGTGCCCAAGATATCCTGTCGCGACAGGCGGAACTAGAGAGCGAGCGCAGCCAGTATGAGGCTGTCTGGGAGGCGGTGTCGGAATTCTGCGATCCCGATGCGCCCGATTTCTGGAGTAGCCGCCGGCAATCCGGCGCAGGCTCACAGGTGGAGCGGCAGGAGCGGCGCGGTGCCCGCGTCTACGCCAACACCATCAACTCGGCCGCCAACCGGTTGGCTGCGGGGCTCGAAAGCCTGATCATCCCGCAGTCGGAAAAATGGCACGGGCTGTCGACCGCCGCTGTGAATGACGAGGAGACCGACGAGGAAAAGGAGTGGGCGGAAGCGCTTCGCGACTTCCTGTTTGCGCTGCGCTATTCCGCCAATTCGAACTTCGTGCCGGCGACGCAAGCCTGCCTGCGCAATGTCGTGCGCTACGGCCCGGCCTATCTCTATGCCGAGGAGGGTTTTGGCGGCGCGCTGATCCGCTATGCCTCGATCCCGGTGGTCGAGGGTTTTCTCTCGCGCAACCGTTGGGGCCAGGTCGATATTTTTCACCGCCGCTACGAGCGGACCGCGCGGCAGGCGGCGCAGCTGCTCGGCTATGAGAAGCTGCCGGCGCGGATCAAGATGCTGGTCGACGACCCGGCCAAATGCGAGACGAAGATTTCGCTGATCCAGTGCATCCAACCGCGCGACGAGCGCAAGATGTATCGGCTGGGCGGCTCCTACCAGTATCTCGACACGGCATTCGCTTCTTATCACGTCATCGAGGACGAGGAGGTCATCGTCAGGGAGAGCGGTTTCCGCTCCTTCCCGGTGTCGTGCTTCAACTGGCGCCGCTACGAGGGCGACCCCTATGGCATCTCGCCGACCATCGAGGCGCTGACCACGGTGCGCGAGGAAAACGCCGTGCGCCGCTCGGGCCTGCGCGCCCTGCAGCAGATCACCGATCCGGCCACCGCCTCGAAGGCGCGGCTCGACTATGTGCCGGTGCTCAATCCCGGCGAGAATTATCCCGGCCTGATCGACGACCAGGGACGGCCGCTGATCGCGCCGATCGCCACCGGCCAGAACCCGACCTATGCGTTCAATTACGCGGAAAGCCGGGCCGAGCAGATCCGCGACATGATGTTCGTCAACCTGTTCCAGACGCTGGTGCAGAACCCGCAGATGACGGCGACCGAAGCCCTGATCAGGCAGGAAGAGAAGGGCGCGCTGCTCGGACCATCCGGCTCGATCATCCAGGCTGGATTCGCCAGCAATCTCGACCGCGAGTTGGGCATCCTGGAAGACAAAGGACTGTATGACGAAGACAGCCGCTTCCTGCCGCCGGCAAGCCTGGCCGGCAAAGCGGTGCGGCCGACCTTCACCGGTCCGCTCGACGTGCTGCGCCGCTCGGCCGAGGCGCGCGACACCATCCAGGTGGTCACCACGGCCATGCAGATGGCGCAGTTCGATCCCGGCGTGATGGACAATATCGACGGCGACGAGGCGCTGAAGATCGTGCAGAGCGCCGGCCGCAGCCCGCAGCGCATTTTTCGGCGAAAGGACGAGGTCGCCGGCATCCGCGACGCCAGGGCCAAGGCTCAAACTGCGCAGGCTGGTATGGCGGCGATCGCCAACGCTGGCAAGGTCGCCAAGGATGCTGTGCCCGCCGCCGTGCAGGCGCGCGACAGCGGCCTGCTCGATGACTTGCAAGGCATGCTGCAGGGTGGTCAGGCCGGGCCTGACATGCCGGGCGGCCCGGCTGCGCCGGGTGCCGGCGTATGAGCCGCAAACGTTTCGCCCATTCCGGGCAGGCCGGCGGTCCGGCCAAGGCGCGCGATGCCCTGGCCAAGGCCTATCTCAGGGTGTTCTCCGGCCAGGATGGCGAGATGGTGCTGGCCGACCTCGCCGCGACGACAGGCTATTACCGCCGCCCGTCCTATGGCGAATGGATGGCCAGGACCAGGACACCGAACGGCTTCGAACTTCATAGTGCCTTGAGCAATGCGCGCGCCGAAGTGGTGCAGCACATTATGGGGTTTCTGACGCTGGACGAGGCACAGCTGGCGGCGCTGGAGAAGGCGGCGAGGCTGGAGGGGTAAGGACTTCGGAAGCGCTGGCCTCACCGCGGTTACGACCCGCTCCGGCGTATCATTCAAACGAGTCCACGAACCCGCCCAGCTCACAACCGGATCAGAATACGGCCCCTGAAGGCCAAGCCCTGTTTGGCTAATGGCGCCGTCACTAGCGACCTCCCCAAAAATTCATGACTCGGCGAAGGCGGCGGCATCCGGCCGGATCGCCGGCGCAGCGCTGCGATCTCCGGCGCGGCGCCACTGCAGGGAACAATCAAATGGCGACCATTCCTCTCCAACTGGCGCAGCGCCGGCTCGACACCGGCAATGCGGTGCAATACCCGCAGGGATCGCCGGTCGGCGCAGCCATGCAAGGTTTTGGCGATGAGCTTTCCGCTGTCGCCGAGCGCCACCAGCAGATGAAAGAGCAGCAGGAGGCGTTCGACGCCGAATTCGCGCGTCGCCGGTTCAACGGCCAGATCGCGCAAGCGGAAGACGAGGTGGCGGCGAATGCGCCGGCCGACGGGACCGGGCTGCACGAGTCCATGTATGGCCAAGTCGATCCGCGCACTGGCCAGGCGGTCAAGCCTGGTCTGTTCGACAAGCTGTTCGACGATGCCTTGCCGAACATGCCCGAGAGCCAGCGTGCCAATTTTGCCAGACAGAAGGAAGCGATGCGCGGGGTTGGCGGGCTGCGCATGGCGCAGCGCCAGTTTCAGCGGCGCCAGGATTACGAGCAGGCCCAGGTCGACACGGTGCTGCAGACCAATGCCATCGCCATCGGCAAGGCCAATCTCGACGACATCGTCACCTTCGAAGTGGCCCGCCAGGACGGGATCGATCTCATCGACAAGATGGGGCTCGACCCCGGGATCAGGCAGCAGAAGGTGAAGGACTGGTTCACCGCTGCCGCGAAGGCGCGTTTCGAGGCGCTGATCGCCAAGAATCCGCAGCGTGCCCTGGAGATGTTTGGTGTCGGGACGCCGGCCGAGTCCTCCGGCGGAGATGCCGCCAGCGATACGACCCAAGCGGCAGGCAGCTTTGTCTCGGACAACTCAAAGGCATCTGATGGGAAAGGTGACCGCGTCGGCAGGCAGACGCCAGATGAGCGTGTAGCGCAGGCGTTTAGGGACGACCTTTCGCAACCGGAACAAGCAGCGCTGGTTCGGCAGGCGGAGGCGGCCAAAACGGCTCAGCAGGTTGAGATTCGAACCAACATCGGTCTGGCCGAGCAGAACGCGCCGGACGCCATCGCAAGGACCGGCGCCTATTCCGGCAAGATGCCTGGCCGGGATGCCTTCAGGATCGCCTATGGGCTCGACGAGGGCGACAAGCGTTTCCAGGATTTCGACTGGCGGGCCGATGTCGGTCGTCAGGTTTTCGGCATGCGCACCATGCCGAACCAGGCGATCCACGCGGCACTTCGCGACGCCGATTCCGGGCCGAACGGTTCGCAGGAAGACCCGGCGCGCCGTGACGCGACCGCCGCCGCGGTAGGGCTGGTCATGAATCACAGACGGGCCGACGCCGGGGGCTACGTCAGCGACGTGTTTCCCAATGTCGATGCTGCCTGGAAAGCCGTGATCGGCGGCGGGCTTGAGGATCCAGACGGCTATGGCAAGGACGCCTATGACACAGCGATAGCCATGTCTGTCGCCGCGCAGGAACACTTAGGTATCGATAACCCCCAGCCCGTGCCGCTGTCCATTATCCGTGATCTCTCCGACAATTATGACAGCCCGAGTATGTACCGGCAGGACATAAACGCGAAGGTAGGCGCGCTGCTTGCGGGAACGTCCGGCCCTATTGCCCGACCAGCCGTGGCCCGGCAACTGGCCGATGCCGATCTAGGTTGGATTATGCCGGTTGAGTCTGGCTACAAGCCTATGTCGACGCGTTCAGTGTTGGCATCGCAGGCCAAAGGTCTTGGCAAGGCGGCCGCCAATGCGGGGATCGGCGCAGCTGAACTTGCGGCCAAGGTGCTCACCATGGCTGCTGATGGCAACAGCCAGGCAACGATCAACTCCCCCGATTTCACGGAGGCTTATTACAAGCCGGCAAACCGTGTTGAGAATCTGATGATGCATCAGGGATCTGATGCATTGAGCTGGTCGATACCATGGTCCGCGGTTGGTCGAGCCGCTGTTGCCGAGAAAGATATATTACGAGCAGTTGAGCCGACGAGTGACATAGCGGCAAAGCGTGCCGAAGTACTCGGCGTAATTCCGGCGCCAACAGGCCAGTTCTACAGTGTAATACATGAGATGCGATTGGACCCGACCTTGTATCCGGGCTCGTCGCGCCCAGTACACGTCCAAGCTGCAAACGAATCCCTATTGCAAACGATGGAGGGAGAAATTGCTTTCGCTCAGGATTTGCTGAATCAGGGTCTCAATCTTCAGCGAACGCCGACAGAGCTAGCCCCCCGCGCTGCACCTCCCGGCTTCAGCTGGCACCACGCAGATGAACCCGGTGTAATGCAACTCGTCCCTAGATCTCAACATGATCGAGGGAGTATCTTCCAGAAAACACTGCATCCGAATGGTCGAGGAGGATTTTCCCTATGGGGAAAAAAATGAAGTTGCTGGATATCGTTGGCCGGTTGTCGGAATTTGACGAGGAGGACCCGGTCTACGCAGCGGAGCCCACAATCTACGCGGCGGAGCCTTGGACAGAGGATTCAGACGCGATGGTTTTGCCTCAGCAGGATGGGGTGTTGGTACCACCCGAGGCAGCTAAAGAGGGCCTGGCATACTTTCTCGAAATCAACCTTGCAATCGAGATTACCGAGGCTTTGGTTGCGTCGCAGAAAGAAAAGCCAAGCATTTCCGCCATCTGCGAACGCGTTATTTATTATGCCACCTATGATGCGTGAGAGGTTAAATGTTGACTAACCCACGTTATGACGGACAGCCGCTGCTTAGACTGCTCGATGTTTATGTGCTCTGGGCGATCGGAGAACTTTCTCAAGAGTCGGAGGATGGCTTGAAAAGGATGGCCCCCAAACTGCAATCTATCTATGGCGGCGATGGACAATGGCATGACGCAATAGCCCAGTCTATGCACATGCCTGAGGGAATGCCGGCAGCAATCCGGGATATGTGGGCAAGGAACCTCAAAATCGCCCGCGACAATGATGTAACTCTCACACCGCAGAAATTTGCGGAGATGTTCGTGGACGAAAATTTCGTGGGTTGAGCGTTCCTCTCTCTAGAAGTTGCACGACAACTTCTCCTCCACTAGGTGAATGATGGACTATTTCTACATAAAGCCCGACGTCGCCGGCGGAATTGGCCGTGGCACCATCATGGACACAAGCGTTCATCCCCCTGTTGTAAGCAAACTCATCTACCAAATGGAAGGGTGGTTCGGCGATGTTATCATAACGACGTTCCCGTGCTTTCTCGTCGTGGCTGAAGTCAAGCAAGCCTTGCAGAACATCGGCTTCTCGGGTGCGAACTTTGCTCACGCCGAAATCACGAAGTCGGAAGACTTCCTGGAACTGCAGCCCCACGTAGAACTCCCGCAGTTCGTGTGGTTGAAAGTGGATGGGAAGGCAGGTCATGATGATTTCGGCATTGCTGGCGATCTGCGTCTGGTCATCTCCAAGCGCGTGCTGGATCTACTTGACGACTTTGGTATCCCATCCGCGACGGTTGAGCCTTACGACGGTCGGTAGGCGCTATTGTCGCCTTAGTTCGCGCACTGCAGTGGATATGCATGAAGTCAATCCAGTGAAGTTTGGTGGCAGTCCGATCGACTCCTCCAACAAGATCGTTCTGCCTCGCGATGTTCATCGACAACAGGGTACGCCGTGGTGGATCAGTTGCTGAAAGACCTGGGAGGATAAATGGGACATATCTTAACTGAGGGACAGTTCGATGCACCGGCTGAATCCGCAGTCGTCGATGGCCTGTCCGCACGGTTGGGAGTGGCGCTGCCCACGGATTACATCGACTTCCTCAAAGAGCATAATGGAGGTGAAGGCTTCATCGGCGACAGCTATGTAATTTTTTCAAGGCCGAAGAATTTGGCTGACTTCAATCGAGAATATTAGGTTGAAAAATATGCGCCAGGCATCCTCTTGTTCGCATCGAACGGAGGAGGGGAAGCCTATGGCTTCGACACCGACGATGTGGAAATGCCAATCGTGCGCATCCCGTTATATTTATGGAACGGCAATCCGCCGAGAGGATAGCGCGAGACCTCGCCGATCTATTTGCTCGGCTGGAGGACTCGAAATGAGCGCCCAAGATACAAATTCGCGCTCCAAGGGCGTGGAACTGTTCGAGCTCACACCGATTGCGGTTGGCGGCGATCCAGTCAGTTTGGAGAACAAGATCTGGTTGACCAGACAAGAACATTTTGAGGCGGTGCGCTACTGGAATCGAGCTATCGCGATTCTGCGTAAGGCGGCGCTGGAGAAGGCGGCACGGACGGATGGGTAGGGTGCGGGAGCACTGACCTAGCGGAGGCCCGCTTCGGTTTGCAAGCCCACGGACCTACGGGGAGGATGCCGGCAGGGCAGGTGAGGGGCGGTGCCAGCATTTCAGAATTTTTGCGCTGCCCCTCGTCCCTCTGCCGGGACCTTCTCCCCGTGAACGGGGAGAAGGGGGCTACGCTCAATAATTGCCGTCGTAGTAACGGTCGTCGCAAGGTGCGGTGTAGATGCGGCCGCTGTTGCGATCCTGGTAGCGGCAAAGCTGCTCGCCGCGCCGCTGCGGCGTGGTCGCGCTGCCGACGACCGCACCCAAAAGGGCGCCGCTGGCTGCGCCGATAACCGTGCTCTTGGTGTTGCCGCCGATCGCCTGACCGACGAGCGCGCCGCCGGCGCCGCCGATCAACGCGCCGGTTCCGGCTCTCTGCTGGCCTTCGGTCTGCGCACACCCTGCCAGCACGGCAGTCAGAAGCGCGGCGGCAATGGCTTTCTTAATCATGTAAAGTCCTCCTTTGAAGGCCGAAGGGCCGAATAAATTCCCAAGTGCGGGCGCATTGCGGCGGAACGGGGGCACCGCGCCTCACGAAATAAGACATGGTTTCTTTCGTCTTGATGAACGAGGCTTTTCGTTCGGAAAGTTCATGGTCAAACAAAAAAACCATAAAAATCATGGTTTAACAAGACGATAGAGCTGGGCTCTATCGAAATGAATCAGGCTCGGGCCGTAACGAACCCGCCTGCGGCGAGTCCAGTCGATCCCCCAAATCCCCAAGAATGGAGAATGCCATGACCCGAGGTCTTTCCCGGACGCTTTCCCGTGCCGCGGCCCGCGAGGCCGGCTTTGCCCCGCCCAAATCCGGGCTTGCCGCCAGAACGAGCGGGCAGGGCGGCGCATACCGCACCGTTTTTTCGTTCAACGCCATGCAAGTGCCGGTCACCGATGCGCTTGCCTATGCCAGTCAGAAGCTTTTCGATTTTCTCGGCGGCAAGGTGCGCATCAAGGGTGGCACCGCAAGGCTGCAATTCGCCGTGCTGACCACCCGCGCCTCGACCATCAACGACAATGCCGCACTCACCTGGTCGCTCGGGTCGGCGCCGGCGTCGAGCGCCGCGCTCGCAGGCACCATGGTCAACGTTCTGGCCGCGACCGGCCGCACGCTGGACGGCGCCGGTGTTGCACTATCGACCGCATCGGTCGCCGATGTGGTTGCGGCGTTGACGCTCGATGGGACTGCGACGCCGGTCGATCTTTACCTGAACCTCGCCTTCGCCACCGGCACCGACGTCGACGCCGATGGCACGCTGGCAATTACGGGTACGATCACGCTGCTCTGGGAGAACTGGGGGGATAATGTCTAGGCGTTAATCTCCCCCCTTGAGGGGGAGATGTCGCCGAAGGCGACAGAGGGGGTCGGTGCGACCGGGCGTGCCCCCCCTGCGACAGATGGAGGTTGGCGCCCCACGCGCTGGTACCCCCTCTGGCCTGCCGGCCATCTCCCCCTCAAGGGGGGAGATACCAGGCCCGCCGCCTGCTCCCATCATCAGCCTTTAACCTCAACACAAAGGAACATCTCATGACAGATCTGGCAGACGTCGGGTCCGTGGCGGCTTTGCCACCGGCGGGCAACCTTGCACGGCCACCGGCCATCGGGGACAACGGGTCCGCCCCGCCGGCCGCCAAAAGTTGGTTTGACGGTCTTTCCGAAGGCAACCGCAAGCTTGCTGAAACCAAGGGCTGGACCAAGCCTGACAGCCTCGATCGGGTTTTCACATCCTATGCGGAGCTGGAACGGCAGCAGGGTGAGAGCCTGCGCGTTCCCGCAGCGGACGCACCTGGGGAAGTCTGGGACAGGTTCCATGCCCGGCTGCCGGAGGCGATGCGTCCGCTGACATCGCCTGACAAGGTCGAGTACAGGCGGCCCGACGGGCTTCCCGAAAACTTCGCCTATTCGGATGAGCTCGCCAACGCCTCCAAGGCCTGGGCGGTCGAAGCAGGTGCCACCCCAAAGGTGGCGCAGGCTTATCATGACCGCTTCGTCGGCTACATGGCCGAGCAGGCCAAGGTGCAGCAGATCGCCCTTGCCCGGTCGGTCGAAGCCACTCACGACGACTTGGTCCGCGATTGGGGACCGACCGACAGCGACGGCTTCCGCCAGAGACTGGAGGTCGCCAACCGGGCAATGAAGAAGCTCGGCCTGGTCGATGCCTACAAGGCGAAGGGTATCCTCCTGCCTGACGGCGCCTTGACCGATCCGCAAATCGCCAAGGCGTTCCAGGCCATCGGCGAGGCGATGTTTAGGGAAGACACGATCGACGGTGGCGCGGCTCTGATTGGAGGCAATCCCTTCAAGCGCAACGCCGCCGGCGAACGCAACCTGACTGACATCTCAGCCCTCGTCAAAAGCGACCCCGCCCGCGCCCGCCGGCTGGCACGCGAGGCCGGTGAAAACCCGGACCTGTGGATGCCCAACAACCCCCTCTGAAGTTGGACCATGATCTCCAGCGAAAACCGGTTCCCATTTTTCGGGATCATGGTCTAGCCGCCCCCACCAAACCTGAAGGAAGACAAAAATGGCAGACGCCTATACCCGTATCGCGGACGCGATCGTTCCGTCCGTCTATGCACAATACTCGTTCGAGGAGCATGTCCAGTCGCTCGAGATCTATCAAGCCGGGATCCTGTTTTCCGACCCGGCCATCGCCTCGAAACTCTCAATGGGGGGCCGCTCCGTCGACATGCCTGGCTGGAAGGATCTCGGCAACGATCCGTCCGAGCCGGTCAACGACGATCCGGCCGATTCGATCGAGATGAAGAAGATCGGCGCCCGCCGCGAGGTCGCTGCCCGCAATGTCCGCGCCCAGGCGTGGGGCATTCCTGACCTGACCTCGATCCTGGCCGGCGACGACCCGCAGAAGCTGATCGTGCGCCGCCAGACCGACTACTGGCAGCGTGCCAACAAGCTGACGCTGCTCGGCATCCTGAAAGGCGTGCTGGCCGACAACATCGCCAATGATGCGGGCGACCTGGTCCGCACGACCGGCGCCTCCATCGTCGACACCGACATCATCGAAGCCGCCTATCTGATGGGCGACCGCGCCGACAAGTTCAAGACGATCTGGATGCATTCGAAGCAGATGAAGGCGCTGAAGCTCGCCGACCTCATCGACTATGTGCCGCCCTCCGAGCAGGGCGGGCCGCTGATCCCGTACTACATGGGCTTGCGGGCTGTCGTCGACGACGACATTCCGGTGGCGGCGGGCGTCTACACGGCCTTCATGTTCAAGGACAAGGCGATCCTGTGGAACGAGCTGCCGGTCAACACCGAAGGCGGGCCGCTGGAGTTCGACCGCAAGCCGCGCCAGGGCCATGGCGGCGGCGTCACCGAAATGGTCGGCCGCCGGCACTTCGTCCCGCACGTTCCGGGCACGCGCTTCCTCGACGCCTCTTCGGCCGGCGAATTTGCCACTGACGCCGAACTGGCGCTGGCGGCGAACTGGGACCGCACCGCGTCGAGCGTCAAGAACATGACCTTCATCGCGCTGAGGACGACCGAGGCCTGAGCGGGGCCAGAAGGGGCGGGCCCCGCCCCTTCTGGGCGCTAGACCGGCCATTTTGGCGAATCCCAATTCGCGCGCCGTGCTGCCCAAAGTGATCCGAGTAGATCTGGCTACACTGCTGTTGCACGTCGACCAATCGCCGTCACCGAACGGTTACACAAAAGGGCGATGCTGCTTTTCTTGGCAAAGGAGGGTGATCATGAACATGACATACAAGGCAGTTCAGGAAGTGCTCCGAAAAGCGGGCATTGTCATGAGCAAAAAGGGGGAAGTTCACCGAATAAACTTCTTCAGCGGTCTGGAAAACACCGCCTACTACACGACAAGTCTTCAAGATGCTCTGGACAAGGGTTTGGCGATGGCGGGGGGCACTGGAAAGCTGCAAGCAAGCGCTCTTGCCAAGCCAGCCGAAGCAGGGCGGCGGATCTCGACGAGCGCACGCCTCGGCTGATGCCGCGGGATTTCAGGCCGCAAGTCATCGCCGCGTTGGCCGGCGACATCGTGAAACTGCAATAGCCATAATATTATCGTCTTTTTTCGTGCTCGAACGGGCACAAGGGACCAAAAATGCAGCTCGAGCCACCCGTTCCTGACGGGTGGTTGGTATCGTGACGGGTTCCACGCACAAGACGTGCGAACGTTTTGCTCAAGCCAAAAATCACCAAATCCCCAGCCGCTACGAAGCGGCTTTTTGCCGTGGGGCCGCCATGCCCTGCCTTTCCCGATCCACACTGACGGAGGCCCTTAAATCATGGCCATCACCCCGCTTGACATCGCCAACATGGCGCTTGGCGTACTCGATGAGGCACCGATCGATTCACTTGACCAAGATGTGAAACCCGCGCGTTTGCTCAATATGCATTTCGACCTGACGCGGGAGGCGGAATTGACGAAACACGCCTGGGTGTTCGCCATCCTGGCGGCTGCCGTCGCCGGGTCCGATACCGGCAGCGGCGAGGGCACGCTGAACTTTGCCTATGAATTGCCAGTGGACTGCCTGCGGCCCTTGCCACTGACCCACAATGGCGAGCCGGACGGCATCCCGATCTCGTGGCGCCAGGAGGCCGGGCTGATCTATTGCGACCAGCCGGGGCCGCGCCTCATCCGCTACGTCGCCAATCTGACCGATCCGAACGACTGGGACGCGCTGTTCACCGAAGTGCTGGTTGCAGCGCTCGCCACCAAGATCGCGCATCCGTTGACCCACAAGGCGGGCATGATCGATATCGCCCGCGGTGCCTATGACCGGGCGCTCGACGCGGCGTTCCACGCCAACGCCATCCAGCGTGGCGGCAGGCTTTCGACATCGTCCTGGGCGATCCAGCGCGGCGATATCAGGTGTGTGCGCTGATGACGACGCTCTATCCGGTCCAGGACACATTCGTTCGTGGCGAGATCAGTCCGCGATTGCACGCGCGCGCTTCGCTCGATCTTTATCGGGCAGCGCTTTCCAAATGCGAGAACTTCGTCACCTTGCCGCATGGCGGCATCAGGAAACGCGGCGGCACCATATTCGTCGGCGAGGTAAAGAACGCGGCCAAGACAACACGCGGCATCCCGTTCATCTTCTCCTCGGAGCAGGCCTACTGCCTGGAGTTCGGCGATTTCTATATCCGGGTCTATGCCTATGGCGCCCGCGTTGGCACGGTCGAGATCGCTTCGCCCTATGCGGAAGCCGACCTCTTCGATCTCGCCTATCTGCAATCGGCCGACCAGATGTGGATCAGCCACAAGGACTATCCGCTGAAGGTGTTGACCAGGACAGCGCACACGACATGGACGCTGAAGGATTACGAGTTTGACGACGGCCCTTACGACGCGATCAACGATACATCGACGACGCTGACGCCGGCCGATTACGGCTCGCTGACACCGGCGATGACGGGTCTCATCTCACCATCGGGAACTGTTACATCGACCAGTGCGGCGGCCGATGCATGGGAGGCTTTCGACAAGGACGTCGGCACCGACGTTGAATGGAGCGGAGTAACATCCGGCTTTGTTGGATATCAACAAGCTGGCGGGGCACAGGTCATCGTCGACGCTTACTATGTCACCGCAACAGACAGCGTCAACGTTGGCCGCCAGCCTGTTTCGTGGAAGATTGAAGGTTCGAACGACGGCTCTACATGGACGGCGCTTGACAGCCAGACCGGGCAATCCGGCTGGTCTGGTGGCGAGACGCGATATTACGAGTTCTTCAACAAGGCGGCGTTCGAATATCACCGCTTCCGTTGGTTGAGCGTCAACGGGCAAGGATCGTCCCAGTTCGCCGAAGTGACCATGAACAAGGCGGCGGCGAGCCAGACGCCGTTCAATCTCACAGCCTCTTCGATCATCGGGATAAATGACGATGCTGGTTTTCAAAACAGCGATATCGGGCGGGCTGTCCGCTTGCTGGGCTCTGACGGCCGCTGGCGCTGGGCGAAGATCATCAGCCGGACCAGCGCCACGGTCGTCACCATCCAGCTTTATGGACATGCGCTGCCCGATCTTAGCCCAATTACCCGCTGGCGGCTCGGGACATTCGTGCCCGGAAAATATGTCGAAAGCGGTTCGCTCCATGAGGAACGGCTGGCGTTCAGCCGCAGATTTTCGGTCTATGCGTCGGCGACCGGCGACTTCGACAATTTTGCGCTGGGCGAGAAGGACGACGCCGCGCTGGAATTCGTCCAGGCCGGCGGCGGACAGGCCAACGACATCGTCTGGATCGCCGATTCCGACGGCGCGCTTTTGATCGGCACATCAGGCGGCATCCGGGCGCTGTCGGGATCCGGCATCGACGAGGCGCTGACGCCGTCCTCGTTCAAGAACCGCAATTCGCGCACCTTCGGCTGCGCCCGCATCCGCCCGGTCGCTGCCGGGCAGTCGTTCCTCTATGTCACCCGCAGCCGCAAATCGATCGCCGAGCTGGTGCAGACCTCGGTCAATAAGTTCACCTCCGACGACATCGGCCAGATCTCCGAGCATATTCCCAAGCAAGGCGTCGTCGAGCTGGCGTTCCAGACCGACCCGGATCCGGTGCTGTGGTTCCCGCTCGAAAATGGTGAGCTCGGGGGCTACACGCACCAGCCGTCGCAGGACGTGCGCGGCATGCACCGGCATCACCTCGGTGGCGCCTTTACTGGTTCGGAATGGGCGATCGTTGAAAGTGCGGTTGTGACGCCAGGCCAGAACGGCGCCGACGATATCTGGCTGTTCGTCAAGCGCACGCTCAGTGGCGTGACCAAGCGCACCATCGAGATCATGACGGCGCCGTTCGAATATGGCGGCCTCGACGACGCCTTTCAGGTCGATTGCGGCCTGACCTATTCGGGGGCCGCCGTCAACGCAGTCTCCGGGCTCGATCATCTCGACGGCGAGAGCGTCGACGTGCTGGCCGGCGGCAAGGTCTATAAGGCCCTGCCCGTCGCTGCCGGCCAGGTGGCGCTGCCGGGCGGCGCCGTGGCCAGTAAATGGCAGGTCGGGCTCGGCTACCACTGCGAGGCCAACACTCTGGAACTCGATGTGGGCGGCCGCGACGGTTCGATCATCGGCCGCCGCAAGAAGGTCGCCAAGGTGATGCTGTCGCTGCTCGAGACCGACACGTCAGGGCTCGAAGTGCAGTCTTTCCTGCGCGGCCGCTGGGAAAAGGTGCGCATGCCGAGCATCGTCGCGCCAGATGGCCGGGCGACGCTGTTCACCGGCAATGTCGAAGTGCCGATCGACGACAGCTGGGAAGGGCAGGGCAGAGTGAAGATCCGCCACGTCAACCCGACGCCTTGCACCATCCGGGCGTTCACGCCGGTATTTGATGCCGAGCCTTAGCAAGCACTGATCTCCCCCTCGAGAGGAGATGTCGCCGAAGGCGACAGAGGGGGTCGCACGTCCTGACGCGGCCTCCTTCGCCTCCATCGCGGGCGAGAACGCCGGCGCTCCTCGCGAGACGACCCCCTCTGGCCTACCGGCCATCTCCCCCTCGAGGGGGAGATCACCCGCTCCGCTCTCCATTGCTTTCCACAAGGAACTCCCCGTGAACACAATCCCCCATGCCGAAGATCTCGGCAGGGCGCGCACGGCTGCCGATTTCGCTGCCGTCATCGCCTTGCTCGACACCGACCTCAACAATGCTGCCGCCCGCAAACAGGAACTGGAACAGGCCGAGGATCGCGCGATCTTCGGCAACGGTGACCTGGGCGAGGTGCGCGTCGCGCTCACCGACTGCAATGCGGCAATCGCGCTGCTGGAGAAAACCGTCGAGGCGGTGAACAAGCGCCGCGCCGAAGCCGCCGAAAGCGAAGCCCGCGCCGACATCGCAGCACTTGGCGACGAGATCAAGTCCAAGGCCGCTTCGCTTGGCGAGCGCTGGCGCACCGTCAAGCGGTTGATCGAACAGCTGCGCCAGGAGCTGTTCGAGGCCGATGCCTTGAGCCGCACCATTGCCACCGCCAACGGCCTGTTCGACGCCGCCGGCGTTGCCGAGCTGAAGATCAATCTGACCACCACCCGGCGCGCTGCCATGGGCGGATCGCGCGCGGCAGTGCCTGCCCGTCTCAGCCGGCCGGCGATCCAGGCCGACAGACTGCTTCTGTCCTTTCTCAGCCCCGGCGGCGCGCTCGACCCGCGCCCGGCGCTCGGCGCGCCGGTGGAAGGCGTCAAAAGCAAATTTACTCCCGCCAGCGAACGAGGCTAACCATGTGCACACTTGCCCTTATCGGCACGGCTCTTTCGGTCGGCGGCGTGCTGGCCGAGGGCCAGCAGTCGCGGCAGATGGCCGATTATCAGGCCAAGGCCTATGAGCAGCAAGCGCAGGCCGACGCTCAAAGCGCGGCCTTTGAACAGGGCCAGGAGCGTCACAAGCAGGACCTCTTGCTGTCGCAGGCGCGCGCCCAGGCCGGCGCCTCTGGCGTCGGTATATCAGGTTCGCCAGCCGAAGTGTTGGCCGCCAATGCCAGGCAGGGCCAACTCGACCTCAAGGCGATCCAGTACGGCTCGCAACTGCGCCAGAACAATCTCACCACGCAAGCCGGGATCTCGCGCTTTTCCGGCAAGCAGGCGGTGGCCGCCTCGATTTTCAAGGCCGGCGGCAATCTCGTCGACGGCCTCTCCAAAATCCAGGACCCGACCAAGGCGGCGGTCCCAGGCGCGGCAGCCAACGCGGTGCCGAGCCGAGCCGTGATCTTCGGCAGCTCGGCCCTCAGGGCCCCGTGGGCAGGGAACAACTAGATGGCCACTATCCCTCTCCAGCTTGCACAGCGCCGGCTCGATACCGGTAGCGTGGTTTCCTATCCCGGCGGCTCGCCGCTCGGCGCGGCCATGCAAGGCTTTGGCGACGAGCTTACGGCCGTCGCCGAGCGCTATCGGCAACGCAAAGAGCAGCAGGAAGCGTTCGATGCCGAGATTCTGCGCCGGCAGTTCGACGGGCAGATCGCGCAGGCCGAGAATGACGCGACCCAGAACGCGCCGGCAGACGGCGCCGGCCTGCACGACACAATGTATGGCCAGGTCGACCCTCGCACCGGCCAGGTGGTCAAGCCGGGCCTGTACGACACGCTGTTCGACGGCATCCTGCCGAAGGTACCCGAGAGCCAGCGCGCAAATTTCAGCAAGCAGAAGGAAATCCTGCGCGCGGCCGGTTCGGCGCGGATGGCCACCAGGCAGCAGGCGCGCCGCGACGAGTATGAGCAGGCCGAGTGGAGCAAGGTCGATAACTTCTACACCGGCTCCATCGCGCAGAGCGATCCCAACGACACCGCAGCGTTCGAAGCGATCCGGCAGAGTGGGCACGACCTGATCGCCAAGATAGGCAATCCGGCAGCCAGGCAAGCGGCCGAAGCGGCCTGGCGCAGCAACACGGCAAAGGCGCTCGTCCAGGCGATGATCGCCCAGGATCCGAAGCGTACCGCCGAGATGCTGAGTGCGGGGCCGGTCGGCGGCAGGACCAAGGACGATACTGTCGAGTCTGTCGGTGGACCGCCGGCGAGCGGGTCTGGCGTGCTGGCTTCGCGCGATGCGCTTTCTGGCGGCCTTCCGCCCGACGAAAGACCGGTCCGCGGAAATTCCGTGGAGCCCGACGGAAAGACAGTCTGGGCGGCCGGTCCCTGGATTGCCGACCTATCGCCGGACGCCGTGCAGGATCTCGGTCAGAAGGCGCAAGCAGCGACTGCCGCAAATTTGGTCGATGCGCGCATCAACATCTCTCTCGCTTACCAGAATGCGCCGGAAGCCCTCATGTACACCGGCAACTATTCCGGAGAGACACCGGGTCCAGAGGCGTTCACAGCCGTCTATGGCGTCGAGGACGGCGGTAGACAGTTTCAGGACTTTAACAGGACGTTCGATGTCGGTCGCCAGGCGTTCGGCATGCGTATCAAGCCGAACGCCGCCATCGAGGCTGAGGTTCTGGATGCCAGGCCCAAGCCCAACAGTGCCACGCCGGAACAGGATCAGGCGCGGTATGAGATAATCAGCTCTGCGGCCCTGCAGGTTCTGTACGCCCGGTGGACGGACGCTGGGGATTTTGTTCGCAAAGTCTTCCCGAATGTGGACGCGGCCTGGAACAAGGTGACCAGGCCGGACAGTGAGTCCTGGAATCGCAGGGGAGAGCCGGATAGTTATGATCCGGGTGCCTATAGCAATGCGATGGCTGCGTCTGTCGCCGCGCAGAAGCAACTGGGCATCGAAAACATCCGGCCGCTACCGCTGGCCGTTGTCCAAAACATCGTTGAGGCGTCCAACGACAAGGATGTCCCGCGGGCGGACAAGGATGCCATCCTCCGCGATCTGTCTGCAGGAGCTCCCAATCCCACCGTTCGGGCAGCTCTGTCCCAGCAACTGGCCGACGCAGGCCTCCCTCAGCTAGCCCAAAGTGCCCCAATCACACCGGCGGCGGAGCCGACAGCGGCGCAAGAAACGGGGGCGTCACTTCCCACCGAGCCTTCTGGCAAGGACCAATCAGTCCTCGGCCAAGCCGCCGCCGACTTCGGCGACTATGTCACCGGGGGCTTTGATGCTCTCGGGCGAATTCCACATGACATCGGGATATTTCTCGAGGATTTACGCCGTGACCCTCTGGATGCAGTTGTCGCACTTTCGAACTCTGTACCCAATCCCGCATCCGGAGCGCCTGCTGCAAGCGTCGCGGCTTTAAAGTCACTGAGCCAAGCCCTCACGAAAGGGCTAATCACAATCCGCACCAGCGGTGTAGGCAAGCTCGCCAAGCCGTTGGAAGAGTTTGCGGCTAAACGTTCGGACGCTGCGTCTGAGCTTGTGGCGGAAGGCCAGTCAATTGCTCGAGCCGTCGACACGAAGTATCTTGCAGCAAAGCAAGCCGCTCTTCGCTTAAGAGCAGGTCCAAAGCCTGACAAGGCGGAACTTGCCGAGATAGTGGACTCAATTGCCAGAGATCCATCTGGCGTAACGTACGCAGGAGCAACGTTCGGAAAGGCTGCGTCAAAAAATTATCGCAAAACGTTTCTCGACGCGCACCCTAATTTGGAGGGTGCCGTGGTAGTTCATCATGCAGCAGAGCGACAGGTTTTAAAAAGGTATCCTGGGCTTGTCACTGAAGAGGAGATGCACTCATTACAGAACCTTCGTGGAATCCCTAAAGAATTGGATGACCTTCTGCACAAGGTAGTTTTTCGGTTCGAATGGGACGAATTTTACAGGTTGAATCCCAGCACCAATCGTCAGCAGATGATAGACTACGCTAGCTACATAGACAAAAAATATGGCTATCTGTTCAACCCTCCAGTAGGTGAGTGATGCAATTTTTCTACATAAGGCCGCATGTGGCTGGTGGCTTTGGCGAAAATACGGTTCTGGACACTAGTGTTCACCCGCCAATCGTAAGCAAGCTTCACTACCTGGTAGAAGGATGGTTTGGTGACGTGCTGGTCACGACCTTTCCTAGCTTTCTCGTTACCGAAGAGACCGAACGCGCGCTGTTGGACATGGGCTTTTCGGGGGCAACGTTCGCCGATGCCGAAGTGACCACCTCCGAAGCGTTTCATGAGGGGCAGCCCGGGCCGGAGCTTCCACCTTTTGTCTGGCTGAAAGTGAATGGGCAACCGGGCCGCGACGACTTCGGAATCTCCTCAGATTATCGCCTTGTCATCTCGAAACGCGTTCTCGATTTGCTTGAGTCATTGGGAATTCCGTTGGCTATCGTTTACCCTTTCGAGCCCTCGCAAGAGCAACGATAAAGGCGGTGCGGCTCCGCAGCGTCGATTGGTGGAGAGGTGAGGTTAGGGGTCTCGGAGAGAAACATGGATGATGCCAGCCCCAACCTAAGCAGCGTCAAGCCTCTACCGCCCGGCAACCCGCGTGGCACTGTCGAATTCAAGGCCGCCCATCATCAGGCGCGTGCATATCTGGAATCCCATAACTGGATATCGGCCATCAAGAGCGAATATCTTGGGTACCGCTGCGATGGCGTCATATTTGTCTTTCTCTTTGAATTCGTGCCAGCCAAGCCGGATGTACCGTCATGGACATGGGTGATCGTCGGCGACATACCTTCGGCGTATATAAGCTGCCATTACGCCAAGACACCCTATGTTGCCCTAGACGGCTATATAGGCGCGATGGAAGAGTGGGTCGAAGCGGCGCGAGAGGGTAAGTCGGTCGCGGACATTATCCCGGTCAACGTGCCGGCGACTCCTGCCTACGCTGAAATGTTAGGCAGTCGTCTCAAGTTCCTTAACAAGAATGTGCTTCCTTTGCTTCCAAGGTGATGTACGGCAGCTTCCCTGCAAGCGTCCTCAAGCCCGCACCACCTATGGGAGTAGAACAAACCCGACCTCGCCCTGGATACTTGCCTGGCGTCGCCGAATGCGGGCCAAAGCTTTCTGACAGGGACGGCACTAGCCGAGCGCCTTTAGGCCAGTGCAGAGGCGGTGCCATTTAGCCTAAAAACTCTAGACGTTTCTATTGCTTTTGTGCAACTTCCGGTAGAAAGTGTTGCAAGCTGCTCAAGCGGATAGGGTCCGGATAGTGCTTGGCGCCGGCGTAACGGCTGCGATGTTTGCCGCCGGCTCAAAGGGGTGAGGGTTGGTCACAACGCTGAGGCGATGGGTTGTCACCGCGTGGTCGAAGGCATGGGCACGGCCATCTGTACAGTCGGCGACGCGATACTATGACATTCGACCCGATGTGGCAGGTGGGTTAGGTCGGGGCACCGTCATGGATACAAGTGTACATCCTCCTGTCGTAAGCAAGCTTGTGTACCAGATGGAGGGATGGTTCGGTGACGTTCTCATAACAAGCTTTCCATGCTTCCTTGTGACGGAAGACGCCGCGCACGCATTGTCAAAAATCGGCTTCACCGGAGCGACATTCGCCCCTGTGGAAGTCGTAGCGTCCGAAGATTTCCGCGAACTTCAACCCGAGGTAGAGCTTCCATCTTTCGTGTGGCTGAAGGTAAACGGGAAGGCGGGGCAGGATGATTTCGGGATCGCCAAGAACCTTAACCTCGTCTGATCAGAACGCGTCTTCGATGTCTTTGATGAAAGAGGTCTCCCTTCCGCTACCATAAAGCCGTTCGACGGTGGGCAGGAGTAGATTAGGCACCGTCAGATTAATCGGCTGGATGATTGGAGAGCGCAGTGTTCGAAACATTCCGAAAAAACTTTCCGGTGGACAGCAGGATGCCGGCGGACCCAGGCAATTTTTCCCTGGATACCAAAGTACCTGGGTTGAACGAACTGTTGACCAGTTTCGGCGGCGCGTCGTTCAAGGGCTATCTGTACCGCGTTATCCGGGCGCAGGACGTGGCGCGGTGGAACGCGCGTGTCTGTTTGGGTTTTCCTGAATTCACCGGCCGGATCACCTGCTTTGGTTACGATTGGCAGGGCTCGGTGTTTGCAGTTGATAAGCAGAGGCTGGAACAGGGAGAGCCTGGTGTTCTTATGTTTGAGCCGGGCACAGGCAAGGCCCTTAAGATACCGGCCAATATCCAAACCTTCCACGAAGTTCAGGTCATACAAAACGCAGATGCGGCATTAGCCGCCAACATCTACGCAGACTGGCGTGAGGCCGGCGGGGCGGAGCCAGCCTATGCGCAATGCATAGGGTACAAAAGACCGCTGTTCCTCAGCGGGGAGGACGAAATCGAAAATATGGAACTGTCGGACGTGGAAGTCTATTGGCACTTGATGGGCCAGCTTATAGCTAAGGTCAAAAGCTTGCCGCCGGGAACGCCTGTCAACATCCGGGACCTTACCTAAAGACAGGGTCTCCGCCGAGCAGCAATCTACACCCTTGTGGGAACCTGTCGCAACGCGACGGTTCGTTTTGGTCAATAGATGGTCCGGGGACAGGCCGTGGAGAATAACATGAACACAGCCACCCCGGACCTCGGTAGAGTCAGTCGTTTGCCGCTTCCGGCCGGCGATCCGGATGCAGACGATAACCTTGACTCAGCTCTTCTCGAAGCTCGTCAATATCTTCAGTTCTATGACTGGGGAAAGGCTATCAAAGGCGAATATCTCGGATATGGTGCCGAGGGGATAATCTATATTTTTCTCTTCGGGATTTCACCCGGCAGACCAGATGTGCCCCAATGGATATGGGTAGTCGTGGGTGATGTACCTCCAGCATATTTACCCGGCGACGACCTCAAGACTCCCTATGAGGCGCTGGACGGATATATCGGCGCCATGGAAGAATGGGTTGAAGCCGCACGGCAAGGAAAGTCGGTGGCGGATTTGATCCCGGTCAATGTTCCGGCGAATCCCGCCAACGCCGAAATGCTGGATCGACGCCTCAAATTCCTCGATGAGAAGGTACTGCCGGACCTTCGAGAGTGATGCATTGGCGCTTGCCAGCAAGCGCCGGCAATCGTGCCAGGCGGCCGCGTTCAGTCGCGCTGTCATCGGGCGGTGGTCTGATTGTGGTCATGATGGTAGCCTATGGCATTCTCCAATTGTCCCGCAAGCGGGTGGCGGGGAGACCATGCCAGGCCAGCCGACTTTCAGATGAAGGACCGTTCCTATCTTGTTGCGTTTAGACTCTTATCCAATCGCCGCAAGGATCGTTTTTCTGGTCACGTTGGCCGGCGTTCTCATGCTCGCTCTTCTGCCGGTGCGGTTCTTGCCGGATCTCGGCATGGCCGTTCATGATGACAAGCTCAATCACGCCGCCGCCTTCGCCGTTTTGGCTGCCTTGGGAAGTCTTGGCTGGCCTGAGCACAAGGTAAGGCTGATTGTTCTCCTCGCTTCTATCGGCGCGGCGATCGAGATTCTTCAAGGCGCGCAGTTGATAGGGCGCGATCTGGATGCACTCGACTGGGTTGCCGACTGCGCCGGCATGGCGTGCGGGCTGACGATCGCCAGCTGGACAAAGAGGCGCGTTGGCGGATTGCCGTAGGCCGCAGCGGTCTTGGGCGCCCTTTTTCTTTCAAGACAGACCCCGGCTAAACTCTGGACACGCCATGGACCCGCACGTCCTGTGGGTGCGCTGAAATCATAGAGCACTTTTCAGGCCTCGCTTCGCGGGGCTTTTTTCATGGAGCAAGCCTGATGGCCCGACCTGCAACTGCCGCCGTTCGACTTCTGACCGGCGAACGCGAACCCGTGCGCCTGGCAACCACGGCCAACATTATCCTCCAGGGACTCAAAACCATCGACGGTGTCATGACCGAAGTCGGCGATCGAGTGCTGGTCAAGAACCAGACCGACGCAAGACAGAATGGCATTTACACGGCGAGCGAAGGCACTTGGTATCGCGCCGCCGATGCTCGCTCGGCCCGCACCTTGCAGAAGGGAACAACTGTTCACGTGCAGGAAGGTACGGTTTCGGCGGCCTTTACCTATTCGTTCCAGACATTCGATCCAGTGATCGGCACTGATGACATCCTCATCACCTTCTATCTATCTGACAACCTGGTAAGCGATGCGACGGCTGCCGTGGATGCGTTAGTGGATGAGGCGGCAATCTCGGCGGCGCAGGCTGCGGCACTCGCCGGGCCGGGATACGGCATCAACATCGGCAGCCCGATCGACCGCCCATCCGACTTCACGGTGACTGGTTCAGATATGGGCATCCTGCACATCGTCACAGCCCCCCTTGGCGTCACGCGGCTCGTCACCATGCCGCCCGCCAATGCGCATGTCGGCAAGGCCATATCGATCCTCGTTCCGTTCGATGAGGACGGCATCGTCCAGCTTCTCGCAACGCCGGGTCAGGCGAGCAGCTTGGTCAGCGATTACGGGACCGACCAATTCTACCTCTGGGCGGGCGAGCAGATCACGCTTTACGCCTCGACGTTGAGGTGGATCATTCTCGACTGGAAGAAAAACCCTATGCATTTGCAGGCATCCGCGCCGTCCACCGATGTCGCGCTGCCCACGGATCAGACACCGGTTGAAATCACCGGCTGGACGACGACAACGGCTGGCACCTATTTGCGGCGTTCTGCTCTTGCGCTGGATGGTGGGGCTCCGGTCCGTGCCCGGCTTCCCCGCAGAGGAGTCTATCTTCTTGAATTTGAGTGTTTCGTCACATTTTCCCTCGCCCCGTCAAGCCTTTATGCCTACGTCAACCAGGCGGGCTCCAGCGTCATAGCAAATCGGGGATATATGCAGCTCATTCAGCCGCCGACTCCGACGCAAGGAGTGATTCGTCTCAAGCAGATGTTCTCCAACAACAGGATCACATTGAACCTATACCTGCTTTGCTTAGGTGGAGCGGCACCTGTTCTCGCCGGGAGCTCCTCGTCACCCCGTATTCGTTTGACCGAGTTGGCGTGATGGTTGCTTTCTGGCGTCTGACAGACGAGAGCCCGCCCGTCATCATCTATGACACTTACTTGCCGAACGCTGCCGAACTGCTGGTTTCGGATTATGCCGGCATTGCCGAGCGAAGCGCTGCAACATTGTGCTTTCTGCGGCCGATCTCGGAAGGCAATAACTACAAGCACGCTGCCCCGGGGAGCCGCGTTTCGTTCATCACCAATGCGACAAGCCTGCGACTGACGCTGTTCTGGAATGCGTTGATCACCCGGCTTGATACATTCCGGTCGACCGGCTCGATCCTGATCGACGGTATCGAAACCCTGACCTTTGCCTGCCCCTTCGCTGCGAATGTGGCGGGAAAATCCGAGCCGGTCTTCGCGTTGCCGGCCGGCTCGAAAACGGTGACAATCGTTTGGCCCTATGCGGCAGGGCTCGAACTTCACAAAGTTGAAGTGAACACCGGCTCAGCGATGGCGATTGCAGCGCGACAAGGCGTCAAGCTCGCCGTCGCCGGAGACAGCATTTCGCACGGTTTTTCGGCCACGCGCTCGACGCTGACCTGGTCCTATAAACTCGCGGTCCTCAAAGGCTGGCAACTTGTCAGTATTGCGAACGGCAGCGAGGGAGCCGTAGCGGCCAATGGTTCGGCGCTGGCAGGGCTGGGCGCTGACCGCGTGACGTACATGATCGGCTACAACAATTTTGTCGCTCAAACGCCAATCGCGACGTTTCAGACCGCCGTGCAAGGCTGGATCGCCAACGCCAGGGCGGCGCTACCGGCGGCCAAGATCTACCTCGTCAGCCCGATCTACTCGCCAAACAGCAACACCATCACCCTCCAGCAATACCGGAACGCCGTGCAGGCGGCCGAGCTGGCGGCGGGAGACGCGGAAACGTTCTTCATAAATGGGCTTTCGATCATGACCAACAATGCCGACCGGCTGGTTGACGGCATCCATCCAAATGACATCGGCGCGGCAGAGTTGGCTGCAAATATCTCGCCTTTAGTGAGTGTGTAGCCGAACTGCTCTGGACGGCATTCTTGAGCTATGGCACGCTTAGTGAAGCGGGGGCGTCTGAGGGGGATGACCTAATGGCCAACGCCGACAGTATCATTGCTATCTATGACGACTACTACACCGACGGGAAGGTGGCCGCAAAACGGGAGATAGCTTCCAAGCAATCGGTCGACCATATTGACGCGATCATCCAAGGCCAATCCTTCGAGACGATACTCGACATCGGGGCCGGTGAAGGTGCGGTGCTGGACAAGCTAAACAAGAAGGGTCTCGGAAAAACCCTTGGAGCTGTGGAGATATCAACCAGCGGCGTCGAGGCGATCAAGACCAGGAAAATAGCCAACTTAGCAAGTCTGGACATCTTCGACGGCTATCATATCCCGCATCCCGACAAGTCATTTGATCTGGGTCTTGCAATCCACGTCGTCGAACATGTCGAACACGAGCGGATGTTTCTAAGGGAAGCGGCGAGGGTTTGCAAAAAGCTCTACATCGAAGTGCCACTGGAGCACACGCGAAATCTCGACAAAGCCATACGTATGTCAGGTCCATATGGACACATCAATTTCTACACGCCGCTAACGTTCGACAATCTGCTCAAGACGTCGGGTCTAAGGATCGAAAGGCTGATGACTTTTGCGCACGATCTCGCCTATGAACAGCATCTGGCTGGTCGCACGAAAGGATGGGTGAAATACAAGCTGCGAAGCGAATTTCTGAGGTTCGCGCCGAAGACTGCAGTGCGCACTTTGTCCTATATGGCCGGGGCTCTGTGCTCACCTCGCTGATTTCAGGCCGATTGGACGTGCTGGGTTACCTCCGACCATGGTGAAAGGTGCCACGTCTTTAGTTACCACCGAACCGGCACCGACGACTGCGCCTTTTCCGATTGTCACTCCTTTCAGGATGATGGCGTTGAAGCCGATGAAGACGCTGTCTTCAATTTTCACCGGCGCGATGGTGATGTTAGACCAATCTTTCTTCCCTTGATGCCAGTCGGTGACATCGGCTTCGCGATCCTGCCATCCCGTCGCGTGTGAGTTGTGATCGACGATTGTTGTACCCCAACTTATGATCACGTCATTGCCAATTTCGATGCGCTCGGCAGAGACGAGGTGGCTTTTGCCGATATAGGAACGCTGTCCAACGGTGATCTTTGCTTCAGATCGGTCAAAAGAGAAAGCACAGTGGAGGCGGCATTTGTCGCCGATTGAATGATGGCCACGTCGTGCGGTGCGAACGCTTTGGATACTCATCTTCGTGCCGGCGCCGGCGTTGATCCCGACTAGACGACAAAGGAACGGCGGAACGAACGGCATCAATGCTCCCCGGGTGATCTCAACGGCGGCTGGTTGACAAGATGTGACCCCCATCCTGAAGACCGCTGATCGACCCGTCATTTGCGGCAAACGGTGGCGCTTGGCAAGCGTGATAGTCCCGTGTCGCACGGAACTTGTATGTCGACCGCGACTATCGGTCGACATGCGCTTCAAATCGCCGAAGAGAGTTCCCCGATTTCAGTTGCAGGCACAAAATCGAACGGAACGTTCTGTCGGCGTCGGATCGGCTGAGCAATACCGGATAAATAGCCCAGTAGCAGCTACTGATGGCTGTCTTGCGGCTTGCTGTGAGAACCAGGCTGGCTGTTCGACCACCAGACAAAATACAGCGAACCCATCTTCATGACCGGCACGCGGCGCTCGCGTTCCCGCGCCCGCAATTCCCGATAGACTTTCATCTTCAGGGTGCCGCCCGGCAATTTGATACGCACTGCCATCGGTTCAACTCCCGCCGTGCAACGCAATGATGATGTGCAATGCAGCAATTAGAGACCCTCCCTTGCGGAAGAGTCAACATCGCGTCAGTTACTATTTCTTGACGACCCACGGTACAGGCGTCGGATAACGGTTTTATGATCACGACGGGGCTACAGCGTCGCGTGCCGGATTGTCCGGCGCACTAGGCTGGTCGTTCGACGGAGGCCGCCGGTTCGACCACCAGGTGAAATACAGCGACCCCATCTTCAGCACAGGTATGCGGCGAGCGCGCTCGCGCTCGCGCAATTCCCGATACACCTTCATCTTCAAGGTGCCGCCCGGCAACTTGATACGAACCGCCATCAGCCCAACCCCATTGTGCAGTGCAGCAAATAGAGAGCTTCCGTTGGGGAAGAGTCAATGGGCGATCATTGACTATTTCTGGGGCTATTCCCCGGACTGGTTCCAGAAGGATCCGGGCGCCGGCGCCGGCTCATCGTTCTGGTGGGCGTCGGGATGGACGATCCGACATGCTGCTCGGCCACCAGATGATGAAGTAATTTCCGACCTGCCAGACCGGGACTTCGCGCTTCTGTTCGCGACGGCGCAGCTCGTCCCTGGTCTTGATCTTCAAGGTCCCGCCCGGAAGCCTGATCCTTATTGTCACGTGCCCTCCCGCACCATGCGTCCCACAAGGTACGAACGGTTCATGGGAGCGGTTTCATCCCGGCTAAGCAATTTCGGTCCAGGCGACGTACGGATCGAGCTGTTTTCAGATGGTCGACACCGTCACTTGAAGAAATTAGCCATGCCTTGGATGGCCAGGAACGCGTAGAGGATCGGCCCAGCGACCAGCCCGCAATAGAGGCTGAAGATCGCTGCCAGCGCCACAAGCAGGGGCTTGTCGCGGCCGACCGCGCATAGTTCGGCCTTCACCGTCCAGCGCGCCGCGGCTGTTCCTTCGTCTTGCGACATAGGCAAATCCCCATCCTCCCGTTTGGCTCATTTCACACAATCGGTTGCAAACATCAACCTGCCCGCGAGGGCGGAAAGGACAAGGCCATGCACACTACGTTCAAGGGCGCCGCCAGGCGCCTGGACGACCTCGATCTGCCGAGGCTAGGCGCCAGGATTGGCGTCGGCGAGGATGAGATTCATGCCTTTCTCGATGTCGAGACCAGCGGGCATGGCTTCGACGCGCAGGGCCGGCCCATCATCCTGTTTGAGCCGCATGTCTTTTTCCGCAACCTCTCGGGCGCGGCGCGGGCGCAAGCCGTCGCGGCCGGCCTTGCCTACCCCCGGTGGGGCGAAAAGCCTTATCCCCGGGACAGCTATCCGCGCCTGAAAGCCGCCTGCGCCATCGACCAGACGGCGGCGCTCAGATCGGCGTCGTGGGGGCTCGGCCAGGTTCTCGGTGAGAATTTCAAGGCGGCCGGCTTCCTCACCGTGCAGGCCATGGTCGAAGCCATGATGGAAGACGAGGCGCTGCAACTGGCGGCGGCGGTCAATTTCATCGCAGCGAACCGGCTCGACGACAAATTGCGCGATCATGATTGGACCGGCTTTGCCAAGGGCTACAATGGGTCCGGCTACAAGAAAAACGCCTACGACA
The DNA here is from genome assembly GCF_040545535.1 of Mesorhizobium robiniae. Taxonomy (NCBI): domain Bacteria; kingdom Pseudomonadati; phylum Pseudomonadota; class Alphaproteobacteria; order Hyphomicrobiales; family Phyllobacteriaceae; genus Mesorhizobium; species Mesorhizobium robiniae. Next base: position 685,946 of record NZ_JBEPMC010000001.1, read on the forward strand.
CCAAGCTGGCCAATGCGTTTGCCAAGTGGTCACGCATCAAGGACACGCCGTGGCCGCACGGAGTCTCGCCAGTGCCTCCACAGCACATGCCAGCAGCTCCGCAGCCGCCGAAGCTCGTCACTCCGCCTGCCCTTGTGCCCACGCCAGCGGCAAAGCCAAGCCCTGCCTCCGAATACGTCGAACGCAACTGGCTGTGGCGCATCATCAACGCCGTACTCGGCTTCATCTTTCGTCAGAAAGGCTAAGACCATGCTTGTCGATCAACCCAACGCGATGCCGTCGCGCAAACTCACTGCCGCCATGATCTCGGCTTCGCTCGCCGGGGCCATCAAGGCTGTCGTGACAAATGGATGGCCGCAATTCGCCGATCCCATGATCTGGGAGCCGCTTCCCATCATCGTCGGATTCGCAGTCGGTTATTTCGTGAGGGAACGCCGATGACAACCGCCTTCTGGATACTGACCGCAATCGCCGGATGGCTTGGCTTCGGCATGGCCGGCCTGATCCTCTACATCGCTTTTTGCGTGGCGACGGGGAGGCATATCCTGTGACCACGACCCTCACCATTCTCGGCGCCATCATCGGCAACAAGACCATCATGGCGATCTTCGCCGCGCTGATCGGCGGGCTCGGCCTGTACGTCGCCGGCGGCATCAACCGGGCCAAGAAGGAGGCGGCAAAGCAGGCGGCTGAAAAATTTGCCGCCGCGCAGGATCGCCTCGAAATGGACCGCGAGGCGACCGGTGCCGAACGTGCGGCGCGCGACCTGCCGGACGAAGCCGCACGACAGGAGGCGATGAGATGGGCAAAGCGCTAATTGTCTGCCTGTTGCTCGCCGGATGCACCACACCGGCCTCTATTGGCAACCCACGTCAGGTCTGGTGCGACCACAACCAGCCGCGCCGTCCGTCCGCTGCCGTCGTCGCTGCCATGACGCGGCCTGAACTCAATGAGGTGAATGCCTACAACGGGAAGGGCGCCAAATGGTGCCGGTGGAAGCCATGATACAGGAGCTTCTCGACGCTCTCGGCATCAAGGCGCCGGTGGTAGTCGCCGGTCTTTCCGGCGGTATCTTGCGGGCCTTGTCGCGCCACCGCTACAAGGTCCGCGAGATGGTGGCGTCGCCGATCTGCGGCGCGCTGGCGGCCGCCTATCTGACGCTTCCGGTGGTGCATTACTTCCGCGCCACCGGCCTGCCTGTTCCGGCTACAGACGACGACACCACGACGCTGGCCGCGGCGTTCCTCATCGGCGTCTCGGCGATGTGGATCTCGGACATCGTCTTCGAGGTGGTGGTGAGGCGGTTCAAGCCGGGGGAGGAGGAGTGAGATCGCGCCTGTTTTCCTGCCTCGTTGTACCGCAACACAGCATCCCACGGAAAGGCGGCTCGGGTTGAAGGTTGCGGAACCACGGGCGAAGGTGCGCGTTAGACACAACCCTTGTGAGGATGCATCATGTCAGCTCGCGCAATCGTCTCGACCGCCGCAGCGATCCTGCTCGCCGCCACAAGCATGGCTTACTCCCGGCCGGATGCACGCACCATGACATGCGAACAGACGCAGCAGCTGATCCGAAGCCAGCGCGCGGTCGTCCTTACCACCGGCCGCAACACCTATGACCGATATGTCCGACAGTTCGGCAACGAGTGCGACTGGCCCGAAGTACCTGTTACCTCCTATGTCAGGACGCGTGACGGTCAATGTCGGCTCCATCGATGCGAGGAACCGGTCTTCGATTTTCCGGACTGAGAGGCAGCCGGCGCTCCACGGTTTATAGGCACGACGCTTGGTCGGTGCCGCTACCGTAGCAATCGCTGATCAATGATTGCCAGATACGCCCGCCCCGGCAACGGGGCGGCTTTTTTGCGTCTTCAACTGATGTCATCCCGCATTGCTGCCCAAAAATTTGCGGGTGTTTCCTTGAACCGGCATGGGGCTGGGCGCGTTGCCGCATGCGGGAACCAATCGCCGCCCACCTACTTTGGCAAGGAGGTGATCCTCCGCGGGAAAGAAGTTCGATATGAAACCTTTCGCATTCTTGCCGAGCAGTTCGGTGATGCTGAGTGCACTGGCATTGGCGACGGCGTTGGCGGCGCCGGTTGTCGCCGGAGCGGATAACCAGCCACCCGACCAGGCGCCGGCCCAGCTCGGCCCTTGCCAGGCCCAACCGCAGAACGGCGAGCAGCAGAAGCCGCCGCCCGCCAACAACGGTGGCAGCAGCAGCCTGACTGAAACGCTTGATCCTTGCAACGGCGTGCTGCTGCCGCCGCCGACGGGTGATCGGGGCATGGCCGCACCGCCGCCGGACGAAGGCAAGACACCGGTGCTCAAGCCCGGCGAGGTGCCGGCGCAGCCGCCGAAGCAATAATTAGGCATTTTTGCCGCCTCGCACCCCGACGGGTGTCCAGCGCCGACGGGCTTTTTTGCCGCCAGGCGGAACATTAGCTATAGCTAAATGTTTCTTTCGAAGCAGTCGATATCACCCCCCTCCGGTATCGCTGCTGATCGGGCAATCCGATCGGCCCGCGTGCCTGCGAAAGGAACGCGGGCCACTGCGGTCGCTCGCAGCAGCGCGCATCAGGGCGGCGATCATTTAGCCGCCGCTCACGGAACAAGAAGGTTGCGTGAGCGTTTGCAAACAGGGCCCGCCGCTTCGGATTATGTGTTGTTGTTGCCAAGCCGGAAGGCGAAGTCCGCCAACAAGAACAGGAGAAGACGATGAAGATCCACCTTGTTCCTGCCGTCGCCGGGCTGGTGCTGCTCACCGGTGTCGGCGTGGCCACCGCAGACCAGGTGATTGTCACGCCCGAGCAGCAGACAGTCATCCGCGAATATGTGGACAGGCACCCGCTGGCTTCGATCAGCCTTCTGGGAGTGGAGCTCAATGTCGGTTCCACCTTGCCCGACACGGTTGAACTTCAGCCGATCGAGGTTCCCGATGTCGAATACAGATACGTGGTCGTCGACGACCGCACCGTTCTGGTCGATCCAGGCACGCGCAGGATCGTGCAGGTCATCGACTGACCTTCACCCGCCGCTCCCTTATAAGGGGAGTGGCGGCTTGCCGGCAGGCAGCCGGCTGCTGATTGTCTTGTCGCGGGACGGAAAGGAACCATTTCTATGTTGCCGCATGTCGAGTCATCCAATGTAGCCGCATCTGTCGATAAATTGCTTGCTGAAAGGGGCACCTCCCTGTTGTCGATGAAGGAGGTGATCGCAGCGGTGCGTAAGCGGACCGGCACGGAGCGCTCAGACGCGGATCTGGCGGGGCTGATCACCAAGAAGGCGGCACTTCTCGGTGTCGCGGTTTTGTCCGACTAGGCTGAGGCAGCTCAAGACGGCAATCGAAATTTCAGCTAAAACAGCTGTTGCTCAAGCTTGAACCGATGGAGGCAACAGTGACGGAAGACAGGCAGGAACGCATTCGTCAGCGGGCCCACGCAATCTGGGAGCAAGCCGGCCGGCCAGACGGCGCGCATCAGCAGCACTGGGATCAAGCCACCGCCGAGATCGACGGTGAGGACAGCCAGCCGAAGGGGAGGGCGGCTCGGCCGAAGAAGTCAGCGGTCCCCAACGCCAATGACGGCAAGCCCCAAAAAACCGACTCAAAGGCTGCCCGGCCGCGCAAGACTTTAACAGACTAAAGCATGTAGCGCTTCGGCCGCGGGACGAAGCTCTATTCGTGCCGCGGCCGAAGCGTGAGTTACCCAGATCGATCTCGGCTACTACTTCCCGCAATGGTTGTCGTTGACAGTCGATGAAACCGTACCGGGAGCCTTGTTCGTTGCATCAGGCATCGCGCCCTGCGGGCCCAGGGGGCAGTTCTGATCGGCATTGGAATTCAAGCCGTCTGGGCCCGCAATAATGCTACCGGTAATCCCGGGATCGACAGCGTTCCGATCGGCCAGATCCGGATCGACCGGGGCCGGGTCGATGACGACGCTTCTGCCGCTGCCGGTGTCGATGTCAGCGTTTGGGTCGCTGACATTCTGGGCCATCGCAGAAGTGGCCAGACCGGCGGCAAGTACTGACGCTGCGAGAATTTTCATAAGCATAGCTTGTCTCCGTTTGTCTCCATTTTTCGGTTGTCGCCGCATTTGCGACTATAGAAAAAACCGCTCGGGGGTGGTGAAGGTTCCCATAAAATTCCAGCCTGCGACGAACCGTTCGCGGGCAGCAGTCCAATTTTGACCGGCACAGAGGTGCCGGAAGCGCGAGCCGTTGACGCAACTGCCACATCACGATATTGAACAGGATCATACAGGTTTACTGAACAGGTATTTCATGGCGCGTCGCACGACTCTGTCGTCTCCCGGGACGGGCAAGCCCGAACGGATCGCCACAGTCCTCGAACATGAAATCCGCTCCGGCGTGCTCGGATTCGGCGATCGCCTGCAGAGCGAAAACGAGCTCGTCCAGCGCTTCTCCGTCAGCCGCAACACTATTCGCAAGGGTCTCGAGGAACTGTCGAGCCGTGGGCTGATCACCACCAAGGTCGGCATCGGCTCGTTCGTCACCTTCGACGGCATGCCGGTCGATGACGCCGTCGGCTGGTCGCGCGCGCTGGCTAACGCCGGCGCTAACGCCGAGACCCGCACGCTGAGGCTCGAAGTGATACAGGATACGGATCTTGCCGGCAGACTTGGCGTCGAAAGCCCGTTTTTCATCGCCGTTGACCGGGTCCGCTCCAACGCCGATGACGGTCACGCCATTTCGATCGAGCGCAGCCGCTTGCCGCTGTCGCCTGAACTGGAGGATGTACCGCTGCGCGGCCTGCGCGAGGGTTCGCTGCATCAGACGCTGCGTGGCGCCGGGCTTGTTCCCGATCACGGCGAAGAATGGGTCGACATCGAAATGCTGAGCGCCGAGGACGCGGCCATTCTCGATTGCGCGCCCGGCGCGCCGTTCCTGCGCACGCGGCGCCTCACTCGCGCCGCCGACGGCCGCGCCATCGAATATGTCACCAGCCTGCTCAACCCGGCGCACTTTGCCCTTCACCTGGAATTCTGAGTATGGACACAGCCGAGGCGATCGACCGGGCGATGGGCGCACTTATCGGCGGTGCGTTGGGCGATGCACTCGGCATGCCGACGCAGCTTCTGTCGCCGGCCCGCATCGCCGAGCTTTACGGGCATGTCGAGGATTTCGTCGCCCCGCTCGCCGACCATCCAGTGTCGAAAGGCCTGGCCCCCGGCACTGTTACCGACGACACCGAACAGGCGCTGCTGCTCGGCCGCATCCTGGTTGTTTCAGGCGACAGCTTCGATCATGCACGCTGGGTCAACGCGCTGCTGGACTGGGAACGCGACGTGAAGGCGCGTGGCAGCTACGATCTCCTCGGACCTTCAACCAAGCGCGCCATCGACGCCATCAATGACGGCGTGCCGCCCGAGGACGCGGGAAGCGGCGGCGACACCAATGGCGCGGCCATGCGCATCGCGCCGGTCGGTATCATGATGCCGCCGGAGCCGCCCGACGCACTGGTCGCCAAGGTCGCCGAAACCTGCCGGGCGACGCACAACACCTCGATCGCGATTGCCTCGGCCGCAGCCGTCGCCGCCGCAGTCAGCTGCGGCGTCGCCGGCGGCGACTGGCGTGCCGCCTCGGACCGCGCCGTTATGGCGGCAAGGCGAGGAGCGGCGCTCGGCCACTGGGTCACCGGCGGCGACATTGCCGCGCGCATCGACTGGGCGAGGGGCCTCGTTCGCGGCAAGACTGTCTCAGACGGCATCCGGCTGGTCGTGGATCTGGTCGGTACCGGTGTTGCCAGCCAGGAATCGGTTCCGGCCGCCTTCGCCGTGCTGGAAATCGCTGGAGGCGATCCCTGGCAGGCGGCCATCATCAGCGCAAATCTTGGCGGCGACACCGATACGATCGGCGCCATTGCCGCCGGCATGGCTGGCGCCTGCACCGGCTTTTCCCGGCTGCCGCAGGGGCGTATCGCTGGATTGAAGAGCATCGACATTGCCGAAGTACGCGCGCTTGCGGCCGACTTGGTTACCGCGCGGATGGCGAAAAGCAGCTCCGGCAAGGATGCGGCGGCATGAGCAGAGCTCAGCCTGACGTGAGCGGCCGTCTTGTCCATATCGGCAGCGCGGTGGTCGATTATGTCTACCGCATCGATGCCTTGCCGGCGCCCGGCACCGAAAAAACTGCATCGAGCTTTGCCCAGGTCGCCGGCGGCGGCTTCAACATGATGGTTGCGGCCAGCCGCACCGGGATGAAGGTCGTCTTCGGCGGCCAGCTCGGCAGCGGACCGAACGGCGATTTCCTGCGCGCCGCCTTCGCCACGGAAGGCATCGCCACGCTGACGCCGGCGTCACCTGTGATGGACAGCGGCAATTGCGTCGCCATGATCAGTAGTGATGCGGAACGCACCTTCGTGTCATGGCCAGGCGCCGAGAGTGTGCTTAGCCTCGGCATGATGGCGCCGGTCCGTGTTGCGCCGGGGGATTGGGTGTTCACCTCCGGCTACACGCTGAGCTATCCCGGCAGCCGCGATGCGCTGGCCGAGTGGGTCGAGGCGCTGCCGGCGGAAATTCGCTTCGTCTTCGATCCGACGCCTGTCATCTCAGATATTCCTCGCGCCATTCTCGACCGGGTGCTTGCCCGCACGACCTGGCTGAGCTGCAACACCGTCGAAGCGGCTGAGATCGCCGGGCCCGGCGATGTCGAGGCCATTGCTGCCCGGCTTCTTTCCAATCATTGCTCGAGCGCCGAGGGGGTCATCATCCGCGCCGGGGCAAAAGGCTGCTTCGTGCGGCTGGCGGATGGGAGCGGCAAGGCCATACCGGGTTTCAACGTCACCGCCGTCGATACCAACGGTGCCGGCGATACCCATATCGGCGCCTTCGTCAGCGCGCTGTCGCGCGGCGTGCCGCCCTTCGAAGCGGCAAATTACGCCAATGCGGCGGCGGCGCTCTCGGTCACCCGCCATGGCGGCTCGTCGGCGCCGAGCGACCAGGAAATCCAGACATTCCTCAGCCATCACGATCGAACGACGACCGTGCACGGCCGGAAGCAAGAGGCCTGACAGCCTAAAGACGTAACAAGCCCCGCCAACCGGGCAAACAATGAGAGGAACGAACATGCGCATGCCCAAACTGACTGCTTTCCTGACGGCGACTGCCGTCTTCACCTCCGCACTCACGCTGGCCGCCACTGCCGCCGAAGTGCATGTGCTCAACTGGAAGGGTTACGGGGCCGACGAGCCCTGGGCCATCGCGGCCTTCGAGAAGGCGACCGGCAACAAGGTTGTCAACGACTTCTTCAATTCCGAGCAGGAAATGCTGACCAAGCTCAGGACCAATCCCGGCCTCTACGACGTTGTCATGATCAACGCCGCCTTCAACGACCAGGCGATGGTGGAAAAGCTGATCCAGCCGATCGATGTCTCGAAGATCCCCAACTACGCCGACATCAGCCCGGACAAGGCAGGCTCGCCGATGCTCGCCCGCGACGGCAAGGTCTATGGCGTGCCATGGGTGTGGGGTCTGACCGCGCTTGCCATCAACGACAAATCCTTCGACGCGCCGCCGACCAGCATCGCCGAGATGTGGAACGAAGCCCGTAAGGGCCGGGTGGTCATCCGCGACGATGCTGTCGAAGCGGTCCAGTTCGGCGCCATCGCCACCGGCCAGAACATCAACGACATCAAGGACATGGAAGCGATCAAGGCGAAGCTGACCTCGCTGATGCCGCAGATCAAGACGTTCTGGAGTTCGGAGAACGACTGGAACCAGATGGTCGCCTCCAACCAGATCGATATCGGCACCTATTGGAGCGGCTCGGCCGACCGCGCCAAGACGCATTTCAAGCTGCCGGTCTCACTGGTCATCCCAAGGGAAGGCGCCGTCGCATGGCTCGACGCTTTTTCCATACCGGTCGGCTCCAAGAATGTCGCCGGCGCCGAGGCCTTCATTAACTACATGATCGACCCGTCCTTCTATGTCGAATGGGTCACCAAGGTTGGCGCGCCGGTGTCGGCCAACACCAAAGCGGTCGCGGCGCTTCCGGAAGATGCCTTCAACCGCAAGGTGATGGGGGATCCCGATGTGGCCAAGCGCATCCAGTTCCAGGCGCCGATCACCGATGCGCAGCGCGAGGCCTATCTGGCGCTGTGGCAAGAGCTCAAGGTCAACGTGAAGTAACGGCGCCTTTTCGGGGAGGAGGGCATATGGCAGGACAGGTCGCGAGCGGTTCGAGGAGCGGATTGCGATCGGCTTTGCCTTTGCTCCTGCCTGCCTATCTCTGGCTGACGGTGGCGATCTTTCTGCCGCTGTCGGCCATGGTATTCTTCTCGTTCATGACGGAGCTGCCGCTGTCGGGCAAGGCGTGGTCTTTCACGCTGGACAACTACACCACCTTCTTCTCGCAAGGGCTGTATTTGACGCTGCTGCTGGCGTCGCTCAGGCTCGGGCTCGAGGTGACGCTGTGGTGCGTCGTCATCGGCTATCCCGCGGCCTATGTCCTGGCCAAGGTGCTGAAGGGGCGCAGCCGCGAGGCGATCTTCCTGCTTGTTATCTTGCCGTTCTGGTCAAACGGGCTGGTGCGCATCTTCTCATGGGCGATGGTGCTGCGCGAAGGCGGCATTCTCGACACGGCGCTCAACGCCGTGCTGCCGTTCAAGATCAACATCGACCTGATGTATTCCTACCCTGCAGTGATCATCGGCCTGGTGCACTCCTACGTGCCCTACATGGTGCTGACCTGCTACCTTACGCTGCAGGCCATCGACGACTCGCTGATCGAGGCGGGGCGTTCGCTCGGCGCGTCGCGGCTGCAAATGCTGAAGCGTGTGATCGTTCCGCTGTCCATGCCCGGACTGATCGCCGGAGCGGCGCTGATCTTCGTGCCCGTCGTCGGCTCCTTCATGGAGCCGCGCATCCTCGGCGGCCGCACCGGCACCTTCTACGGAACGGTCATCGAGGACCAGTTCGTCGCTGTCTTCAACTGGCCGCTGGGGGCCGCTCTTTCCTTCATCCTGCTGGCCGTCGTACTGGTTATCCTGGCGGTAGTCGCGCCGGTGCTGAAAAGGGCTGCCTGATGGCGACGACGCGTATCCTGGAATGGCTTGGGCGTTTGTACATCTGGCTGCTGCTCGCCTTCCTCTACCTGCCGATCATCATCATGGCCCTGATGTCGTTCAACGTCTCGCCTTTCTACCAATTGCCGCTCGAATGGACGACGGAGTGGTATGCTTCGCTTTGGCAGAACGACCAGCTGATCTCCGCAACCTGGAACAGCATCAAGATCGCGATCATCACCACCATCATTTGCACGGTGCTCGGCTCGGCGGCGTCGCTGGCGCTTTTCCGCTACGAATTTCGCGGCAAGAAAGTCCTGCAGGCACTGCTGTTTCCGCCGATCGCCATTCCGTGGCTGATCACCGGCACGGCGATGCTGATCTTCTTCTTCGGCGTTGGCATCGGGCGTGGTCTGTTTGCAATCCTGCTTGGCCATGTGGCGCTGGCGCTGCCCTATGTCATCGTCGTCGTCTCGGCCCGGCTGCAGACCTTCGCGCCGGAACTGGAGGAAGCGGCGCGTTCGCTCGGCGCCAATCAGTGGCAGGTGACTTCGCGCGTGACGCTGCCCTGGATCATGCCCGGCGTCATCGCCGGCGGGCTGTTCGCCTTTGCCGTGTCATTCGACCAGTTTGTCGTCTCCTATTTCCTGTCGACGCCCGGCCAGACAACGTTGCCGGTCGAAATCTACGCCGCTATCCGCAAGGGTTTCACGCCCGAGATAAACGCGGTCTCGACCATCATCATCGTGGTGTCGATGACGCTGATGCTGCTCACGGCACGGTTCTTCAAATTCGGCGGAGAGAAATAATGGCCGGCGTGCAGGTATCGAATTTGTCGCGCAGTTTCGGCGCGCACAAGGCGCTGGACGATGTCTCCATCGACTTCGCCGACGGCGGTTTCTATGCGTTGCTCGGGCCGTCGGGCAGCGGTAAGACCACGCTGCTGCGGCAGATCGCTGGTTTCGATTTTCCCGACTCCGGCCGTATCTTCATCGGCGGCGAAGGCGTCGAGCGCGTGCCGGTGGAGAAGCGGCGCATCGGCATGGTGTTCCAGAACTATGCGCTGTTTCCCAATATGAGCGTCGCCGACAATGTCGCCTTCGGGCTTTCGGTGCGCGGCGAGGCCAAGGCGGTAATTGCCGCCGAGGTACAGCGCGCGCTCGACCTCGTGCAGCTTGGCAAGCTTGGCGACCGGCGACCGCACCAACTGTCCGGCGGCCAGCGCCAACGCGTCGCGCTGGCCCGCGCCATCGTCACCAAGCCACGCGTGCTTTTGCTCGACGAGCCATTGGGCGCGCTCGACAAGGCGTTGCGCGTCGACATGCAGATCGAGCTGAAGCGCATCCAGCGCGAGATCGGCATCACCACCATTTTCGTCACCCACGATCAGGAAGAGGCGCTGACAATGAGCGACCACATCGGCATCCTGCGCGACGGCCGGCTGGTGCAGGAGGGGCCGCCGGAAGAGATCTACGACAGACCGAAGAGCGAGTTCGCCGCCACCTTCCTAGGCGACGCCAACATCTTGCGCGGTGACACCACCGGCACCGGTATCCGCTTGGCCGATGGCACCGCGATTGCCGCCGGGGCAGGCGCGACGCTTGCCGCCGGCGCCAAAGCTAGCTGCGCGGTGCGGCCCGAACGCATCCGTATCGCCACCGATTCCGGGACGCCTGATCCGAACGCCAATATGCTGCGGGGCCAGGTTTCCAAGCGTATCTTCGCCGGCAACAACAGCACCTATTTCGTCGATCGCGACGGGCAGACGCTCAAGGTCATTGTGCAGAACACAGGCGCTGAAAAGCTGGCCGAAGGCCAGGAGGTGGTGCTGCGCTGGTCGCCGGAGAGTACGGTGCTGATCGCCGGCATATAAACTGAAGTTGGCGATCCTTCCCACCCTCTCTGTCTATCGGGCATAGTGCGGAAAAGCGGAGCACCCGATGACGCTTGAACTCGGTACGGGCGACCAGTCCATGCTCGATGGCGAGCACGGCCCGGCCGTGGCCGCAGCGATGAAGATCCTAATCGCCTTTTCGAAGGCTGTCGGTGCGCGCGAGCTGTTGGATATCGCCGGTGCTCATATCGACGGCTGCCTGTATCACGGCCAGGCCAGCCTCGATTTCGTCGAGAGGCTGGTCGAAGGCGGTGGCCAGGTTCGGGTGCCGACAACGCTGAATGTCGGCTCGTTCGACCTCATCCCGGACTGGTGAAGATGCCGCCGGCGCAAGCGGCACCGGCACGCCGGCTGATGAAGGCGCATCTGGAGCTCGGCTGCCAGGCGACCTTCACCTGCGCGCCCTATCAGACGCGGTTCAGGCCAAGCTTTGGCGAGCAGATCGCCTGGGGTGAGTCCAACGCCATCGTCTTTGCCAATTCGGTGATCGGAGCGCGGACCAACCGCTATGGCGATTTCATCGATTTGTGCTGTGCGATGACCGGGCGCGCGCCGGCATGGGGACTGCATCTGAGCGAAAACCGGCGCGGCCAGGTTCTGTTCGAGTTGATCGGTTCAAACCTGGAGCCGAGCGACAGCCTGTTCGTCGCCGTCGGGCTGATCATCGGGCAAGCGAGTGGCGATCGCATCCCGGTGATCTCGGGTCTGCCAAGACCGCGCGATGAGGACCAGCTGAAGGCGCTAGGCGCAGCCGCCGCAACGACGGGCGCCGTGGCGCTGTTCCATGCGGCTGGCATCACGCCGGAAGCGAACACGCTCGAAGAAGCCCTTCATGGCCTGGCGCCGGAGGAGACGATCCGGATTTCTCCCGCCGACATCGACCAAGCGCTGGCCAAGCTGTCGAGCGTCCCCGACGGCGCGCCTTTGGCAGCCGTGTCTCTGGGCACGCCGCATTTCTCGCACGACGAATGGATGCGGCTATTGCCATTGTTGCGAAAGGTGGCGCCGGGCAGAGGCATTCCGATCTACGTCAACACCGGGCGCGCGACGCTGACGCGTTTGCACGATGAGGGGGCACTGGCCGGCATGGAGGCGTTCGGGCTTATTCCAGTCGCCGATACCTGCACCTATGTCACCGCGATCATCAAGCGGCTCGATGGCGTGGTGATGACCAATTCCGGCAAATGGGCGCACTACGCGCCCGGAAATATCGGCGTCTCAGTTGCCTTTGCTGAGATGGCGGATTGCATTCGTTCCGCCGCGGCCGGCCATGTCGTAAGGGTACGCAATGAGTGAACAGGAAAGTCGAGCCCTGAACAGGTTTGGCACCTTCCAGCTTGCCGGCGAAGCGCGAGGCTCGGCGCTGGTTCTGTCGCAAGCGCTCAGCTTCTGGGGCGGGATCGATGTCGAAACAGGCGAGATCATTGACCATTCGCATTCGGACCTGGGCGGCAACATCGCCGGCAAAATCCTCGTGATGCCGAGCGGGCGAGGCTCGTCGTCCTCGTCCTCAGTCTTGGCTGAGGCGATCCGCCGGGGCACGGCGCCGGCCGGTATCATCCTGGAGCGGCCGGATCCGATCCTTGCCGTCGGCGCCATCGCTGCCGAGTTCCTCTACGATATCAGCATGCCGCTGGTCGTCTGCGACACTTCAGGCATTGTCTCCGGCGATAGAATCGCGATCAGCCTGGGCGCGGATGCGCGAGCGACTGTGAGCAAGTTTTAGCCGGCCATCAATCCGGCAGCACCGAGGCGCCAACAGGCCGCGGCCAACGTCTGGTCACGGCCGAGTGAAAGCTGACCGCGCCAATGTTCACGAACGATCTTGGCGGCGGCGGCTTCCGCCGCGAACCAGCCGAAGGCCGAGTCGGTCTGCGGCCATTCCACTGATAGGACGGCGCGCGCCAGCCGATCATCAAGCCCGGCTGGCACACCATTTCTCGGCAGCCAGTGAAGCTCTATGCCGGTGACGTTGTCGATCACCTGCCGTTCGGTATCGTTGGCGATCTCGATGTAGCCCACGCCTTTGGTCTCGGCGGGCAGCGACTCCAGAAGTCGCGCCAACGCCGGCATGCCGGTTTCGTCGGCACCCATGACATACCACGACGACTGCCGCACCGGGCGGCCGACAGGACCCATGATGCCGACCTTCATGCCAGGTGCCGCTTGTATGGCCCACGCGGCGCCGACGCTTTCGCCGGGATGGACGAGGAAGTCGACATCGATGACGCCGTTGGCCACGTCGAGCGCGCGGATCGTGTAGACGCGCGCCACCGGGCGCCTGTCGTCCGAAGGCCAGACCGGCAGACCATTGCTCCCGAGCATGGGCCAGAGCGGATCGGGCACTTCGCTGGTCGGGAACAGTATGCGGATATGCATGCCGCCGAATTTCGCAAAACGAGAGAGATCCTCGCCGGCGAAGCGGATGCGGCGCATGTGCGGTGTGAGATCGCCGGCATGGGTGACGGTCATCTCGCGAAACTGGGCGAGGCGGGTTTCCCCGGCGAGATCGCCGGTCCAGACGATCTCGGGATTCTCATCCTTGGCATAGACCTCGATCGCGGTGGCCAAAAGGTCCTTGATACGGGCCAGGCCGTCGCGGTCGGCTGCATTGGCCCGCATCACCAGCCGCTCCATGTCGAAGGAAGCGCCGCCGAAGGGGAAGCGAAAGTCGAGCCGCTGTCCGTCCTGCAAGGCAGCGGCATCGAAGCTCTGCAGCCTGTCGCTGATGCGGCCGATGTAAAGCGGCAGGTTGCGCAGGTTCAGACGCGCTTCGCAGGCCAGTCCGCTTGCCGATGCTTCGCTCACGTTCAACCTCCGATCCTGCCGGTGAGCGCCACCTTGAAAGTGCGGCCCTTGCCCTGTTCCGTCGCCGCCGACGTCGACCATGCGCTTTGCGGGTCGGTGTAGGCGGTGTCAAAGACGTTATCGACAGCGAAATCGAGCTTGGCGTGGTCGTTGATGCGCCAGTTGGCAAAGACGTTGACCAGATCGAAGCCGTCATCGACGACTGTCGGCTCGTTCGGCTGGGTGCGGTTGGTGCGCGTGATCTTGCCGACGCTGAGATATTGCGCGCCGACGGTGAGCTGGTCTTCGAGCATCCTGAAGCCGAGTGTTGCCGAGAAGCGGTCGAGCGGCGTGTTGCTCAGCGCTTGGCCGGAGTAAACGCCGCTGACGACCTTGGCGTCGATCAGGGCGCCGGCGAGGTTCACGAAGCCCCAGCCATAGTCGTAGACGGCCTCGGCCTCGATGCCCTTCAGCCGCGCGTCGCCGATATTGATCGCCGTGCGCGGCAGGACGGTCAGGTCGACATCGATATAGTCCTCGATATCGGTGTGGAAGACATTGACCTTGGCACGAAACAGGTCGCCGGCGGTCAGCACATCATCGTATTTCAGATTGACGCCGGCTTCCCAGCTCTTCGCCGTTTCGGGCTGGAGAAGCAAATTGGGCTCGTAGCTGTCGCCTCCGCCATGCGCGCCGCCGCCGCGATAGACGTCCTGCAAGCCCGGTGCCCGGTAGCCTTCGGAATAAGTGCCGTAGAGTTGGAAGCCTTCGAGCGGTGTCACGCCTACGGTGAGGCGCGGCGACCAGCGGTCGCCCGACATCGAGGCTTCCTCCGGCGGCACGGTCTTTGTCTCACCGTCGAGCTGGTAGCCATCATAGCGCACGGCGGCGATGAGCTGCAGCCAGTTCTCATAGTCGCCCTGCCATTGCAGGAAGCCGCCATAGCCCTGTTGTTCGCCGGCGCCGAAATGCGCGGCCTCCGATGATGCTTCCAGATAGTAATAGTCGAGCCCGTAGGTGAGCGTGTTTGCCATCTCCCAGGCGTCGAAACGCGAGGAGTTCTTCACGTTGAAGCCCGTTGTGGCGACGTCATAGTAGCGGAAGTTGCCGATCTCGGAAGTCGGCCAGACCTGTATCTGCTCGGCGCGCGTGCGGTTGTGGTAGGCATTGGCGCTGAAGTCGATCAGCTCGTTGTCGTCAGGTTTCCAGGTGTAGGCAGCCGTGTAGGTCTGGTTGGTCGTGTTGGTGTCGTAACGGCTGAGCGTCGGCGAGGTCGAACCGCTCGATCCGGTGATCTGGTCGCTGTAGCGCTGCAGGATCGCGCCGAGCTTGAGCTCGTGGCCGTCGGCGGGACGCAGCGTCGCCTTCATATAGCCGCTGGTGATGCTCTCGCCGGTCCATGGCACCGTGTCGCCATTGCCGTCGGTGTAGCTGTCGCGGTCGCGGTAGATGAGATTGCCGATGATATCGGCGTCGTCGCTGAAGCGGTAGGCGCCTGTGGTGCTGGTGGTGAAGCCGTCGCCATTATCCTCATAGCCGAGCTTCTCGCTCAGCGCCCAGCGCTCCTCCTGCTTGAGGAAGTCGCCGGCATCCTTGGTTTCGAAGGAGACGACGCCGCCGATGCCGCCCGAGCCATAGGCGTTCGAGACCGGGCCGCGAATGACGGTGGCTTCCTTGATCAGTTCCGGTTCAACATAGAACGAGCCCGAGCCGTGGCCGACGCGCCAGTAATCCTGGCGGGCGCCGTCGAGTGTCACCACCACGCGGCCATACTGCTGCAGTCCGCGTATGTTTATAGCGGTCGCCGGATCGTCGCCGTTCATCGAGGCGGCTACGCCGGGCGTGGTGCGAAAGATGTCGGCGGCGGTGTCAGGCTGGATGCGCTCGAGCTCTTCCTGATCGACGGCACTGATGGCGGCCATCGATTCGATGACTGCTGTCTTGATCATCGTTGCCGAGATGGTGATGACATCGAGCATGGTCGCCGGCTGGTCCTGAGCGGCGTTGGCCGGCGCAAGCCGGCCGGTTTTGGCTGCGGCCTTCTTTTCCTGTTCCTGCGCATTGGCCTGCGGCGCAGCGCATAAGCCGAGCGCGAAGGCGAGCGCGGTGCTCGCCATCAAGGTCGTGTTGTTCGTCAGTTTCATGTGATCCCAGCCCCAAGCAAAGGAAAATTGCTGGCGATGGCTGAACGGCCTTGGCTGGCATGACGGAAATCCCTCGACCGATCGGTCAGGGCATGGGTCACATATTAAAACATGATGACATGAGTCAACTTTAAATTTATAGGACCACACCATTGGCGAAAGCATCCTGGACGGGAGTGAATGGCATGGTCGGCAATGCGGGCAGGTGGATGCACTGGTTTCAACCGGGCAGGATCGTGATGGCGCTCTTTCTGGCGTTGTCCGTCCTGGCGCCGTCCTGCGGCTTCAAGGCGACGGCCGCCGAGAGGGTGGTCGACGCGCTGGGGCGAACGGTCGCGCCGGGACCGGCGACGAGAATCCTGACACTTGGCTCCGACGTCACCGAGATCGTGCATGCTCTGGGCGCCGGCGAACGGATCATCGCCGTCGATCGCGGCAGCAAATATCCCTCATCCGTCGCGCAAAAGCCCAATGTCGGCTATCGGCGCCAGTTGTCCGTCGAAGGCCTGGTCGCGCTTCGCCCGGATCTGATCCTGGCGGCGCAAGACAGCGGGCCGCCGGAGGCCATCGAGGTGCTGAGGTCGCTCGCGATCCCGGTCGTCTTCGTGCCGGAAGACAACAGTCCGCAAGGCATCGAGCGCAAGATCACGCTGATCGCCGCGTCGCTTGGGCGCGAGGACAAGGGCAGGGTGGTCTCCGCCGAGGTGCTTGCCGCCTTTCAAGCGGCCACCGATCTCGCGTCGAAAATTGCGCTGGAGCGCCGCAAGAAGGTGGTGTTCTTCCACGGCCTCGTGCGGCTGAGCGCGGCCGGCTCTGGCACGGCGGCCGATGCGATCATCCGTTATGCCGGTGGCATCAATCCGATGGCTGTCGTGAAAGGTTACAAGCCGGCATCGGAGGAGAAGCTCATCGAAATGGCGCCCGATGTCATCTTGATGATGAGCGACGGCAAGGGCGGGCCGACCGCCGAGCAGGTGTTCGGCACACGCGCGCTGAGCGCCACGCCGGCGGCGGAGAACAAGTCGCTGATCGTGCTGGACGGCGCCTATATGATCGGCTTTGGCCCGCGCACAGCCGATGCGATCCGCGACCTGGCGCAGGCGCTGTATCCAGAGGTCGCGGACGCAGACTAAGGCCAATATCGGCAGGCCCACTTTGCCCCTATGCGAGACGGCCATTTGACGCGAAATGCCGAGGCGCCGGCTGTCGTGGTCGGACGCCGGTCCGGAGCGCCGTTTTCTCCAGGATGCTTGCCGGCCGAACAAAGTTGCCGGGCCGGGCCAAACATTGGCACGATATTCCATCCCGCCAGCTTGACCGCGAACGGCATCTCCAGACTATAATTCTACTAAATTCATAGACTAACTGCGAACGGCATGGCGTTCGCGGCTGGACTGCGAGACACAAAGGGAGCGCATCGATGCCGAAGACAGAATCCAATCCTATCGACCTTGGTACGAAGGCTGCCGATTTTCTGCTGCCGGACGCGCAAGGCGTGCTACACAGGTTGGCCGATTTCGACGCCAAGCCGGCGCTGCTCGTTGCCTTCATCTCCAACCGCTGCCCGTTCGTCGTGCTGATCCGCGAGGCTCTCGCGGCGTTCGCCAACGACTATGCCGGCAAGGGCCTGCAAGTGGTGGCGATCAACGCCAACGACCATGAGGCGCGTCCCGAGGAGACGCTGGCCAGGATCGGCGAGGAGGCGGAAAAATTCGGCTATGGCTTCCCCTATCTCAAGGACGCTTCACAGCAGACCGCGAAAGCCTATGGAGCGGCTTGCACGCCCGATTTCTTCCTGTTCGGCGCCGATCGGCGGCTCGCCTATCACGGCCAGTTCGACGAAGCGCGGCCGGGCAACGGCAAGCCGGTGACGGGTGCCGATCTGCGCGCCGCGGTCGACACGGTGCTGAAGGGCGAAACGCCGGCCGCTGAGCAGGTGCCTTCGATCGGCTGCAACATCAAATGGAGCGCTGGCAACGAGCCGGTGTGGTTCTCCAGGGCGGCGTGAACCGAACCTGCCGGCCTTAGCTGACCGCTAATCCCTTCCGCGAGTGATCATGCCGAAGACTGCCACAGCCGTCCGATCCGCGCCTGAAGGGTTGCACCTCACCGCCGATGTGCTGGTGCTGGGCGGCGGTCCTTCGGCCGCCTGGGCGGCGGTCGCGGCGGCCGAGAACGGCGCGACCGTGGTGCTGGCCGACAAGGGTTATCTCGGCACCAGCGGCGCCACCGCGCCGTCCAACACCGGCACCTGGTGCGTGCCGCCTGGCGACAACCGGCACGCGGTGGTTGAGCGGCGCTGGCAGCGCACCGGCGAACTCGCCGACCAACGCTGGATGCTGCGCTGCGTCGACACGGCGTACCGCAACCTCCTGAAACTCTCCGAATGGGGCTATCCGTTTCCGAGCGAGGATGACGGGCGGCTCTACATCGCCAATCTACGCGGACCGGACTACATGCGCTTCATGCGCCGCCGGGTGCTGATGGCGGGCGTCACCGTGCTCGACCATCATCCGGCGCTCGAACTTCTGTCGGACGGCGATGCGGTCGTGGGTGCCGCCGGCGTCGGCCGCCAGATCGAGCGCGACTGGCGTGTCGACGCCAAGGCGGTGGTGCTGGCAACCGGTGGCTGCGCTTTCCGCGAACGCATCCTCGGCTCGACCGGTCTCACCGGCGATGGTTACCTGATGGCGGCGGAAGCCGGCGCCAGCCTTTCGGGCATGGAATTCACCGGCAAGTACACGCTGGCGCCGCATGGCTCGTCGCTGAACAAGGGCCTGCCGTTCCGCTGGGCCTCGTTCCACCGCGAGGACGGTTCGCCCATCCTCGGTCCGACTGGTGAACCGCTGCGCAATGGCATCGGCGACCGTGAGGAAGAAGTGGCGCGTGCGCTGATCGAGGGGCCGGTCTATGCGCGGCTCGACCAGTCCGAGCCGGCGCTGCAAGGTTGGCTGCGCCAGGGCCAGCCGAACTGCTTCGTGCCTTATGACCGCGCCGGCATCGACCCCTTCACCGAGCTATTCCGCATCACGCTGCGCGCCGAAGGCACGGTGCGCGGCACCGGGGGCATCGACATCGTCTCTGACGACTGCGCCACCGGCGTGCCTGGCCTTTATGCCGCCGGCGATGCCGCCAGCCGCGAGATCATGACCGGCGCGGTTTCGGGCGGCGGCGCTGTCAATTCGTCCTGGGCGCTGGCCAGCGGCTGGTGGGCCGGCAAGGGCGCCTCGACCCATGCCAGGCGCCGCGGCGGCAAGGCGTTCCGCAGCGAGGTCCGGCCGCTCGGCCAGGCCGGCTTGCGTTCGGCGGCTTCGCCGCGCGCCGAGTTTTCTGCAGGTGAAGTGATAGAAGCCGTGCGCAATGAGGCCACACCGCTCGACAAGAACTTCTTCCGCACCGGCGCTGGCCTGGAAAAAAGCGGCGAGCGGCTGGAGAGCGTCTGGTGCGATGTGCGCGACCATCTGCAAGGCGAGGGGCTGGAGCGGATCCGTACGCGCGAGGCGGCGTCGATTGCTGCTGCCGGGCGCTGGTCGGTGGCGGCTGCGCTTCAGCGCAGCGAGAGCCGCGGCATGCATCGTCGCACCGATCTTCCGGGCAAGAACCCGGCCTTCGCACACCGGCTGCTCATCACCGGCGTCGATGATTTCCGCATCGCCGGGGCGCCCGATCGGCTGGCGGAGCTGGCGTCATGATCGAGATCGTCTCGGCCACGCGCTGCGTCGAATGCGACATCTGCGTCAAGGTCTGCCCGGCCAACGTCTTCGACGCGACCAAGGATGGCGCGCCAATAATCGCGCGTCAGGAAGACTGCCAGACCTGCTTCCTTTGCGAGATCTATTGCCCGACCGATGCGCTCTATGTGGCCGAGGTCGCCGAAGGGCCGACCGGCATCAGCGAGGCGGAAGTCGAGGCACGTCATTTGTTTGGCAGCTATGCAAGCGCACTCGGCTGGAAGCGCGGCAAGGCGGGCGGCTCGCAATTCGACCCGACGCACCGCATCCGCGTGGCGCAATAGAGCGACCGGAGGCAGGCATGGACCGTATTGTCGTCAGCGACATCAAAAAAACCTTCCAACTCAAGCCGGGACAATTCGTCACCGTCGACGGCGAGGCGACCGACCGCGTCACCGTGCTCGACGGCGTCGATCTCGCCATCCGCAAGGGCGAGTTCATCACGCTGGTCGGGCCGAGCGGGTCGGGCAAGTCGGTGCTGCTCGATATCATCGGCGGGCTGACGCAGGCGACCAGCGGCGGCGTCCAGCTCGATGGCAGGCGGATCACCAGGCCGGACCCGAAGACCGGCTACGTGTTCCAGCAATATGCGCTGTTTCCCTGGCGCACGGCGCTGGCCAACATCGAATATGCGCTGGAGGTGCGCGGCGTCGCCAAATCCGAGCGCACCGCCACGGCCCGCCATCTTCTGGCGCTGTTCGGCCTCGCCGGTTTCGAGGACCGCTTTCCCAACCAGCTTTCCGGCGGCATGCAGCAGCGTGTGGCGATCGCGCGCGCACTGGCCAGCAACCCGGAAGTGCTGCTGATGGACGAACCGTTCGCCGCGCTCGACCAGCAGACCCGCGAGATCCTGCAAGGCGAGCTGCTCAGGATCTGGGGCAAGATCAAGACCACGGTGATCTTCGTTACCCATTCGATCGATGAGGCGATCTTCCTGGCCGACCGGGTGGTGGTGATGACCGCGCGTCCGGGCACGGTCAAGGAGATCATCGACATCGACCTGCCGCGGCCGCGCGACGGCGACATCCGCGCCAGTGCAGCCTTCAACAATCACCGCGCCCGTGTCTGGGACGTGCTGCGCGACGAGGTCAACAAGGCACAGAAGGATTGGACGCTGTCGCCAGCGTTCAGCCACTGAGGAGATTTGGCATGGCCTATCTGACCGAAAAGTTTGGCCCCGCCGGCGGCTTTCAATCGTTTGCTGGAGCCGGTGAAGCGGTGGCCGCCGCCAGGGTCCCGGCAATCAAGGCCCGCAGCCCGGCTGCCAGGCGTAGGAGAGGAGCCGGCTTCGGCACCTTCATCTACGGCCTGCCGCTGCTCGGGCTATTCTTCCTCACCTGGGAGATCGCGCCACGGCTCGGCTGGCTGAACCGCATCTTCTTCCCGCCGCTGAGTGAGGTGCTGGTCGCGTGGTGGGATCTGCTCGCCTCGGGCGTGCTGGTCGAGCATATCGGTATCAGCCTGCAACGCGCGGCCACTGGTTTCGCGCTGGGCGTGGTCGTTGCCATCCCGCTCGGCCTGCTGATGGGGCGCTATTCGCTGTTCGAGAAGGTCTCAGATCTGCTGGTGCAGACGCTGCGCAACACTTCGCAGTTCGCGCTGCTGCCGGTGTTCATCCTTCTGCTCGGTATCGGCGAGGAATCGAAGGTGGCGATCACCTTCTACTCCTCGGTGTTTTTCCTGCTGGTCAACACGATCAGCGGCGTCAAGTCGGTCGATCCGCTGCTGATCAAGGCGGCACGCTCGATGGGCACGTCCGACTTCGACCTGTTCCGGAAGATCATCTTGCCGGCCAGCATTCCCTCGATCGTCGCCGGCGCGCGGCTCGGCGTAAAATCTTCGCTGTTTGCGGTGATCGGCGCCGAGATGTTGGCCGCCAAATCCGGCCTCGGCTTCCTCATCCAGAACTCGCAACTGATGATGGAAACGGCCGACATGTATGCCGGCATCCTGACGCTCACCGTCATCGGCCTTGTCGTCAACTACCTGCTCGTCTGGTTCGAGCGCTGGGCAACCGCCTGGAAGGGCCAGTCCGAGACCTCACTCATTTAAGCCAGCTATCCATCCCAATCAGGCCGTTCGTCCAATCAGGCCATTCGTCCAATCAGGAAGGAATTTCAGATGTCCAGGATACCGTTCGATGCAGTTCGCAGATTGCTCTTGCAAGGCGCCATCGCCGTGATCGTGGGGCTCGGTGGCGTCCCCGCTTTTGCGCGGGACAACCCCGAGGTCATCCGCATCGGCAGCACCGCGCCGGGCCATCTCAAATTCATCCTCGCCCAGCAGGATGGCTGGTGGGAGAAGGAATTCGCCAAGGACGGCATCAAGGTCGAATTGGTGACCTTCAATGGCGGTTCCGAGGCGACGACAGCGCTGGCGACCGGAGCGATCGAGGTCACCTATACCGGCAACAATCCAGCGCTGCGCGTCGCCGCCTCCGGCGCCGACGTCAAGCTGATCGGCGTATCGAGCTATGTGAAGGCAGGTGGCTCCTCCATCATCGTCAAGGCCGACTCGCCGCTAAAGACGCTACAGGATCTGAGGGGAAAGAAGGTGGCCTATCTTACCGGCACGGTGCGCCATTCGAATTTCAGCAAGGCGCTGAACAGCGTCGGCCTGACGACCAGCGATGTCGAAGGGCTGAACCTTCCTTTCGAGGCGTCAGGGCCGGCACTGCTGCGCGGCGACATCGATGCGATCGTCGAGACCGACTCGACGGCGGCCAAGCTGGTCGACACCGGCGAGGCCCGTGTGCTCTACGACACCAGCATCCATCCGGAATGGAACGTGCCGAATGTCATCTCGGTCAATGGCGCTTTCGCGGCGAAATATCCTGACCTGGTCAGGCGGCTGCTGAAGGTCGATATCGAGATTGCGCGCTGGGCCGACGCCCATTCCGACGAGACGATCAAGACCTTTGTCGAGGCGACCAAATCGTCGGAGAAATCCGTCCGCAAGACTTATAGCCAGGGCCTGTTCTACCAGGATCCCAAACTTACCGATGATGCGATCGCCGCACTCAAGGGCGAGGAAAAGTTCATGGCCGGCGCCGGGTTGCTGAAAGGCTCGATCGACTATGACAAATGGGTCGACAAGAGCTTTGTCGACGGCGCCTATACGGAAGTCGCTGCTGTCCAATAGGCACGGCAACATTGAGGGGCAGCGCCAGTCCGGCGTTGCTCTCCCATCCCAGAGTTTCCATTCAGATCTCCGGGATGTTTTCCCTGAAGATCACCTGCAGCCTCGGCTGGTGCAGTTCGTAGGGCAAGCCCCTGACGGCATGGGTCAGGGTGTTGAGCGCTTCGCGGGCTTCGACGCGCGGGTTTTGGTCGATGACCGCGTCGAGCGTGCCGTCGAGCAGCAGCTCCTTGGTGCCTTCCGTCACCTCGTGGCCGAGAAAGACGGTCGACAGCGCCCGCCCGCGCTCCTTCAGCGCCCTGGCGATGCCGGTGTTGCCGGCGCCGACATTGTAGATCGCGGCCAGGTCCGGGTGCCGGTCCAGCAGGGCGGACGCTTCCGAATAGGCCTTTTCCCGGTCATCGAGCATCTCGCGCATCTCGACGATCTCGAGATTGGGCGATTCCTCCGTCAATATATGGCGGAAGCCCATCTCGCGCTCCTCATGGCCGCGATAGGACAGCGAGCCGGCGAACAGCGCGACCTTGCCCGGACGGTCGGTGCCCATGAAGCGATTGAGCAGATAGCCGGCCAACCGGCCGGCAGCGCGGTTGTCGATGCCGATATAAGCAACCCTCGGCACATGCAGGATGTCGGACGCGATGGTGACGACCTTGACGCCGCTGGTCGACAGCGAGCGGATCGCCTCGCGGACGGTGGGATGGTCGAGCGCGATGACGCCGACGCCTTGCGTCTGGCCGTGCAGATCATGCAGCAGCCGGGAGAGCCGGTCCGGATTGAAGCCTTCGATCGTGGCGACGCGGACGTCGAGATCGGGTCGCCCCTGCGCCTGCGCCTCGATATGCCGGTGCAGCATCTTGATGAAGGAGTTGGTACCGGCGGGCAGGGCAAAGTCGAGCCGTATGACAGCGCCGGGCAAGGTGGGGCGCTGGGTCGGGCTGTTCGAATTCTCGGCGATATAGCCAAGCCGCTGCGCCATCTCCATCACGATTTCGCGCGTGCGCGCCCGAACGCCGGGGCGGTTGTTCAGCACACGGTCGACGGTGGCGGCGGAAACGCCAGCTTCGCGGGCTATGTCTGTCAGGGTAGACCGCACAGTCGATCACCTCATTGCTAGTGCGCTACGGGCGCATCAAAATCGCGCATGGCACGGATCGGAAGACGGCTTCATCACCATCCGCGATTCTGATGGGAAATGATGTATCCGGCCTTAGCCGATGCGCAAGCCGGCGCGCTACACCAAATCGTCGAGCCGGGCTGGGAAGGGGCCGGCGCGGTGCGTGTTTCCCTCAAATTCAAGCAGCGGGCGCGATGGGATGACCTCGGTGGACTGCATTTTCTCCCTCATTTGCGATCTTGTGATGTGTTTTGAGTATCTATGATGTTGACAGCCTTCGCATACTGCCGTCAATATCCATCATAAGGGTCGTGGAGGAACAGGGCCCTGAGGGAGGACTTCCAATGTCAAATTTGATCCGCATATCGCGGCGCCGTTTGCTGGCGTCCGGTGGAAAGGCGGCCGTGCTCGTGGCCGCGGCAGGTATAGCCCCGCAATTTATCCGTCCAGGCCGCGCCTATGCGGCCGATGCGCTGGCGCCGGGCATGATCGGCGGGCCGACGGGCTTCGATGGCTCGGAGCGCTATCAATATGGTTCCGATACGCCGGAAGGCCGCGCCATCGAGGCGGCCAAGGCGATGAGGGGTGCCGGCAAGGCGCCGGCCAAGATCGTGCTCGGCCTGTCCGACGGCTCGATCGGCCAGCTGACGCAGCCGTTTCCGGCCGGCGCGCCGTCGATCAAGGATCTGTGGGAAAAGGAAACCGGCATCCCGCTCGAAATCGTCGGTGTGCCGAACGGCCAGGAATTCACCAAGACGATGCAGGACATCTCCACCAAGGGTGGGGCCTACGACATCTACGCTGTCGAGTGGAACCGCCTCGGCGATCTCGCTGAGACCGGCGGCATCCTGAAGCTCGACGACTTCGTCGCCCAGCATAAGCCCGAATGGGACGATCCCGAGCGCGGCTATGTCAACGGCGCCAAGGGCGTGTCGCTGCTCAATCAGTATCGCGGCTCGACCTATGGCGTGTCGCTGGACGGCGATTTCCAGACCTGGGTCTACCGCACCGATCTGTTCGGCGACGCGGCAGAGAAGAAGGCCTTCTCGGACAAGCATGGCTACGAACTGGCGCCGCCGAAGACCTGGAAGCAGCATGACGAGATCGCGGCCTTCTTCCAGCGCCCGGATAAGGGCCTGTTCGGCTCGACCGATCTGCGCAACCAGGGCTGGGGCTACACCAACTGGTATCAGCGTTATGTCTCAATGGCATCGCCCAATCAGTTCCTGTTCGACGATACCGGCAAGCCACTGATCAATTCCGAGCAAGGCATTGCTGCGACCAACGAGTACATCGCATCGCTGGTCCATCATTCGCCGGATGCGATCTCATGGGGCTGGCCGGAGCAGTATGGCAATTTCGCAAAGGGCGGCGCCGCCATGACCTGCGCCTTCTCCAACCTGCCGAAATTCCTCGACAATGCCGGCAACAAGGATTCAGCTGTCACCGGCAAGATCGGCTCGATGCTGCCGCCCGGCCGCGAGATCGACGGCAAGCTGATCAGTCGCTCGGTACTGTGGCTCAATCTTTCGGCGTCGGTGTCCTCGCAGGCCAAGCATCCCGAGGCCTGCTACCTCTTCCTGCAATGGCTGGGATCGAGCCGCATCTATGCCTGGATGACGGCCAATCCGGGCGGCTATTTCGACCCGTTCCGGCTGTCGGATTTTTCCGATCCGCTGGTCCGCCAGACCTATCACGCCTACCACATGGATGTGGTGCGCGAGACGGTCGCCCGCACCGTGCCGAGCATCAACTATCCCGGCGCCACCGCGTTCCACAATGCGCTGGACGAGAACCTCGTCGCAGCGCTGACCAAGGCCAAGACCGCCGAGCAGGCGATGGCCGACACCGAAGCCGAGTGGAAGAAGATCGCGCGGCGCACCGGCGAGGAAAAGCTTCTCGAAGCCATCAAGACCAACAAGGAGGCGTGGCCCACCGTTCTCGATCCGGTCAGCTGATCCTCCTCCCAGGATCCAATGGGAGGGGAGGAGTGATTGCTCTTCCCCTCCGCAAACGATGACTCCAGCAAAGCTGCAAGATGAAGCGTTCAGTTCCCTTCGAGATATTCCGCTATACCGCGATCCTTGCGGCAATAGCGGTGACGCTGGTGCCGATCCTGTGGATGGTGTCGATGGCCTTCAAGCCGATCGCCGAATGGTCGGCGACCGGCGCCGATCTGACCTGGTGGCCGAAGAACCCGACGCTCAGCAATTTCCGCTTCGTCTTCGGTGAATCGACCAACAATCTGATCGTCGCGCTCGACCGCACCGCGCTGAAACCGATCCTGTCGTCGCTGCTGTCTGCGACGTTCGGCACGGCAATCGCCATGTCGGCCGGCACGGCAGCCGCCTACGGACTGTCGCGCTTCGGCTCGGGCCAGAACCTGCCGCTAGCGCTAATCCAGTTGCGCCTGTTTCCGCCGATGGCGGTGATGACGCCTGTCATGATCATGTGGGCCTTCCTCAACTTCACCGACAGCTGGTGGGGATTGTCGCTGATCTATGGGATCGTCACACTGCCTTTCGCCTTCTGGCTGATGAAGACCTTCTTCGACGACATGCCGCGCGAGATCGAGGAAGCGGCGCTGGTCGAGGGCTGCTCGCGGCTGCGCGTCTTCACCCGCATAACGCTGCCAATGATGCGTGCGCCGCTGGCCAGCGCCGCGCTCTTCGTCTTCATCCTCAACTGGTCGGACTATCTGATCGCGCTGCTTTTGACGACGCGAGAATGGGTGACGATCCCGGTCTATATGGCGTCCTTGTCCTCCTCGATGACCGGACAGCTCTACGGCGCCAAGGCGGCGCTCGGCCTGATCGCGGCGGTGCCGCCTGTGATCATGGGCATCGCCATCCAGCGCCATCTGGTGCGCGGGCTGACCTTCGGGGCGCTCAAGCAATGAGCACGGTGACTGCGACGATTTCGGAGGACGTGATGGAGGCCGTCCAGGCAAAGCCGACCTTGCGGGACGAAGGCGCAAAGCTCGGCTTCCGGCTGACGCTGCCGGCGCAGATCCTGGTGCTGTTCATCGCCGTCTTCCCGCTGCTCATGCAGCTCTACATCAGCCTGACCGACTGGTCGCCGCTTTCGGGCACCGGTTGGTGGAATGCCTGGTCGATGTGGAACAATTTCGCCAATTACACCGACCTTGCCGTCGACGCGCGCTTCTGGAGCGCGCTGAAGCGCACGGCCATCGTCATGATTGTCTGCGTGCCCGTCGAGTTTCTGCTCGGACTGGCGCTGGCGACGCTGTTTGCCGACGAGTTTCCGGGCAAGCGGATATTCTACTCGATCCTGCTGATGCCGATGATGGTGGTGCCTGCTGTCGCCGGCTACATGTTCTTCATGCTGTTCCAGTCGGGTGGACCGGTCAACGACATCCTGTCGTCGATATCGGGCTTCCCCGTCACCATCGCCTGGCTTTCGGACCCGACGCTAGCGCTCATCGCCGTCATGGTCGCCGATATCTGGCAGTGGACGCCGCTGATGTTCCTCATCCTGCTTGCCGGCCTGGTCGGCGTGCCCGAGGACCAGATCAAGGCGGCGACGCTGCTTGGCGCCAATTCCTGGCAGCGCTTTGTCACCATCGTGCTGCCGAAGATGAAGACGATCATCATCATCGCGCTAGCGATCCGTGTGATCGAGAACTTCAAGATATTCGACACGCTCTACATCATGACCGGTGGCGGCCCCGGCGTCGCCACCGAGACGATCTCCGTCTACATCTACAAGCTTACCACCCAGGACCTGATCTGGGGTTATGTCGCGGCGATCGCGCTGGCCATCCTGATCGTGCTGTCCATCGCCGCGGTCTTTGCCATGAAGCGCATGGCCCGAGCGCGCGAGGTGCCGGCATGAGCGCGATCCATCTGCAGAACCTGGTCAAGAAGTTCGGCGACTTTACCGCTCTTAAGACAATGGACCTCGCCATCGCCGATGGCGAGTTCATGGCGCTGCTCGGACCGTCGGGCTGCGGCAAGTCGACAACGATGAACATGATCGCCGGCATGGAAGAGCCGACCAGCGGCAAAATCCTGTTCGGTGAGCGCGACATGGCCGGCGTGCCGATGGGGCGGCGCGGCGTCGGCTTCGTCTTCCAGAACTACGCGATCTTCACCCATATGACGGTGCGCCAGAACCTCGCCTACGGGCCGAAGATGCGGGGCGCTGCGAAAGCTGAGATCGACCGCCGCGTCGGCGCCATTGCCGAGATGCTGCAACTGACGCCGCTGCTCGACCGCAAGGCCGACCGACTGTCGGTCAACATATTGCAGCGCGTGGCGATCGGCCGTTCGGCGATCATGGAGCCAGCGATCTTTCTGCTTGATGAGCCGCTGTCGAATGTCGACGCAGCCTTCCGCGCGGTGATGCGGACCGAACTGAAGCAATTGCAGCGTCAGTTCCGGCAGACTATGGTCTATGTCACCCACGACCAGCTCGAGGCGATGACCATGGCCGACCGCATCGCGGTGATGGACCATGGCGTGCTGCAGCAGGTCGGCACACCGCTCGAGGTCTACAACAATCCGGCGAATGTCTTCGTCGCCCGCTTCATCGGTGCGCCGGGCATGAACCTGCTTAAGGGCAGGCCAGCGGAAAGCGACCGGGGCCTGGTCGTCGATCTCGGGCCGCTTGGCGCGACGCCGCCGCTGCCGGACGAAGTCGCTGCCGCGGTGCGGCGCGCGCAAGGCGATGTGCTTTACGGCTTCCGACCGGAACAGGCGACGCTGGTTGAAGGCGGCCAAGGTCTCTCCTTGCCGGTGACTTTCGTCGAGCGTATCGGCGCGCGCACCATCGTGCATCTCGGCCAGGGCGAGAGCGCGGTGAAGGGGGTGTTCGACAATGATGTCGGGCTGGCGATCGGACAAACGGCAGTTGTAGCGCCGGCCGCGCAGTCGGTGCGCGTCTTCGACGCCGCGACCGGCCTGGCGATGAAAGCGGGCTGAGACCATGGCTGATATCGTCTTCCGCAATGTGACGAAACGCTACGGCAACACGCTCGCCGTCGACGACGCCTCGTTCACGGTCAACGACAATGAGTTCTTCTGCTTCTTCGGCCCGCCGCTGTCGGGTAAGTCGACGGTGCTGCGTCTGGTGCTCGGACTGGAAACGCCTGACTCGGGCGAAATCCTGATCGGTGGCAGGCCGGTCAACACCGTGTCGCCGGCCGAGCGCAATGTCGCCATGGTGTTCCAGAACCTGGCGCTGTTTCCGCATATGACCGCGCGCGACAATGTCCGTTTTCCCCTGGTCGAACGCCGGGTCGCCGAGGCCGATATCGAAAAGCGTGTCGCCGACGCCGCGGCCAAGCTGCATATCGGCCACATCCTGCACAAGCCGCCGGCGCAGCTTTCGGGCGGCGAGCGGCAGCGCGTGGCGATCGCCCGTGCGCTGGTGCGCGATCCCGCCGCCTATCTCATGGATGACCCGATCTCGGCACTCGATGCCAGGCTGCGCGAAGAGACGCGCGTCGAGCTGAAGCGCATCCAGCGCGAGCTCGGCAAGACGCTGATCTATGTTACGCACGACCAGGAAGAGGCGATGTCGGTCGCCGACCGCATTGCCATCCTGGAGAATGGCAAGATCAGGCAGATCGGCGCGCCGGCCGAGATCTATGATCGCCCGGCCAGCACCTATGTGGCGCGGCTGCTCGGTTCGCCGATGATGAATATCTTGAAGTCGGTGCGCAGCGAGGGCGGCGTCGAGGCGGCCGAAGGCGCGATCCGTATCGCCGACAAGGCTGCTCCGGCCGATGCCGTCGAGATCGGGCTCAGGCCGGAAGATATCAAGGTCCAGCCCTGGCTGGATGGGGAAATATCGCATGAGGGAATGTCGGTTGGGCGCGCGGGCCGCCCGGCACGAGTGTTCGAGGTCGAGCCGCTTGGCGGCTATACCGTGATGACGCTCGCTGCCGGGCAGGCGCGGCTGAGGGCGTTGTTGCGCGGCCAGCCTGATATCAAACCGGACGCGATGGTGGCGATATCCTGTGAGCCGGCCAGAGTGCATTATTTCGGCCAAAGCGGCGGAGCGCTGGCACGATGACAGCGGTTTTAAGAAACGAGCTTCGGGAGGAACATGTGGCAAGCGAAGAAATAGCGGGCAACGACTTCGAGCCGGACGTGAAGGTCCGCACCAGGGAGTACAAAATCGGCTGCGTCGGCGCCGGTATGATCATGGCCGAATGCCATCTTGCCGCTTACAAGGAAGCCGGCTTTCCGGTGGTAGCGATTGCCTCGCGGACCAAAGCCAGCGCCGAGAAGGTCGCCAGGCGCTGGGAGATCCCGACCGTCCACGACACGCCGGAACAGTTGATCGAGGACGAAAATGTCGAGATCATCGACCTTGCCTTTCCGCCGGACCAGCAGCCGGCGCTGATCCGTCATGCGCTGAAGCAAAAGCACATCAAGGCGATCCTGGCGCAGAAGCCGCTGGCGTTGTCACTCAAGGATGCAATCGAGCTGCGCGACGAGGCGGCCAAGGCCGGCAAGGTCCTCTCGGTCAACCAGAACATGCGCTACGACCAGTCGATGCGCGTGCTGAAGCAGATCATGGACAGCGGCGCGCTCGGCGACATCGTCTTCGCGCAGATCGACATGCACGCGATCCCGCACTGGCAGAGCTTCCTCGAGGACTACGACCGGCTGACGCTCGCCAATATGAGCGTCCACCACCTCGACGTGCTGCGCTTCCTGTTCGGTGATCCCCAGGAGATCACCACGCTGACCCGCAAGGACCCGCGCACCCGCTTCGACCATTCCGACGGCATCACCGTGTCGACGCTGCGGTTTCCCTCCGGCGTGCTCGCCGTGTCGCTGGAGGATGTTTGGTCCGGCCCGCGCCAGGACGGTTACAAGGACGACCAGCACATCAACTGGCGCGTCGATGGCACCAAGGGCGTCGCCAAGGGCACGATCGGCTGGCCGACGGGCGCTGCCTCGACGCTGACCTATGCCTCGACCGAGACCACCGGCGGCGAATGGGTGACACCCAGCTGGGAAACGATGTGGTTCCCGCACGCCTTCATCGGCGTGATGGAGCAGCTCCAGCACGCGGTGAAGACGGGTGAGCCGCCTGCACTCTCCGTCGCCGACAACGTCAAGACCATGGCGCTGATCGAAGCCGGCTACCGCTCGATCGACGAGGGCCGCACGGTCAAGCTTTCCGAAATCTCGACAAACTCAATCAACTGAATCACTTACAGGGAGGATTTCACATCATGATGCAGGCAGGTATTTTCACGGGCTATTTCCCGTACAGCCTCAAGGAAACCGCGCAGAAGATCCGCGCGCTCGATTTCAACACGGTGCAGCTCGACCTGCATTTCAAGGATGTCGATCTGTCGGCCGGGCAGATCACCAAGGACAAGGCCCGGACTGTTCGCGACACCTTCCGCGACCACAATCTGCCGGTGTGCTGCGTGTCGGGCTACACCAACATCATCCATCCGGACAAGACAGAGCGCGAGAAGCGCGTCGGCTATCTCAAGGAGATCATTCGCAGTGCCCGCGATTTCGGCTCGCCTTACGTGATCTCGGAAACCGGCACCTACAACACCGAGTCCGACTGGGTCCACCACCCCAAAAACAAGACCGAGGAAGGTTTCGAGGAATGCCGCAAGGTCATCGCTGACCTCGCCCAGACGGCCTACGACCACGGCGCAGTGTTCCTGCTCGAAACCTATGTCAACAATGTCGTCGGCTCGGTCGAGGAGACGGTGAAGATGTTCGCGCAGGTCGATCATCCCGGCCTCGGCCTGCTGATGGATCCGACCAATTATTTCGAGACCCATAACATCGACAGGATGGACCAGATCCTGAACCAGGTGTTCGACACGCTGACCGACAAGATCAAGATCGCGCACGCCAAGGACGTCAAGCGCTCTGGCGGCGACAAGTCGGAGAAGCATGCCGATATCGGCGACGAGGACGCGCTGGAGAGCCACACGTTCCGCGGTGTCGGCGAGATCGAGCTGCCGGCGCCCGGCCTAGGTTCGCTGAACTACGATCTCTATCTTAAGCGGCTTGCCGAAAAGCACCCGAACATCCCGGTCATCATCGAGCATCTTTCGGAAGACGACGTGCCGCGGGCCAAGAAATTCCTCGACGGCAAGTTCCGCGCCAACGGCCTCTGACAGCGGTCCTGCGTCGCCGCCATGCGGCGGCGCATTCGGCCGGGAGGAACCAACAATGGAGGAAGCGAAATGTTGAAATTCGGATTGAAACTGGCGGCGGCCGCGACGGTACTCGCCAGCCTCGCATTCAGCTCGCAGGCACAGGACGGCCAGAAGACGTTCTATCTCCTGTCGCATGGCGGCCCATCGGATGCATTCTGGCTCGACTGGAATGCCGGCGCCACCAAAGCCTGTGACCAGCTCAAGGTGACCTGCAAGATATCCTTCAGCGGTGGCGACATGGCGGCGCAGAAGGAGGCCTTCAACTCGGCACTGGCCGCCAAGCCCGACGGTATCGGCACCACCTCGGCGCAGCCCGGCCTGTGGACCGAGGAGGTCAAGGCGGCCAAGGCTGCGGGCATCCCGATCGTGTTCTTCAACACCGATGATCCGGCAACTGGGCGGCAGGCCTATGTCGGTGCCGACCTCAAGGAAGCTGGCGCCATCTGGGCCAAGTACCTGGTCGACAACAAGATGGTGAAGCAGGGCGACAAGGTATTCCTGCCGGTGGAGGTGCCGGGCGCAAGTTACCAGCAGCTCGAGACCGAAGGTATCGCCAGCGTCTTCGATCCGCTCGGCATCAAGTATGACGTGGTCGATTGCGGCACGGACCCGGCCGGCATCATCGCCAAGATGACCGACTATATGGTGGCCAACAATCCGCCGGCGATCATCGCGCTCGGCGATTCCGTGGCGGCCAGCATCAAGCGGGTGTTCGACGGCGCCGGCGTGCCGGCCGGCAAGATCCCGGTCGTCGGCTGGGGCAATTCCAAGGAAACCGCCGAAGCCGTCAAGGCCGGCTTCGTCAACGCGGCCGCCTGGCAGTTCCCGTCGGCGCAGGGCTTCATGCCGGTCGCGCTGCTGGGCCTTGCCGCCTCGGGTGAACCGATCGGCTACGACATCCACACCTTCAGCCTCTACGACGCGACAAGCGTCGAGCCGATCCTGAAACTCTATAACAAGTGATGGAAATTGACGTCCGCCGCGCAGGCGGCGGGCGTCGCTCCAAGGTATGGTTCAAACCGTTATGACAATTGCCGCAGAAGAGGAAATGCCGGGCGTCAAGCGCAGGTCGAGCCTGATCCGCTCGCCGCAATTCTCCTCGCTCGTCATCCTCGTCGTGCTGCTGGCTGTGTTCGCCATCGCCGACGCCAATTTCCTGTCGCCGCTCAACATCTCCAACATGATGGCGTTTCTGCCCGAACTCGGCATTATCGCGCTCGGCATGACGCTGCTTCTGACCGCAGGCGAGTTCGACCTTTCGGTCGGGGCCGTGTTTGGATTGGCGCCAGTCGTGGTCATGCTTTTGGTGCAGAGCGGCCAGGTTGACATCGGCATGGCGCTTCTGGCCGGGCTATTGCTGTGCGTGGCGATCGGGACGATCAATGGGCTGATCGTCACCAAGATCGGCATTTCTTCCTTCCTGGTCACGCTGTCGATGCTGCTCGTGGTGCGGGGTGCCGCGCTCTACATCACGCAAGGGTTTCCGCTGAAATCATGGGACCAGCCCGGCTTCTTCGTGACGCTGCTGGCCGGCAGTTTCAACATCGGCTCGTTCCGGTTCTACACCTCGCTGTGGTGGTTCGTCGGCCTGTCGCTGCTGGCGATCTACGTGTTGCACTACGCCAAGCTCGGCAACTGGATCAGCGCCATCGGCTCCAATCGCAACGCGGCGGTGGCGCGCGGCGTGCCGGCCGATGCGGTCAAGATCTGGCTGTTCATCCTGACTTCGGTGCTGGCAGGTCTGGCCGGCATGATCAGCGCCTTCCGCATCTCGGCTGCCTCGCCGGTGGCCGGCACCGGATACGAGCTCGAAGTGATCGCCATGGTGGTGGTCGGCGGCACGGCGCTGACCGGCGGGCGGGGTACCATCCTGGGCACGATCGTCGGCGCGCTGATGCTGCG
The DNA here is from genome assembly GCF_040545535.1 of Mesorhizobium robiniae. NCBI lineage: Bacteria > Pseudomonadati > Pseudomonadota > Alphaproteobacteria > Hyphomicrobiales > Phyllobacteriaceae > Mesorhizobium > Mesorhizobium robiniae. The sequence goes on from NZ_JBEPMC010000001.1 coordinate 719,853, forward strand.
CGCCATCCGCAACGGCATTGTGCTGATCGGCGTGCCGGGGCTCGCTTACAACATCTTCGTCGGCGTCATCATCCTCGCCATGCTCATCCTGCACGCTCTGCTGCAGAAGAACGCCGCAAGGAGCTGATCATGGAAGTGCTTCGGCTGCAGAACCTGCAAAAGTCCTTCGGCAGCGTCCGTGCCCTGAAGAGCGCCTCCTTCACACTCAATGAGGGCGAGGTGGTGGCCTTATTGGGCGACAACGGCGCCGGCAAATCCACGCTGATCAAGGCGATCTCAGGCGTGTTTCCCGTCGACCGCGGCGACATCTATGTGCGCGGCCAGAAAGTCTCGATCCGCTCGACGCGCGATGCGATGGATCTCGGTATCGAAACCATCCACCAGGACACGTCGCTGGCGCCGGATCTCAGCATTGCGCGTAATCTCTTTCTCGGTCGCGAGCCGGTCAATCTGAAATGGCTGGGCGTGTTCGCGCCGCTCGACCTCGCCAAATTGCGCGACGCCGCATCGGCGCTTTTGAAGCGCGTCGGCATCTCGAAAAAGCTCGACGCCGATGCGCTGGTCAGCACGCTTTCGGGTGGCGAGCGCCAGTCGATCGCCATTTCGCGGGCCATGCAGTTTGCCGCCAAGGTCATCATCCTCGACGAGCCGACAAACAATCTCGGCGTTGAGGAAACACATGGCGTGCTGCGCTTCGTCAAGGAGGTGCGCGCGGCCGGTCATTCGGTGCTTTTGATCACCCACAACATCCACCATGTCTTCCAGGTCGCCGACCGCATCATCGTCATGCGCCGCGGCGAGATCGTCGCCGAGCAGACGGTCGCCGATACCGATCTGCTGACGGTGGAAAGCATCATCACCGGCGCCGACATGTCGGCCCTGCTCAAGGAGACGAGAGCGAAGTGAAGGAACTGGCCGTCACATGGTAGAGCTTTACGGCAAGACGCTTTCGCGCCGGCAGGTCTCGGAGCGCTCCGGCATGCTGTCGCAATTCGCCGGCGTGCGGCTGATGACGCTTGGCGACGGCGTCGAGCGCGGCATCCGCATGCTCGAATTCCGCACCGGCTCAGGCCTGCGCTTCACCGCGCTCGTCGACCGGGCACTCGATATTGCCGACTGCGACTTCAAGGGGCAGGCGATCGGCTGGCATTCGCCGAGTGGCTTCCGCCATCCCGGCCTGCACGAGTATGAAGGCGAGGAGGGGCTGGCCTGGGCGCGGTCATTTTCCGGACTGCTGCTGACCTGTGGCCTCGACCATATCCTGTTCATGGATGAAGTGCCGGCCGACAGCTACAATTATCCGGCGAAGAAGACGGTGCGCCATTCGCTGCATGGCCGCGTCAGCACCATCCCGGCGCGGCTGACCGGCCACGGCGAGGCGTGGGACGGCGACCGCTGCGTGCTGTGGGCCGAGGCGATCGTCCAGCAGTCGACGGTGTTCGGCGAGGATCTGCATCTGTTGCGGCGGATCGAGGCCGATGTCGGCGGCAACGAGATCCGGCTTTCGGATCGGGTCGTCAATCACGGCTTCAACTGCACGCCGCATATGTATTTCTACCACATCAATGTCAGCCACCCGGTACTCGACGAGGGCTCGCGCTATCTGGCGCCGATCCGCGATGTGGTATGGGCCGGACATGCCGGCGAGCGCTACGAGGCGCAGAAGGTTGGTTACCGCACCGTGCCGGCGCCGCAACTGGGTTTCAGGGAGCAGGTCTGGCAGCACGAACTCGGCGCCGACGCCCAGGGCGAGGTGCCGGTGGCGGTGGTCAACGACCGTCTTGGCCTTGGTCTCGAAGTCGTCACTCGCAAGGACCAGTTGCCTTGTGCCTATGAGTGGCAGAATTTCCAGGCCGGACACTATGCGCTGGGCATCGAGCCGTCGACGCATCACGTGCTAGGCAATCTGGCCGCGCGCGAACGCGGCGAGATGATCTGGCTGGAGCATGGCGAAAGCCGCTCCTACAATGCGGTGTTGCGGGTTCTCGACGGCGCCGGCGATATCGCTGCCGCTGAAAGCCGGATCGCTGACATCGCTACGCAGCCGCAGCAGGATTATCCGACGCCGTCAGGCAATTTTCCGGTTCTCGGAGGCAGGTCGTGATGAGGTCGATGCGAGGCACCAGTTGGGAGCTTGGATCCGGCCGGAGCGGGGAGGGCTCGCGGCCCACGGGATTTGGAGGTCACAATGGCTGACAAGATGAAGCGCGACTACAGCCTGGTCGGCGAGAGCACACGCAGGGCAATCGAAACCGGATTGGCCTCGGCCGAATGGTACCACACCGACGTCCCCCGCAAGGTGATGAAGGAATTGATGCAGCGCTCCGACGGCCCGGCGATCCGCGATACGATCATCTGGATCGTCGCGATCCTGGGTTCCGCTGCCGGTGGGGTTTACTTCTGGGGCACCTGGTGGTGCGTGCCGTTCTTCTTCGTCTATGGCGTGCTCTACGGCTCCTCCAGCGACTCGCGCTGGCACGAATGCGGCCATGGCACCGCCTTCCGCACGCGCTGGATGAACGACGTGGTCTACCAGATCGCCAGCTTCATGCTGATGCGCAATCCGGTGACCTGGCGCTGGAGCCATGCCCGCCATCACACCGACACCATCATCGTCGGCCGCGATGCCGAGATCGCCGTGATGCGCCCGCCGGATCTTTTGCGCGCAGCGCTCGCTTTCACCGGCATCCTTGATTTTCGCTATTCGCTCCCGGCGCTGGTGCGCCAAGCATTCGGCAAGCTGACGCCCGACGAGAAAAGCTACGTTCCCGAGATGGAACAGCACAGGGCCGTCATCGCCGCGCGCTGGCATGTCGCGATCTACATCGCCACGATCGCGCTCGCGGTTTTCATGCAGTCCTGGATACCGCTGGTGCTCATCGGGGTGCCGCGCCTCTACGGCACCTGGCACATGGTGCTGACTGGCCTGCTGCAGCACATCGGCCTGGCCGACAATGTGATCGACCACCGGCTCAACACCCGCACCGTATACATGAATCCGATCAGCCGCTTCATCTACTGGAACATGAACTACCACGTGGAACATCACATGTTTCCGATGGTGCCCTATCACGCGTTGCCCAGGCTGCATGAATTGATCAAGCACGATTTGCCGGAGCCGAACCCGTCTATCTGGCATGCCTATCGCGAAGTCTGGCCGGTCCTGCTCAGGCAGCTTAAATATGAGGACTATTTCCTCAAACGCGAACTGCCGCCGACGGCGCGGCCCTATCGTGGCGAGTTCCACGAAGTGAATATGTCGGCGGCGGCGGAATAGGCATCGCGCACTGCTGCAATGCAGAAATTTCAGGAGAAATAGAAATGGCCGATTGGGTCGAAGCGTGCGCCGTTGACGATGTCGAAGAAGAGGATGTCATCCGCTTCGACCATAGTGGCCGCACCTTCGCGATCTACCGTTCCCCTGACGACGAATTCTTCGCCACCGACGGATTTTGCACGCATGAGAAGGCCCATCTGGCCGACGGGCTGGTCATGGACGACATCATCGAATGCCCCAAGCACAATGGCCGCTTCAACTACAAGACTGGCCAGGCCAAAGGGGCTCCCGTCTGCGTCAATCTCGTGACCTACCCGGTCAAAGTCGAGGCCGGTAAGGTGATGATCCAGATCTAGGGCATGATCCCGAAAAGTGGGAACCGGTTTTTGCTGCGCTGACCTTCGGTTCGGGAAAGATCATGTAAATTGAAGGCTGACCGGCCTTCCATACACGCAACAAAGGGACCGAAATCGATGAGCCGCAAAAGACCGACGATCGCCGATCTGCGCGCCATGAAGGGCAAGCGGCAACTGACCATGCTGCGCGTGCTGACCATGGACGAGGCAGAGGCCGCCGAAAGAGCCGGAATCGACATCGTCTCGGTGCCGCCGGAGCTGGTGCTCAACCCGCAATATCGCGATGCAGCACCCAGCCTGTTCACCATGCCGGGAGACAATTTCTACGAGATTGGCACTGCCGACGATTTCGTGCGCTGGGCGTTCCGGCTCTACAAGGCGAGTGCCGACGCGGTCTATTGCAGCGCCGGCTTCGCCACGGTCAAACGGATGGCCGATGACAATATACCGGTGATCGGCCATGTCGGACTCATTCCATCCCGCGCGACCTGGACCGGTGGCTTCAAGGCCGTCGGAAAGACTGCCGACAGCGCCATGCAGATCTTCGAGGCGGTCAAGCAGTACGAGGCCGCAGGTGCTGTCGGCGCCGAGATCGAAGTGGTGCCGGTCGAGGTGGCCAAGGCAATCTCGGAACGCACTTCGCTGATCATGCTGTCGATGGGGGCGGGCACCGGCTGCGACGCGCAATATCTATTCGCCGACGACATCCTTGGCCAGAACCGCGGCCATATGCCTCGCCATTCCAAGGTTTATCGCAATTTCGCCGCCGAATACGATCGTCTGCAGGCCGAACGCATCGCTGCTTTTTCCGAATATGTCGCCGACGTGAACAGCCTGGCCTATCCGGAAGATAAGCATGTGGTGCATATGGACCCGGACCAACTCGGTCTGTTCATGAAAAGGGTCGACGGCGCGTGAAACCTGACAGCAATGCTGCAACCGGCGATGTGAAGCCGGTTCATATTCTCAATCTATCGTGTGAGGACCGGCCGGGGGTCGTCGCTGCGGTCACCACGGAGCTTGCCGCGAACGGCGCCAACATCGCCGAAAGCAGCCAGTTTTGGGACCGGCAGAGCAATCGCTTTTTCATGCGGATCGCGTTCACCAGCCCGGCTGGTTCGACGAAGGACGATCTGGAGCGAGCCCTGAAATCGTCCGTCGACCGGTTTGGGATGAAGACCGCTCTGGTCGATCAGGCGCGCCGCCCGAAGATCATCGTCATGGTTTCGAAATTCGACCATGCGCTTCTCCATCTGCTTTACCAGATCAGGGTCGGCTGGCTGAATGCCGAGGTCGCCGCCGTCGTCTCCAACCACGAAGACGCCCGGCGCTTCGCCGAGATGGAAGGCGTTCCCTACCACCATTGGCCGACGACCAGGGAAAACAAGGCCGAACAGGAGCAGAAGCTGCTGGATCTCGTGCAGGAGACGGGCTCCGAGCTTGTCGTCCTGGCGCGCTACATGCAGGTCTTTTCGAAGGGCCTGTCGGACCGGCTTTACGGGCGGGCGATCAACATCCACCATTCCTTCCTGCCGAGTTTCAAGGGCGCAAAGCCCTATCACCAGGCCTTCGACCGTGGCGTCAAGCTGATCGGCGCGACGGCGCATTACGTGACATCGGATCTTGACGAAGGCCCGATCATCGAACAGGAGACCGAACGCGTCACCCATGCGATGAGCGCGGAGGATTTCGTGGCCGTCGGCCGCGACATCGAAAGCCGCGTGCTGGCGCGTGCCGTCAAACTGCATCTCGAGGCTCGCGTCATGCTCAACGGCCACAAGACAATCGTCTTTTGACGAGTGGTCGTTCGGCGCTACGCCTGCCACGATCCGCTAGCGAGCGCTGCGTAAATCGCCTCGGCATCGATGCCCTGTGGCCTGTCCTCCTGGAGCGGCAGGACGAGCGCGCGCACCGCCGCATGAATTGTGGCGGTCGCTGGCGCCAACGTCAGCCCGTCGCGCAGGTCTGCGGCCTGTGCGGCGGCCATCAGCTCGAAGGCGATCAGCCGCTGCCACAGCACGATCATCTCGGCGCATTTCGAAACGGCCAGCGGTGCTTGCGTCGCATGGTCCTCGACGCCTTCGGAGACCGGCAGGAAGTCGAGCATCACTGGGTTGGCCTTATGGCGGATGGCGGCGAGGATCGCGGTCACTGTTTTTTGCAACGGCACGAAGCCGGCCGAAGCGCCGCCGACCGGCGACAGATATTTGGGCAGGCCGTTGCGGCCTGAGCCGGTGAGCTGGATGAAGCGGGCAGCACAGGCGGCCGCACATTGCGCAATGGCAAGCCCAAGCGTCTCGAAGGCCAGCGACAGCGACGGGGTGTGGAAATTGCCGGTCGACAGCACCATGTCGTCGTCGCCCAGCACCAGCGGGTTGTCGGCGGCGGCGTTGAGCTCGATCTCGACGGCTTGCCTGGCCTGATCGATTGCCAGCAGCAGCGCGCCATGGATCGACGGCATGCAGCGGATCGACAGCGGGTCTTGTAAGGTCGCCGGCGCCGGCGCCTTGTCGCGTGCCAGCAGCTCGCGCAAGCCTTTTGCCGCCTGCTGCTGGCCAGCGGCCGGGCGCGCCGCCTGCAAGCGCGGATCGAGGATCGTCTGGTTGGCGCCGATGCCTTCCATGGTCAGCGCGCCCGCTTGCTGTTGTTGTGCGAAGGCGGACAGTGCGTCGGCCACCGCCAGCGCGCCGCTGCCGGCGGACACCGCCGAGGCGCTTATCAGCGACAGCCCGTCCTTGGGCGCGAGGCTGACGGGGGCGAGGCGCGCCATGGCCAGCGCCTTGGCCGCGGGCATGCGCCGGCCCTGAAAGTCGGCTTCGCCGTCACCGATCAGCATGCGGCCGAGCGCTGCCACCAGCACCAGGTCGCTGTCGCCGATCGAGCCCAACGACGGCATTACGGGATGCACGCCGGCATTGAGCGCGTCGATGAGTGCGACGAAAACCGGCGATGAAATGCCCGAACCGCCGGCCGAAAACATCGCCGCGCGGGCAAGCATCGTCGCGCGCACCATGTCTTGCGGCAGCGCGTCACCCACCGCACCACCACGCCCTTCCAGCAATTGGCGCTGGAAGGCGCTGGCGTCGCCGCCGATTGACACGCCGAGGTTAGCGCCGAGACCGGTGTTGAGCCCATAGATCGGCTGGCCCGAAGCGGCGACGCGATCGAGCACTTTTCGCGCTCTGTCCAGCTTCTCCATGACCGCGGGCGCCACCTCGACCTTGCGTCCGTCACGGGCAACCGCCGCGACGTCCTCGATGCGGATGCCGGCTCCGGTGAGGACGAGCGCACTCATGCAAAACGCAGCCGCTGACCGATGCCTTGCGCCTGCGCCTTGGCCAGCATTGCCTTGCCCAGCGCGATATCGGAGAGCGAAAGGCCGCGATGCCAGAACAGGATCGTCTCGTCGTCGCTCTGGCGGCCCGGCCTGCGGCCGGCGGCGATCTGGCCAAGTTCGGCGTGCAGCGTCTGTTCGCTCAGGCGTCCGGTCTCGACATGGGCGCGCAGCGAGCCGAATTTGCCGCCCTTGCACTGGCCCCAGTCGTCGACGACGATCTTGGCCATAATGTCGGTCAGCGACAGCTCCACCGCGCTCATCGTGCCGTAAGGCATCACCAGCGCGCCGGGCTTGATCCATTCGGTCTTGAGCAGGGGCTGCGGTTCCGGCAGCCGCGAGGCTTCGACGACGATGTCGGCGCCCTCGACGCAAGCGCGCCAGTCAGCGACCGCCGTGACCTTCTTGCCGAGATCGGCGGATAGCTTGGCGGCAAAGCCGTCGCGGCTTTCGGGCCGGCGCGAATGAACGCGGATCTCGTCGAAATCGAAGAGATGGTTGAGCAGGCGCACGTTCCAGTACGCGGTACCGCGCGCGCCGATATGGCCGAGAACCTTGGACGTCTTTTTCGCCAGATGTTTTGCGCCGATGGCGGTGACGGCGCCGGTGCGCATATCGGTGATCACGGTGGCATCGAGGATGGCACGCGGCGTGCCGGTGCGCGGATCGAACAGGTTGAGGATGCCGAATTCCGACGGCAAGCCGTGCAGGTAGTTGTCGACGTAATCGCCGACGATCTTGACGCCGGCCGCATCGAGCGGCGCGACGTAGCCGCGCAGGACGTTGAAATGGCCGTTGAAGGACGGATCCGGCTCGAGATGGACGCGCGGCTCGATCACCGTCTGGCCGTTGCCCTGCGCCACCAGCCCGGCCTCGACCGCTCCGATGATTTCCGCATCGGTCATATCAAGCGCTTCGATATCGAGGGCGTTGAGATAATCGATGTAGATGGGTTTCATGCGCAGATCGGTCCTGATGAAACGAAACGAGCCGTGGGTCGTGAACGCGAGCTCAAGGTCAATTCATTGCATAACAGGCCATCACGCGACACGAAAGTTTGTTGGGCCATGTCTGGACGGCGCCGCCCAAATGCTGTTCAAACCGGTGCGTCATCGGTTAGCCGGACAATTGCCTGGTTCCCAGTGGCGCGGGAAAAAACTCTCGTACAGTTCTGCGCATGACCGCCATTCCCGAAAACGAAGCCTTGCCCGAAAGCGCGACACAGGCGCGGCGCGTGGCGCTGATCGTCGCCGTTGCGTTCTTCATGCAGCTTCTGGATTCGACGATCATCTCGACATCGCTGCCGCAGATGGGAGAATCCTTCGGCGTGCCGGCGGTGGCGATGAGCATCGGCATCACCGTCTATATGCTGACCATGGCGGTGTTCGTGCCGCTGTCAGGCTGGCTTGCCGACCGCTTCGGCGCGCGCAACATCTTCCTCGTAGCGATCGCGCTGTTCACGCTGGCCTCGATCGCCTGCGGCGTCTCGCAGAACCTGACCCAGTTCGTCGCTGCACGTGCCGTGCAGGGCCTGGGCAGTGCGCTGATGACGCCGGTCGGCCGTATCCTGGTGCTGCGCAACGCACCGAAGTCCGAGCTCCTCAACGCCACGGCGCTGATCACCTGGCCGGCGCTGTTCGCGCCGGTGATCGGGCCGGTGCTTGGCGGCTTCATCACCACTTATCTGTCCTGGCACTGGAATTTCTTCATCAACATTCCGCTCGGCGTGGCCGGGCTGGCGCTGGTTGCCCGTTTCATTCCCGGTGACCGCGAGTCCGAGACCAAGCCGCTAGACTGGCCAGGCTTCTTTTTGACCTCAGTCGGGCTTGCTTGCTTGCTTTACGGTCTCGAACGCATCGCGCATGCGGAAGACGGCGCCTTGCCGACCATAGCGCTGCTTGCCGCCGGCATCTTGGTCGGCTGGCTGGCCGTGCGGCATCTCGCACGCGCCAAAAATCCGCTGGTCGATCTCACAGCGTTCAAGGTGCAGACTTTCGCCCTATCGACGCTGTCAGCTGGGACCATTTTCCGGATCGCCATCAACGCCACGCCGTTCCTGCTGCCGCTTTTGTTCCAGGTCGGCTTCGGGCTGACCCCGGTCGATGCCGGTATGATGATCCTGGCCTATTTCCTCGGCAATCTCGGTATGAAGGCGGTGACGACGCCGACGCTGAAGCGCTTCGGCTTCCGTTCTGTGCTGGTCGTCAACGGCGTGATCGCCTCTTTGTCGATCATGGCCTGCGCGGCGATCTCGCCGCAGACGCCGCAAGCGCTGGTGGTAGCGCTGATGCTGATCGCCGGGCTGTCGCGTTCGATGCAGTTCACTGCGCTCAACACGCTGGCCTTCGCCGACGTCACCTCGTCGCAGCGCAGTTCGGCGGCGACGCTGTCCAGCATGCTGCAGCAGGTGGCGATGCTGTTCGGCGTGGCGGTCGCGGCGGCGCTGCTCAACCTGTCGCAGATCGCGAGAAGCGGGCCCATACTCGACCTCGTCGATTTCCGCCTCGCCTTCCTGGCGATCGGCGCTATCGGGCTCGCAGCCTCGTTCCGCTTCCTGACGCTGCCGGCCACCGCGGGCGCCGAGGTTTCGGGCCATCTTCCGCGGAATTGAAATCGGCGGCAGCCGAAGGCACTAATTTCGCCTAGGGGCTGTCCTGAGTAGGCGGAAGTGACAAAGGAAAAAATTATTTGCGCGGCCGTGCATTAGCGACGTCTGTTCGTACGGAGAATCAAACGTTTGACGTGAGGGAGTAAAGGGAAACGCCGCGCTACACCGGCCGATATACCTTCTCCGCCGTGTTCCAGAAGATATCCGACTCTGCCGCCGCACCATGCTTGCCCACCGCCTCGCGGTGAGCCTTGATCAGTTCGGCGTGGCTGGTCCAAAGTTTCTCGATCGGGAAGTTCGAGCCGAACATCAGATGATCGCTGCCGAGGATGTCGATCGCGTTGTCGACGATGTAGGCGATCAGCGCCGGGTCGTTGCGGTGGACGAAGGTGCCGAGGCCGGAGAGCTTGGCGTAGAGGTTGGGTGCCTCCGACAGCGTGCGCAGCCCGGCCTTCCACGCCTCGGTGGTCTCCAGCTCCATGCCGGTCAGCATGCCGGCATGGGTGAGGATGAAATTGGTCTCAGGATTTTCGCCGACAAGCGTCAGCCCGTCCTTCATCTGGGCTGGGAAGAGCTGCAAGTCGAAGGACAGGCCGTAGTCCTTCAGCCGCGCCACATTGGCCCGCACCTTCGGGTCGATGACCTGATCGGGGGAGACGGCGAAGCGGAAGGCCGGCGTTTCGTGCCAATGCAGTTGCATGCGCACGCCGCGCAGCAGCGGATATCTTTTCAAGCGATCGATCTGGGGCCTGATGTCGTCCACCGTCATGTCGGCATAGCCGACGATGGCATGCGGCCAGCCGGTTTCGTTAGCTGTCTTCTGCAGGAAGGCGACCTCGGTCTCGAAATCCTCTTTGGCCCAGTTGGTCTGGACATAGACAGCCTTCTCGACGCCTGAGCCTTGCTGGTCGGCCAGGAATTCCTCGATCGGATAGTCGCGGCGGATCGGTTCATAGGGTCCGAAGATGCGCGGCACCATCGGTCCGACCAGCCAGGGCTGGTCCTTTTGGCGCCAGATGTGGAAATGCGCGTCGATCGCCTTTTGCATCATGAAACCCTTTTCCAGATTGCCGCGGCCGCCGGGGCAGGGCGGGCGAGCGACAGGATGAAATCGGTAAGGCCCGAGATCGACGAGCCGTCGACCAGATCGTCGAGCATGGGCAGGATGGCGCGAAGGGCGGCCGTCGCCGGCTGGAAACGCGGATCGCCGGCCAGCGGCGTCGCCAGCGAAAGCCGGAAGGCGCGGGCGCTCAGCCGGCGCATCGCCATTTCCAGCTCGGCATGGTCGCCGCGCTCCAGCGCATCGGACAGGATGACGACCGCGGCCCCGCGCGCGAATGCGGAAAAGCGCGGCACCGACAGGAAGGCGAGCAGCGTCGGTCCCATTCGGGTGCCGCCATCCCAGTCGTCGACCAGTGCTGCCACGCGGGCCAGCGCCTGGTCGCGCTCGCGTATGCGCAACGCCCCGGTGATGCGGGTCAGCCGCGTGCCGAAGGTGAAAATCTCAGCTCGGTCTGTGCCTTGCACAGCCGCATGCGCCAGTTTGAGATAGTCCGATGTGTGCAGCTTCATCGAGCCCGACACGTCGATCAGCAACAAAAGCTTGCGCGGCACCGTCTGCCTGCGGCGCAGCAGCGGCGACGGCACGTCGCCGTCGGCGCTGACGATTTCCCGCAGCGACCGGCGCAGATCGAGCTTGCCGCGCGCGTGCGTGCGCACGGTGCGGAAGGAGCGGCGGGCGGGCAGGGCAGCGGCCAGCTTGCGCCGGAAGGTCGACAAGCCGTCGCCGTCGCGCTGGAAGTCACGGGTGCTCAACTGTTCGGCGCTGGATGATAGCTCGCCGCCTTCCTCTCGGCGCGCCACCTCGCTCTCTTCATCGCTGGTGCCGCCGTCGTCCTTGATGCGGGTTTCCTCGTCGGCCTCGCCTTCGACCACTGCCGCGGTGTTGCCGTAGAAATGGCTTTGGAAATGCGCCTCGAATTCATCACGTCGGTCGGGCGGCGGCGCCAGCGTGGCAAGGGCCGCCTCGTGGATATCAGCCATAGAGCGGGGCCCGAGCAGCGTCACCGCCTGCATGAAGCCTGACACCTGCTCCGGCGCTATCGGAAAGCCGTAGCGGCGCAGCAGCCGTCCGAAGCCGAGCAAGGGTGCTGCCGCCCAAGGTAGGGCCGCGGCGCTCACGCCAGTGCCTCCTCGACGATCCGTCCAAGCTCAGGCGCGATGTAGGACAGATCCTCCTCGTCCTTGATCAGCACGCCGATGGCGCGGCGGAAAGCTTCCGGCCACGGGCTGCCGCCCTTTTCGAGAATGGTGGCGGCATTGGCCCATTCGACCGCCTCGGCGATGCCGGGCGGTTTGGCCAGCGGACGCGCGCGGATGTCGCGCACGGCAGAAGCCACGGCACGTGCGGTCGCCTCGGCAACCTCACCGGCGCGCAGCATGATGATCTCGGCCTCGCGCTCGGCGTCGGGGTAGGTGATCCAGTGGTAGACGCAGCGCCGCCGCAGCGCTTCCGCCAGTTCACGCGTGCGGTTCGAGGTCAGTATGACGATCGGCTGCGCCGTCGCGCGGATGGTGCCGCGCTCGGGAATGCTGATCTGGAAATCGGAAAGGAATTCCAGCAGCAGCGCTTCGAACTCATGATCCGAACGGTCGATCTCGTCGACCAGCAGCACGCTCTTTTCTGGCGCCTTCAGCACCTGCAGCAGCGGCCGCGCGATCAGAAAACGGTCGTCATAGATGTCGACCTCATGCTCGCCGGCATGACGGATGGCGAGCAGCTGGCGCTGGTAGTTCCATTCGTAGAGCGCGTGCGCGGCGTCGATGCCCTCATAGCATTGCAGCCGCACCAGATCGCGCCCAAGCACATCGGCTATCGCCTTCGCCGCTTCCGTCTTGCCGACCCCCGGCGCACCTTCGAGCAGCAGCGGCTTGCCCAGCCTGATCGCCAGGAAGATGGCGGTGGCCAGGCTTTCATCGGCCAGATAGCGCGAGGCTGCGAGGCGCGACGCCACCGCCTCCGGCGAGGTCGCGACAGTTTCGGCACTTCTCTTGGGCATTTCCAACACTCAGTTTGGCGCGCCGGCTTGCGCCTTCAGCGCCCGCAGGATGCGCTCCGGCGTGATTGGCAGCGTGTCGATGCGCACGCCGACGGCGTCGAAGACGGCATTGGCGACCGCGGGGATTTGCGGGTTGGCGCACATTTCGCCTGGCCCCTTGGCGCCGTACGGCCCATCGGCCGAAGGCCGTTCCAGCACGATGATCTCGGTTTGCGCGAGATCACCCGGGCCCGGCATAAGATATTGGTTGAAGTCGGTGCCGCCATGATCGCGATTGGGATAATACGGTTCCGTCGTCTCGTAGAGCGCGTGGCTGATGCCCATCCATGAGCCGCCAACCAATTGTTGCTCGACCATTTTCGGGTTGAGCGCGCGGCCGATCTCGAAGACGTTCTTGACGGTCAGCACGGTGACCTCGCCGGTTTCGTCGTCGACCTCGACTTCCGCCACCGTGCAGGCATGCGCATAGCAGGTCGACGGCTTCATCGCGCCGTTTTCTTTCTCCGGGTAGGAGCGGGGGATCAAAAACATGCCGCGGCCGGAAATCGATCGGCCGCGCTTGAAATGCGCCGACAGCGCGACGTCGAAGATCGAGATCGACTTCTGCGGCGCGCCCTTGACTAGGATGTTGCCCTGGCCGTCGGTCTCAAGGTCCGAGGCATTCACTTCCAGCTCCTCGGCCGCCACTTCCAGCATCACCTGGCGGGCTTCCCTGGCCGCCTGGATGACGGCGTTGCCGGCGCGATGCGTGCCGCGCGAGGCGAAGGTGCCCATGCAGTGCGGGCCGGTGTCGGTGTCGGCGGTGTCGACGACGACGCGGTCGGTCGGCACACCGATCGTCTCGGCGCAGATCTGCGCCATGATCTGCTTCATGCCTTGGCCGAGATCGACGCTGGAGAGCGTGACCATGAAGTTGCCGGTCGGCGTCGAATGCACCAGCGCCTGGGTCGGGTCGCCGCCGAGATTCATGCCGGTCGGATAGTTGATTGCGGCAACGCCGCGTCCGCGCCTGATCGCCATCTCAAGCTCCTTTCGCGTAGGAGGACATCGCCATGAACTTTTCCGCCACCGGCCAGTTGGCGGCGCGCGAGGCTTCCTGCATGCACTCGATCAGCGCAGCGCCTTCGGTCGGTTGGCGATGCGCTTTCATGTCGCCATCGCGGTAAGCGTTGATGAAGCGGAATTCGAGCGGGTCCATGCCGATCAGCCGGGCGAGCTTGTCCATCTGCACCTCCAGCGCGAAATCGCCGATGGTGACGCCGAAGCCGCGCATTGCGGAGGAGGGGGTGCGGTTGGTGTAGACGCAGTAGGTGTCGATCCACACATTCGGGACCGTGTAGGGGCCGGGATAGTGGCCGGCGCCCTTCTGCGCGCCATAGGGCGAATGGCGTGAATAGGCGCCGGCATCAGTGTAGCCGGTGACCTTGCGGGCGACGATGCGGCCGTCGTTCATGACGCCGTCCTTGATGACGACCTTTTCCGCTGCGCGCGGCGAGGAGATCTGCATCTCTTCCTCGCGGCTGTAGATGAAGGAGACCGGACGCCCGGTCAGCTTGGCGCCGAGGATGGCGATCGGCTCGACGATGACGTCGACCTTGCCGCCAAAGCCACCGCCGACAGTGCCGCCGACGAAATGCAGCTTGCTGCCGGGCATCTGCAGGATGATTGAGGTGTTGTCGAGGGTGAAGAACATAGCCTGCGTGTTGGTGTAGCAGGTGAAGCGATCATTGCCCTCCGGCGCGACGATGCAGCCTGTCGTCTCGGTCGGCGCATGCTCGATCGGCGAGGACTGGTAGGTCTGTTCCAGGATATGATCGGCGCCGGCGAAGCCGGCCTCGACATCGCCGAAGCGCACCTTGCGGCATTCGCCGCTGTCGTAGAGGTAATAATTCTGGCCGTGATATTCGTTGACTATTGGCGCGCCGGGCTTCAGCGCTTCCTCCATGTCGAAGACGGCCGGCAGCACCTCATAATCGACCTTGACCTTGGCGGCGGCTTCCTGGGCGGCACGCTCGGTCTCAGCCAGCACCGCCACCACCGCCTCGCCCTTCCAGCGCACCTTGCCGTCGGCCAGCACCGTCTCGTCCTCCGGCCCGATCTGGATCAGGATCAGGATGGTGTAGACATTGTGCGGCACATCCTTGGCGGTCAGGATTTTCACCACGCCCGGGTGCTTCTTGGCCTCAGATATGTCGATGCTGCGGATGCGGGCGTGATGGTGCGGGCTGCGCACCATCTTCAGATGCAGCATGCCGGGAAAGTTGCGGTCGGCGAAATAGGCGGTCTTGCCAGTGACATGGCCGGGTGAGTCCGAACGCGGACGGGGTTGGCCGATCTCGTGCAGATCGTCCTTGCGCTGGTCGGCGAAATAGCTCTTGCGGAGTTCCATCTTTTTGACTCCCCTCAAGCCGCGTTCTGCGAATTGGATCGCGCGGCGGTCAGCACCGCCTGGATGATCGGCTCGTAACCGGTGCAGCGGCAGATATTTCCCGACAGCGCCTCGACTACATCCTCGCGGCTGGGGTTCGGCGTGTGGTCGAGCAGCACCTTGGCGGCCATGATCATGCCCGGTGTGCAGAAGCCGCATTGGGTGGCGAAGGCGTCGAGGAAGGCGCGCTGCAACGGATGCAGCACGCCACCTTCCGAGAGACCCGATGTCGTGGTGATGGCTGCGCCGCTGCAGGTTTCGGCCAGCGTCAGGCAGGAGAGCCTGAGTTCACCGTCGATGATAACCGAGCAGGCGCCGCAGGTGCCCTGGTGACAGCCGCCTTTCGGCGAGGTGTCGCCGATCTTGTCGCGCAGTGCGTTGAGCAGCGTCGTGCCGCTGTCGATGAATTCGGCCTTCTCCGCGCCGTTGAGCGTGAACTGAACCGGGACCTTTGCCATGTTTTCCTCCTTGCGCGCAGCCAAGCAAGCGCGCTCCCCCGATGGGTATTTCAGGCGAGCAAAAGCCGGCCGAGATGGACCGGCAGGACTTCATTGCGATACCAGGCACTGGCGATCGGATCGGTGACGGGCGAGGTGCCGTCGGCGGCCGCAGCAAGCGCCGGCGCGATGCCGTCCCTTGTGAGTTTCCTGCCGAGCAGCGCCTTTTCTGCCGCCTTGGCACGCATCGGACGGTCGGCCATGCAGCCAAGGGCGATCCGCGCCGAGGACACGGTGCCGTCCGGCGCCTGCTCCAGCACGGCCGCGATGCTCAGCACCGAAACGCCCTTCGGCTTGACCCGCGACACTTTCAGGAAGCGAAAGCCTTCCGTTGGAAGCGTAAATCCAACTGCCGTGACGATGGCGTGGTTGCTTTCACGCTTTGCCAGGAAGGTTTCGATCGGCATCTCGCCGTTATCGGTGCTGACAATTGCATCCACCGCCAGCAGAGCGACGGTGAAATCGCCATAGGGTGCCGGGGCGAAGAGATTGCCGCCGACAGTCGCCATGTTTCGAATCGCCGGGCCGCCGACGGCGCGCGCCGCGCTGCTAAGCGCAGCGAGATCCGGATGACGGGCGATCGCCGCCATGGTCACCGAAGCGCCGATGCGGACCTCGGTGCCGGAAACGGTGATGGCCGACAGCGAAGGCTCGGTCGACCTGATGAGGCCGGAGACTGAAACATCGCCTTCATTGGCGGCGCGCACGACCAGGGTGCCGCCGCCGAGATAACGGGTGCCGGCGGATTTCAGCGCCGCATTCGCGTCCTTCACCGTCGAAAAAGTCTGCAGTGCAAGCGCCATGGTACGCTCCCTTGGCTCAGCTTTGGCCAGCGAAATGGCTTTTCAAAGCGTTGAAACCGCCCTGGAAGACGTTGGCGCCCATTCCCTCGGCCAATTTGTCGGCCTCCTCCGGAGCGGCGTCGAAGCTGGCGGTCCATTCGGCATAGGTGCGGTCGCCATCGGTCACCCGGCGCAACTGCAGCGTCGCCTTGTGGTTGGTCAGCGGCTGCGGCGTCTCCAGGATGGAGTAGCTGACGAGGAAATCGTCGTCGGAGAAGTCGAGCAGCTTTTCGCGGATGCGGGCGCCGCTGGCGAGTTCGAAATTGCGCACGCAGCCGATCGTGCCGGCGTCCTTGCCGTCCTCGATATGACTTTCGACCATGCGCGGATGCCAGCTCGGCAGTCCGTTGAAGTCGCGAATGCGCGCCCAGACCTTTTCGACCGGTGCGTCGATGACGCTGGAGATGGTGACTTTCGCCATATGATCGTTCCCTTGCGAATATCTATGTCGCGAGGGTAGGGCGGCGAGCCCGGCGGCGCTTATCAATGCGTCTTGAACGCCTATCAAATAGTCTGAAAAACGCCCCGCCGAGCGGCTCGGGCAGTCTGAAATGGTTCAGGAAATGGCCCGCGCCGCCTCGCGATAGAGTGTCGGCGGAACGCCGACATGGTCGCGGAAGAAGCGCGAGAAATTGCCCTGCGTGGTGAAGCCTAGATTGCAGGCGACAGAGATCAGCGGCTCCTGCGACCATTGCAACTGCCGCACCGCTTCCTCCATGCGCAGCGTGTTCCAATAGACGTTGGGGGTCAGATTGGTCTGCTCCTTGAACAGCGCGAAGAAATGCGGCCGCGACAGGCCGACGCTGCGCGCAACGTCGTCGAAGCAGATGCGCTCGCAGACATTTGCCTTCATCAGCTGGATCGCCTTGCGGACGCGGAAATCTTGCATGGTATGGACGCGGGCGCGCGTCACCGGCGGGGCCGAGGCGTCGGCAGCGTCGAGCACGCTGTCGATAAAACGCTCGATCTCGTAATTGGCGATGTCGTCGATGCTCTCATTGTCGCTGAGATGGTCGAGAAGGTTGGCCGCCGCCTTGTACAGCCATGGCTCCAGCACGATCGCCGGCGTCGAGAACAGTGGCGCAGCGGGCGGCAGATCGCGGCGCCGTCGCGCCCAATCCGGATCGATGTAGAAGGCGAGGAACAGACCGGGCCGGCCGTCGCGGGACAAAGCGTGGCTGTGCGGCTGAAAGGAATTGATGCCGGCGGCGGTGCCGGGTCCAAGCCGCACCGTCTCGCGGCCGATGGTCATCTCGCCGGCCGTGCCTTCCAGCCAGATGATGATATGCGCCTCGACATGGGCATGGGTGACGAAGTTGCTGGCGACGTTCAGGACAGAAACATGTCCGAACCGGCCCCAGTAGAGCCTGATCGCTTCCGTCATGGGTATATCCTCCCGCAGACGACTGGCCTCCCTTCGCCTGCAATGGAGATAGTGCGGCGGGCTTCATGTCCGCGTCAAGGCACATGCGCACGCCTGGCGCCCGCCATGGGCCGCGCCGGCCGATTTTCAGACTGAGCGATAGGAAGAAGGTGAATGTTTCCAGGCTGGTATGGCTACACTGACGCGGTCAGGCCGCCGTCGACATAAAGCGTGTGGCCATTGACGAAGGAGGAGGCGTCGGAGGCCAGAAAGACGGCAGCGCCGATCAACTCGTCGACATTGCCCCAGCGCCCGGCCGGCGTGCGCTTTTCCAGCCAGGCGGAGAATTCCGCATTGTCGACCAGCGCCTGGTTCATCTCGGTGCGGAAATAGCCGGGTGCTATCGCATTGATCTGCAGGCCGTGTTTCGCCCAGTCGGCGCACATGCCCCTGGTCAGGTTCCTGATCGCGCCCTTGGTCGCGGTGTAGGGGGCAATGCCGGTTCTGGCGAGCTCGCTCTGCACCGAGCCGATGTTGATGATCTTGCCCTTGCCGCGCGGGATCATGTGCCGGGCCACCGCCTTGCCGGCGTGGAAGGCGCCCGAGACATTCGTCCTGAATAGGCGCTCCCACTGATCCTCGGGAAAATCCTCGAGCGGGGCGCGGAACTGCACGCCGGCATTGTTGACGAGAATGTCGATGGTGCCGATCTCAGCCTCGATCCGGGCAATATCCTCATCGACCGAACGAAAATCGGTCAAGTCGAAGATCGAGGCATGCGCCTTGAAGCCGGTGTCGCGCAGCTTTGCCACGGCGTCAGCGACCTTGCCCGGATCGCGGCCGTTCAGCACCACGCTCGCGCCATGTTCGGCAAAGCCGCGCGCCAGGGCAAAGCCGATGCCCTGGCCGGAACCGGTGATCAGCACCAGCCGCCCGTCGAGGCTGAACAACGATTTCGTCACCGGGTCGCCTCCTTCGGTTCCGGGATCCGGTCCTATTCGTTGCGCCTGAAATTGCGTAGCCGGTCGAACAGGACCGCCATCAGAATAGCGCCGCCAATAAAGGTACCTTGCCAGAACGCATTGATGCCGAGCAGGCCGAGACTGTTGCGGATCACCTCGATCAGCGCTGCGCCGACGACGGCGCCAAAGGCCGTACCCATGCCGCCCGCCAAATTGGCGCCGCCGATGACCGTGGCGGCGATAACCTGAAGCTCCATGCCGTTGCCGAGATTGGTGGTGACGGCGCCCAGCCAGCCGGTCTGAATGATGCCGGCAACGCCCGCTGCCAGCGCCGAGATCATGTAGACCGCGACCTTGATCTGGCGCACCGGAACGCCGGTCAGCGTCGCCGCATGCTCGTTGCCGCCTATGGCGAAGATGTGCCGGCCGAATTTCGTCCAGCGCAGGACGAAGCCGGTGATCAGCGCCAGCAAGATGGTGTAGAGCACCGGATTGGCGATGCCGAACACCCAGGCGCCGCCGCCCAGCGCCAAAAGCTTGTCGTGATCGGGCCCGAACTGGAAGACGACGGTATTGTTGGAGGCGACCATGGCCAGGCTGCGGGCGATTGACAGCATTCCGAGCGTCACCACGAAGGGCGGAAAACCGAGATAGGCGATCAGGATGCCGTTGAAGGCGCCGATGATCAGCGCTGTCGCGATCGCAGCGGCGATGCCGACCTCGATGCCGTAGCCGGCATGCATGGTGACGGCCAGCACCATCGAGCATAGGCAAAGCACCGAGCCGACCGACAGGTCGATGCCGCCGGTGATGATGACGAACGTCATGCCGAGCGCCACAATGGCGACGAAGGTGACGTTGCGGGTGATGTTGTAGAGGTTCTTGGTCGTGGCGAAGGAATCCGTGGCCACGGACAGGAACAGACAGGCGAGGATGACCGCGATCACCACCCAGAAGGTCTGGCTGGCAAACACCCTGCTCAGCAAAGTGTGCTGTTTCTGCGCGATCGTCTGGTCAAGAGTTACTGCCATCGTCGACCTTTGCTTGCGTGTTGGAGCCCGCTGACATCAAACCTGTTCGATGGCGCCGGTAATGAGCCCGGTGACTTCCTCGGGCGAACTCGACGCGATCGTCTTGTCGGCGACCTTGCGGCCGCGCCGCATGACGATGACGCGATCGGCAACGTCAAAGACGTCTGGCATGCGGTGACTGATCAGCACGACCGCAATGCCCTGGTCGCGCAGATGGCGGATCAGGTTCAGCACCTCGGCGACCTGCCGGACCGAGATCGCAGCCGTCGGCTCGTCCATCAGCACGATCTTGGCTTGCGAAAGCATGGTGCGGGCGATCGCCACCGCTTGCCGCTGGCCGCCCGACATCTGTTTGACCAGGTCGCGCGGGCGGGTCTCGGATTTCAGCTCGGCGAAGATCTGGCCGGCGCGCTTGTACATCGCGGCGTAGTCAAGGATGCGAAACGGGCCGACGCCGCGGCGCAGCTCGCGTCCGAGATAGACGTTGGCGGCGGCCGTCAGATTGTTGCACAGCGCCAGGTCCTGGTGGACGATCTCGATGCCGTGCTGGCGCGCCTCCACCGGCTTGTGCAGGATCAGCTCCTTGCCGTCCATCTGCATCGTGCCGTGGCTCGGGGGGAAATTGCCGGCAATCATCTTGACCAGCGTCGACTTGCCGGCACCGTTGTCGCCCATCAGGCCGACCACCTGTCCGGCCTCGATCGACAGCGAAACGTCGTTGACCGCCTGGATGGCGCCGAAATGTTTCGAGATATTGGTGAGTTCGAGAACCGCCACCAGACTGCTTCCTCCCCGTGCTTTGCGGCCGGCGGTTCTGCCGCGGCCCTCGCTCTTTCCCGGCCCCTCCCGGAAACAGCGCTTTCGCCCATTTACGCACATGCCCCCTTGGCGTCAACAGCGGCTTCTTTCGAAAAATCCGTTTTGTAGGACAAATAGCAATTGACGTTCGCCGCAAGCCGATATTAGCTAAGCGCCGGAGGAGATTGTGCCGATCTCCTGTTCCGGCTCGCCGGGCGGAGTAGGCGGAGGTTTATCGGTCGAGGATCTGGCAGCGCCCGTATCGCGCTGGTCTGCGACCGCATCTGGAAATGCTTATCGGCCCGACTTGGCGACACGAGCGCTCGCGAAACGAACCTCTGTCATCGCTTGATCCGGGCTGGTCTGTGTGGCGGACACGCCGTGTCCGTCTGTTTCAAGGGAGGACTGACATGAGGAAATCACTATTGCTCGCTGCCGTCGCCGTCATGGCGTTGGGTGCCGGGCCGGCTTTGGCCAAGAAACAGCTCGTTATCGTGGTGAAGGGGCTCGACAATCCGTTCTTCGAGGCCATCAACCAGGGTTGCCAGAAATGGAACAAGGAAAATGCCAGCTCGGAGTATGAGTGCTTCTACACCGGCCCGGCATCGACCTCGGACGAGGCCGGCGAAGCCCAGATCGTTCAGGACATGCTGAGCAAGCCCGATACAGTGGCGATGGCCATTTCGCCGTCCAACGCGCCGCTGATCGCGCAGACGATCAAAAGCGCCAATCCGTCGATCCCGATCATGACGCTCGACGCCGACCTCAGCAAGGAAGATGCGGGGCTACGCAAGACCTATCTCGGCACCGACAACTACCTGATGGGATACAAGATCGGCGAGTACATCAAGAAGGGCAAGCCGGACGGCGGCAAGATCTGCACCATCCAAGGCAATCCGGCGGCCGACAACATCCTGCGCCGTGCCCAGGGCATGCGCGACGCGCTCACAGGCCAGAAGGATCTCCCGGCGCTCGCCGGCGAGGGCGGCTGGACCGAGGTTGCCGGCTGCCCGGTGTTCACCAATGACGACGGCGCCAAGGGCGTGCAGGCGATGACCGATATCCTCGCCGCCAATCCCGATCTCGACGCCTTCGGCATCATGGGCGGCTGGCCGCTGTTCGGCGCGCCGCAGCCCTATCGCGACCTGTTCAAGCCGATGGCTGAGAAAATCGCCAAGAACGAGTTCGTCATCGGCGCCGCCGATACGATCGGTGATGAAGTGGCCATTGCCAAGGAGGGTCTGGTGACCGCGCTGGTCGGCCAACGGCCGTTCGAGATGGGCTACAAGGCGCCCTCGGTGATGATCGACCTGGTCGAAGGCAAGCCCGTAGCCGATCCGGTCTTCACCGGTCTCGACGAGTGCACCAAAGATACGGTCGACACCTGCATCCAAAAGTAGGTTCGCAGTTTTCGGGGCGTCCGATCGACGGGCGCCCCGTTACGCCGGTTCATGAAACGTGCGAGGCGACATTTGCCGGGGCGAATCGCTCCTGCTTTGCCGTGCCTTGAGTTCAGCCTGCACCGGGGAACGTGGATGCCGGAAGCAAGACCGAAAAAGCGACTTACCCCGGTCAAGGAACGGGCCAGGATCAAGGCACGGACCGCCCGTCCGGCCGGCGCTCGCCGTGCCGACGCGGCGCTGATCCCCGGATCGAGCGTGCATGCGTCGCTGGCCAACGAGATTGGTCTGCGGATCGTGCGCGGCGACTATCCGCCGGGAACCATCCTGCCCAACGAAGCCAAATGGTCGGAGACCTTCGACGTCAGCCGCTCGGCGGTGCGCGAGGCGATCAAGATGCTGATGGCCAAGAGCCTGCTCGCCTCACGCCCGAAGATCGGCAGCTGGGTCGAGCCGAAGGAGCGCTGGAATCTGCTCGATCGCGACGTGCTCGCCTGGTACGCGACGGCCCCCGATCGCGAAATGTTCCTGCGCACCGTCCAAGAGTTCCGCCACATCATCGAGCCGGAAGCCAGCGCCTTTGCCGCGATCCGGCGTAGCGACGAGCAGATGGCCGAGATCAGCCAGGCCTGCCGGGAGATGGGGGAGGCGGCGACGCTGCCGGAACGCACCCGCGCCGATACCCGTTTTCATCTGGCCATCCTGCGCGCCTCGGGCAACGATCTCCTGGTGCCGCTCGGCGTGCTGATCGAATCGGCGCTCGACCACCTCTTCGTTTTCGTCACGCGCGAAACCAGTGACCAGCCTCGGGCGCAGGCGCTGCATGAGGCCATCGAGAAGAACATCCGCCTCCAGCGGCCGGCCGCAGCCCGCAGCGCAGTGCACAGACTGCTCGCCAACACTGACGACGTTATCGGACGGTCGCGGCGCTAAAGCGGCCCTTAAACCTCTTGCCGCTTGCCGTCCTTGCTCGGTGTCAGATCGACACCGTTGACCTTGCCGATATGCGTCGCCAGCATCGGCACATATTGATCGGCGGGCCCGGTGGCGAAAGCGCCGGCGAAGGCGTTCTTGGTGGCATTGCCGAGCGGGTTGGCGATACCGGCAGCACCCGCCATCGATTCGAGATAGGTGAGGTCCTTGAAGGCATTGGCGATGGTGAATTTGTGCGCGTCGCGGTCGCCTTCAAGCGTCCAGCGCATGAAGGTCTGGTAGAAGCCGCAATCCATGCGGCCGTTACGGATGACGCTGTCGAAGCGCGGCGGCGAGATGCCGACCTTCTGCGCCAGCGCCAGCGCCTCGGAATAGATCGCCGCATAGCCCAGCGAGACGAAATTGTTGAGCAGCTTCATGCGGTGGCCGTCGCCGGTGTCGCCGATATGGACGATGCGCCCGGCCCAGGTGTCGAGCACCGGCTGCAGCCGGGCAAAGACCGCGTCTGATGCCCCGACCATGGCGTCGAGCGTGCCTTCCCAGGCCTCCTTCGGCGTGCGGCTGAGCGGGGCATCGACATAGTCGACGCCGAGTGGCTTGAGTTCGGCTGCAAGCGCCACCGTCGAGGTCGGATCCGAGGTCGAACAATCGACGACAACCGAGCCCTTCTTCAGGCCCTCCTTGAGGCCGCCGGGACCGCGGACGATGGCTTCGACCTCGCGCGAGCCGGTGACGCAGATGAAGACGATATCGGACGCCACTGCCACGTCGCGTGCGGTTGCCGCTTCCTTCGCGCCACGGCCGAGCAGGTCTTCCGCCGGAGCGCGGTTTTTGCGGCCGAGAAATGTCAGGGAATAGCCCTTGTCGACGATGTTCTTGGCGATCCCGTGTCCCATCAGGCCAAGTCCGATGAAGCCGATCTTTTCGCTCGCGGCAGTCGTATTCATATCGTGTCGTCCTGTGTTGCTGGTATCGATGACGGTGCTGCGCTTTGGCAGGCGAATTGTTGAAGCGGGTTTTTGCCGCAGGCAGTGATAGGCGATTGCAGAGTTCAGTATTGTCTGACAATACACATGAATTCCAGGGAGAGCAAAATGACGAAGCGGATCATGTTCACTGGCGGCAGCGGCAAGGCCGGGCGTCATGTCGTGCAGTATCTGGTCGAGCAAGGCTGTCAGGTGCTCAACATCGATACCAAGCCGCTCGACAATCCCAAGGTACGCACGCTGGTCACCGACATCACCGACAGCGGGCAGGTGTTCAACGCGCTGTCGAGCTATATGGGCCTGCATGAGTTCGACCCGTCGCTGCGCGCGCAGCCGGTCGACGCCGTGGTGCACTTCGCGGCGATCCCGCGCATCATGATCACGCCCGACAACGAGGTGTTCCGCATCAACGCGCTTGGCACCTACAATGTCATCGAGGCGGCGGTGAAGCTCGGCATCCCCAAGGTGGTGATCGCTTCCAGCGAGACAACTTACGGCCTGGTCTTTGCCAACGAGCCGCGCGACCCAACGCATTTCCCGCTCGACGAAGACTACGATGTCGATCCGATGGACAGTTATGCGCTGTCCAAGATCGTCAACGAGAAGACTGCGCGCGCCTTCGCGCTGCGCAGCGGCATCGACATCTACGCCTTGCGCATCGGCAACGTCATCGAGCCGCACGAATATTCGCTGTTTCCGAAATGGTTCGCCGATCCGGGTTTCCGCAAGCGCATCGCCTGGAGCTACATCGACGCGCGCGATCTAGGCCAGATCACGTTGCGCGCTATCGAGAAGGACGGGCTCGGCTATCAGGTGTTCAACGCCGCCAATGACGACACTTCGTCCGACCTGCCGACGGTCGAACTGCTGAGGCGGTTTTATCCTGACGTGCCGGTTAAGGGCGAACTCGGCGAATACGAGACGCTGCTCTCCAACCGCAAGGCGCGGGACGTGCTCGGCTTTCGTCCGGAGCATAGCTGGCGGAAATACGTCAAGACGGCCTGACAGAGCGCCGATCCTGATCTGTGCACGGCGGCCGGGTTCCAACCCGGCCTCTTTTCCCGTGCTTGACAGTCTTCGGAATCCGGACTTTGTGAGCACATGCGGGACGGCAAGCCGAATAAGGGAAAAACACCGACCAAGGCGGCGCTCGCCGAGCGCCCGACCACCGTTCGCCATGCCCAGGCCGGCGTTCGCCGTGCTGACGCGACGCGCATGCCTGGGTCGAGCGTGCATGCGTCGCTGGCCAATGAGATCGGCCTCAGGATCGTGCGCGGCGACTATCCGCCGGGAACCATCCTGCCCAACGAAGCCAAATGGTCGGAGACCTTCGACGTCAGCCGCTCGGCGGTGCGCGAGGCGATCAAGATGCTGATGGCCAAGAGCTTGCTCGCCTCGCGTCCGAAGATCGGCAGTTGGGTCGAGCCGAAAGAACGCTGGAACCTGCTCGATCGCGACGTGCTGGCCTGGTACGCAACCTCGCCCGACCGCGAGGTGTTCCTGAAAACGGTGCAGGAGTTCCGCCACATTATCGAGCCGGAAGCGACCGCCTTTGCCGCGATGCGCCGCACGGACGAGCAGATGGCCGAGATCAGCCGAGCCTGCCGGGAGATGGGCGAGGCGACGACGCTGCAGGAGCGCACCCGCGCCGATACCCGTTTTCATCTGGCCATCCTGCGCGCCTCCGGCAACGATCTCCTGGTGCCGCTCGGCGTGTTGATCGAATCGGCTTTCGATCATCTGTTTGCCTATACGACGCGGGAGCTGGACGATTTGCAGCACGCGCAGAAACTGCACGAGGCGATCGAAAGGAACATCCGCCTGCAGCGGCCGGATGCGGCGCGCAACGCGGTCCGCAAGCTGTTGGCCAATACCGACGGTGTCATCAAGTCGCGCTGATAAAACTCGCCGGATCACCGCAGCGCGTCGTCTCGATCATCCGCGCCGTCCGCAATCTTGCCGTTCGCAGGCTCCCTGTCGGCATCGGTAAGCGCGCCGGTCAAAAACCAGGTTTCCGTTTCAGCCAATCCCTTAAGGGCGATGCTGCCGCGGCGTTCGAAGGCGAAGCGATGGCCGACCATCGCCACCAATTGGGCGGAGACCTGAATTCGGCCCGGCTCTCCATGCGCTTCCATGCGTTGAGCGACATTCACCGCGTCGCCCCAAACGTCGTAGGCGACGCGAAGGTCACCAATCACCCCGGCGACAACCGGGCCGTTGTGGATGCCGATGCGCAAGGAAAGCCGGTGACTGCCCAACGCCTTGTGCCGGCTCATTTCCTGCTGCATCTCCAGTGCCAGCCGGCAGATCGCGATGGCGCCGCGTCGAGCGCCGCCGTCGAGGCCGCCAACGGCCATATAGCTGTCGCCGATCGTCTTGATCTTATCGACGCCGTTGCGGGTGCAGAGCCCGTCGAAACTGCAGAACAACTCGTCGAGCCATCCGACCAGTTCATCGGGGCCGACTGCATTGCTTGCGGCCGTGAAGCCCGAGAGGTCGGCGAACATGATGCTCGCCGACGACACTTTGTCGGCGATGCGCCGTTCTTCCCCGTGTTTGAGGCGTGCCGCTATCGCCCGCGGCAAGATCACGTCGATCAGGGATTCCGAGCGGGCGAATTCCTGTGAGAGCTCGATCTCCGCACGCCGCAGCGCGGTGAGTGCGTAGGCGATCAACAGGACGTTGATGATCATCGTGTTTATGAGCGCCTGAACGGCCAGCGTTTCGCGAAACTCGGTTTGTTGAGGCATGATGAAGCCAGCTGGGTGCCCGAAATAAAGCGTCGCGATCAACGCTAGGAACGCCGCTGCGTAGAAGATCGAGAACTGCCGCCAATGCTCGATGCCGAAAATGAACAACATGAAAGCGGCAAGCGTAAAGTAGATTTGAAGACCGCTGTTCAGACCGAGCGCCAGAACCACATAAGTATGGCCGCCGATGATCAGGGTCGACAGCGCGATCGCTCCCAGATTCTCACCGTAACTGTGCAGCCGGTGTATCGACAGGGCAAGAACGGTCACCACGGCATTGTAGATATGCAGCGGCATCAATTCCCAGGGGAAGAGGACGGCATTTAGCAACAGATGCGAGAAGGCGTTGAGCGCGACGGCGAACGCGCCGATATTGGTGAAAATCTGCCGCCGGCGGATATAGGGATTTTCAGCCGTGACACCCAACTGGACGAGGCGCGAAATCCAGGGCGGGGTTTGACGCCGGCGCGATCTGCTCTTGGGGATGAGTTCGCGCAGACCGGCCATCGTCAGGCATTCATCGCGACCGAGATACGCCGGTTGAGTTCCGCCGGGTTTGTAAGAACGAGCGCACCGCGCGCCTTCGCAATAAGCCCGTCCCGAACAAGCGCCGATAATTCGCGTGACACCACCTCACGGCGGGAACCGATGCGCGCGGCGAGGTCGTTCTGCAGCGGCGGTGGCGTAATTATCCGCTCCCCGCTGCTCCCGGTTCGCTGTCGCGACAGGCGCAGCAATTCGCACAAAAGCCTCGGCCTCACCTGAAGGAAGGAATATTCAGCAAGGCGCGTGTTCAGGCTCCGTATCCTTTCGGCCAACAAAGCGAGGAAATGCAGGGCGAACGCCGGATTGTTGCCGAGCAAACCTGAAAAGATCGGAGCGGGCATCACTACCAGTTCCGAACGGTGGAGTGCGGTGACATTGGCAGCGCGCGGCCGGCCGTCAATGGCCGCAAGTTCGCCGAAACATCCACCGGCTCCCACCTCGCCAAGGATCACCTCTTTGCCGACGGGAGAGCGGTAGAGAATGCGGACCCGGCCCGACGCCAGGAAATAGACATCGGTGCTCGGATCCTCGAAATCGATGACCATCTGGTTGGCGTCGACGCTCATCCGTCTGCAGCGCTGCGAAATGCGCATGCGCGTATCGGCGTCGAGTGTTTCGAACACTGGAATGGCATCCAGATCGGTCATCTTCCCCTCCCGCAACAGCAAAAAGTTCCGCTGGCCCTTCTGACGCATAGTGGCCGCGTCGTGCCAGACTGGCAAGCAGAGAGCGGCCTGGTTCATGATGTGACCGAATGCACATCACGAAAGTTCGGGACGCGGCATGATCATCTCCATCGAAGGGCGATTGGCGCTCTTCGGAAACTCAAGGAGATACGAACATGACCAGCAAACTTATCGGCATCGCAACAGCAACCACCATCGCCATTGCAGCGCTCGCATCGACGGCTTCCGCAGCGCCACTGGCGGCCTTCGGCAACACTGGGCAGCAGAGCCAAGCTGCCGGCGACTTCGTCGTCAAGGTCGGCCATCGCCATCACCGCCGCCATGGCCACGGTGGCCATCGTTGGCACAAGCGTTTCGGCCACGGTTTCTACGACTACTATCCAATCTATGATTACCCAGAATATAGCTGCTGGACAAAGAAGAAGATTTTCACCAAGCACGGTGTTTTCTGGAAGAGGATCTGGATTTGCGATTGACCATAGCTTGGACAAACGCACCCATATCGAGGCCCGGCCAATAATTGCCGGGCCTTTTTCCGGTGCGATGTGATTGTAGCGCCTGCGAAATTCCTGCCTGCGCCCTAGTCTTCTCTCGGGCGCCCAAACGCGGCGCGCAGTTCGTCCTTGGCGTCCTCCAGCACTTTCTTCTGCTTGGCCGGTAGGTTCTTGCCGGCACGGTTGATGTAGAAATTCAGCATCGACATGGCGGACTGGAAGGGCTCGGCCTTGCGCCGGTCGCTGTGCTCGGCCGATCGCTTGAGCGAGGCTGCGATTTTCTTGGGATCGTCGGATTCGAAGACGTGTTCCTCGAGGTCCAGCGCATCGCTGTGCTCGGTCACCTCGGCCGACCATTTCCTTTTCGCGGTCATGATAAAACTCCTTCCATTGGTGCGTTGATGGAAAACTCCGGGATGGCGGCCGCTGTTCCGCTGCAGCTCAAATCCCTGGAGCCACGGATTTGCGTGATGTGGCGCTGCACGGCGCCGCCAATGTGCCGTTAGTGGTGTCGAACCGGTCGATTCTTGAGAACCGCGGACAGGAAACGCCTTGATCACAACCGTCTCCAGCCAGGCAAGCAGCGCCGGCGTCGACAGCGCCTATGCCTGGATGCGGCTCGGCATCTCGATGCTGCTGTCGACGATCGGCGGCGTCGGCATGTGGGCGGTGGTCGTGGTGCTGCCCGCCGTTCAGGCGGAATTCGGCGTCGATCGCGCCGCCGCGTCGATGCCCTACACCGCGACCATGGTCGGCTTCGCCGTCGGCAATGTCGTGGTCGGTCGCGCCATCGACCGCATGGGCTATTGGATCCCGGCGCTCGTGGCCTCGGTGGCGCTCGGTGCCGGTTTCCTGCTGGCGTCGCTGACCACCTCGGTGCTGCAGTTCACTGTTGTCCAGGGGCTATTGATCGGCATCGGCACCTCGGCGATCTTCGGGCCACTGATCGCCGACATCTCGCACTGGTTC
Organism: Mesorhizobium robiniae; assembly: GCF_040545535.1. NCBI lineage: Bacteria > Pseudomonadati > Pseudomonadota > Alphaproteobacteria > Hyphomicrobiales > Phyllobacteriaceae > Mesorhizobium > Mesorhizobium robiniae. The sequence continues at coordinate 749,172 of NZ_JBEPMC010000001.1, forward strand.
AACCGCCGGCGCGGCGTCGCGGTGTCGGCCGCCGCCGCCGGCAGCTATCTCGCCGGGGCGATCTGGCCCACTGTCATGCCTTATGTCATGCAGAGCGAAGGTTGGCGTTTCACCTATGCCGCGATCGGCGTCGTCTGCCTCGCAACCATGGTGCCGCTGACCCTGCTGCTCAGGCGCGGCGCACCACGCGCCGCCGCTCCCGGCTCACCCGGCAGCCGGCCCGTCCAACCTATATCGCTGTCGCCAGCAGCCCTGCAGGTACTGCTCGTCGTCGCCGGCCTTGCCTGCTGCGTGGCGATGTCGATGCCTCAGGTCCATATCGTCGCCTATTGCATGGACCTCGGCTATGGCGTTGCGCGGGGCGCCGACATGCTGTCGATCATGATGGCGGCGGGCGTCGTCAGCCGGCTCGCGTCCGGCTTTCTCGCCGATCGCATCGGCGGCGTGAAAACCCTGCTGATCGGCTCTGTGCTGCAAGCCCTGTCGCTGTTGCTCTACATCCCCTTCGACGGGCTCGCCTCGCTCTACGTCGTCTCCCTGATCTTCGGCCTGTCGCAAGGCGGTATCGTGCCTTGCTATGCCATCATCGTGCGGGAATACATGCCGGCCAGAGAGGCCGGCCAGCGCGTCGGCATCGTCATCATGGCGACGATCTTCGGCATGGCGATCGGCGGCTGGATGTCGGGCTGGATCTACGATCTGACCGGTTCCTATGCCGCGGCGTTCCTCAACGGCATCGCCTGGAACCTGCTGAACATAGCGGCCATGGTGCTGCTGCTGTGGAAGGCACGGCGCAGCGCCGCCGCAATGGCCTGAAGCGGAGTACGGATCCAAGACCCGCCGTGCCTGTCGACGGCAGAGCCGGTTATCACCGCGTACAAAAAACCCGCCTCAAAGGCGGGTTGCTGGCGCGAATCAGCACCATGCCCGAATACTTAGCATATCTGCCGTCATTTAGCAACGGATCGTGGCTCCCGGATCGTGGCTCCCGTGACACCGATGATTGTTCCGGTCCATACCCCGCTTGACTTACCCATATCTCGGCGGTTATGGGATTGATCAATAGCCAGTGAGTTATCGATTGCAATGCCGCAGCCCCACGAGATCCTTTTCAGAACGCTTGCCGATCCGACACGACGGGCCATCTTCGAGCGGCTGTGTCGCGACGGAGACCAGACGGTCGCGGCCCTGACGGCTCGGGCCGGGGTCTCGCAGCCGGCCGTGTCAAAGCACCTTGGGGTACTGAAGCAGGCCGGGTTGGTGCGCGACCGCCACGAAGGCCGCAACACTCACTATAGCGCGGAGCTCGGCGCCTTGGCGCCGCTGACCGACTGGACAAACCAAATGACCGGATTTTGGCAAAGCCGGTTCGACGACCTCGAAGATTTGCTCAAAAGGATGGACCAATGACCAATACTGCGACCGAAACGCGCTCCGTCGTTGTCGAACGGGAGGTCGCTTTTGCGCCGGAAAAGATCTGGCGCGCGCTTACGCAATCGCACCTGATCGAGGAGTGGCTGATGAAGAACGATTTCAAGCCAGACGAGGGTCACCGTTTCAATCTTAGCGCGGACTGGGGAGCGGTCGACTGCCAGGTCCAGGCAGTCGAGCCCTACAAGACGCTGTCCTACAGCTGGGACACCAAGGATCTCAGGAGTGTCGTCACATGGACGCTCACCCCGACTAGCACCGGGACCCATCTGCGTATGGAGCAGTTGGGCTTCCGGCCGGATCAGCAGCAGTACTATCAGGGGGCCCAGTACGGATGGCAGCGGTTCTTTGCGAACCTGGAGCAGGTTCTGGCGCGAATCGAGTAAGGCGTGCCGGCACCGACAGGCATCCGCGGGTGAATGCGATGCCCAGCAAGACGTCCATCAAAATCAAACAAAGTGGTAAACAAGGCCGCCAAGCGGGTCGCCCGATCCGCTTCCGCTCGTCTTCAGAGGAGGTCCTCATGAACTGGGATATTTGGATTCGGCAATTCCACCGCTGGCTATCGATCATTTTTACGGCGGTCGTCGCCGCCATCTTCATCACCTTGGGCGTAGGTGTGGAGCCCGCCTACTGGGTATATCTGATGCCGTTGATCCCGCTCGCCTTGCTCATCCTCAGCGGTCTGTACCTGTTCGCGTTGCCGTATGCCGGCAGGTGGCGCAGCGGACGACGCACGGCGTAAAAGCGCGAACATGACGGACAAGACGCCCGCGAATCCATCGACAGCCGAAATTGAATCACCACCCGAGCTCAGGTAGCCATCCCGGCCTGTCCGCTTGACAATGGGGTAAGGCTGCGCGACGCCAGACGGGTGCGGCGGCAGTCATAATCTCGGGCAAGTACGGGATCTCGGGCAAGTACGGGTTGGCATGGCGACAGTGGCAAAGACGCTGAATAGCATTTCGCGGCCGCGCTTCGGCGACGGCGCCGCGTTCGGGACAAGGCTGTGACCAAACCGCGCTCGCGGCGTGGCGGCGGCCGTCCGACCATCGCCGATGTCGCGCGCAAGGCAGGTGTCGGCGCCATCACCGTCTCGCGCGCCCTGCGCGCGCCGGAGCGGGTTTCGGAGGATCTGCGCCGCCAGATCCAGGCGGCCGTCGATGAGCTCGGCTATCTGCCCGATCCGAATGCGCGGGCGCTGGCATCGGCGCGTGCCGAAGTATTTGGCGTGCTGGTGCCGTCGCTCACCAACAGCGTCTTTGCCGAAGTGCTGCGCGGCATCTATGACAGCCTGTCCGACAGTTCCTTCCGCATCCAGCTCGGCAATACCCATTATTCCGGCCTTGAGGAGGAACGGCTGCTGCAGGTGTTCGGCCCGCAGCGCCCGGCGGCGCTGATCGTGGCGGGCATCGACCAGACGCCAGTTTCGCGAAGACTGCTTGAGACGGCCGGCTGCCCTGTGGTGCAGGTGATGGAGACCGGGCCCGATCCGGTCGACATGATGGTTGGCTTCTCACATTTCGACGGCGGCAGAGCGGCGACAGAGCACATGATCGAAATGGGCTATCGCCGCATCGGCTTCATCGGCGCGCGCATGGACCCGCGCTCGCAGCGGCGCCTGGCCGGCTATCGCGCGGCGATGGAAGCGGCCGGTCTGTTCGACGCGCGGCTGATCACCACCACGCCGGTGCCGTCCAGCGTGACGCTCGGGCGCGAATTGTTCCGCGACGCGCTGGCCAAGGTGCCGACGCTCGACGGGGTTTTCTGCAACAATGACGACATCGCGCTCGGCGTGCTGTTCGAGTGCCATCGCGCTTCGATCGCCGTGCCGAAGACGATCGGCATCACCGGCTTCAACGATCTCGACATGATGGAAGTGGCCTTTCCGTCGGTCACCAGCATCCGGACGCCTCGTTACGAGATCGGCCGGCGGTCGGTTGCCATGGCGCTCGCGGCGATTGCAGGCAAGCGGCCGCAAGAGCCGGTCGTCGACCTCGGCTTCGAACTCAAGCGCCGCGAGAGCACGGCCCGCTGAAGGCACTTAGCAGGCATTGCGAAGCGGCGCTTTACACTACGCCATGGTAGCGCTACCATCTGCTTCCGGGCGAAACGCGCGACAAAGACGGAAGTCTGTTTATTATATATAAGCGACAGCTCATGCTTGTTTATTATGTATAATATGATAGTTTTTACTTCGGTTGCCGTGCGGCAAGGGAGGAGATCGGGTCGGCATTCGGCCACCTGAAATGCGCGAGGGGCAAGGCTGGAGGTGCCGGGCCAAACGCGCGAGACGCGTAAGAACAATCAAAAACTGCAACTGGCAAAACTGCAACTGGGAGGAATATCGATGATCAAGTCGCTCGTTGGCGGCATCGTTGCCGCTACTGCATTCGTCATGCTGAGCTCGTCGGCGCTCGCCGAACCCGAAATCGTTACTGGCCCGTCCGCCGAGCCGGACTGCTTTGCGCCATGGGCCGCCGACACACAGTTCTTCAAGTTCCCCAAGAAGGAAGGCCCATACCGCGTCGCGCTCGCCAATGGCTATATCGCCAATACGTGGCGCATCCAGATGGTGCAGACGGCGAAGGCCTATGCAGCGCAGCCGGAGGTCGCGGCGAAACTGAAGGAGTTCAAGGTCGTCTCCACTGGCGAAGACGTGCCAGCGCAGATTTCGGCGATCAACAACTTCATTGATTCCGGCTATGACGCGATCGTCGTCAACGCGCAGAATCCGACGGCTTTCGGGCCGGTCATCAAGCGCGCTAAGGAAGCCGGCGTCGTGCTGGTCGCATTCGATAACATCCTCGACACCAAGGACGCCATCAACGTCAATGTCGACCAGAAGGGCCTCGGCGAATTGTGGGGCAACTGGCTGATCAAGCATATTCCCAATGGTGGCAAGATCCTCGAAGTGCGCGGCGTTGCCGGCACGTCGGTCGATACCGACCGCCACAACGGCATCCATGAGGTCTTCGATGCTTCGGGTAAGAAGTGGGAGGTCACCGAAGTCATCGGCAAATGGGATGATGGCGTGGCGCAAAAGGCTTCGGCCGACGCGATCGCCACCAACGGTCCTTTCGACGGCGTCACCGGCCAGGGCGGCGACACCGGCATCGTCCAGGCGATGATCGATGCCAAGCATCCGTTCGTGCCGTTCGGCGGCGAAACGGAGAATGGCTTTCGCAAATTCTGCGCCAAGTTTGCCGCAGACGGGCTGAAATGCTCGTCGGCCGGAACCGGTCCCGCCCAGGTCGCGGTCGCCATCAAGACGGCGATTGCCGCGCTTGAAGGCCAGGTCGTTCCGCAAGCGGTGAAGCTGCCGCTGGCAATCGTCGAGGATCCGAACTTCAAGGAAGGCGAGGACTATTTCCCCGACCAGTCCGACAATTTCTTCGTCGGCAATTCTTTCCCGACCTGCGGCATCAATTTCACCGCGCAGGAAATCATGGGCCAGAGCAAGGAAAACCAATAGGCTGATCGCTGGCGCCGCGGGCTAATCCTGCGGCGCCAGTCCCGAAAACAAGCGCCTTGGGAGGGGCCGATGGACGGTGCGGTTCCGCTCTTCCGGATGGAAGGCATATCCAAGCGCTATGGCGGTGTGCGGGCGCTGGAAAAGGCCGAGCTTTCGGTCACGTCAGGCAGCATTCACGCCATTCTCGGCGAAAACGGCGCCGGTAAATCGACGCTGATCAAGGTCATGGCCGGTGTCGTCGCGCCTGACGAAGGTCGCATGACGCTGGACGGAAGCGAGGTGACCTTCGCTTCGCCGGCCGCGGCCAACCAGTCCGGCATCGTCTGCATCTTCCAGGAACTGTCGCTCGTTCCCGAACTCAGCGTTGCCGACAACATCGTTATTTCCGATCCGCCCAAGCGCTTCGGCATGATCGACCGCAAGGCGCAGCGACGCATCGCCGAGGAGGCGCTGGCGCGTGCGGGCGCCGCCGACATCCACCCGCTGGCGCTGGTCAAGGATCTTCCTCTTTCAAGACGGCAGATGGTCGAGATCGCCAAGGCGCTTGCCAGGAAGCCGCGAATCCTGATCCTCGACGAGGCGACCTCGGCGCTCACCGCGGCCGACGTCGCCAAGATTTTCGGCGTCTTGAAGCGGCTGCGCTCGGAAGGGCTGGCGCTGCTCTACATCTCGCACCGCATGAACGAGATCGCCGAGCTTGCCGACCAGTGCACGGTGTTCCGCAACGGCCGCAATGTCGCCAGCTATGCGGCAGGCACGAAGAGCGACAATGAAGTCGTCGAGCTGATGATCGGCCGCGAATACAGTCACATCTTTCCGCCAAAGCCGGTGCGCGCGCCGGCCACCGCCGCGCCCGTTCTAGAGGCGCGAAAACTGTCCTGGACTGACCGGTTGGACAATGTCTCGCTGACGGTCGGGGCAGGCGAGGTCGTCGGTCTCGGCGGTCTCGACGGCCAGGGCCAGCGTGAATTGCTGCTCGCCTTCTTCGGCGTGCTGCGCGGCCTTTCCGGCCAGATATTGATCGATGGCAAACCGGTGGCGATCGCCAGCCCAGCCAAGGCGCGTGACGACCGGATCGGCATGGCCTTGATCCCCGAGGATCGCAAGACGGAAGGCCTGATGCTGCCAATGACGGTGCGCGAAAACCTCTCCTTCGCCGCGCTCGACCGGCTTTCCAGGGCCGGCATCATCGATCGCGTTGCCGAACAGCGGCTGATCGACGACATGGTCGGTCTGCTGGCGATCAAGACGGCCGGCCTCGACATTCCGGTCGGTGCGCTGTCCGGCGGCAACCAGCAGAAGGTCGTCATCGCCAAATGGCTGATGCGGCAGCCGCGCATCATCCTGCTCAACGACCCGACGCGGGGCATCGATGTCGGCACCAAGCAGGAACTCTATCAGCTGATGCGCAAGCTTGCCGACCAAGGTGCGGCGATCCTGTTTTACTCGACCGACTATGACGAGCTGATCGGCTGCTGCGACCGGGTGCTGGTGCTCTATGACGGGGCGGTCAAGCGCGAGCTGGTCGGCGCCGAGATCACCGAGCGGGCGCTGATATCAAGCGCGCTTAACATCCATGGCGAAGAGATGGTTGTTGGCGGCATGGCGAAGACGCCAGCCCGAGGCATGGCGAAGACGCCAGCCCGAGGAGCGGACGCGTGAAAGGGATCATAGCGTGAAAGATTGGCGCTACTGGCTTGCCGAACAACGCGGAACGCTGCTGGCGTTCGGCATCTTCATCGTGATGTTTACGATCTACACCTCGAACCATCCGGCGGGCTTTACCGCCAATGTCGTGCAGACGGCCTCGAACAAGGGCGTGCTGCTCGCCTTCGTCGCCATGGCGCAGACGCTGGTGGTGATCACGGCCGGCATCGACCTATCCGTCGGCATGATCTTTCTGCTGACCAACTGCCTGGCCTCATGGCTGGTCGTCGGCACCGGCATCGAGACCGCCTTCGGCGTCGTCGCGGTGCTTGGCGCCGGGCTACTTTGCGGGGCGATCAACGGCGCCATCGTCATCTATGGACGGCTGCAGCCTATCGTTGCCACCATTGCCACGGGTGCGGTCTATTTCGGAATCGCGCTACTTTTGAGACCGTTTCCGGGCGGCTCGGTCAACGAGGATCTCGCCGACGCGCTGACCGGGCGGCTGTTTGGCGTAGTGCCGGCGAGCCTGGTGGTGCTGTTGGCCGTCGTGCTCGTCGTCTGGGTGCCGTTCAGCCGCTCGGTGCTCGGCCGCGCGGCCTATGCTGCGGGATCGTCGGAGATGGCGGCCTACATGTCCGGCGTGCCGATCCGCCGCGGCAAATTCGCTGCCTATGCGCTGGCCGGCCTGCTGGCCGCGATCGGCGGATTGTTCCTGACCTTCTTCACCTATACGGGCGAGGCGGCCTATGCCAGCGGCAATGCCTATACGCTGTTTTCCATCGCCGCCGTGGTGCTTGGCGGCGTCTCGCTGTTCGGCGGCAAGGGCAGTGCCATCGGCGCGATTTTTGGGGCGCTCGCCTTCCGCACCATCGGCGACCTGCTCTTCGTCTTCGATTTCGATCCGCTGTGGCAACCGCTGTTCCAGGGCGTCATCCTGCTGATCGCGGTCAGCCTCGGTGCCTTCGCCCTGTTCAGGGTCCGCAACCGCCTGGAGTGGTTCCTGTGAGCGAAACGACCATCGGCGGCATCGCCGGCCGCATGCCGAAATTCATCCGCCGCGCCGATCCGGCGGTGCTGACCGCCTTTGCCTGCATCGTGCTGTTGCTATTTGTCGGCAGCCTCTACTCGCGCAGCTTCCTGTCGCCGGAATATCTGCTGCAGCAGCTCAAAGTGGCCTCGTTTCTCGGCGTCATCGCCACCGGCATGATGCTGGTCATCCTGCTCGGCCAGATCGACCTGTCGGTGCCGTGGTCGGTGGCGGCGGGCGCAATGATGGCCTGTGCGGCCGCCGCCTATGGCCCGGTCGGCGTGGCGCTGGCTATCCCGTTCGGCATTTTCTGCGGTGTCGCGATCGGCATCGTCAACGGCATCGGTGTCGCTTATCTGCGCATTCCGTCGATGATCATCACGCTCGCCACCAATGCCGTCGCGCAAGGGCTGATGGTGGTCTATACGGGCGGATTCTCGCCGCAGGATTCGGCGACCCGGGCGATGCGCTATCTGGCGACCGGCTTTGCCGTTCCGGGCGTGCCCAACGCCGTCATCATCTGGGCGCTGATCGGTGCGGCGATGGTCTTCGTGCTGACCCGCACCGGCTTCGGCCGCACCGTCTACGGCATCGGCAACCGCGAACGCGCTGCCTACCTCTCCGGCATCGATACGCGGCGTATCGTAATGATCGCGTTCGCCGTGTCCGGCGGGCTCTCGGCCTTCGGCGGCGTGCTTCTGGCCGGCTATGCTTCCAAGGCGGCACAGTCGATGGGCGATGCCTATCTCCTGCCGTCGATCGCAGCGGTCGTCCTTGGCGGCACCTCGATCCTCGGCGGGCGCGGCTCCTATCTCGGCACGGTCGCCGGCGTCATCCTGATCACGCTCCTGCAATCCATTCTTTCGGTCATGCAGATGCCTGAGGCGGGGCGCCAGATCATCTATGGCGTCGTCATCGTTGCCATGCTCCTGCTTTACGGCCGCGCGCCGGCCAGCCGCTGACCCGCATCGTGGACGAAAAGGCAGCACAAATGCACAGGGGTCCCGTTCGGTCCGCACCGGCGGTCGTGGTGATGGGCGTCGCCGGTTGCGGCAAGTCGGCGGTCGGCGAAGCGCTGGCCGCAGCGTTAGGCGCCATCTTCGTCGAGGGCGACAGGCTGCATCCGCCCGAAAACGTCGCGCGCATGGCGCGCGGCGAGCCGCTGACCGACGCATTGCGCGAAGGCTGGCTCGACGCGATCGGCCGGCGCATTGCAGGATCGGTCGGCGAGGGGCAGGGCGTCGTCGCCGCCTGCTCGGCGCTGAAGCGCAGCTACCGCGAGCGCCTGCGCGGCTTTTGCCAGGACATCGTTTTCCTCTACCTGGAAATCGATCCCGCGACGGCAAAGCAGCGCGTCGGCTCCCGCCAGGGCCACTTCATGCCGGCAAGCCTGGTCGACAGCCAGTTCGCGACGCTCGAAGCGCCGGCAGCGGACGAGCGGGCTTTGACGCTCGACGCGAGGCGTCCGGTCGCCGACATTGTCGCCGATGCCGCGGGCCTGTTCGAAGCGAATTCATGAACGGTCTCGCGGATCCCGCTTCAGGACGCCCGATCAGATCTGCGACGTCAGCTCGACCGGAAAATCGTCATTGTCGGCATCGCGCATGGCGGCGAGGCTGCGATTGTCCAGCACCTCGGCGATCGCCTGGCGCACTTCCAGCATCATGTGCCGGACCTGGCATGTCGCCTCGTCGCAATCCTCGCAGCGCTGATATTGCGTGCGGCTGGCGCAAGGGATCGGCGCCAGCGGCCCGTCGAGGACACGCACGACATGGCCGATCTTGATCTCGGAGGCCGGCCGGGCGAGGCGATAGCCGCCTTCCTTGCCCTTGCGGCTCTGGACGAAGCCGGCATTGCGCAATTCGCCCAGAATGGCATCCAGGAATTTCTTCGGGATGTTGTTGGCGACCGCAATGTCGTTGACGAATGCGAGCTGGCCGACCGGCAGGCCGGACAGATGCACGAGGGCCTTGAGGCCGTATTTGCCTTTTTTGGTAAGCATGCCCGAGTCAGTTCATGAAACCCCAACCGCCCGCATCTGGCGGTTGTTTGTGTGCAAATCATGACGTTTTGATCGCGCTATGCAGTTTCGCGAACAAGCCGTCTGAAGGAACAGTAGGCACAAACACGTTGATTCTTCGTGACGTTTTGGACGGCAGGCGCGCGGAAAGCGGGAAATCAGCTTTGCGGAGCGGAAAAACGAAGAAAGCAGGCAAAAGCCGGCTTTCGCTTCAGGTTTGAAGATCGCTCGCTTCAGCGACTGCCATAGGTCTGGTCGAGCAGTCCGCCAGCGGCGAAATGCTCGGCCTGGACCTTGGTCCAGCCGCCGAAGACGTCTTCCACTGTCAGCAGGCGGACGTCGGGAAACTCAGCCTTGTATTTGGCGGCGACCGCCGCGTCGCGGGCCCGCAGGCCGTTGCGGGCGGCGATGTCCTGGCCCTCCGGCGTATAGAGGAAGTCGAGATAGGTCTTGGCCAGCTCGCGTGTGCCGTGTTCGTCGGCGACCGTGTCGACGATCGCCACCGGAAATTCGGCCAAAAGGCTGACCGAAGGCGTCACCTGCTCGAACTTGTCCTCGCCATACTCCCTGCTGATACCGCGCGTTTCCGACTCGAAGGTGATCAGCACGTCGCCGATCTCGCGCTGCACGAAGGTGGTGGTCGCAGCGCGTCCGCCACTGTCGAAGATCGGCACGTTGTTGAAGAGCTTGGTGACGAATTCCTTCACCTTGGCATCGTCGCCCTTGAAGGCTTCCTTGGCGTAGGCGGTGGCCGCGAGATAGGTGTAGCGCGCATTGCCCGATGTTTTCGGATTGGGGAAGATCACCTGCACGTCGTCGCGCACGAGATCGTTCCAATCCTTGATGTTTTTCGGATTGCCGGCGCGCACCAGGAAGGACGGCAGCGAATAGAAAGGAGAGGCGTTGTCGGGAAAATCCTTCTGCCAGTCGGCGGACACAAGACCCTTCGAGACCAGGAAGTCGATGTCGAGGACCTGGTTGAAGGTGACGACATCCGCGCCGAGACCCTCGGCGATAGCACGCGCCTGCGCCGACGTTCCGGCATGCGACTGATCGACGGTGACGCCGGGGTGCCCAGCGATGAAGGCCTTGTTTACCTGCGCAAACAATTCGCGGCCGACATCGTAGGACGCGTTCAGCAGCTTGTCGGCCGACCAGGCTTGGGAGGATGCGAGGAACAGGCCGGCCAATGTGGCAACGCCGAGCAAAAATCGCTTCATGAAAACAGGCTCCAATGCAATACGCTTATTCCCGTACCATAGCGGCAAGGCATCGTACGCGACGAGGTATGTAGCCCGGTTCTGCCACGCCATCGTGAGAATAATATTTTCTCCGGGCCCGGTTATTAGGATTTTCTTCCGCACCGGTGCTTCCCAGGCGACTTGGCAGCAATCGTTTTCGCGCTCACGATAGTTCGCGGCCGGCCAATACGTGCTGGCAAGACGATTGCATCACGGCTTCATCAGGCATATACAAATGGCATATACAAGGAGCCGTCACTATGCCCCAGAACCGCCACTCAACAACACCACCGAAAGAGGCGAAGCTGTTTCGCAACAATCGCAGCCAAGCCGTGCGCATTCCTGTCGAGTTCGAGCTTCCCGGCGAAAAGGTGTTGATCAGCCGTGAAGGCGACCGCTTGGTCATCGAGCCGGTCCGAAAACCTGGTCTTACGGCGCTGCTCGCGCAATGGGCGAAGGAGCCGACGCTCGGTCCTGAAGACGACTTCCCCGAGATCGACGACGCGCCTGTCAAATCCGAGGAATTTTTTTAAATGCGGTTCATGCTGGACACGAACATTATCAGCGACATGATCCGAAACCCGGCAGGCAGAGCCGCCAGCGCCATCCTGCGTGTGGGAGACGCCGCCGTGTGTACCAGCATCGTGGTCGCCTCGGAACTGCGATATGGCTGCGTCAGGAAGGGATCGGTCAAGCTGCTCAAGAAAGTCGAGGAATTGCTGGCTGAGATTCCTGTCTTGCCGCTCGATGTGCCAGTGGATGCCAAGTACGGCGCGATTCGCGCCGAGCTGGAACGCATTGGCCAGACCATTGGCCAAAACGACCTTTTTATTGCTGCCCACGCCTACGCGCTGGGCACGACCCTGGTGACGGCCAACACGGGAGAGTTCAATCGGATCAAGGGCCTGAAGGTCGAGAACTGGCTGGTGTAGCGGATAGAGGATCATGCGGCTGGAAAAAGCTTCCAGCGCCGCGGCCTGAACGCCACCCGGCTTTTTTGCGCCGCGGGGTGGTCGACGGGCAGCTCGATCTCTACCCGTTGGCGCTCGCCGCCGATTTCGAGTTCCACCCGTCTGGTGCCGGCGACGCGGCGGCTGGCGGCGACCGTGCCGGCGATGCAGCCATTGCATTCGTCCACCAGTTCGACATCGTGCGGGCGGAAGAACAGCGTCGCTTCGCCCTGCGGCGCCTGTGGCGCGGAGAGGCCGATCGGGCGATCGGCGATCCAGACCTGGCCGTCCTCGACCTTGACCGGAAGTGAGCTCGATTCACCGATGAAGCCGTAGACGAAGGGCGAGTTCGGCGTGTCGTAGATTTCGTCGGCGGTACCGACCTGCTCGATGCGGCCCTGGCTCATCACCACGACGCGGTCGGCAAGCTCCAGCGCTTCTTCCTGGTCATGGGTGACGAAGACCGTGGTGTGGCCGGTGGCGTCGTGGATGTCGCGCAGCCAGCGGCGCAACTCGCGGCGGACCTGGGCATCAAGCGCGCCGAACGGCTCGTCGAGCAAAAGCACGGCCGGTTCGATCGCCATGGCGCGGGCAAGCGCCACGCGCTGGCGCTGGCCACCCGAAAGCTGCGCCGGATAGCGCTTTTCCAAGCCGGAAAGCTGGACGAGGTCGAGAAGCTCGGAGGCGCGGCGGCGGATTTCCTGCGCCGACGGACGTGTCGGCCCGTGCCGGACCTTGAGGCCAAAGCCGATATTGTCGGCGACCGTCATATGGCGAAACAGCGCATAATGCTGGAAGACGAAGCCGACATTGCGCTCCTGGATCGACCTGTGCGACGCGTCCTCCTCACCGAAGAAGATCTTTCCCCTCGTCGGCCGCTCCAGCCCGGCGATCAGCCTGAGCAGCGTCGTCTTGCCGGAACCGGAAGGCCCGAGCAGGGCGATCAGCTCACCGGACTTGATGTCGAGCGAAACGTCGTGGAGGGCCGGAAACCGCTCAAACTCCTTGCGCACGTTGGCAACGCGAACTTCCATCAACCGTCCCTTTTTTGTCGATGCATGTCGTTATCCCAAAACCGCTACGCACTTTTGGGCGACATCAAAATCTTTGTTTATGCATTTCGCCCAAAATCGCTACGCAGTTTGGGGCGAGATGCATTCAATGTCCGCGCGTCGCGGCGATCTCGGCGCCGTAGCGCATTTCTAGAAGTGTTTTCAAGACCAGCGTGACGAGCGCTAGGCCGGCAAGCAGCGAAGCGACGGCGAAGGCGGCGGCGGCATTGTACTCATTGTAGAGGATTTCGACATGCAGCGGCATGGTGTTGGTCAGCCCGCGTATGTGGCCCGACACGACTGAGACCGCGCCGAATTCGCCCATGGCGCGGGCATTGCATAACAAGACGCCGTAGAGCAGGCCCCATTTGACGTTGGGCAGCGTCACGTACCAGAAGGCCTGCCAGCCATTGGCGCCGAGCGACAGGGCTGCCTCCTCGTCGCCATTGCCCTGTTCCTGCATCAAGGGGATCAGTTCGCGGGCGACGAAGGGAAAGGTGACGAAGATGGTGGCCAGCACGATGCCTGGCACGGCAAACAGGATGACGATGCCATGTGCCTTCAGCCAGGCGCCGAACAAGCCTTGTGCGCCGAACAACAGCACATAGACCAGGCCGGAAATGACCGGCGAGACCGAAAACGGCAGGTCGATGAGCGTGGTCAGGAAGGCCTTGCCCTTGAACTCGAACTTGGCGATCGCCCAGGCGGCGGAGATGCCGAAGACGACGTTGAGCGGCACCGAGATCGCCGCCACCAGCAGCGTCAGGTGGATCGCCGAGCGCGTGTCGGGGCTGGTCAGCGCCTCAGTATAAGCGCTGAGACCCTTTGCGAAGGCTTCGTTGAAGACGACGATTAGCGGCAAGAGCAGGAAAACGCCGAGGAAGCCAAAGGTCACGATCATCAGAACGGCTTTCGCCGGACGGCTTTCGGTTACTGCCGCCGACTGGCTTTCGTGGTGCGGTGCGTAGGATTTGATCTCGGGGTCAGCCATAGCGCTTGCGGCTCCACGTCTGCACCAGATTGATGACCAGCAGCATCACGAACGACAAAGCCAGCATGATTGCCGCGATCGCAGTCGCCGCAGCATAATTGTACTCCTCCAGCCGGATGACGATCAGCAGCGGCGCGATCTCGGATTTGTAGGGCAGGTTGCCGGCGATGAAGATGACGGAGCCGTACTCGCCGACGCCGCGTGCGAAAGCCAGCGCGAAGCCGGTGACAATGGCCGGCGCGAGGCCTGGAAGCAGAACCCGGGAGATGGTCTGGAAGCGATTGGCGCCGAGCGTGGCGGCCACTTCCTCGACCTCCTTGTCGATCTCCTCCATGATCGGCTGGACGGTGCGCACGACGAAAGGCAGGCCGATGAAGATCAGCGCGATGACGATGCCGAGCGGCGTGTAGGCGACCTTGATGCCGAGTGGCGCCAGCAGGCTGCCGAGCCAGCCATTCGGCGCGTAGAGCGTGGTCAGCGCGATACCGGCGACGGCCGTCGGCAGCGCGAAGGGCAGGTCGACCATGGCATCGACGATGCGGCGGCCAGGAAAGTTGTAGCGCACCAGCACCCAAGCGACGATCGTGCCGAAGACGACGTTGACCGCGGCGGCAACGAAGGCGGTGCCGAAACTGATCTGAAGCGCGTTGATGGTGCGGCGATCGGTGGCGATCGCCCAGAAATCGGTCCAGCCGAGCGCGGCCGATCGCCAGATCAGCCCCGAGAGGGGGATGAGGATGATGAGCGTGAGGTAGGCAAGCGAGAAGCCGAGCGTCAATCCGAAACCCGGAATGACGCTCGGCTGTCTGAACCGCCACCCCGCCTTGGCGGGTGCTGTGGTCATGTCGTCCTGATCTAGAGTTTAGCTTACTGGGCCGGCTTATAGATCTGGTCGAATATACCACCGTCGCCGAAATGGTAAGGCTGCGCCTTCTTCCAACCGCCAAAAAGTGGATCGTCGATGGTGATCAGCTTGATCTCCGGCAGTTTGGCGAGGTCCTCCGCCGGCACCAAATCGGGCTTCGACGGGCGATAGTGGTTCTTGGCGATCAGCGTCTGGCCTTCCTTGGAGTAGAGGTAGCTCAGATAGGCTTCGGCGACCTTTCGCGTGCCCTTGGCATCGACATTGGCGTCGACCACGGCAACCGGCGGCTCGGCCAGGATAGAGGTCGGCGGGTAGACAATGTCGAAATTGTCGGCGCCGAACTCGTCGAGTGCCAGATAGGCTTCGTTTTCCCAGGCCAGCAGCACGTCGCCCAGGCCCTTTTGGGCGAAGGTCACGGTGGAGCCGCGCGCGCCGGTGTCGAGCACCGGAACATGGGCGTAGAGATTGCCGACGAATTCTTTGATCTTGGCCTCGTCGCCGCCATTCTTGGCGTTGGCATAGGCCCAGGCGGCGAGATAATTCCAGCGCGCGCCGCCCGAAGTTTTGGGGTTCGGCGTGATCACCTGGACGTCGTCCTTGACCAGATCGCCCCAGTCCTGGATCCCCTTCGGGTTGCCCTTGCGGACGAGGAAGACGATGGTCGAAGTGTAGGGCGCCGAATTGTTCTCGAACTTGGTTCGCCAGTCGGGATTGATCTTCTGCGATTTCGAGACGATGGCATTGATGTCGCCTTCGAGCGCCAGCGTCACCACGTCGGCGTCGAGACCGTCGATCACGGCACGCGCCTGCGCGCCCGACCCGCCATGCGACTGCTGGACGGTTACTGTCTCACCGGTCTCGGCCTTCCAGTGGGCGACAAAGGCCTCGTCGAATTGCTTGTACAGCTCACGTGTCGGATCATAGGACACGTTGAGGATGGTGGTATCGGCAAACGCGAAGCCGAGTGTTCCGAATTGGACCGATGCAGCGACAAGGGCGCCGAGCAGTTTCCTGAAATGAGGATTGGTCATTTACGCCTCCGTTGAGATCACCGCAAATCTACTGAATTGGTAGAAATTAGATGCACTCAATGTTGCTTTTTTCGTGCCTTTGAAGCAATTTTTCGCTGATCTTTGGCATCATGAAGAAATTCTTTCCTCTAGGCGCCACGGTGCCGAATCCGGCCTCATGAAGCGATCTATCTAGAGACAGGTCGGGACTAGGCAATGGCTGGATGTGATCCGGACGCGATTTACTTTCGCGACGGCCAGTGGTTCAGCCGGCGGTGACGGGAAAATCGAAGCGCTGCTTTGGAAACGGCTCGTTTCGTTTCGGCACCCCTCTGCCTGCCCGGCAGAGGGGTGTCTCGCAATTGGCATTGCGAGGATCCTGCTGTCCGCTGACCTATGGAAAGCCAATGCGCTGAATCTTTTGGCGCATTCTATTCAACGAAGACTTTCACGCTGGCCGCGCGACCGGCCGCATCGATCACAGTCAGGGTCGAATAGCCGGCGCCGTCCGGCTGCCAGGTCGCGGTGCGCCGCCGGTCGATGCCGACCAGCGGCTTGCCGTTGGCCAGCCAGCGGAACGGCGCGCGGCCGCCTTGCAGTTTCAGCACCAGCGGTGAGGCCTCGGCGGTAGTGGTGCCGAGATCGACGCGGGCGCCGTCGGGCGGAAAGACGATCGTCGGAGCGGGCTCGGTCGGCGTCGCCTGGACCAGCCCGTCAGCGCCAGAACCGAAGCGCGCCAATGTCACCGGCAGATCGTCGCGCCTGGATCTGATGACGCCGGCCGGCTGGCTTGGCAGCGGCACGGCAGCCAGGCCGGAACGGACAAAGCCCTCGAACAGGATGGGTGCGGCTGAGACATAGCCGGACAGCCCGGGCACCGCGCCGGCATCGGGACGACCGACCCAGACGCCCAGCACATAGCGTCCGTCGAAGCCGACCGACCAGGCATCGCGGTAGCCATAGGAGGTGCCGGTCTTGTAGGCGATGCCGCGCTGTGCTGCGCCCTCGGGCGGCTTGACCCCCGACAATATGTCGGTGATCTGCCAGTTCGCCTGATCGTCGAGGATGGTAGTGGTGGAGCGTTCGGCATTGGCCGGCTCGGTGCCGTCATGCAGCGTGTGCGCCTTGCCGCCATTGGCAAGCCCAGCATAGAGCTGGACGAGGTCGTGCAGCGTCGTGCCGACGCCGCCAAGGCCGATGGCGAGACCCGGCGCCTTGTCGGCGGGCAGGACCGGCGTGACCCCGGCCTGCCGGAAGCGCGCCAGCAGCCGCGCCGGCCCGACGGCGTCAAGCACCCTGATCGCCGGCACGTTGAGCGACAGTTGCAGCGCCTGCCGGATGCTGACGTCTCCCTGGTAGCCCATGTCGAAATTCTTCGGCCGGTAGCCGGAAAAATCCGCCGGACTGTCGTTGATCAGCGTTTCCTGCGCGACCAGTCCCTGTTCGAAGGCGAGCCCGTAGATGAACGGTTTCAACGTCGAGCCGGGCGAGCGGACGATCCTGGTCATGTCGATCCAGCCGGAACGGCTGGCGTCGAAATAGTTGGCGGAGCCGACCTCGCCAAGGATGTCGCCGGTGCGGGCGTCGGCCATCACCATGGCGACGGACAGGCGGGGGCCGAGCCTGGTGGCGGCATCCCTAGCCACCTGTTCCAGCCCTTCCTGAACGCTTTTGCGGATCGTCAGTTGCAGGGGTTGGCCAGGAACGGCCTTGGGCAGCACCGCATAGGCGGCATGGGCGGCGAGCGCCGGCAGCGTGCGGCGTATGCTGGAAACTTCGTCGAGCGCAGCACGTACGGCCTCGCGTTCGCCAAGCAGGCCTGATGAAACCATGCGCGTCAGCACCCGGTCGCGGGCGGCGTGAGCGATTGCGAGGTTGCGGTCGGGCCGTCGCTTTTCCGGCAATTGCGGCAGGGAGACGAGCAGCGCCGCCTCAGAGACCGTCAGCCGCTTCGGCTCCTTGCCGAAATAGGCCAGCGAGGCAGCGCGCACGCCTTCGAGATTGCCGCCATAGGGGGCCAGCGTCAAATAGCGTTCGAGGATCTCGCGCTTGGTGAGCCGCCGCTCGATCTGCAGGGCGCGCAGCATCTGCCTGATCTTCGAGCCGAGGCTGCGGCTGTCGCGCGGCTCTGCCAGCCGGGCGAGTTGCATCGACAGTGTCGAGCCGCCGGAGACGATACGGCCATTGGTCACGAACTGGCCGGCGGCGCGGGCCAGCGCCAGCACGTCGACGCCTTGATGGTCCCAGAAGCGCTTGTCTTCGTACGCCACGAGCATATCGACGAGCTGCTTATCGACCTGATCGAGCCGGGTGGCCAGCCGCCAATAACCGTCCGGCGTGGCGAAGGCCCGCAACAGCTGGCCGTCGCGGTCCTGCACTTCGGTCGACACCGTCGCCGCGGCTGGCAGCGGCGGAGGATAGGCGCGGTCGAGTTGCCAAAGCCCGCCCGCGGCGATTGCTGCAAAGCCGGCGAGGGAGACGGCGGCGATGGCCGATCGGCGCAGCGCGGTCGTCATGATCATGTTCGCCACCATCGGCCCTTTACGGCGCCTTGACCTCCATCATGCCGGTCGCGGTGCGGGCCGAATATTGCGGCCGGTACATGTCCTCGACCGTTGCCGCCGGATGGGCATAGGTGCCCGGTGTCACCGCGCGCACGACATAGGCGAGCGTGATGTTTCGGTCGCCGTCGCCATCGTTCGGATTGAAGGCGGCGACGAAACGGTCGTCGCGGAATTCGAGATGGGCGGCGTCGGTCTGGGCCAGCCAGGAGAAGTTCGACAACTGGGCGCTGGAAACCAGGCCCGGATTGTCGATCTCGAAGCCGGCCGGCAGCAGATCGGTGATCACGAGCCGCGACGGCCACTTGTTCTGCTCGTAGATGTTGAGCACGACGACATAGCGTTCGTTCTGGGTCGCCTCGGTGACGTTGGCTTCGGTGCCGTCGAGCTTGTAGTAGATGCGGCCGATGGTGAAGCCATTGCCGCTGGCCGGCAGCGGCTGGATCGGCGAGGCGACCGTGGTGACGACCGCCTGCAGCGGGTTGCTGCCGGTATTGGCGACGGTCAGCGGGCTGTCGAGCAGGTCGCTGCCGGCGATCTGCTCCGAATAGGCGCCGGCATGCGGCGCGCCGTTGATGGTCAGAGCGATCGCATCATTGCCGGCCTTCAGCGCGCGGGCCGCCAGCAGCATCCAGGACTCGTCCTGCGTGCTGGTCCACCTGACGGCGGCGCGTTCCTTCGTCACCAGCTTGATCAGCGCCGGCACGATCGTCGGCACCGGCTTCGATTCGGCGGCAAGCGCCAGCATCGCCGCGCCGTCACGCAGCGGTGAGCCATAGTCGGACCTGTAGTAGTCGTATGCGGACGTTGAACTGGCCAGCTGCAGCGCGGCCTGGAAGGTGGCTTCCGAGCGCTGCGTGTCGCCGTAGAGCGCCAGGCCCGCGGCCAATTGGGCAAGGGCCATCGGACTCGTAAAGGCTTCGAGCTGCGTGTCGGCATAGTAGCGCAGATCGCCGATCGAGGCCTTCTTGTTGCGGGCCAGCACATAGAGCGCATAGGCGATCTCGCTTCCGCGATCCTTGACATCCTGGTCGTAGCCGATCGAGTTTTGCAGATTGCTCAGCGCCTGGTTCATCGCCAGGGCCGGCACGTCGTATTTCTGCTCGCGCGCCCGGGTCAGGAAATCGGTGACATAGGCGTCGAGCCATAGATCGCCGGAGCCCGGACCCCACAGGCCGAAGCTGCCGGCCGAGGCCTGATAGCTCAGCACCTTGTAGATGGCGTCCTGGATGCGGCCGCGCAGGTCGGGGTCGCTGGCCATGCCGATGCCCGAGGCCATGTCGTTGACATAGAGAAGCGGCATGGCGCGGCTGGTGGTCTGCTCGGCGCAGCCATAGGGGTAGCGGTCAAGCGTCATCAAGAGCGACGGCACGTCGAAGGCCGCCGCCTGTGAAACGCCGACGCTGACCGAAGCGCCGTCGAGCAGGCTTGCCGCCAGGAGTTCCTTGTCGACGCGCAGCGACCCGCCATTGCCCTTGAGATCGACCACCATGCGGGTGGTGACAGGCAATTGCGCCGGGCGCACCGGCACGTAGAGCGTCTGCTCGACAGCAGTGCCGTCGGCATGCGCGAGCTTGACGGTGATCGAGGCGTTGCCCGGCGTTTGAGCCATCAGCGGCACGGTCAGCGTCTGCCGCTTGCCTTTGGCCAACGTCAGCTTTTCGGGCAGGGTGGCATTGCCGGTCGAAAGATCGCCTGTCGTGTCGATGGTAAGCGCATAGTCACCCTCCGGACCGTCGGCGTCGGTGACGTCGAGCCGCATGACGGCCGAATCGCCGGGCGCCAGGAAGCGCGGCAGGCCGGCGGTGATCACCACCGGATCGCGCACGATCACATCGGACTGGGCATGGCCGACCCCGTCCCTGGTCCAGGCGACGGCCATGACGCGCACGGTGCCGTTGAACTGCGGGATGTCGAAGTCGATCCGCGCCTTGCCATCCGCGTCCAGCTGGACCGGACCGGAGAAGAAGGCGACCAGTTTTTCGGTCGGCGGACTGCCTTGCGACTGCATGTTGGCGCCGTCGCCGCCGGTGCGCAGCTTGCCTGACGTGCCCAGCGAGCCGTCGATCAGCCGGCCGTATAGGTCGCGTACCTCAAGGCCGAGCATGCGCTGGCCGAAGAACCAGGTCTCCGGGTCCGGCACCTTGTAATTGGTCAGGTTGAGGATGCCGACATCGACGGCCGCGACCATGACATAGGCATTGGCGCCCGGCTGCACGCCGGCCACGGAAACCGGGATCGACAGCTGCTGGCGCGGCATGGTCTTGTCCGGCGGCGTCAAGGTGACGGCGAGCTTCTTCGAGCCCGGATCGACCTTCAGCCATTTGACGCCGATGGCGCGCGCCGGCATGCGCGTTTCCTGCGCATCGCCAGGCCTGAACAGCGTTGCCGTGACATAGGCGCCGGCGCCCCAGTCGTCGCCGACCGGGATGTCGATGCTGCTGCCGCCGGCCGGCACGGTTGCCGTGACGGTCTTTAACAGCTTGTCGGCGCCAATGGTGACGAGCAGCTCGCCGGCAAAATGCGGCGAAACCTTCAGCTTGGCCACTTCGCCCGCCGCATACATGTCCTTGTCGAGGGCGATCTCGAGACCGTCGGGCGTTTCGGTGGTAGTGGAGGAGACGTACCAGCCGGCGTCGAACTCGTAACTGGTCGCCGGGCCTTCCGGATCCGATGTCTCAATCTCAAGCCGGTAGCGGCCCCAGTCGACCGGCAGCGAAACGGTGGCCTCGCCGTCGGCGGTGAGGTCGACCTGGCCGTTGGCTACCGACTTGGTGAAGGTGACCGGCTCGTAGTTCCAGGAATTGCTCGAGCGGTACCATTGGTAATTGCGTTCGACCTTGACCAGCGACCATTGCGCTCCCTGCAGCGCCTCGCGCTTGCCGTCGGGATCGACGGCGATCAGGCCGAATTTCGCGGTGCCGCCTTGCGGCACCTCGTCGCCGTCGAAATCCGGACGGATGCCGATCATATGGCCTTGCGGCCGGATGCCGATGTTGAGCGAGCGCTCGACGGCGCGGCCGCCGGTCTCGCGCATCCTGACCGTGACCTTGGCATCGACGAGCTTGGTGGTCGAGGGCAACTGATCGACGGAAACCGGGAAGGTCGCCTTGCCGTCCTCGCCAACCACCGGCAGGCCGGCAAACGGCGTGACCGACGGTTCCGCCGACTGCTCGTCGGCGAGGCCGAAGGAATAGCCCTTGAAACGGTCCCAGTTGCGGGTGGTCGACAGCGTCAGCTCGCCTTCGAGCGCCAGCCCGGCGGCCGGCGCGCCATAAAGGAAGCGGCCGTCGACGGTGACGTTGGCTGTTTCGCCCTGCGCGATCTCCTGCTTGTCGGAGGCGAGGTCGAACTCGATGCGATCAGGCACGAAATCCTCGACCAGGAACATGTGGCTGGCGACCGCCGCCTGCTTGGGATCGGTGTGGATCGCCACCGTCCAGGTGCCGCGCATTGCGTTGGGTTCGAGCGGCAGGTCGACGGCATGGCCGCCGGCCGATGCGCCATCGCTGACGATGCGACGGTTCTCGACGCCGTCGGGACGGGTGAAGATGAAGGTCAGCGGCAGGTTCTCGACCGCCTTGGCGGCGCTGTCGCGGGCAAGCGCTGCAACATGGACGTCTTCGCCGGCGCGGTAAATGCCGCGTTCGGTCCAGGCATAGACGTCGAGCGCGCCCGGCGCCGGACGCCCGGTGACGCCACGGTCGGACAGGTCGAAGCCGGCGCGGCCCATGTCGAGAAAGACGAAGTCGCTGTCGCCCTGCTTGGCTGTCAGTACAGCCGGCACCATGCCGCCGTCGCCGCGCGTCAGGCCGGGGTTGAAGACGGCGCGGCCTTCTGCATCCGTGATCGCAGTGCCGAGGATTTCGTTGTTTCTGGCGAGCAGCGTCAGTTCGGCACCTGATATCGGCTTGGCGGTTCCGAGCGAACGGGCAAAGACGTTCAGCCCATCCTGTCCGGTATAGGTCGACAGGCCGATGTCGGAGACGACGAACCATTGCGTGGCGCGCGAATCATAGTCTTCGTTGTCATCGTCATTCTCGTCGACCGGTTGCGCGGTCAGCACATAGACGCCGGGCTTGCGCTGCGGCAGCGCTTCGTCGACCGGGAAGGACGTGGTGACTTCCTTGTTCAGGTCGTTGGCGATGTCGAGCTGGCCTTGCCAGACCGGCTCGCCCATCTGGCCGGAGATGTTGGAGATGTCGTAGCCGTCAAGCTGGCGCAGGAACTGGTAGCCGGACAGAAGCTGAGTCAGCGAGCGGTCGCCGATGCGGTAGAGCTTCATTTCGGCGGCGTTCATGTTGACGGTGACGACCGGAATGCCGCGGCGCGCGCCGGCGGGCAGCACGAAGCTGTCGCCGGTGAAGCGGGCGGACGGGGCGCGGTCCTGCACATAGATCGACAGCACCACCGGGGCGGTGATCACCTCGCCGATGGCGGCCGGCAGGCCGGGGCGGAAGGTCACGTCGTAATGCTGGCCATGCTCGAGCCCTTCGACGCAGATCTGCTTGTCCTTGGCTTCGACGCCTTTGGGGGCGGCGTTGTCGACGGTGACGAATTGCGAATAGTCGACGCCGGTCTTGACCAATTCCTCGGAAAACTGCGCGCAGATGCGCGGTGCGCTGGTGTCGGCCTCGACCGTGTGATCGACGACGCGGAAACCCTTGCGCGCTTTCAAATCTTCATAGTCGGCTTTGACCGCCGGCGAATTGACGAGCGCGAGGCTCGCTTCGTAAGCCTGCAGGGCGGGTCGGGAGAGATCGCGGCGATCGAGCCCGGCGGCGAGCAGGGCCAGCACGTCGGCGCGCGTCTTGGTGGTGCGCAGCAATTTGTAGGCGTTGAAGCCGGCGGAGGTGGCGTTCGCAGGCAAGGTAGACGCCTCCGCGCTGTTGGCGGTCGGCTGTACGGCAAGCGTTTCCTGCGCCAGTTCGAACCAGAGCTGGCCATCGTCGGGCAATGCCGAAACCAAAGCCTCGTATTTTTGCATCGCCGAGCGGTGGTCGCCGGTCAGCGACGCCTGTTCGGCCGCCGCCTTCAGCGCCGCCAGCCCTTCGGTGGGCTTGGTGTAGGCCGGGCCTGTGAGCCTGTTGCGGTATTGCTGGGCCTGGTCGGCCATCCAGGCGGGGAAAAAGGCGAGGTTCGGCGGCGCGCCGATATCGGGGTCGCCTTCGATGTTGACGATCTTTCCGGCGACGGCGCCTTTGAAGGGCTTCAGCAAATTATAGTCGGATTTGAGAAAACACCATTTGGCCTTGGGGTTGTAGGTGAAGGCGCGGCAGGCTGGATCGCCGAGACATGTCGTCTTGCACTGGTCGAGACTGACATTCTGGTCGGATCTGAGATCGAAACCGAAATAATCGGAATTGTCCGATGTCACCACCCGGCGTGCTTCGGCCGCTTGCGCGACACTGCCCCAGGCGAAAAAAAGCAGGAAAAGGATCGATAGACCACGAGCCGCGCGCATTGCCATAACACCCCTCCAGGCGCCGTTTTCGCATCGGCCCGAAAATCGAAATCGGTTTTCGGAAAGCACGATGCGACACTTCAAAGTCTTGGAGCGTACCTTGTGCGTCCGAATGGACCCACGTCGCTCTAACGTCCAGACATGTTCAAGCTTCAATCAGGCTTGTCAACACGAGGACGCGGCAAGTTCCGCCTGCCGACGGTTTCCTTTCCGGCCGATCGCCGGTAGTACCTCCATAGGGCAGGGATCACGCTTTCTTGCGGCGACGCAGAAGGTGTGAATTCCAAGCCCTGTCTATTTCAGACAATTGGATTGTGGCTCCTTTACGAGCAATTCAGAAGTTCATTCCAATTTTAGCTTTGGGAGCTAGTGTAGAGTTGTAATGTTGGAGTACGAGAGGCAGATGTCGGGAGGAAAAGCGCCACGGCGCGTGCTTTCGCACGCCTTGCTTTTCGCCTTGCTGTGCTCGACTGCATTGGTTTCCACGAGCGGAAATGCGGCCGCTTTCGAGATCTTCGGCATCAAGCTGTGGGGATCGTCGGAGGATGAAGACGCCGACATCGTCGATCCGCTGCGCTATGCGGTGACCATCGAGGCGCCCGACGCCGACGAGGATCTCGTCAAGAAGCTCGAAAATGCCTCGGCGCTGAAGGCCGACGAAGAACGTCCGGTCTCCGGTTCGCTCGGCCTGATGGCCAAGGCGCGCGGCGACCGCGATCAGCTTATCGCCGCACTTTACGCGGACGCCCGCTACGAGGGCGTCGTCACCATCACGATCGAGGGCAAGCCGCTCGACGATTTGCCGCCCGACGCCGAATTTTCCGGTCCGCAGCCTATCCCGGTGGTGATCAACGTTGCGACCGGGCCGAAATTCACGCTTGGCGACATCAGGCTGGAGGGCGATGCGGCGGGACTGGCGAGCGCCGACTTCGGCCTGATCGCCGGCGGCGATGCCGGTTCCGGTGCCGTGCTCAAGGCCGAGGTCTCGATCGTGCGGGCGCTCAAAGAGGAAGGCAGGCCGCTGGCCAAGGTGACGGACCGCGAGATCATTGCCGACCACGCCACCTCTACGCTCGACGTGACGCTGACCGTGGCGGCCGGGCCGGTTGCCGGTTACGGCGACACCACGGTCGAGGGGACCGAGAAGGTCGACCGCGATTTCACCGAATACATGACCGGCCTGGAGCGCGGCCGCCAATATTCGCCGGAAGAGGTCGACGAGGCGCGCGACCGGCTGCTCGGGCTGGAAGTTTTCAACAGCGTGACGCTGAAGGAGGCCGACAGTCTCGACGCCGACGGCAACATCCCGATCGGCGTCGAAGTCAGCGAGCGCAAGCCGCGCTATTTTGGCCTTGGCGGCACCTTCTCCAACACCGAGGGGCTCGGCCTCGAAGGCTATTGGGGCCACCGCAATCTGTTCGGCCGTGCCGAAAAGCTGCGCATCGAGGGTGCAATCAGCGGCATCGGCAGCAACGACCTGACCGAGCTCAACTACAATGCCGGCATCATGTTCGAAAAGCCGGGTGTGGTCGGGCCGGCATCGAAGTTCTTCGCCGGCGTCAACACCGTGTTGGAGCATCCCGATGCGTATGACCGTTTCTCGGTCAAGGGCAATACCGGCCTGTCTTATGAACTCGACAAGCAGCAGACGGTTTCCGCGGAAGTCGCGCTCGACTATTCGAAGATCACCGATTCTTTCGGCAAGCACACCTATCTGATCGCCAGCGTTCCGCTGCGATATGTCTATGACAACCGCGATAGCCGGCTGAACCCGACGAACGGATTCAGGCTGCTGGCCTATGCCGAGCCGAGCTACGATATTTTGAACGGCGCGGCCTTCGTCAAGCTGAGGGGCGAGGGATCGGCCTATCAGTCGCTCGACACGGCCTCCAAATTCATCTTGGCCGAACGCGTCGCCATTGGCTCGATCATCGGTGCCGGCCTTCAGGATGTTCCGGCGGACCGGCGCTTCTATTCCGGTGGCGGCGGCTCGGTGCGCGGTTATGCCTATCAGGGCATCGGTCCGAAGGACATCGACGGACAGCCGATCGGCGGGCTCTCCTTCTTCGAAACCTCGCTCGAGATGCGCATTGCCGTCACCGATACGATCGGCGTCGTGCCGTTCGTCGATGCCGGCACTGTCTCGACCGAGCAATTCCCGGATTTTTCCGACATGAAGGTCGGCGCCGGCGTCGGCTTGCGCTATATTACGCCGTTCGGGCCGCTGCGCGTCGATGCGGCGGTGCCGCTCAATCGGGGTCCCGACGACCCGCGTTTCGGCATCTATGCCGGCATCGGTCAGGCGTTCTGATGGCAATGTTCAAGCGCATCCTCCGCATTGTCCTTTACACGCTGCTCGTCGTGGTGGCGGCGGTGGTCGGTGCGCTCGTCGTGCTGACCAAGACGGAGCGCGGCCGCGACAATCTCGCCGGCATCATCTCGGCCATGGCGTCGACCGATGACCGAAAGGTCACGGTCAGCGGCATCGACGGCATCTGGTCCGGCGCGCTGACTGTCGACCATGTGGTGCTGGAGGATCGCCAGGGCGCCTGGCTGGTGGCGCGCAAGGTGGCAGTCGACTGGTCGCCGCTTGCCCTTCTGTCGAAAAACTTCAGCGCCGGCCGCATCGCCGCCGATCGGATCGAACTGGCGCGGTTGCCGGTGGCGAGCACACAGCCGAGCCAAGGCGCCACCACGCTGCCGGTGTCGCTCGACATCAAGCAGATCGACCTGCCCGAAATCGCGCTTGGGCAGGCCCTGGCCGGCAGCGGTATCGCAGAACTCGCGGCCAAAGGTTCGTTCAAGGCGGACGCTGCGCCATTGGCGCTCGAAACGAGCCTCAACATCACCCGCCACGATGGCAAGGAAGGTAAGGTCGACGCCAACATCCATTTCGCGCCCGCCGACAACAAGCTCGATCTTGATCTGAAAGCATCCGAGCCGGCCGGCGGCATCATCGCCAATCTGCTCAAGCTGCCGGATGCGCCTCCGATCGACATCGTCGTCACGGGCACGGGGCCGGTCGCCAACTGGAGCGGCATCGGTACCTTCGTCGTCGACGGCCAGATCGTCACCCAACTCACCGGCCGCCACCAGCTCACCGATAAGGGCAACTATGTCGAGGCCAAGGGCGACGGCGACTTCCAGCGCTTCATACCCGACAATCTGGAACCCTTGTTTACCGGCAAAACCAGCTTCGATCTCGCCGGAACCGCGATCGTGACGGGCGGCGTCGAAGTCGAGCGCGCCAATATCGACAGCGATGCCGTGCACGGCACCGCCGCGGGCATCATCGATCCCAATGGCGCCAGCGATCTTTCGGTGGAACTCGCTGCCAAGGGTCCGCCGATCGTCCTCAGCCTCGGTACTGCGGCGCAGCCGGTGACCGTCGCGATCACCGGCGCCACGGCCCGCGCGTTCGGCGGCGGCAAGGCGCCGATCGTCGATATCGGCGCGTCTCTGGTCTCGGTGGTGGCGGGCGGCACGCGAGTGGACGATCTGGCGGCTGAAATCCATTCCGACGGCTTCGACATCCAGGACCGCAGCGGACCGGTTACGATCAAGCTTGCGGCGGGCGGTCTGAACACCGACGTGGCGACGCTGGCGCCGCTGGTGACCGGCAGGGTGACCGCGGATCTCGCCGGATCGGTCAGCAAGGAGGAGATTCTCCTCGATCAAGGCACGCTGCGCAGTGCCGCGCTCAATGCCTCGGTGACGGCCAATGTGACGCTGGCCGATCTGGCGATGACGCTCAAGATGAATGCCGATGCCGTCTCGACGGCGCTGCCGCCGCAGATCCGCTCGGTTCTCGGCGAGCGCGTGACGTTCTCGGCGACAGCAACGCGTGACCCGCAGGGTTCCTTTGCCGCCAATGCGCTGCAATTTACCTCGGGCTCGCTCAGCGCCAGCGGCACCGCCAGCGCGATCGGCACCGACATTCAGGCCGACATCAAAGGCACGCTCGGCGACGTTTCGGTGCTGTCGCCCATGGTCGGCGTACCCGTCAGCGGGGCCGTCGATTTCGCGCTGACGGCGAGCGGCGCGCGCTCGGCGCCGGATTTCTCGGTTTCGGCCGACAGCGACAGCCTGACGGCGTCCGGTCGTACGGTGAAGACGATCAAGCTGACGGCGACAGGGAAGGCCGACATCGCCAATCCTGCCGCCGATGTCTCCCTTACCGGGTCTGTCGACGACCAGCCGCTCGATCTCAGGGCATCATTGGTCACGAATGACGGAAAGCGTTCGCTCAGCGGGCTTAGCCTGTCGCTGGCCGACAACAAGATCTCGGGTGATCTCGCTCTCGGCGACGGCTTGCTGCCGCTGGGGACGTTGGCCCTGGAAGCGCCCGATATCGGCCCGCTGGCCGCGCTTGCCGGGCAGACGGCTGCGGGCGACGTGCGGGGCAGTATCCGGTTCTCGAATGATGGCGGTGCGCCGGCAGTTGCCATCGACATGACAAGTGGATCTATTTCGCGCGGCGACCTGGCGGCCAAGACTATTGCCGTCAATGCGCTGGTCGCCAACTATCTCAAGGGCCCGGCAATCTCCGGCACGATCAAGGCCGATACGGTCACATCAGGCGCCACCGTGATCAGCGGCATCGGAGTCGATTTGAAGCGCGACGGCGACTGGACCGGGTTTACAGGCGGCGCCACCGTGGCCGGGATTCCGGCGACGGCCGAAGGCAGGGTGAAGATCGCGGACGGCACGACAAATGTCGAGATCGCCTCGGGCGAAGCGACCATCCGCGGCATCAAGGCAGCGATTGCGCAGCCGTCGAGCTTGAGCATCGCCAACGGCGCGGCCAGCATCGAGAAGCTGATGCTCGATGTCGGCGGCGGATCGGTCAATGTGTCCGGCACCGCCGGACAGACGCTCGACCTCGCGGCAGAGTTTTCCGCATTGCCGGCCGCCCTTGCCAATGATTTTTCACCCGGCCTCGACGCCGCGGGCACGCTCAGCGGAACAGCTGAAGTGACGGGGCCGTCGGCTGCCCCGGACATTCGTTTCAATGCGCAACTCGACGGTGCCGAAACCAGCCAGACGCGCAGGGCAGGGCTCGGTCCGCTCAATGTCGATGCGGCAGGGAGTTTCTCCTCCGCCGGCGGCATTGCCATAGATCGAGCGACGCTCGCCGGCGACAAAATTTCGGGCAAGGCCGCCGGCACCATCAATCCAAACGGTATCAGCGATTTTGCGCTCGACCTGGCCTCGACCGGCCCGAACCTGCCGCTGGCGCTTGGCAGCACCGAAAGCCCGATCAAGCTCGAGCTGCAGGCGCTTTCGGTAAAGGCTGCGGGGCAGGGCACGCAGCCGAAGCTCGATATCTCCGCTGTCCTGCCTTCGGTCGCGACGAATTTTGCCAAGGTCGAGAGGCTCACCCTTTCATTGCAC
This sequence comes from Mesorhizobium robiniae, assembly GCF_040545535.1. NCBI lineage: Bacteria > Pseudomonadati > Pseudomonadota > Alphaproteobacteria > Hyphomicrobiales > Phyllobacteriaceae > Mesorhizobium > Mesorhizobium robiniae. Next base: position 778,303 of record NZ_JBEPMC010000001.1, read on the forward strand.
TCGGACGCCTTCGACGTAAAAGGCCGGACGGGGCCGATCTCCGGCACGGTGACGGCGGACAAGATCGGCCTGGACAATCCGACCATCGCGCCGCTGATTGCCGGCAAGGTCACCGCCAAGGTTGCCGGAAGCCTCGCCACTGACACCATTGTCATCGAGAGCGGCTCGGTGGTCGGCGACGCGCTGAACAGCGCCTTCAACGGAAGGGTCTCGCTGGCGGACGGCGCCATCGATCTCAACCTCAGGGCGGATGCGGCCTCCGCAGCACTACCCGCGGCAGCCCGCGGAGTGCTGGCCGAGCGGACGGAACTCAGTGCCGCGCTGAAGCGCGACGCCAATGGCAATGTCACCGCCAACGCAATCCGGCTGGTGTCCGGCGCGCTGACCGCCGACGGGCAGGCCAGCCTTGCCGACAACAAACTCGCCGCCGACATCAAGGGCGCGCTGGCCGACATCTCGCTTCTGTCCAGGGATGCCAAGGGCGCCATCGCTTTCGCGCTGAACGCGCAAGGCGCCAGCACTGCGCCCGACCTGTCGCTGATGGTAAACAGCGACCGGCTTTCGGTGGCCGAACGCGAAATCACCGGGCTGAGGCTCACCGCAACCGGCAAAGCCGATGCCGCCAACCCGGCGGCCGATGTACGACTGACCGGAAATGTCGCGGGCCAGCCCCTGCAAGGCAGTGCCGTGCTGGCGACCTCAGACGGCAAGCGCGCCATCAACGGGCTTCTGCTGTCGCTCGGCAAGAACCGGATATCAGGCGACCTGGCACTCGATAATGCCTTCGTGCCCGATGGCACCGTGGCGCTCGACCTGCCTGACATCGGACCGCTCGCAGCCCTTGCGCTGGAAAAGGCGGAAGGCGACGTGCGCGGCACGATTGTCTTCTCGAAAGCCAACAATGCGCCTGAGGTCACCATCAGGGCTTCGACGGCTTCGATTTCGCGCGGCGATCTCTCGGCAAAGACGGTCAACATCGATGCGCAGATCGCCAACTATCTCGCGGCACCGGTGATCTCCGGAAAAATTCGTGCCGACAGCGTCACTTCCGGCGGCACCGTCATTCGCGGCATCGACGTCGATCTCAAGCGTGACGGCGACTGGACCGGCTTTTCCGGTGGCGCCACCGTCAAGGACATTCCAGCCAGGGCCGCCGGCCGCGTCAGGATCGCCGAGGGCACGACGACGGTCGAGCTCACCTCGGGCGAGGCGACCATGCGCGGCATCAAGGCGGCGATCGCCCAGGCCTCGACCATAACCATCGCCAACGGCACGACCAGCCTGGACAGGGTCGTGCTCAACCTCGGCGGCGGCACGGCAACGGTTTCGGGCAAGGCCGGGCAGGCGCTCGATCTGAACGCGACGCTGGCGCGGGTGCCGATCTCGCTGGCCAATAGTTTTTCGCCGGGCCTCGATGCCGCCGGCTCGATTTCGGGCACGGTGAAGGTGACGGGCGCGCCGGCCAATCCGGCCGTTGCCTTCAACATCGACGCCGCAGGCGTTCAGACGTCACAGACCCGCGGCGCCGGTTTCGGCGGCATGGGTGTTTCGTCCTCCGGCACGTATTCGGGCAACAGACTGGCCTTCGACGCCAATATGAGCGACGGCGCCGGCCTCGGCCTCAAGGGCGGCGGCACGGTGGCGACATCAGGCACGCCCACTCTTGATCTCGACTTTTCCGGCAAGGTGCCGTTCGCCTTCCTCACCCGAACGCTCGCCGCGCAAGGCCTGTCGTTGAGCGGTGCGGCCGACGTCAATCTGCAGGTGCGCGGCCCGGCGACATCGCCGGTGATCTCAGGCACGGTCCGCACGTCAGGCGCTCGCCTGATCGATGCACGCTCGGGCCTTGCGGTCAACGATATCGCCGCCGATGTCGCGATCGGCGGTGGCGTCGCCAGGATCAACCGCCTGACCGGCACGCTGTCGACGCGCGGCAGCCTGTCGGCCAGCGGCACCGTCGGCATCGTTCCGGCGCAGGGTTTTCCGGCCGACCTGTCGGTCAAGCTCGTCGACGGCCGCTACACCGACGGCAGGGTGGTCACCGCCAATCTCGGCGGCGACCTGACGATCAAAGGGCCGCTCGCGTCGGCGCCGGTAATTTCGGGCACGATCAACCTAGCCAAGACCGTGATCACCGTTCCCGAAAAGCTGCCGGGCTCGCTGGCCGCGCTCGATGTCAAGCACAGGAACGCGCCGGCCGCAGTACGCGCGCAGGACAAGGCGTTGCGCCCGGCGACGGCGAGCGGCGGCAGTGGCGGCACCGGCCTCAACCTCGACGTCACCGTCAACGCGCCGAGCCAGATCTTCATCCAGGGCAGGGGTGTCGATGCCGAGCTTGGTGGTTCGCTGCGGCTGACCGGCCCGGCATCGTCGCCGCAAGCGGTCGGCACCTTTGATTTGCAGCGCGGGCGGCTGACGATCCTCGCCAAGCGGCTGACCTTCACCGAGGGCACGGTCGGCTTTTCAGGGTCGCTGGTGCCTTATCTCAATCTCACAGCGACATCGACGACGAACAGCGCCACCGTCACTATCGTGGTGTCTGGCGAGGCGACCAATCCGAAATTCAACTTCTCGTCGGTGCCGGCGCTGCCGGAAGACGAGGTTCTGGCGCAGCTGATCTTCGGCCGCTCTATGTCGAACCTGTCGCCGCTGCAGATTGCCCAGCTTGCCGAAGCCGCCGCGCAACTGGCCGGTGTCGGCGGCTCGACCTCGCTGCTTCAGAACCTTCGCAGCGCGATCGGCGTCGACGATCTCGACGTCATCACGGATGAGGAGGGCGGCACCGCCGTCTCGGCGGGCAAATATCTGAACGACCGTACCTATGTGACGATCCAGAAGGGCGATAAACCGGGTTCGGGCAGGGCGGCGATCGATTTCAATGTCGGGCGCGGCGTCAAATTGCGCGGCGAGGCCACCGATGCCGGCGAAGCCAAGGGCGGCGTTTTTTACGAACGCGAATATTAAAGCCAGCCGGCAAGGCGGCACGGTTTTGGCACCATGGTCGGGATTGGCTGGCGCTGTGCAAGCCCTGGGCCATGACCCAGAACACCGGATCGGTTTCGAAAGGATGTGTCCAAGATTACCGCGCCGAGCGAGGCTCGGCGCCGCGGCGAATGTCTCAGTTTAATCGATGCCGGAGATTCGGACGAAATCTGCCGGGCAGTAGCAATTTTGCGCCAAGACTGTCGTTATCACGCGAACCGCTTCCCTTCCAAAGTTGCACATTCCTTGGGATGTTCCCAATCCGTGCCGTTTTTGACATCATGGCCCGGATGCGGAATGGTAAAAGGCAGAAAGCCAACAATGGGAGTTCGTGATGACAATCTTTAGGAGTAATGGTGATCGCGTTCCGGATCACATCCACGCAATGGCCGAAGAAGCCAGGGCGGGACGTGTCGATCGCCGCGAGTTTCTCGCTTTGGCCAGCGTCTTCGGCGCATCCACTGCCATGGCCTATGGAATGCTCGGTCTCGCCGATCCAACGCCGGCGAGAGCGCAGGACGTACAGGGCAAGAAGGGCGGCATACTCAAGGTCGCCCAGTGGATCAAGGATCCGAAGGATCCGCGCAAGGCCGACTGGTCGGAGATCGCCAATGCCGAGCGCCAGGCGCTCGAGCCGCTGGTCAAGTACACGACCGAATACACGTTCCGCCCCTATCTGCTGGAGAGCTGGGACGTCAACGACGACGCCACGGAGTACACCTTGCATGTGCGCAAGGGCGTCACCTGGAGCAACGGCGATCCCTTCACCGCGGACGATGTCATCTTCAACCTAAAGCGTTGGGGCGACAAGAAAGCCGAAGGCAATTCCATGCCCGGTCGTCTCGGCTCTCTGGTCAAGGACGACAAGCTGGACGAGAGCGCAGTCACCAAGGTCGACGACCACACGATCAAGCTAAAGCTCAGCACGCCTGACATCGCGCTCATCCCTAACGTGTGCGACTACCCCGGCCTCGTCGTCCACAAGACGTTTGACGAAAAGGGTGGCGATTTCAAAGCCTGCCCGATCGGCACGGGCCCGTTCGAACTGGTGTCCTATGATGTCGGCCAGAAGGTCGTCTACAAGCGCCGCGAAGACAACAAGTGGTGGGACGGCGAGGTGTTCCTCGACGGCATCGAGTTCATCGACTACGGCACCGATCCGGCGGCCATGGTCAGCGCTTTCGAAGCTGGCGAAGTCCATACCAATTTCGAGACGTCGGCCGACTACGTGTCGATCCTCGACGGTATCGATCTGGTCAAGTCCGAGGTCGTCACCGCTTCGACGATCGTCTGCCGCACCAATGTGACCAACAAGCCTTATGACGATCAGAAGGTCCGCAACGCGCTGCAGCTCGCGGTCGACAATGCTGTCGTCCTCCAGCTTGGCAACGGCAATGCCGGCACAGTCGCCGAAAACCACCATGTTGCCCCGATCCATCCGGAATACTACGAATTGGCAAAGGTTGCTCGCGACCCGGCCAAGGCAAAGGCGCTGATGGCGGAAGCCGGCCAGGCTGATTTCGAGCACGAGCTGATCACAGTTGACGAAGACTGGCACAAGAACACCGGCGACGCGATCGCCGCGCAGATGCGCGACGCCGGCATCAAGGTCAAGCGTACGGTGCTGCCGGGTTCGACCTTCTGGAACGACTGGACCAAATATCCGCTGTCGATGACCAACTGGAACATGCGGCCGCTCGGCGTCCAGGTTCTGGCGATCGGCTACCGCACCGGCGAGGCCTGGAACGAGACGGGCTGGTCGAATCCCGAGTGGGATGCCAAGCTCAACGCTGCGCTCGCCGTTGCCGATCCCGCCAAACGCAAGGAAATGATGAAGGACATCGAGCAGATCCTGCAGGATTCCGGTATCATCATTCAGCCTTATTGGCGCAAGCTCTACAGCCATTCGGTCGCCGCGGTTAAAAACTACAAGATGCACCCGACCTTCGAGCGCGACTACGGCAAAGTCTGGCTCGACGAGGAGGCCTGATCGAATCGATCGTGGAAGGGGCGGTTCGCCCCTTCCATCCACTCCACGCATGATTCCGCAACCGAAAGTCGGCGCAGCAAACAAGGCGCGAACACTTCGGATTGGGGTGTGCGACAAGACAGGGTTGATCGCATTCTGAGGTCCGTTTGACAGCCAGCTCTGCCGCCAGCGGCTGAGCTGGTTGCAAGCCGATCCCAACCCCAACCAGACCGGCAGGGGACCGCCATGCTTTCTTTCATCCTTCGACGCCTCGGTACCATGGCATTGACGATGCTGTGCCTGACGATGGTCGTGTTCTTCCTGATCAATCTCGATCCCAATCTGAAAAAGCTGGCCATCAGCCAGACTGAAATGCACACCTCGGCCGAGCAGCTCGAAAGCTGGCTGGTCAACCATGGCTACCGCCAGAATTTCTTCTCCCGCTACGGCCAATGGCTGGGGATCGTGCCCAAGCAGCCGGTTACAGATCCGGCAACGGGTAAACCCACGCGACGTTTTTCCTTCTGCAACGATCCTGTCGAGCCGACGTTCTCCGGCGTGTTGCAGGGCGATTTCGGCTGCTCGACCAAATTCAAGACGACGGTCGCGTCGAAGCTTTTCCCGGCGCTCAGTGCCACCGGGATCCTGATGTTCTGGGTGCTTGTGGTGATGGTGCCGATCTCGCTTCTGATCGGCATCCTCGCCGGCATGCGCGAGGGCTCTCGAACCGACCGGACATTGTCCGTCGCCTCGATTGCCTCGACGGCGACGCCCGAATATGTTTCGGGTGTCATCTTCACGGTCATTTTCGCCTCATGGCTCGGCTGGCTCAACGGTTCGGCGGCCTCGGCCAGCCGGGGCATCACCTTCTACAACTTTACGCTGCCTGTCATGACGCTGGCGATCTACGGCATCGGCTACATCGCCCGCATGACCCGCGCCTCGATGGTCGAGGTGATGACGCAGCAATATATCCGCACCGCCCGGTTGAAGGGCCTCTCCTTCGGAAGCGTGGTGGTCAAGCACGCGCTGCGCAACGCGCTGATTGCGCCGTTCACCGTCATCATGCTGCAATTCCCCTGGCTGCTCACCGGCGTCGTCATCGTCGAGGTGATGTTCCGCTATCAGGGCTTCGGCTACACGCTGGTCGAGGCGGCCGGCAACAACGACATCGATCTTTTGCTCGGCTGCTCCCTGGTCTCGGTGTTCATCGTCCTGATCACGCAGCTCATTTCCGATGTCGGCTACGCGTTTCTCAATCCGCGTATCAGAGTTCAATAGGGGATCGGGCGGATGCAGCTTGAATATATCGGCGCCTTCAACGTGGTGCTTGGCGTGCTTGCGCGTTTCTGGCCGGTCTGGATCGCTCTCGTCCTAGTGATGGGGGCGAGTTTCGCGTACAAGAAGAGGCTTGGCCTCTATGGTCAGCTCTTCGACAGCAGCGTCGGCATCGTCGGCGTCGGCATCTGCCTGTTCTGGCTGTTCACGGCGATCTTCGCGTCGACCATCGCGCCCTTCAATCCGCTTGTCCAGATCCCGATCATGAAGGACGCGCTGCCCGGCGCGATCGAGCCGCAATCTGGACTTGTCTACCTGTTCGGCGGCGACAAGCTTGCCCGCGACGTGTTCAGCCGCATGGTCTATGGCAGCCAGATCGTGCTGATCATCGCCCCGGCAGCGACAGGTTTCGCGCTGATGGTCGGCACCACGCTCGGCCTGCCGGCCGGCTATTATGGCGGCAGGATCGATACGGTGCTGTCCTTCCTCGCCAATCTGGTGCTCGCCTTCCCGGTTATCCTCCTGTTTTACCTGCTGGTGACGCCGGGCATCATGGAGACACCGATCCCCTATGCGATGGCCGGCCTGTTTTTCCTGTTCCCGATCATCTTCTTCAGCGTGCTGTTCTGGACGCGCTACAAAAAACGGCCCGACCGCCTCTACATCCTCTTGGGGCTGACGCTGATCATTGGCGGCTGGGTCTATGCCGGCCTCGTCTTCGATGCCGACCCGTTCAGGATCATCCATATCGATCCCAACCAGCTCAACATCTTCGTGGCGGTGGTGTTCGCCTCCAGCCCGGGCGTGTTCCGCATCGTGCGCGGCCTCACCATGGACATCAAGACGCGCGACTATGTGGCGGCAGCGCAAACGCGCGGTGAATCGCCTTGGTACATCATGCTGTGGGAGATACTTCCCAATGCACGCGGGCCGCTGATCGTCGATGCCTGCCTGCGCATCGGCTACACCACGATCCTGCTCGGCACGCTCGGCTATTTCGGCTTGGGACTGGCGCCCGAGAGCCCGGACTGGGGCACCGCGATCAAGGACGCAAGCCGGCTGCTGCGCTCCTTCATACACCCGGCGCTGCCGCCAACGATCGCGCTGATGTCGTTCGTGCTGGGCCTCAATCTCCTGGCCGACTCGCTGCGCGAACAATCGATGAAAGATTGATGGACGGGTTCTCGACCCGATATGAAAAGACAAGGATTGGAGCGACCCATGAATGAGGCAGTTCGAAATCCCGGCAAGCCGACCAATGGGCCGACCCCTGGGCCAACCACTGCGCCGATCATCGAGATCGAGAACCTGTCGATCTCCTTCTTTACCCGCAAGGGCGAGATACCGGCGGTCATGGACTTCTCCTGCACGGTCATGCCTGGCGAAGCGATGGGCATCGTCGGCGAATCCGGTTGCGGCAAGTCGACCGTGTCGCTCGGCATCATGCGCGACCTCTCCAACATCGGGAAGATCGTCGGCGGCCGGATAAAATTCCAGGGCAAGGACATGGGCGAGCTATCCGAGGAGGAACTGCGCGCCATCCGCGGCAACAAGATCGCGATGATCTACCAGGAGCCGATGGCCAGCCTGAACCCGGCGATGAAGGTCGGCCAGCAACTGATGGAAGTGCCGCTGATCCACGACAAGGTGTCGAAGGAAGAGGCCTATAAACGCGCGCTCGAAATGGTGCGCTCGGTCAGGCTGCCCGATCCAGAGCGGATGATGCGCTCCTTTCCGCACCAGCTTTCCGGCGGCCAGCAACAGCGCATCGTCATCGCCATGGCGCTGCTGTCGAAGCCGGCGCTGCTCCTGCTCGACGAGCCGACGACGGCGCTCGACGTGACGGTGGAAGCCGGCATCGTCGACCTGGTCAAGGGGCTCGGCGAGAAGTTCGGCACCTCGATGATCTTCGTGTCGCACAATCTCGGCCTGATCCTGGAAACCTGCGACCGCATCACGGTGATGTATTCGGGCGAAGCGGTGGAAACCGGCAAGATCAAGGACGTCTTCGACCGGATGCGCCATCCCTATACGCAAGGCTTGTTCCGCTCGATCCCGTTGCCCGGCGCCGACAAGAATTCGCGGCCTCTGATCTCCATTCCGGGACAATTGCCGCTGCCGCATGAGCGGCCGAAGGGCTGCAATTTCGGCCCGCGCTGCCACCATTTCGTCGAGGGCGTCTGCAACGCCGCCGAAATTCCGATGATCGCGGTCGAAGGCCATGAAGGTCATTTTTCGCGCTGCGTGCGCTTCAACGAGATTGATTGGGAGGCGCTGCCGCCCGGCGCCAAGAAGGTCAACGAGCGCGTCGAGCCCGGCGCGCCGGTGCTCAAGATCGAGGACCTCAGGAAATACTACAAGGTCGGCGGCAGCGAGGTGTTCGGATCGAGCGAAGGCCGCGTCGTCAAGGCCAACGAGACGATCTCGTTCATGGCGCGCGAATCCGAAACCGTCGCCATCGTCGGCGAGTCCGGTTGCGGGAAATCGACGCTGGCGAAGGTGCTGCTCGGGTTGGAGACGGCGAGTTCCGGCAACGTGACACTTGGAAATCAACAGATCGGTTCGACCAGCATCGAGAAGCGCAGCGTCGATACGGTGTCGTCGATCCAGATGGTGTTCCAAAATCCGTTCGACACGCTCAATCCCAGCCACTCGGTCGGCTCGCAGATCATCCGCACGCTGGAAAAGTTCAATATCGGCAACACAGTTGCCGATCGCCGCAAGCGCATGCTGGAGCTTCTCGACCTGGTGAAGCTGCCGCGGGCGTTCGAAACCCGCAAGCCGCGCCAGCTTTCCGGCGGCCAGAAGCAGCGCATCGGCGTGGCCAGGGCTTTTGCCGGCAACGCCAAGGTGGTGGTGGCCGACGAGCCGGTCTCGGCGCTCGACGTGTCGGTGCAGGCGGCGGTGACGGAACTGTTGATGGACATCCAGCGCAAGAACAAGACGACGATGCTGTTTATCAGCCACGATTTGTCGGTGGTGCGCTACATCGCCGACCGCGTCGTCGTCATGTATCTCGGCTATATCGTCGAGCAGGGCACGACCGACCAGATATTTTCGCCGCCCTATCATCCCTATACCGAGGCGCTGCTGTCGGCGATCCCGATTGCCGATACGTCAGTGATCAAGAAGCACATCGTGCTGGAAGGCGACATTCCGTCGGCGATGAACCCGCCAACCGGCTGTCCGTTCCAGACGCGCTGCGGCTACAAGAAACTGGTGCCGGACAATCTTTGTGAGACGCAGGTGCCACCGGTGAAGAATCTCGGTGACGGCCATATGAGCCTGTGTTGGCTTGCCGACGATGTACTGGCGAAAATGGAGCCGGTGATCAAGTTCGACAAGGAGCATGCCGCCCATGAGGGGGTGCCGGACGACGCGCCGCAGGGCGTCGGTCCGGGCTTTGCCGGCACCCCGCCCAAGCGTCCACGCGGCAAGAAGCCAAGCTGACGAGCATCGAGGCAATGTCGCAGTTGGCGCATTGCCTCCGAAGCGTCGCGATATCTCGTTATGCCCAGGGCATGCCACGCCTCCCTTGAGTATTTCTGTTGGTTACCCTAACTGATGCGTGATGTTTGATGCGCAGAAGGAGGTGTATTGTGAGAACGACACTTGCGATCGACGACGATGTCCTGCTTGCCGCCAAGGCCATGGCGCGGCAGCAGGATCGCAGTGTTGGCGAGGTCATCTCCGACCTTGTTCGCCGTTCGCTGCGTCGGCCTCAGGCTGGCGACGAGCGTAATGGCATCCCGTTGCTTTCGTCCCGGCCCGGCAGCCCAATGGTTGATCTCGAAACGGTCAATACGCTTCGTGACGAACTGCCGTGACGTTTCTGCTGGACGTCAATGTCTTGATTGCGCTGATCGATCCCGGTCACGTTGCGCATGACGACGCCCATAGATGGTTCGAATCCAGCGGGCACTCCTCATGGGCCACGAGCCCTATCACCGAGAATGGTGTCATCAGGATCGTGAGTAACCCCAAATACCCCAATTCTCCCGGCTCACCCGCAGTTATTGCGCAGATCGTCCGCAAATTGCACGCACTTGCCGGGCATCAGTTCTGGCCTGATGATATCAGTCTGGTCGGCTCCGCCGATATCGATGCCGGCAAGATCCTGACCTCGGCGCAAGTCACAGATAGCTACCTTCTGGCGCTTGCCAAAGCGCGTGACGGCAGGTTGGCGACCTTTGATCGAAAATTGTCCACGGCGGCGGTAAAGGGAGGAAAGTCGGTTCTTCACCTTATCCCGGCCGAATGAATCGCTGAATCTGTTTCTCGATCCAAGTTCAATATCGCATCAACGACGCCCAGAAACCTCATCTGGCTGCAAGAAGCTTCGGCGGATTCAGTTGCGGCACTGCCTTAGCTGCGTGGCGTAGTCGCGAGCCATCTGCTCGGTGGCCCGCGCGTAGCGCTGCACGCCGGCATCGCCCCGTTCGCCGCGCTTGTAGGCGGTCCAGCCGAGATAATAGGCCAGATACAGATTATAGGTGTCGCTGCGGGCGACGCCGAGCGTGTCTGATGTCTTGGAATGGTACCAGCCGACGAAATCGACGGCATCGGCAAATCTGGTGCGGCGCGCCGCCCAGCTGCCCGTCTCGCTTTGATATTGCGCCCAGGTGCCGTCGAGTGCCTGCGAGAAGCCGGTGGCGCTGGAGACACGTTTCCAGGGAATGAAGCCGAGAAGCTTGGTGCGCGGCGGCTTGGCATTGCTCTTGAAGCCGGATTCCTTGCGCACCGTCGCCATCAGCACGGGAACCGGCACGCCGTACTTTTGTTCGACGCGCTCGGCCGCCGCCTGCCAGTTGTCGAACCAGCCGTCATTCTGGTCGAACACCGCGCAGACATCGTTGATATGGTTCGGCGGCGTCGCGCAGGCGGACAGTACGAGCAGCACGGTGACAGCTACAATTTTACTAAAACTCGACCTACCCATCGGAACAGGATTAGGCCGAAAACATAAAGGGAATCTTGCTGCGTTCCTTAATCGCTTGTCGGCCGCCCCGTGAGGAGAAATGCTTTCCCTTGAGATCACGCCGGAAAGCACCTCGTCGGCGGCCGACTTTAGGCGAAACTTCTCGGTCATCCTTTTTCTTCAATTGCGCGCTTGAGAGTTTCGATGTTCTTCGGCCGACGTTCAGATTCCGAGACCACCGGCTATATTTACGGTCTCACCGTTGATGTAGCCCGCAGAAGGTCCGGCGAGAAAGCAGACGGTTTCCGCCACTTCTTCGAGGGTCGCAATGCGACGGATCGGATGCATGTCCAGGATGGCTTCACGGTCCGGAAGCTCACCGGCAACGTCCGAGGCCATGTCCGTGGGCATGATGCCCGGCTGTACCACGTTCACGGTGATATTGCGGGGGCCAAGGTCGCGCGCGATGCCCTTCGCGTATCCGGCGAGCGCCCACTTCGTTCCGGCATAGTCGGCGACACCCGGGAACGGCACGTATGAGCCGAGGAGAGAGCCGATGAAAATGATCCGACCACCGTCCGTCAGTTTGGGCGCCGCCGCGCGCGTGATGGCGATCGTGCCCATAACGTTGACCTGCCACTGGCGATTGTACTTGTCTCCATCGAGCTTGGGATCGTCTACGAGCTGACCCTGGATCGCGATACCGGCATTGTTCACGACGATGTCGAGCTTGCCGAATTCGGCAATCACCGACTCGATCAGAGGCTTGGCGGTTGAAAGGTCGGCCTGATCGCTCTGGAACGCGAAAGCCCTGACGCCCTTCGCCTTCAGCTTCTCGACCACGGCTTCGGCCTTTTTGGCCGACGCGACGTAGGTGATTGCAACGTCCGCACCCTGGTCGGCAAGTGCCTCGGCCGTAGCGGCGCCGAGCCCGCGCGAGCCGCCGGTCACGAGGGCGACCTTGCCCTTCAATATGTTCGACATGAGAATCCTTTCTGTACGCGATTGGAGCGCCGCCTTACGTTGGCGAGCGACAGCGCGATGATTACGTAATGAACATTACGATAACGATTGGTATGAAATATAGACAAGGGCTGTCAAGTGGTTTAATAATGACCATTATGAAAAAGACTGAATTGGACTGATGGGGCGCCATCGCGAATTTGACGTGGAGAAAGCGCTCGACGCGGCGCTATGCGTCTTCTGGCGCAAGGGCTACGAGGGTGCCTCCTATGCTGACCTGACCGAGGCCGCCGGCGTAGAGAGGCCCGCCCTCTATTCTGCCTTTGGCAACAAGGAAGCGCTCTTCCGCCGAGCCCTGGATCGCTACTACGAGCGATACATGGACTTCATCCCTGAGGCGCTTCAGCTACCGACATCGCGGCAAGTTGCTGCGCACATCCTGCACAGTGCAGCCGACCTCCATACACGTTACCCCAGCCATACGGGATGTCTCGGTATCAACGGGGTGCTGGCGGGATCAGATGAAGCGGAACCTGTACGACAAGTGTTGATAGATGCCCGCGCGGCTGGTGAGGCGCAGCTTCGTGAACGCTTCGAACGGGCCAGGGCCGAGGGCGACTTGCCGGAGACGGCCAAACCTGATGCCCTGGCGGCATTCGTGATGGCGGTCTCTCACGGCATGGCGGTACAGGCCAAAGCCGGCTTTAGCCGCGAAATGCTACAGGCTGTTACTGAGCAAGCGCTTTCCACGTGGCCTACGGATAGTTCCACACAGTCCGGAAAGCCACCCTAAGCCTCAGGCGAGAGGCGCGCCGGCCGTCGCTTCCGCTGGCCTTCCGCACGACGGTCGAATTGCCGCTCATGACAGCCACGACGCGGGCCATCTCGTGGCGCAGTAGCTCGACGGCCGGGCAAGCGGTGATCAATATTCCGACCTTTCCTGTCGCTTTTGTCTGATAGAAAATGCCAGCGTGCCGCCTTGGCTAAAATCACGCCCGCAGGTGGCGGATTTCTGACAGCCCGATCATCGTGCCGGCGCTTTGATGCGCCGCATGAACGAACCGAGACGCAAGCGCGGCGCCGAGCGAACCAGCAACAGGGGGCCGGCCGCTATTCCGCAACTGCCGCTGCGGCGCGTGACCAACCCCTATCCGCCAATGGCGATGCTCTCGGCAGACCAGATAGAGGTGATCCACCAGGCGTCGATGCACATTCTGGAGAATTTTGGCATCGAGGTGATGAGCCCGCGGGCGCTGTCGCTGTTCGACAAGGCCGGCGCCCAGGTCGATCATGCGTTGGCGAATGTCCGCATCGATCGGGGCATGGTCGAGGAAGCGCTGAAGACGACGCGATCGAACTATACGCTGACCCCGCGCAATCCAGCCCATGTTGTCCATCTCGGCGGCAACACCCTCAATTTCACCCTGGTCGCCGGGCCGCCCAATGTGCATGACATGGAGCGCGGCCGCCGCGCCGGAAACCTGCGCGACTACCGTGATCTCACGCGGCTGGCGCAGCATTTCAACTGCATCCACATGCTCGGCAACCAGGTCTGCGCACCGGTCGAACTGCCGGCGAATTCCCGCCATCTCGACACCTATTTCGCCAATCTGACGCTGACCGATAAAAGTTTTCACGTCTCGGCGATCGGCCGGGGCAGGGCGCTCGATGGCATCGAGATGATGGCGATCGCGCGCGGACTGACGCTTGATGAGATGCGCGACGACCCCGGCGTTACCACCATCATCTCGGTCAACTCGCCGCGCCGCTTCGACGAGATGATGGCCGAGGGGCTGATGACCATGGCCGAGTTCGGCCAGTCGGTCGCGGTGACGCCGTTCACGCTGATGGGGGCGATGAGCCCGGTGACGCTGGCCGGCGCGCTGGCGCAGCAGAATGCCGAGGCGCTGTTCGGCGTGGTGCTGACGCAGCTTGTGCGTCCTGGCGCACCCGTCATGTACGGCGCCTTCACCTCCAATGTCGACATGAAGTCCGGCGCGCCGGCCTTCGGCACGCCGGAGAATACCAAGGCCAACATCGCGTCCGGGCAGTTGGCGAGGCGCTATGGACTGCCCTACCGGACGACGCCGGGCTCGGCCTCCAACGCCGCCGACGCGCAGGGCGCCTACGAGACGCTGATGGCGCTATGGGGCGCGGTGCTCGGCCATGGCAATCTCGTCTACCACGCTGCCGGCTGGCAGGAAGGCGGGCTGACCGCGTCGTTCGAGAAATTTATCATCGATGTCGAAATGATCCAGCACATGATGGAGTTCTTGCGTCCGATCGAGGTCAACGAGGCCGAGCTTGCCGTCGAGGCGCTGGGGACGGTGCCGACCGGCGGCCATTTCTTCGGCGAGCCGCACACGCTGGAGCGCTATGCCACCGCCTTCTACCAGCCGATGCTGTCCAACTGGCAGAACTACGAGGCGTGGCAGGAGGCCGGCGGGCTCGATGCCACGGCGCGGGCGACGCGACTGTGGAAGAAAGCGCTGGAAGAATATGTCGAGCCGGCGATGGATATTGCCGTGCGCGAGGCACTGGAAGCCTATCTGGCAAAGCGCAAGGAAGCGATCGGGGCGGGCGAGCCATAGTGGTCAGCGATCCGTTTTCCTCCCATCCCGATTCACTTTACTCCTCCAACTCCCTGAAATAACGAGAAAACCTATGAAATCGCATGCAAAGGTCGTGGTCATTGGCGGAGGCGTCGTCGGCTGTTCCGTGCTGTTCCATCTGGCGCGTCACGGCTGGACCGACATTGTGCTTCTGGAGCGCGACGAGCTGACTTCCGGTTCGACCTGGCATGCGGCCGGCGGCATGCACACGATTAACGGCGATCCCAACGTCGCCAAGCTGCAGAAATACACGATCTCGCTCTACAAGGAGATCGAGGAACTGTCGGGCCAAGCGACCGGCGTACACCTGACCGGCGGCGTGCTTTTAGCGGCGACCGAGGCGCGGCTCGACTGGCTGCGCGGCGTCGTTGCCAAGGGCCGCTATCTCGGCATCGACCTCGAGGAGATTTCGCCTGACGAGGCGGCCGAGTTGATGCCGCTGCTCGACCCGAAGCAGTTCGTCGGCGCCGTCCGCAACAAGGAGGACGGCCATCTCGATCCATCGGGCGTCACCCACGCCTATGCCAAGGCGGCGAGAAAACTTGGCGCCGAGGTCGAACGCTTCACCAAGGTTGAGGACATCGTGCGACGGCCTGACGGGCTGTGGCGCGTCATCACCAACAAGGGCGAGGTGGTGGCAGAGCATGTCGTCAACGCCGGCGGGTTGTGGGCGCGCGAGGTCGGCCGCATGGTCGGGCTGGAACTGCCGGTGCTGGCAATGGAGCACATGTACCTGATCACCGAGGACATGCCGGAGGTTGCCGCCTGGAACCAGAAGACCGGCACGGAGATCATCCACGCGGTCGATTTCGACGGCGAGCTCTATCTGCGCCAGGAACGCGGCGGCATGCTGATGGGCACCTATGAGAAGGCCAACAAGCCATGGTCCGAATTTTCCACGCCGTGGAATTTCGGCCATGAACTTTTGGAGCCCGACATTGACCGCATAGCGCCGTCGCTGGAAGTCGGTTTCAGGCATTTCCCGGCCTTCCAGAACACCGGCATCAAGCAGATCATCAACGGTCCTTTCACCTTCGCGCCGGATGGCAACCCGCTGGTCGGGCCGGTGCGCGGCCTGCCGGGCTTCTGGGTCGCGTGCGGCGTCATGGCCGGCTTTTCGCAGGGCGGCGGCGTTGGTCTGGCGCTGTCGAACTGGATGATCGAGGGCGATCCCGGCGCCGACATCTGGGCGATGGATGTCTCGCGCTACGGCGACTGGGCAACGATGGCCTATACCAACGCCAAGGTGCGTGAGAATTATTCGCGGCGTTTTTCCATCCGCTTCCCCAACGAGGAGCTGCCTGCCGGGCGGCCGCTCAAGACCACGCCGGTCTACGAGCTTTTGTCGGCCAGGGGCGCGCAATGGGGCGTGGCCTATGGGCTGGAAGTGCCGCTGTGGTATGCGCCCGAGGGCGTCAGGGATGAGTTCTCATGGCGGCGCTCAAGCGATTTCGAGCATGTCGCAAAAGAGGTGAAGACGGTGCGGACAAGTGTCGGCCTGTCGGAGATTTCGAGCTTCGCCAAATACAGGGTGGCTGGCGAGGGGGCGGCGGTCTGGCTCGACCGCCTGCTTGCCTGCAAGCTGCCAAAGCCCGGCCGAATGACGCTGGCGCCAATGCTGAAGGAAGACGGCAGGCTGATCGGCGATTTCTCGCTGGCCAATCTCGGCAGTCCCAATTCCAGCGGGGACGGCTGGTTTCTCGCCGGCTCCGGCATTGCCGAGCAGTATCACATGCGTTGGTTCGAGGCGCATCTGCCGGAAGACGGTTCGGTTCGTATCGAGGCGCTGGCGGCGAAGCTGACGGGCCTGTCGATCGCTGGACCGAATGCGCGGGACGTTCTGGCAAAAGTCACGCGGGCGGACGTGTCAAATGCGGCGTTTCCGTTCATGGCCATCGGCAAGATGGATATCGGCATGGCGCCGTGCCTGGTCGGCCGCGTCAGCTACACCGGCGATCTCGGTTACGAGATCTGGGTGGCGCCGGAATATCAGCGTGCCGCGTACCAGACACTGATGGCGGCGGGCGAAGAATTCGGCATCGGCCTGTTTGGCTCGCGCGCGCTCAACGCGCTTCGGCTGGAGAAGAACTACGGCTCGTGGGCGCGCGAATACCGGCCGATCTACGGGCCGCTCGAAGCCGGCCTTGATCGCTTCGTCGCGTATGGCAAGGAGGCCGACTTCATCGGCAAGGCCGGCGTGCTCGCCGAGCGTAAGCACGGCGGCAAGCTCAGGCTGCGCGCCTTCGTCGTCGATGCCGCTGACGCCGACGTCATCGGCGACGAACCGATCTGGTTCGACGGCGCCGTGCGCGGCTGGGTCACGTCAGGCGGCTACGCGCACCATTCCAAGACATCCGTGGCCATGGGCTATGTTCCGAAGGAGATCGCCGACGAGGTCGACGGCTTCGAGATTGAGCTCTTGGGCAGGCGCTATGCCGCGCGCGTGCAGCCGACGCCGCTATTCGACGCGAATCTCGAGCGGATGCGGGGGTGAAGGCGCCGCTGTTGGCGCCTGAAGCGCTGCGACGGTTGTTCAGCGCAAAAGCGCCGGGACCGGCGAACACCAGATAGAGGAAGATGAAACAGGAGGAGATCGCTGCATTCTCGTTCCTTATATTTTTCTCTCTAGGGTTGTATAAAGATCGCTATAGTTGTATCTGTGTTCAGACACTCCAACCACGTGGGTTCCGTTCGCCATGAGAAAAGTCGTCGTCAGCCTATTCGCTATCCTTGCAGGCACCAGCGTCGCTATGGCTGACGACGCCGGCTGTGCGGCTTTCAAATGGCCGGTGACGCGCGAGGAGGCCCTGTTTGCGGCAGCGCCCGCCGCGCAGTCCGGCGCTGACCTTTCCGTCGGCGAGGCTGCAGATGTGGCGTTGGCGCCGGTCGACACGATCAGCTTCACCGTTCCGCCGGAACGCGCGCCGGCAGCCGGTACATTCGGCGCGACGGCAAGCGTGGCCGTGCCCCCGGAGGGAGAGCTCCAGATCAGCCTGTCCGATGAGGCCTGGATCGATGTCGTTCAGGACGGCAAAGCCGTGAAGTTGGCGGCTTTCAGCGGCGTGAAAACCTGTCCGGGCATTCGCAAAAGCGTGCGTTTCAAGCTTGCGGCGGGTGCCGCGACAGTCCAACTCAGCGGCGCCAAAAAGGCCGGTCTCAAAGTTGCGGTGCTGACGCCGGAATGATCCAGCGGCAATACTCGGTCGGTCAGGACGACTACCGTACAGGCGCAAGCAGTGCGAAATGCGCGCCTTGCGGGTCCTGGCCCTGCACAATCCATTGGCCGGTCGGTACCTCCATGGGACCCATCAGGATCTTGCCGCCATTGTCGGTGATGCGCTTGGCCGCCGCATCGATGGCCGGGACGTTGAAGTAGAACATCCAGACCGGCACTGGCATCTGCTCCGGCTTGTTCATCATGCCGCCGCTGGATTCGGGGCCGGCGGAAAAGGTCTGGTAGATGCCCATCTGCCCCATATCCATCGCATCGCCTTTCTCCCAGCCGAACTGCTCGGAATAGAAATCGAACGCTGCCTTCCAGTCCGACGTGTAGAGTTCGTGCCAGCCGATATGGCCCGGTGTGGTGGCCGGCACCGTCGGCTGATCGGGGCCGGTCGGCTGCATCAACATGAAGGTCACGCCTTGCGGATCGGCGACGACGGCGAAGCGGCCGACGCTCGGAATGTCGTCGGGTTCGCGGTGAACCGTGCCGCCGGCATTCTTCAACGATTGCGTCGAGGCGTCGACATCCCTGGTGTGGATATAACCGAGCCAGGCCGGCGGCATGCCCATCTTGGCGGCGTCCTCCGGCAGCGTCATCAGACCGGCGACGCCGCGCTCGCCGACATTCATGACGATATAACGCGGCATGCCCGGCCCGGCGTCGAAGGGCTGGGCCGTCCAGCCGACTACGTCGGTATAGAAGGCCTCGGCGGCGTCGAGGTCGGTGGTCATCAACTCGTACCAGAAGAAGGGCATCGGAGACTTTGGCATTGTCGTGCTCCTTATGTTTCCAGTCGTGGGCGGTTCCAGTTTTGGATTGTGGCTTGATCCATCCTAGGACGATCTTGGCGACGGAAATCCGACGTCTGGGCCAAGAATCGCCCGCGGCAAGGCACCGCCGTTCAAGTCTTGCGTACTTCGCGTTTTTCGCCTTTCCTTCAGTCAACGAGGGGTGTCGATCCATGCGCCTGATGTCGCTTACGCCGGAGCTCGTCGCGCTATGCCATCGGGAGGAGGCCGATCCCGGTCCCGATGGCAGTTGGACGCAACTGACCGACGAGGATTTCCAGGCCCTTGCCTTGCGGCTGTGGGACGAAGCCGACGCGGGCCCGTTCTGGGTGTTTGCCTATGGCTCGCTGATCTGGAAGCCGGCTTTCGAGTCCGTCGAACAACAACGCGCCACCGCGTTCGGCTGGCATCGGTCCTTCTGCCTCGACATGGTCCGTTGGCGCGGCAGTGCCGAGCAGCCGGGCTTGATGATGGCGCTTGAGCGGGGCGGGCGGTGCAACGGGGTAATCTACCGCTTGCCCGACGGCGAAAAACCGGCCCAGATCGAAAGGCTGCTGCGGCGCGAAATCGACGACTACGAGAGTGTTGCCTCGGTCAGATGGCTTCCGGTGCGCACTGCTCAAGGATCACTGCGGGCGTTAGGCTTCTGGGTTGGTGTGACCGGCAGAGGCACCTCGCTCAACCAGCCGCTGGAACGGGTAGCTCAGGTGCTGGCCAGGGCGTGCGGGCATGTCGGGTCGGGCGCGGAATATCTCTACAACACCGTCAGTCACCTCGAAGCGTTCGGCATCCGCGACCGCAATCTGTGGCGGCTGCAGGAACTGGTCGCGAAGGAGATCAGGTCGATCCATGGCCGTGCCCTTGATGTCGGCCTTCTATCCGGACCCTGAGCCGCGACGTTCACGTCGGAAACATCGGAACAGATCCTACGTGACACCAATAGCGTAGTGGTCAGATCCAAGCAGCTATGGCTTCACGAGCAATTACCTCAACCGTGCATTCAAGACTGAGCAATAGGAAATGCGAACAGTCGTCTGTCGGTCCGGGTATCGATCGCAACCAGTGCGAGTTCTCCACTTGGAGGAGGGGCCATCTATAGGAGGCTTGGCTGCCAGAGCCAATCAACGGGATCGAGCTGCTAGCGCTAATATGAGTCAGTCCCAGCATGTCGTCATGAGCCGAAAGGGCTAGCACTCTATGGAAGTTGATCTTGAGGGTTCGTTCGGACGCTCCGACGAAGAAGTCACCTTCGACGGCCAGTTCAAAGTAACTGTCGGATTGGAGACGCCACACCTGACAGGCAGCCAGCGGTAAATCTTCCACAGGCTCCCACCGCAGAACCGCCTCCTGAACAATATTCACCGCCTTCTCCAACGTTGCGCACGATGTTAGAGCGCCTATCACCCAGTGAGCGCTTAGAACAGCTTGTCGCCACTTGGGAGCCAATCCTGCGCACCGCGTTCATTGACGGGATCGACCAAATCGCCGACCTGAAAACATGAGTATATCTATCATATTTTTATCAAGCCTTTTCAGCAGCTTGCATCGAAAATTGACCAATTGATAAAAAAACAAAACGTGCTAGCCTTCCTCAAAACCAGAAGAAATGGGGAAGCGGAATGGCGACTGGTCATTTCAAGCAGGGCATTGCCGGCGGCCGGCTTTCGCCTGAACAATATGCGGATAATTTTTCCGACCTGCATCCGCCGCTCGATCATCACGAGGCGCTGGTCGAGTCCGACCGCTGCTATTTCTGCTATGACGCGCCATGCATGAACGCATGCCCGACCTCGATCGATATTCCGCTGTTCATCCGTCAGATCTCGACTGGCAATCCGATCGGCTCGGCCAAGACGATTTTTGACCAGAATATTCTGGGCGGCATGTGCGCTCGCGTCTGCCCGACCGAGACGCTGTGCGAAGAAGTCTGCGTGCGCGAAGTGGCCGAAGGCAAGCCGGTGCAGATCGGCCGCCTGCAGCGCTATGCCACCGATGTCGCGATGGCGCAGGACAAGCAGTTCTATGCGCGCGCGGCCCCGACCGGCAAGACCGTCGCCGTGGTCGGCGCCGGACCGGCCGGGCTTGCAGCCGCGCATCGACTCGCCCGTCATGGTCATGAGGTGACCATTCTGGAAGCCCGTCCGAAGGCCGGCGGTCTCAATGAATACGGCATCGCCGCCTATAAGAGCATCGATAATTTCGCCCAGGCCGAGGTCGATTATGTCACGTCGATCGGCGGCATCGACATCCAGAATGGCAAGGCGCTCGGCCGCGACTACCAGCTCTCGGACCTGACCCGGAACTATGATGCGGTGTTTCTCGGCATGGGGCTTGGCGGCGTCAATGCGCTGCGTGCCGATGGCGAGGACGCCGAAGGCGTGACCAATGCCGTGGAGTTCATCGCGGAACTTCGCCAGGCCAGCGACCTTGCCAGCCTGCCGGTCGGCCGGCGCGTCGTCGTCATCGGCGGCGGCATGACGGCGATCGACGCAGCGGTGCAATCGAAACTGCTCGGCGCCGAAGAGGTGACGATCTGCTACCGGCGCGGCCAGGAGCACATGAACGCCTCCGAATTCGAGCAGGATCTGGCCGCCGCCAACGGCGTCACCATCCGTCACTGGCTGCAGCCGAAGCGGGTCATTGCCGAAGGCGGCAAGGTGTCGGGCATCGAGCTCGAATACACGGCGATGGATGGCGAGAAACTCGTCGGCACCGGCGAGCGCCTGACGCTTACCGCCGACCAGGTGTTCAAGGCGATCGGCCAGAGCTTTATCCCCTCGGCGCTCAATGGCAGCGGGGCCTTGCTTGCGTTGGAGGCCGGTCGCATTAAGGTCGATGCCGAAGGCCGCACCTCGCTGGCCAACGTCTGGGCGGGCGGCGACTGTATCTATGGCGGCGACGATCTCACCGTCTCCGCCGTCGCACAGGGGCGCGACGCGGCGGAATCGATCCACCGGGCACTGACCTCGAACGGGAGGGCATGAGCATGGCAGATATCAGAAACAATTTCGTCGGCATCAAATCGCCCAATCCGTTCTGGCTGGCCTCGGCGCCGCCAACCGACAAGGCCTACAACGTCATCCGCGCCTTTAAGGCGGGCTGGGGCGGCGTGGTGTGGAAGACGCTCGGCGAAGAAGGCCCGCCGGTGGCCAATGTCAACGGTCCGCGCTACGGCGCGATCTGGGGCGCTGATCGGCGCCTGCTCGGCTTGAACAATATCGAGCTGATCACCGACCGCGACCTGCAGGTCAATCTGCGCGAGATCAAGCAAGTCAAGAAGGACTGGCCCGACCGCGCCATCGTCGTCTCGTTGATGGTGCCTTGCGAGGAGCATGCGTGGAAGGCGATCCTGCCGGTGGTCGAGGAGACCGGCGCCGACGGCATCGAGCTCAATTTCGGCTGCCCGCACGGCATGTCGGAACGCGGCATGGGTGCCGCCGTCGGCCAGGTGCCGGAATACATCGAAATGGTGGTGCGCTGGTGCAAAGCCAACACCCGCATGCCTGTCATCACCAAGCTGACGCCCAACATCACCGATATCCGCAAGCCGGCGCGGGCTGCCCTTGCCGGCGGCACCGACGCGGTGTCGTTGATCAACACCATCAATTCGATCACCGGCGTCAATCTCGACAGTTTCGCGCCGGAACCGACGATCGACGGCAAGGGTTCGCATGGCGGCTATTGCGGCCCGGCGGTGAAGCCGATCGCCATGAACATGGTGGCCGAAATCGCGCGCGATCCGGAAACGCACGGCCTGCCGATCTCCGGCATTGGCGGCATCACCACTTGGCGGGATGCTGCCGAATTCATGGCACTCGGCGCCGGCAATGTGCAGGTGTGCACGGCGGCGATGACTTATGGCTTCAAGATCGTGCAGGAGATGATCGCCGGCCTGGAAAACTGGATGGACGAGAAGGGCCATGCCTCGCTGGACGACATCGTCGGCCGCGCCACGCCCAACGTCACCGACTGGCAATATCTCAACCTCAACTACATCGCCAAGGCGCATATCGACCAGGAGGCCTGCATCAAGTGCGGCCGCTGCCACATCGCCTGCGAGGACACCTCGCACCAGGCGATCACCAGCATGGTGGACGGCGTCAGGCATTTTGAGGTGATCGAGGCGGAATGCGTCGGCTGCAATCTCTGCGTCAATGTCTGCCCGGTCGAGAACTGCATCACCATGGAGCCGCTGGCGGCCGGCGTGCTGGACCAGCGCACCGGCAGACCGGTGTCGCCGGTCTACGCCAACTGGACGACGCATCCGAACAATCCGATGGCCAAGGTGGCGGCAGAGTAGGGCGCGGCCCGTTGTGGAAAAGCGGCGTCCGCAGGCGCCGCTTTTTTTAGATGGCTATTGCAGATAAAATCTATCCACGATAATATGTATCCATGATTAGGAGACACACCAATGAAGCTGGGTGAAGGCGTGGAAGCAGCAATCCATTGCGCCGCAATGCTCGCCGGCGTCGAGGGCGAAGCGACCCTGTCGGGCGCCGCCATGGCGGAAGCCTTTGGCCTGTCGCCAAGCTATCTCTTGAAGCATCTCAACATGCTGACGGCGGCGCGCGTCCTGGAATCCGTCCCTGGACCGGCCGGCGGCTACCGGCTGGCGCGGCCGGCCGAGCGCATAACGCTGCTCGACATCGTGCTCGCGGTCGAAGGCAAAGAGCCGGCATTCCGCTGCGGCGAGATTCGCCAGCGCGGTCCGGCCAAGCTCGACGCGTCCGCCTATGTCAAACCCTGCGGCATCAACGTCGCGATGCTCAAGGCGGAGCGCGCCTATCGCGCGGCACTCGCCGAGGCAAAGCTGTCCGACATCGTGTCCGATTTCATGAGCGGTGCCGATCCGCGTTCGGTTGCGGCTAGCTGCGCCTTTGTCGAGCGCCATCAGCGGCTGCAGAAATCCAGTTCAACCAAGCAAGCATGAGCATGCGAAAGGAAAGAGGATGAAACAGAGAATGCAGTTTTTCGCCAAGGCGCCGGAAATCATGGAAGCGGTGTCGGCGCTCAACAAGGCAGTCGACGAATGCGGGCTGGAGGTGGGCCTGTTGCATCTGATCAAGCTCAGAGCATCGCAGATCAATGGCTGCTCCTATTGTGTCGAGATGCACAGCCGCGAGGCGCGCCGCGACGGCGAGACCGAGCAGCGGCTCTATCTCATCTCGGCCTGGAAGGAATCGCCGCTGTTTTCCGAACGCGAACGCGCTGCCTTGGCCTGGACCGAAGCGGTGACGAAGATCGCCGACAACGGGGTCTCGGACGAACTCTATGCGCGGACGCTCGAGCATTTCTCGGAAGAGGAACTGGTCAAGCTGTCTGTCGCGCTTGGCATGATCAACACCTGGAACCGGCTTTGCATCCCGTTCCAGGCGATTCATCCGATGCCGGCGGCGAAAGCTGCTTGAGCGAGCGAACCGGCGCGCGGCCTGGGCGCCGCGTGCCATTTTTGTTTGGGGATCAAGAACATGATGGCAAATTTTGAGAATGAGATTCTATTTGCTGCCCGCCTGCTGCTTGGCGGCGCGTTCGTCTTTGCCGGCTTGCGCAATATCCAGAATGCAGGCTTCCTGACTCAGATGATGGCGGCACGCGGGGTGCCGGAGGCGCGGCTGATGCTGTGGCTTGGTATCGTCCTGCAGGTCGTGTCCGGAGCGCTGGTGATATCAGGTGTCTGGACCGCTGCCGCCGGTCTGTGCCTGGTGCTGTTCCTGATCGTCGCCACCCCGATGTTCCACAATTTCTGGGATCATCAAGGGCCCGAGCGCGCGTCCCGCATCAACGGCTTTGTCGGCAATGTGGCGTTGACTGGAGGGTTCCTGGCGCTGGTGGCGCAGCCGGTATAGCGGGTGCGGGCGCCCGCCGCTCATGCGGCAAATCGCAGACCTCCGTCACAGGTCAGCACCTGGCCCGTCATGAAGCTGTTGGAGACGAGGAACGCGATCGCGTCGGCGACGTCTTCGGCGCGGCCGATGCGGCCGACCGGTGTCTTGCCGGCATAGTCGGTGAAGATCGTCTGGCGCTGCTCGGAGGGCAAAAAGTCCCACCAAGGCGTGTCGATGACGCCGGGCGCCACGACATTGACGCGCAAAGGCTTCAACTCCCTCGCCAGGATCGGCACCACTGTCAACAGCATGCCGTTGACGGCGGCGATGCCGGCGACGCCCGGCGTCGACAGTTGCGCAGATACCGCGGAGATGAAGGTGACCGAGCCGCTCTTGTTCAGAGTCGGCAAGGCGGCTTGCAGGCAAGACAATTGTGGCCGGACTTTCTCGTCGACGCCACCGCCGATGTCCGCCAAGTCAAGCGTTTCGAACGGGCCTATACCCTTGCCGCCGCTGGCGGCGAGCACCAGGTGATCGAAGGGACCGAGATCGTCGAAGAAACGACTGATCTCTTCCGGTTTCGTTGCATCGAAGGCCGCCTTTTCGACGGTACCGCCAAGGCTGTGCCATGCGCCTTTGAGCTTTTCCGGGTTGCGGCCGGTGATGGTCACTTTCATGCCCGGGCCAAGCAGTTTGCGCGCCGTGGCAAGGCCGATACCGGAGGAACCGCCGATGATCACGGCATGTTGGGTCTTGTCAGTCATGAATGCTGTTCCTTCGATATCGAGCGCTCGACCAAGTCGAGGCTCAAGGTCCGCAATTGCTGTCTCGCCTTCGCGTCATAGGCTTGCGCGTTGGCGCGAGATTCTGTCTGGCCGTCAAAATACAGGCCGCTCCGCTCTTCCAGGTCAGGCGATACAGCGAGGTTGAGGATGGCGTCAGCGCCGGTCTCGACCGAACTCCACGGCGTGACGCCTGCCTGCCGGACCATGGTCGTGTTCATGTAGCTTGCCGGATGCAGGCTGTTGACGGTGACGCCGGTGTTCTTCAACTCCTGCGCCAGATCGATGGTGAACATGATCTGCGCCAGCTTGCTCTGGCAATAGGCACGGACGCCGTCATAGGAGCGGGTCAGCATGACATCGTCGAAATCGATCGCCTGCTGGCCGGCCGAGGCGACGTTGACGATGCGCGCCGGCGCGCTCGCCTTGAGCAGCGGCAGAAGCTCCGACGTGAGCAGGAAGCCGGCGAGATAGTTGACGGCAAAGCGCAGTTCGTAGCCGTCGGCGCTGACTTGTCGTTTGGTGCCTGCGGTGCCGATGCCGGCGTTGTTGATGAGGATATCGAGCCGGTCCGTGCGGGCGCGAACAGCCTCGGCGAGACGGCGGACTTCGGCGAGCGACGAGAGGTCGGCGACGAGAAGCTCGGCCTTGCCGCCAACAGCTTCGATCTCGGCGACCGTCGCGTTGCCTCGTGTCGCATCGCGGCCATGCACCAGGACACGCGCGCCGCCGGCGCCGAGCCGTTGCGCAACCATGCGGCCAACGCCGTCGGTCGATCCGGTAATGAGGATTGTCTTGTCGTCCAGTTCCATGCTTGAGCCTCCACATTGTTGCTCTGGGTTAAAGATGGAGCATCCGACACGCCTCAAACAGTTCAAACTTTATCCTGGTATCGATACTGCTATAATGGCACCGATGGATTCCCCGACGCATTCAGCCGAAGACAGCCGCCGCCGTGAGCTTGGTGCCTTCCTGCGGTCGCGGCGCGAAAGGCTGACGCCGTCGGATACCGGTATCCAAACGGGCCTCAGGCGGCGCACGCCAGGGCTGCGGCGCGAGGAGGTGGCGATGATCGCCGGCGTCGGGACGACCTGGTACACCTGGCTGGAGCAGGGGCGTGAGGTCAGGCCCTCGGTTGAGGTGCTGAGTGCGCTCAGCCAGGCGTTGCGCCTCGACGCGGCCGAAAAACGGCATCTGTTCATTCTCGCCGGCCGCCAGCAGCCGGAGCGTCGCGTTGAAGCGCCAGAAAAGGTCGACGGCCCCTTGCTGCATATGCTGCAAAGCCTCATGCTGCAGCCGGCCTATGTCGTCGGGCGGCGCTGGGACGTGCTGGCCTGGAATCCGGCCGCGGCAGCCGTGTTCGGCGACTATGGCCTGCTGGAGGGCGACGCCCGCAACATCGTCCACATGGTTTTCACCAGCCCGCATCACCGGCGCCTGCTGGTCGACTGGGAGGAACTGGCGCGCGCCGTTATCGCTTCGTTCCGGGCGGAGAGCGCGAAGTATGTCGGCGATCCGGATTTCGAGCGGCTGATCGCGCTGATGACGCGTTCAAGTCCGGAGTTCCGCACCTGGTGGCCGTTGCGCGATGTGGCTCGTGAACTATCGGGTGTGAAGCATGTCAGACATCCGACGGCCGGCAGCATGGCGTTCGAGCATATGAGCTTTTCGATCGACGACGGCTCGGATATGAAGCTGATCGTCTACACGCCACTCGCCGAGCAGAACTCGATCGCGAAGTTGCAGAAATTGTTGGACGCGATGCCGGTGGAGCGTCGCAGCGCATAACATTGGTGGCTGCAGCCCCTCAGCTTCGTCATCCACGGGTCTGCGCCGCGTCGCTACGCTCCTTGCTTCGCCCGTGGATGACGAAGTGATGGGGCCGTCGGCCAATCTCCACGGTCAGCAAGAACCAGACGGCCGGTAAATTACTTTCCTTTGGCCTATTTTGACGAGGCGTCAGCCCTTCGGCTTCAGCCCGTCGATGAACAGCTGTTCCAGAAATCTTGCCGCATCCTCGAAGCGGCCGTCACCGCCGCGGTTGGGGCCGAGCACGGCGCGGACCTGAACGTCGAAATCGGCGTAATGCTGCGTCGTCGCCCAGATCGAAAAGATCAGGTGCCAGGGGTCGGTGCGGGCGATCTTGCCGGCGCGCATCCAACCCTTGATAACGGCAGCCTTCTCGTCGACCAGCGTCTTCAACTCGCCTTCCAGCAGCGGCATGATGCGGGGCGCGCCCTGCAGGATCTCGTTGGCGAACAGGCGGCTTTCCCTAGGGAAATCGCGCGCCATTTCGAGCTTGCGCCTGATGTAGCTGCGCAATTCGGTCAGTGGGTCGCCGATGTCGTCGAGTTCGCGCAGCGGCGCCAGCCAGGTGTCCAGAAGTCGCTGCATCAGCGTCTCGTGAATGTCTTCCTTGCGGCGGAAATAGTAGAGCAGGTTAGGCTTCGACATGCCGGCGGCTTCGGCGATCTGGTCGATGGTCGAACCGCGAAAGCCGTTGGTCGAGAAGACTTCGAGCGCCGCCTCCAGGATGAGTTCGCGCTTTTCCTGCTGGATGCGGGTGCGGCGAGGGGCAGGGGTGTCCATGTCAGCCGTCATCCCCGCAGGACTGTGCCGCGAGGGCCATCTGGGCCGCGAGGGCCATCTGGACCAATTCTCTGGACCAGTTTTTCTCCGGCCTGTGGAGCGCGCTTCAGATGCCGCATTTCCGCTAGTAATCCCTTGACCGCCGACAGGGCGGTGCTAACGTTTGTCCAATCGGTCAAAATTTGCGTAGCACGAAAACGCAGCAGAGACCAAGTGTCGGGAAGACCAAGCGTTAGCCACACCGAAACAGGTTACAAGGGGAAGTCTTGGTCATGTCCAACCGGCTGAAAGTCACGCCGAACGATCTCAGCGCATTCTGGATGCCGTTCACGGCAAACCGGCAGTTCAAACAGGCGCCTCGCATGATGGTGTCCGCCAAGGACATGCATTACACGACGAGCGACGGGCGCAAGGTTCTCGACGGCACCGCCGGCCTGTGGTGCGTCAACGCCGGCCACTGCCGGCCGAAGATCACCGAGGCGATCCAGCAACAGGCCGCCGAACTCGACTATGCGCCGGCCTTCCAGATGGGCCATCCGATCGTCTTCGAGTTGGCGAACCGCCTGGTCGACCTCGCGCCGAAGGGCATGGACCATGTGTTCTTCACCAATTCCGGATCGGAATCGGTCGAGACCGCGCTGAAGATGGCGATCGCCTATCACCGCGCCAAAGGCGAGGGCTCACGCACCCGCCTGATCGGCCGCGAGCGCGGCTATCATGGCGTCAATTTCGGCGGCATCTCGGTCGGCGGCATCGTCACCAACCGCAAGATGTTCGGCACGCTGCTCGGCGGCGTCGACCACATGCCGCACACGCATCTGCCCGAGAAGAATTCGTTCACCAAGGGCGTGCCCGAACATGGCGCGGAATTGGCCAACGAGCTGGAGCGCATCGTCGCGCTGCACGACGCCTCGACCATCGCGGCCGTCATCGTCGAGCCGGTGGCCGGTTCCACAGGCGTCATCCTGCCGCCGAAAGGGTATCTCGAGAAGCTGCGCGAGATCTGCACCAAGCACGGCATCCTTTTGATCTTCGACGAGGTCATCACCGGTTTCGGCCGGCTCGGCACGCCGTTCGCCGCCGACTATTTCGGCGTCACGCCCGACATCATGACGACGGCCAAGGGCGTCTCCAACGGCGTCATCCCTATGGGCGCGGTGTTCGTCAAGAAGGAGATCCACGACGCCTTCATGACCGGCCCCGAGCACATGATCGAGTTCTTCCACGGCTATACCTATTCGGGCAATCCGATCGCCTGTGCGGCCGCACTCGGCACGCTCGACACCTACAAGGAAGAGGGCTTGCTCACCCGTGGCGAGGAACTGGCGCCGTATTGGGAAGACGCGCTGCATTCGCTGAAGGGCGAGCCGAACGTCATCGATATCCGAAACATCGGCCTGATCGGCGCGATCGAGCTGGCGCCCATCCCCGGCAGCCCGACCAAGCGCGCCTTCTCGGCCTTCGTCAAGGCGTTCGAGCGCGGCGCCTTGATCCGCACCACCGGCGACATCATCGCGCTGTCGCCGCCGCTGATCATCACCAAGGGCCAGATCAATGAATTGATCGACCATGTGCGTGAAGTGCTGAGGGCAGTGGATTGAGAAACTGGGCGCAGCTTTCCCTCCCCCTTGAGGGGAGGGTGGCCGCGAAGCGGTCGGGTGGGGTCGGTGGCGACGCGCGCCGACCTGATCTTTTGCTGCGAGTTCGCTTCTGATGCCCCGTACCCGCGTGAGTTTCGAAATGCGCCAAAAGGCGCGGGCGCTTCGAGTTCATGCGACCAAGGGCGAATCCCTGCTGTGGTATGAACTGCGCGAATTGAAATCGGGCGGGTTCAAGTTCCGCCGCCAGTGCCCGATTGGACCCTATATCGTCGACTTCGCTTGTCTTGCAGTAAAGCTGGTGGTGGAAGTGGATGGCGACTTGCACGAGCAGGAGAGGGACAACGGCATGACGCTGTCCGTGACGCCTATTTGCGATCGATCGGGTTCGATATCTTTCGCGTCGATGAGCCCGATGTCATAAACAGTGCTTGGCATGTGGCGCAGGTGGTCAAGGAGAAGGTCGCGCGCATGTTCGGCGACCCCACCCGACCGCTTCGCGGCCACCCTCCCCTCGAGGGGGAGGGGGACGCCGCGCAATAGATGAGGTTTTGAATGGCCGCACCCGGCGAGAATCTGCGAATCAATTCAGACCGTTTGTGGGATTCGATAATGGAGATGGCGAAGATCGGCCCCGGCATTGCCGGCGGCAACAATCGCCAGACGTTGACCGACGCGGACGGCGAGGGGCGGCATCTGTTCAAGCGCTGGTGCGAGGCGGCCGGCCTCGAAATGGGCCTCGACGAGATGGGCACGATGTTTGCCCGCCGCGAAGGCACCGAGCCTGATCTGCCGCCTGTCTATGTCGGCAGCCATCTCGACACCCAGCCGACCGGCGGCAAATATGACGGCGTGCTCGGCGTGCTTGGCGGGTTGGAGATCGTGCGCTCGCTCAACGAGCTCGGCATCAAGACCAAGCATCCGATCGTCGTCACCAACTGGACGAACGAGGAAGGCGCGCGCTTTGCGCCGGCGATGATGGCATCCGGTGTCTTCGCCGGCGTCCTCGACCAAGTCGATGTCTATTCGCATGTCGACAAGGACGGCAAGAGATTCGGCGAGGAGCTCGAACGCATCGGCTGGAAGGGCACCGAGAAAGTCGGTGATCGCAAGATCCACGCCTTCTTCGAACTGCATATAGAGCAAGGACCGATCCTCGAGGACGAAGGCATTGACATCGGTGTCGTCACCCATGGCCAGGGATTGAAATGGCTGCAGGTGACGCTGACTGGCAAGGAGGCGCACACCGGCTCGACGCCGATGCCAAAACGCCGCAATGCCGGGCTCGGCATGGCGCGGGTGATCGAGCTGGTGCACGAGATCGCCATGGATTACCAGCCGGACGCCGTCGGCGCGGTCGGCCATATGGAGGTCTATCCCAACTCGCGTAACATCATCGCCGGCCGCACCGTGTTCACCATCGACATCCGCTCGCCGGAAAAGGAAGTGCTGGACGCGATGGATGGGCGCATCCGCGAAGGCATCGACACGATCTGCGAGGCGCTCGACATCAAATACAAGATCGATCAGGTCGGCCATTTCGATCCGGTCACTTTCGACCCGGGCTGCGTCAAGGCTGTGCGGGATGCGGCGGAGCGCCTGGGCTACACGCATCGCAACATCGTCTCCGGCGCCGGCCATGATGCCTGCTGGATCAACCGCGTTGCGCCCACCGCAATGGTGATGTGCCCTTGCGTCGACGGGCTCAGCCACAACGAGGCCGAGGAGATCACCAAGGAATGGGCGGCGGCGGGCGCGGATGTGCTGTTCCATGCGGTGGTGGAGACGGCGGAGATCGTGGGGTGAAGCGGCTTGAAACAACTCTGAAGTGGTTGACCGCCCGACGGGGTCGACATGTCAGGGCCAAATCCAGCACCGCTTTTCTACCTCCTGCTTCATTCGACTGAGTATCGAGATGGCGCGGGCGAGGCAGCAGCAGACGGAGCCGGATAGAAGCTGGTTAAGGCCGACGACGATTGCGGCCTTGCTTACAGCGATCGCTGCCTTGATCGCAGCAGTAATGCCTCTGGCGCTGCAACTCCTGCCAAAGGAGCCAGTGATCAATACAAATGCCGGCGCAGTCAGTAGTCTAAGTTTTTCCTGCTCAAACACAATTCAGATAGATAGCTCTACAAGCAATACAGTTTCATTCGACCTGTCGACATCAAAATACCCGGTTTCAATGTCGGTTTTCTTCAAAATAGATATGAATGACTCCAGGAGTTTTCAGATGTTCCCCATTCCGTCTACCGTATCAACCCTCAATCCGATGAATATATATACAGACGGCAAGTCCGTTATAATGACGATAGTCGCACCATATCCGGTCTACGCTATTTTTGATCCCGTAAACAACAATTGGACTGAGTATAAGCGCGGCTTCGCGTACGCGTGTGCAATGTATTAGGCTGTAGGAGAGCCGCGGATGAGCAAAGTCATCAAGAATGGTACCATCGTCACCGCCGACCGCACCTGGAAGGCCGACGTGCTGTTCAAGCACGGCAAGATCATCGCCATCGGCCCGGATCTGCATGGCGACCACGAGTTCGACGCCACCGGCTGCTATGTCATGCCGGGTGGCATCGATCCGCACACCCATCTCGAAATGCCATTCATGGGCACGTATTCGGCCGACGATTTCGAATCCGGCACTCGCGCGGCCTTGTCTGGCGGCACGACGATGGTGGTCGATTTCTGCCTGCCTTCGCCGCAGCAGTCGCTGCTTGAGGCCTTGCAGATGTGGGACAACAAGACCTCGAAAGCAGCCTGCGACTATTCCTTCCACATGGCGATCACCTGGTGGGGCAAGCAGGTGTTCGACGAGATGGCTGATGTCGTCGACAAGGGCATAACCTCGTTCAAACACTTTATGGCCTATAAGGGCGCGCTGATGGTCGATGACGACGAGATGTATTCGTCGTTCCAGCGCTGCGCCGATCTTGGCGCGCTGCCGCTGGTTCATGCCGAAAATGGCGACGTGGTTGCCGCCCTGTCGCAGAAGCTTCTGGCCGCCGGCAATAACGGCCCGGAGGGGCATGCCTATTCGCGCCCGCCGGAGGTCGAAGGCGAGGCGACCAATCGCGCCATCATGATCGCCGACATGGCCGGCGTGCCGCTCTATGTCGTGCATGTCTCCTGCGAGCAGGCCCATGAAGCCATTCGCCGGGCGCGCCAGAAGGGAATGCGGGTGTTCGGCGAGCCCTTGATCCAGCACCTGACGCTCGACGAGAGCGAGTATTTCAACAAGGACTGGGACCATGCGGCGCGCCGTGTGATGAGCCCGCCTTTCCGCAACAAACTGCACCAGGATTCGCTGTGGGCCGGGCTGCAGGCCGGATCGCTGCAAGTGGTGGCGACCGACCATTGCGCCTTCACCACCAGCCAAAAGCGCAACGGCGTCGGCGACTTCACCAAGATCCCGAACGGCACCGGCGGGCTCGAGGACCGCTTGCCGGTGCTATGGACCACAGGCGTCAACACCGGCCGGCTGACGATGAACGAATTCGTCGCGGTGACCTCGACCAACATCGCGAAAATCCTCAATATGTATCCGAAGAAGGGCGCCATCGTTGAGGGTGCGGACGCCGATATCGTGGTCTGGGACCCGAAGCGAAAGAAGAAGATCACGGCCAAGAAACAGCAGTCGGTGATCGATTACAACGTCTTCGAAGGTTTTGAGGTAACCGGCCTGCCGCGTTTCGTCTTTTCGCGCGGCGAACTGTCGGTCCAGGAGGCTGAGGTCAAGGCGAAGCCCGGCCATGGCGAGTTTGTCGCTCGTGAGCCGAATGCGGCGGTCAACCGGGCGCTGTCGACGTGGAAGGAGATTTCCGCGCCGCGCAAGGTGGAACGCTCAGGTATTCCGGCGACTGGGGTGTGAGCTGCTTGGTTTTCGCCTCAGGCGACCAGTGCATCCAGTTCCGGCAGCAGAGCGACGCTTTCCTGCTCGTTGGGATCGGTGCGGGCGATGACCGCCGAAGAGGGGCTGTCGCTCAGATTGGCGGGCAGATGCGGGACGCCGGCCGGGATGTAGAAGAGGTCGCCGGCCTTGACGACAATGTGTTGTTCGAGCCGGTCGCCATACCAGGTATGGACCTCGCCGGAGAGCACATAGATCGCCGTCTCATGGCTTTCATGCAGGTGCGCCTTGGCGCGGGCGCCGGGCGGCATGGTGAGAATATGCATGCAGATGCCGGTAGAGCCGACTGTCTCGGCGGCGATGCCGGTGAAATAACTCAGTCCCTGCTTGCCTTCATAAGAGCTTTCAGGGCGGATAAGATGACAAGTGGGTTTGGACGACATCGGGGCGACTCTCGATCGAGTGGGAACTCTCAGCCGGATAGGAACTCTCAGCCGGATAGGACAGGGCGAGTGGAAAGCAACATCGGGGAAAGATCAACTGGATTGCAGCAGGCGCGCCAGCGGTGCGAAAAGGCAGGCTGCGGCCGATGACGGGAGCATCGCCAGCCGTCGTTTCGGCAAGCAAGCTCGGCCTGACCTTCCAGACCAGCGACGGTCCGGTGCAAGCGTTGTCCAATGTCGATCTGACCATCGGCAAAGGCGAGTTCGTCTCCTTCATCGGGCCATCCGGCTGCGGCAAGACGACCTTGCTGCGGGTCATCGCCGATCTGGAGAAACCGACCTCCGGAACCATCTCCGTCAACGGCATGACGCCCGAGCAGGCGCGTCAGAGCCGCGCCTATGGTTATGTCTTCCAGGCCGCCGCACTTTATCCGTGGCGCACGATCGAGCGCAACGTGGCGCTGCCGCTGGAGATCATGGGCCTGTCCAAGGCAGAGCAGGCGGCGCGCATCAAGCGCACGCTGGATCTCGTCAATCTGTCCGGCTTCGAGCAGAAATACCCCTGGCAGCTTTCCGGCGGCATGCAGCAGCGCGCCTCGATCGCGCGGGCGCTGGCCTTCGACGCCGATCTTCTGTTGATGGACGAGCCGTTCGGCGCGCTGGACGAGATCGTGCGCGATCATCTCAATGAACAACTGCTGGAACTGTGGGAACGGACCAACAAGACCATCTGTTTCGTCACCCATTCCATTCCCGAGGCGGTGTATCTGTCTACACGCATCGTCGTGATGTCGCCGCGTCCGGGTCGCGTCAGCGACGTCATCGAATCGACGCTGCCGAAGAAGCGGCCGCTCGACATCCGCGAGACGCCGGAATTTCTGGCGATCGCAGCGCGCGTACGTGACGGCCTCAGGGCAGGACACAGCTATGAGGATTGAGCGGGATGAGCTCCCTCCTCTCCCCGACGGGGAGAGGGTGGCCGGAGTGAAGCGGAGGTCGGGTGAGGGGGCGGCCAACCACGCTTTCGCCTTCGTCATCCTAGGGCGAAGCAAGGAGCGAAGCGACGCGGCGCAGACCCTAGGATCCATGCCGTTACGCATCCGTTCCGCAGCGTTGCGGAACATCGCTCCCTTCGCCTCGCTCCGCTTGGTCGATATTCTCAGCCGTTTGCGTCCTTCGTTCGGAGTCACGGCATGGATCCTAGGGTCTGCGCAGGCGGCTTCGCGCCTGCTTCGCCCTAGGATGACGAAGGCACGGTGGGCCGCTCCCTCACCCGGCCTTCGCTTCGCTCCGGCCACCCTCTCCCCGTGGGGGAGAGGAGGAGGGCAGCGCTAGATGGACTCCTTTCGCGACAAGCTCATCCCGGTGACCTCGATCCTCTTGGGCGTGGTGGTCGTCTGGTATGTTTTCGCCGTCATCCTCAACGCGCCGTTCCAGCGCGATCTCGACCGCCGTGCCGGCGAGAAGCCGGGCATTGTGGAATTCATCGGCAAAACGATGTCGCAGCCGAAGCCGACGCTGCCGGCGCCGCATCAGGTGGCGGTGAATTTCTTCGAGAACACTTTTCTTCGCAAGGTCACCAGTAATCGCAGCCTTGTCTACAATGCCTGGGTGACGCTGTCCTCGACGCTGCTCGGCTTCGCGTTTGGCACGGCACTCGGCATCGTCATCGCCGTCGGC
This sequence comes from Mesorhizobium robiniae, assembly GCF_040545535.1. Classification (NCBI taxonomy): domain Bacteria; kingdom Pseudomonadati; phylum Pseudomonadota; class Alphaproteobacteria; order Hyphomicrobiales; family Phyllobacteriaceae; genus Mesorhizobium; species Mesorhizobium robiniae. The sequence goes on from NZ_JBEPMC010000001.1 coordinate 813,809, forward strand.
ATCGTGCATGTGGCGACGCTCGACCGCAGCCTGATGCCGTGGATCATCGCCTCGCAGACCATTCCGATCCTGGCGGTGGCGCCGATGATCATCGTCGTGCTGGCGGCGATCGGCGTCACTGGTCTGATCCCGAAGGCGCTGATCTCGACGTATCTGTCGTTCTTCCCGGTGGCCGTCGGCATGGTCAAGGGGCTGCGTTCGCCCGAGCTCACCCATCTCGATCTGATGCACACCTACAATGCCAGCCCCTCGCAGACCTTCTGGAAATTGCGGGTGCCGGCATCGGTGCCGTTCCTGTTCACCTCGATGAAGGTCGCGGTCGCCGCCAGCCTGGTTGGCGCCATCGTTGGCGAACTGCCGACCGGCGCCGTCGCCGGCATCGGCGCCAAGCTGCTCGCCGGCGCCTATTACAGCCAGACCATCGACATCTGGTCGGCGTTGGTGGCCGGCTCGGTCGTGGCGGCGCTGCTGGTGATGGTGGTCGGGATCGCCGGTCGCATCGTCGACCGCGCCATGGGCGGGAGGCCGGCGTGAACTCCCTCTTCAGCCTTTCCTCGATCACGCCTCGCTCCTGGCAAGGATATGCCGCGCTTGCCCTTCTTGCCGGCGCGCTCCTGCTTTGGCCGCTTACCGATGCCACGCCCGGTTACGGCACGGCGACCGCGGCTTTGATCTTCTTCTTGCTGCTCCTTGCAATTTCTGCCGACAACTTTCCATCGGTGATTGGGGTGGTATTGCTTTTCCTTGGCGCGCATGGCGCGGCGTGGCTGCTGCTCGCCGGCATAACCGGCAATGAAGGCACCGCTCGCGCGTCCTTTTATCTGCTGCTTGCCGCGGCATGGCTGCTGGCCTGGCGCTGTGTGACGGTGCTGTCCGCGCTTCGCCCGACTTCGCGCTGGGCGGCGACCGCGTTGAGGTTGATCATTCCGGCGATCTTCGGCGCCTGGATCCTGATCATCTGGGAGGCGGTGACGCGCGGCGCGGGCATTCCTTTCATCCTGCTCCCGCCGCCAAGCGCCATCGGCGTGCGCATCGCCAATTCGCTGCCGGTGCTCGCCGCCGACGTGCGGCAGACCATCTTCAAGGCGGTGCTCTTTGGCTACGTGGTTGGCAGCGGCGCTGGCTTCCTCGCCGCCATCGCGGCCGACCGCGTGCCGTTCCTGCGCCGCGGGCTTTTGCCGATCGGCAACATGGTGTCGGCGCTACCGATCATCGGCGTGGCGCCGATCATGGTCATGTGGTTCGGTTTCGACTGGCAGTCGAAGGCCGCCGTCGTCATCATCATGACTTTCTTTCCGATGCTGGTGAATACGGTCGCCGGCCTTGCCGCCTCCGGCCATATGGAACGCGACCTGATGCGCACCTATGCGTCGAGCTATTGGCAGACGCTGTTCAAGCTGCGGCTGCCGGCGGCCGCGCCCTTCATCTTCAACGCGCTGAAGATCAATTCGACGCTGGCGCTGATCGGCGCGATCGTCGCGGAATTCTTCGGCACGCCGGTGGTCGGCATGGGATTCCGGATTTCGACCGAGGTCGGACGGATGAACATCGACATGGTCTGGGCAGAAATCGCAGTTGCAGCACTTGCGGGTTCGGTCTTTTATGGCGTGGTCGCTCTTTTCGAAAGAGCAGTCACGTTTTGGCATCCCTCCGTCCGTGGAGGATAGGGCGGTGGCGGGTTGGAATCAGGAGCGCATTGAAGGTCCTGTTCCTAAAGGGTGAACACTTAACTTCAGAGGGTAAAAACATGAAAAGACTTGTTATTTCGATGCTGGCCGGCGCGATGTCGCTTGCCGCGTTTCAGGCGATGGCCGCGGACAAGGTGACGCTGCAGCTGAAATGGGTCACGCAGGCGCAGTTTGCCGGCTATTACGTCGCCAAGGACAAGGGGTTTTATGAGGCCGAAGGCCTCGACGTCGAGATCAAGCCGGGCGGTCCTGACATTGCGCCGGAGCAGGTGATCGCCGGTGGCGGCGCCGACGTCATCGTCGATTGGATGGGCGGCGCGCTCGCCGCACGCGAAAAGGGCGTGCCGCTGGTCAACATCGCCCAGCCGTTCAAGAAGGCCGGCATGCAGCTGGTCTGCCCTAAGGATGGCCCGATCAAGACCGAAGCCGACTTCAAGGGCCATACGCTCGGCGTCTGGTTCTTCGGCAATGAATATCCGTTCTACGCTTGGATGAATAAGCTTGGCTTGAAGACCGACGGCGGTCCGGACGGCGTCACCGTGCTGAAGCAGAGTTTTGACGTACAGCCGCTAATCCAGAAACAGGCGGATTGCATCTCGGTCATGACCTACAACGAATATTGGCAGCTCATCGACGCCGGCTACAAGCCGGAAGAGCTGATCGTGTTCAACTACTCGGCGATGGGCAACGACTTGCTTGAGGACGGGCTCTATGCGTCCGAGGATAAGCTCAAGGATCCGGCCTTCGAGGACAAGATGGTGCGTTTCGTGCGCGCCTCGATGAAAGGCTGGAAATATGCCGTCGACAATTCCGACGAGGCGGCCGGCATCGTCATGGACAATGGCGGCCAGGACGAGAACCACCAGAAGCGCATGATGGGCGAAGTCGCCAAGCTGATCGACAATGCCGACGGCAAGCTCGACCCGGCGACCTACGCGCGCACCGCCAAGGCGCTGCTCGATCAGAAGATCATCACCAAAGAGCCGAGCGGCGCCTACACGACTGCCATCACCGACAAGGCTATCAAATAAGGGCCATCGGATAAGGGCCTCATTCTGGGGCCTGCAATTCGGAAAAAAGGGGTGGGCGGCCGCCCCTTTTTGTTGGGGCGTAAAATAGCCGTTACCCGGCGGAAACATCCGTGCGCACAACCGTTATGCCGGTGCATCCAATTTCAGCGGATGTCATCGCCACAACGGAGATTTCCATGCGCATGCAATCCTTCTCGCCGATGCTTTCGGCGCTGGCCGTTTCGACTTCTATCCTGTGCGCTTCACCCGCCTTGGCCGACATGATGAAGATGAAGGCAATGCTCGATGGCGCTCAGCAAAATCCGCCCGTCACCACGGATGGCAAAGGTGAGGCCGATCTCGGCTTCAACACCGCAACGAAACAGCTGACCTGGAACGTGACGTATTCAGGTCTCAGCGGACCGGCAACGGCCGGACATATTCATGGTCCGGCAGCAAAGGGTGAAAATGCCGGTGTCGTCGTCCCGTTCAAGGGCGCTCCAAAGAGCCCGTTCAAGGGGGCAGCGGTGCTAACCGACGCGCAGGCTGCCGACCTGATGGCCGGCAAATATTACATCAACATCCATACGGCCGCCCACAAGGACGGCGAGATCCGCGGGCAGATCGAGAAGGCAGGATAGCGCAGATCGCGACAACAAAGAGGGCAATCGCCCTGTTTGTCAGGCCTTTTCGCGGATCTGGGTCATCGTCCGGGTCGGCGTAATGGCCTCGGGGTCGAGTCTGATCTCGACGATCGACGGTTTGCCGCTGGCACGGGCGCGTTCGAAGGCCGGCGCGAAGTCAGCTGTCCTCTCGACCGTTTCGCCATGGCCGCCATAGGCGCGGGCGAGAGTTGCGAAGTCGGGATTCTTTAGGTCGGTGGCGACGACACGACCTGGATATTCACGCTCCTGATGCATGCGGATGGTGCCGTAGATGCCGTTGTTGACGACGATGACGATGATCGGCAAATCGTACTGCACGGCGGTGGCGAATTCCTGCCCGTTCATCAGGAAGCAGCCGTCGCCGGCAAAGGCAATCACGTCGCGCTCGGGAAAGAGCTCCTTGGCGGCAACAGCTGCTGGCGTGCCGTAGCCCATCGAGCCGGAGGTGGGGGCCGCCTGCGTGGCAAAGCGGCGGAAACGGTGGAAGCGGTGCACCCAGGTGGCGTAATTGCCGGCGCCATTGGTGAGGATCGCATCGTCGGGCAGCACCGTTTCGAGATAGTTCATGATCGGTCCCATCTGCACCGGACCGGGTCCGGATTCCGGCGGCGTAGACCAGTCGAGATAGGCGGCATGCAGGCGTTGGCTTTCGTCGGTCCAGTTCGGCGCCGCCGGCCCCTTCCTCCTGGCGAAGGCCCGCACGAAGGCGGAAGGCGAGGCGTTGATCGCCAGCGTCGGCCGGTAGACGCGGCCGAGCTCGCCGGCGTCGGCGTGGACATGGACCAGCGTCTGATCTGGGTAGGGGCTCTTCAGCAGCGTGTAGTCGGAGGACGGCATTTCGCCCATGCGGCCGCCAATCAGCAGCACGAGGTCGGCCTGCTTGATCGCGGTCGCCAGCTTGGGGTTGATGCCGATGCCGACATCGCCGGCATAGTTCGGATGCAAATGATCGAACAGCATCTGGCGGCGGAAGGAACAGCCGACCGGCAGCGACCAGGCTTCGGCGATATGCTGCATTTCCTGAACGGCATTGGCATCCCAACGTGTGCCGCCCAGAATTGCCACAGGCCGTTTCGCGGCATTGAGCAGCGCTTCGAGCCGATCGAGTTCGGCTACACCGGGAGAGGTTTCGACGCGCGTGTAGTGCTGGGCCTCCGGTGCCTCGGCAAGGCTGGTCAGCATGTCTTCCGGCAGCGAGATGACCACCGGGCCGGGGCGGCCGGACGTCGCCACCGCGAAAGCGCGGGTGACGAATTCGGGGATGCGCGAGGCATCGTCGATCTCGACCACCCATTTGGCGATGTCACCGAAGAACCTGGAATAGTCGACCTCCTGGAACGCCTCGCGCCCCTTGGCGTGGCTGGCGACCTGGCCGATGAACAGGATGACGGGGACCGAATCCTGCATGGCGATGTGGATGCCGGCCGAGGCGTTGGTGGCGCCGGGCCCGCGGGTGACGAAGCAGATGCCGGGTTTGCCGGTCAGGCGGCCATGGCAGTCGGCCATCATCGCAGCACCGCCTTCCTGGCGGCAGACGATGGTGCGGATCGTCGAATCGTGCAGCGCGTCGAGCACCGCGAGATAGGATTCGCCCGGCACGCAATAGATGCGGTCGGCGCCGTTGGCTTCCAGCGCATCGACAATCAATTGTCCGCCGGTTTTCATTTTCCTGACCTCTCCAGTTCGGCAAGGATTTCTTCGGTGTGTTCGCCGAGACGCGGCGAGGGCCGCTCATAGGTGAGCGGCGTGCCCGACATGACCATCGGCGCGCGTACCGTGGGCAAGAGATTGCCGTGGCCGTCATCGAGGTCGAGCCGCATGCCGCGCGCGATGGTCTGCGGGTCGGCAAACATCTGGCCGATCGTGTTGATCGGGCTGGCAGGCACACTTGCCGCCTCCAGTTTGGCCAGCAGCGGGCCGCGATCGAAGGTTTTTAGCGCCTCGATTATATGCTCGCGCAGCTTCGCCCGGTTGGCGACCCGCGCGGGATTGGTGGCGAAATCGGGGTTCGACGACAGCTCGTCCAATCCAACGGCAGCGCAGAATTTGGCGAACTGGCCGTCATTGCCGATGGCCAGGATGATATGACCGTCCTTCACCGGCACCACTTCGTAGGGCGCGATGTTCATATGCGCATTGCCCATCTGCACCGGCGATTTGCCTGAGACCAGATAGTTGAGATTCTGGTTGCCGAGCGTCGAGATCTGGGTGTCGTAGAGCGCCATGTCGATATGCTGGCCTTCGCCGGTCTTCTCGGCGTGGCGAAGTGCTGCCTGGATGGCGACCACCGAATAGAGGCCGGTGAAAATATCTGATATGGCAACCCCAGCCTTTTGCGGCTCGCGGCCGGCCTCGCCGGTGATCGACATCATGCCGGCCATGGCCTGGATGATGAAGTCATAACCGGCGCGTGGCGCGTAGGGCCCGTCCTGGCCGAAGCCGGTGATCGAGCAATAGATCAGCCGCGGGTTGATCTTGCGCAGGCTGTCATAGTCGAGCCCGTATTTCTTCAGGCCGCCGAGCTTGAAGTTCTCGATCAAAACGTTTGAGGTCGCGACCAGCCGGCGCACGGTCTCGGCGCCTTCGGGCGTCGAGAAATCGATGGCGATCGAGCGTTTGCCGCGATTGCAGGAATGGTAATAGGCGGCGGAAAGATTTTCGCCGTCATGGCTCATGACGAAGGGCGGACCCCATTTGCGGGTATCGTCGCCACCATCCGGGCTTTCGACCTTGATCACGTCGGCGCCGAGATCGGCAAGCAGCTGCCCAGCCCACGGTCCGGCTAGGATGCGGGCGAGTTCGATAACGCGGACGCCTTTCAGCGGGGGTTCGGCCATGGATCACCGTTATGGGTCGAAAGCAGAGCCTCTATCAATACCGTGTGCGGCTGTCACGGCCCTTACGATAGGCCAACCTCGATCGGGTTAACGCCGATCAGGCTTGTTTCAGTACGCCGTCGGCCCATGCGGCGAAATCATCCATGACAACATCCCGATTCACCTCGTTCAGGCTTTCGTGGCGGGTCTCGGCATAAACCTTTGAAACGAGATTCGAAAAGCCCATCCTGCGCAGGCGCCCTGCGAGGTGGTTGACCGCCTTGCCGCCGTCGGTGGCGGGGTCCTTTTCGCCGCCGACGAGGCAGATCGGCAGGGTCTTGCGGACGCCGGAAAAATTAGTGTCGTCGGCACCATCAAAGACAAACCCGAACAGGTCGCGCCACATCGACACGGAGGCATCCCAGCAGCAGAGCGGATCGGCGATGTACTTGTCGACTTCGGCCGCGTCGCGCGATAGCCAGTCGAACGGCGTCCGGTGATCGGGGATGGCCTTGCCCCAGGCCTGGAAGGTCAGTCTCGGCAGCATGCGCGACGGCATGTCGGAGCCGAGCCGGAATTTTTCCCAGGCCAGAATGGCTTGTGCGGCACGGCCGGCGAGCCCAGCGGAAAAATTGGCGTTCCAGATGGCGGCGGCATGCAGCCGGTTCGCGTGGGCAAGCATGAAATTCAACGCGATGAGGCCGCCCATGGAATGGCCGAAGGCGATAACGGGCAGGCCGGGGTGTTCGCCGGCGATTAGATCGTGCACGGCGGCGACGTCGGCGATGACCTTGGCGCCGCCATCCACTTTGGCGAATGTGCCGAGCGGCGCGTCTGGCGCCTTGGTGGCGCCGTGGCCGCGATGGTCGTGGGCGTAGACATGGAAGCCGCGCTCGCCCAGAAAGGTAGCGAAGCGGACATAGCGCGCGGCGTGCTCTGCCAGCCCGTGATTGATCTGAATAGCGGCGCGCGAGCGGCCCTCGGCGCGCTTCACATAGAGGTTGAGCTCGGCGCCGGTCGGCGATCGGAGCACGCGCTGCTGGCTGAATGACATTGTCGCTTCGTCTCCAACGCGTCTTTCGCACCCACGAGCGTTTGCGTGCGCCGAGGCCGGTTTTGCGTCAATCGGCGTTTTCCGCAGCGCTGTTCTTGCCTCGCTACACACAGTATCGCAATTCTGACATGGAGAATTTGATACCGAGTGAGGGCGGCAGTCTGTTGCCGCGGCATTTTTCAGCCGGGGGTACTTTTATGCGCATGCGGATAGGTCTCGTTTTCGGATTGACGCTTCTGGTCATGTCGCTGGCGGGCGCTGCGCAAGCCGAGGTCAAGATGAGCGGCTCTTTCGTAGCCGACGCCACCTGCCCAGCGACCCAGGCCATCAAGAGCGGCAAAAACCCCGGCAGCATCTCGACCGATGCGGGACAGAGCTACGAGCTGCTGGCTGGCAACAAGGATGCTCCTACGCACTATCTGATCCGCGTGCCGGGGGCCGATCCGGAGCGTCGCTGGGTGAAGGTCGATTGCGGCCATGTTTCGGGCGGCAGCGCATCCGGGGAATCGGCAGCACCTGCGCCAGCCGTACCTGTGCCGGCCGAAGGGGAGAAGTCTGCTGCGCCGGCTTCGGGAAAGCCTGAATATGTCCTCGCGCTGAGCTGGCAGCCCGCCTTTTGCGAAACCAGGCCCGGCAAGACCGAATGCAAGGCGCAGACCGCTGGTGGATTCGATGCGACGCATTTCACCTTGCACGGGCTGTGGCCGCAGCCGAACGGAAATTTCTATTGCGAGGTGGCAGCGGCCGACAAGGCCAACGACAATCCGGCGCACTGGCAGGACCTGCCGCCCGTCGAGATCGACCCGAACACGCGGTCGGAGCTCGATCGGGTGATGCCGGGCACCGCATCCGCTCTCGAAAGGCATGAGTGGATCAAGCATGGCACCTGCTACGGCAAGAGCCAGCAAGCGTATTTTTCCGATGCGCTGAACCTGATGCGCGCGGTGAATGCTTCGCCTGTGCGCGATCTGTTCGCAAAGAATATCGGCAAGCAACTGACGTCGGATCAGATCCGCAGTGCCTTCGATAGCGCGTTTGGCGCCGGGGCAGGTGAGCGGGTCCGGGTATCCTGCCTGGTCGATTCGACGAGTGGTAGGCGGCTGATCGGTGAGCTGACGCTCGGCCTCACCGGCCCAATCGGTCCGAGCAGTCGGCTCGGCGACCTGATGCAGGCTGCCGCGCCGACAAGCAAAGCCGGCTGCCCGAAAGGCGTTGTCGATTCCACAGGATTCCAATAACAGGCAAGCCAGCAGGCAAGCCGGAAATTATGCTTCGGCGCTGCGCCCTGATTTGGTCCATGCAGTGAGGCTGTCGGCCTCGTGGCCGCCCGGTTCGCCGACGACGCGGTCGCGTCCGGTCGATTTGGCCTTGTAGAGGCGCTGGTCGGCCAGCGCAAAAACATCGGCAAGGCAGCGGGTCGTCTCACTGACGGTGGAGATGCCGGCGCTGACTGTGATGTCGAACCGGCTGGTGCTTGCGGATGTCTTGACCGCGTGCTGGATGTTTTCGCCAAGAAGCCTGGCTACCGAATGCGAACGTGAGCAGAGGATGGCGAATTCCTCACCGCCGATCCTGAACACCTGATCCTCGGGACCGACAATCTCGCCAAGCAGTGCCGCGACGGCTTTCAGCACCTTGTCGCCCTCTGCGTGGCCGAAGCGGTCGTTGATCGATTTGAAATGGTCGACGTCGATGATCAGGAGGCTGAGCGGCTTGGCCGTCCGCAGGCTGGCGGCAACTGCGGTTTCACCGTCGCTGTCGAAGCGACCCCTGTGTAGCAGGCCGGTGAGCCCGTCGCGGCCGACATGCTCGACCAGCGCCTCATAGCGCTCGCGGTAGGTCAACGTGTCGAAGATGTCGGACAGCCCGCGCGGCGCCGGGATCTGCCGCGCCTCGAACCATCTGATGTAAGCGACAAGCATGGTGCTGTAGGCAAGCGCCGCGCCCATCTTGGCGAACCAGCCGCCGAAGAAAACCGCGATCGGTGCACCGGTGACGAAATGCAGCGCGGCGAAAAATCCAGCCTGATCGAAAGTGAGCACGCATGCGACGGAGATCAGAATGCGAGAGAACAGCGCCTTGCGGAGATAACGCCCAAGCTTTTCGTAAAGCAGGATGATCAGGATGGCGTCGACGAACAGTAGCGTCGTGCCCCACACCATCAGCCAGCCCATCTGGTCGATGAAACCGATATCGGGAAGTTTGCCGTTGGGAAGCGGCGCGATCTCATGCAGGCGCAGGACCAGTACAAGCCCGATCATCAAGGCATTGCCGAGCAACAGACCGTAGATGGGCTGCCGGACGGTTGCCGCGTCCTCCTTGATGTAGAGAAGCAGGAGCATCACCAGCTTGCCGGAGAACAGCACGGCGGAACCCGGCGAGACCATGCCGAACGGCAGCGCGACATAAAAGACGCTGGCGAGGTATGTTTCCAGGAAATGCATGACCCCGAGGGCGCAGACAAAAACGCCGAGGCCGATACGGTGCCTGAATCGGAAAAGCGTGACCATGACGCCGAAGTAGATGACCGCTTCGGCAAGGAGCAGGAAACTGTTCAGCACGATCCGATCTCGTTGCAGAAATCGCTGCTTGCCGGCGATTCCCCATCCAACACCTTTGACGCGGAATGATTAACCGCAGCTTTCGTTGGGCACATGCAGCGAACGAAAGCGGAGACAGTTCGATGGGCCCGTCCGGCCCGAAGTCAGGTCCGAAATGCCAAAACAGTTTGCCGTTCGGCGCGGCATCGCCTACATAGCGCGCAACTTCCATTCAATCCGACATTACAGTCGACTTTTCAGGGAAAGCGCGCGTGGCACGCCAGTTCATCTATCACATGGCCGGCCTCAACAAGGCCTATGGCACCAAGAAGGTGCTCGAGAATATTCACCTCTCCTTCTACCCCGACGCCAAGATCGGCATCCTCGGCCCGAACGGCGCCGGCAAGTCGACCATTCTCAAGATCATGGCCGGCATCGACAAGGAGTGGAACGGCGAGGCGTGGCTGGCCGAGGGTGCTACCGTCGGCTACCTGGCGCAGGAGCCGGCACTCGATCCGGACAAGACGGTGTTCGAGAACGTCATGGAGGGCGTCGCCGCCAAGACCGCGATCATCGAGCGCTACAATGAATTGATGATGAACTATTCCGACGAGACGGCCGACGAGTCGGCCAAGCTCCAGGACGAGATGGACCGGCTCAACCTGTGGGATCTCGAACAGCAGGTCGAGATGGCTATGGAAGCGCTGGGCTGTCCACCCAAGGAAGCCGACGTCACCAAGCTGTCGGGCGGCGAGCGCCGCCGCGTTGCGCTCTGCCAGCTGCTGCTGCGCCAGCCCGACCTTCTGCTGCTCGACGAGCCGACCAACCATCTCGATGCTGAGACGACGGCATGGCTGGAAAAGCATCTGCGTGCCTATCCGGGCGCGGTGATGATCATCACCCACGATCGCTATTTCCTCGACAATGTCACCGGCTGGATTCTTGAGCTCGACCGCGGCCGCGGCATCCCCTATGAGGGCAACTACACCAAATATCTCGAAGCCAAGGCCAAGCGGCTCAAGCAGGAGGGCCGCGAGGACGATGCACGCCAGCGGGCGATCGGCCGCGAGCGCGAGTGGATCCAGTCCAGCCCGAAGGCCCGGCAGACCAAGTCGAAGGCGCGCATCCAGGCGTTCCAGGATCTGCTGGACGCAGCCGACAAGCGGCGCCCGAGCGACACGCAGATCGTCATTCCGCATGGCGAGCGGCTCGGCAATGTGGTGATAGAGGTCGACGGCCTATCGAAGGGCTTTGGCGACACGCTGCTGATCGACGATCTCGAATTCAAGCTGCCGCCCGGCGGCATCGTCGGCGTCATCGGCCCGAACGGCGCCGGCAAGACGACGCTGTTCCGCATGATCACCGGCCAGGAAAAGCCGGATGCCGGCACGATCCGCGTCGGCGAGACGGTCAAGCTCGGTTATGTCGACCAGAGCCGCGATGCACTCGACCCAACCAAGACCGTGTGGGAAGAAATCTCGGGCGGCGCCGAAGTGGTCAAGCTCGGCAAGTTCGAAGCCAACACCCGCGCCTATTGCGCGTCGTTCAATTTCCGTGGCGGCGATCAGCAGCAGAAGGTCGGCAATCTGTCCGGCGGCCAGCGCAACCGCGTGCATCTGGCCAAGATGCTGAAGACCGGCGGCAATGTGCTGCTGCTCGACGAACCGACCAACGATCTCGATACGGAAACGCTGGCTGCACTCGAAGACGCGCTGGAAAGCTTCGCCGGCTGCGCCGTCATCATCTCGCACGACCGCATGTTCCTCGACCGGCTGGCGACGCATATCCTAGCCTTCGAGGGCGACAGCCATGTCGAATGGTTCGAGGGCAATTTCGAGGATTACGAGCAGGACAAGATCCGCCGGCTCGGCCCTGACGCCGTCAATCCGCACCGCATGACATATAAGCGGCTGACCAGATAAGGTTTAGGGGCGGCGAATTCTCTAATGATCTGAGGAGCTGAGATGGCTGATTGGTCCGCCGCCCAATATCTGAAATTCGAGGACGAGCGCACGCGGCCGTCGCGCGATCTCGTCGCGCAGGTGCCGGTGGAGGCACCGCAGCGGGTGGTCGATATCGGCTGCGGACCCGGCAATTCGACCGAATTGCTGGTCGAACGCTGGCCGAGTGCGCAGGTCAGCGGGTTCGACACCTCGCCTGACATGATCGACAAAGCCAAGGCGCGTTTGCCTGATATAACCTTCGAGTTGGCCGATGCGGCGGCGTGGCAGCCCGAAAAACCGGTCGACGTGATCTTCGCCAACGCAGTGTTCCAGTGGCTGCCCGAGCATCCGGCGATCTTGCAGCGGTTGATGGGATTTTTGGCGCCCGGCGGCGCGCTTGCCGTGCAGATGCCCGACAATATGAGCGAGCCCTCGCATCGGCTGATGCGGCAGACGGCGGCCGAAATGCCGTTTGCCGAAAAGCTCGAGGGTGCCGCGCGCGGGTCGTTGCCGCCGGTGTCGTTCTACTACGATCTTTTGTCGCCGTTCTCCGACCGGCTCGACATCTGGCACACAGCCTACAATCACCCGCTGGCCGATGCCGAAGCCATCGTCGAATGGCTGAAGTCGACTGGGCTGAAGCCGTTCCTCGATCCGCTCGACGAGGACGAGCGACGGCTTTTCCTCACGCGCTACACTGCCAGAATAACCGAAGCCTATCCGAAGACGGCAAACGGCAAGGTGCTGCTGCGTTTCCCGCGCCTGTTCATCGTCGCGCGGCGCTCGGCTTAGCTCAGGCACTTGATTTAAGCCGGCATAAACCAGCTTGGTGCGAAAGAGGTTGCGCCGAGCTCTCGCGGCGCCCACATCAAGCCGCAACGCCTGCGCATGGGGACGAACTGGAAATGCATCGCGTCATCATCAGCGGCCTTGGCGTTGAAATCCCCGAGCCTTCGATCACCAATGAAGAATTGGTCGACAGCTTCAATGCCTGGGTCGAGATGGAAAATGTCCGCCGCCAGGCTTCGGGCGAGACGCTGCTGCAGAAGTCGGACAGCGCCTTCATCGTCCATGCTTCGGGCGTGCAGACCCGTCATGTGATCGAGCGGGAAGGCATCCTCGACCCAACCCGCATGGCGCCGCGCATTCCGGCGCGGCCCGATGACGCGCTGTCGCTGGAAGCCGAGTTCGGCATCGCGTCGGCCAGAAAAGCGCTCGACCATGCCGGCTTGGAGCCATCGGATATCGACCTGGTGATCTGCTCGGCCTCGCACCACCAGCGGCCCTATCCGGCGATCGCCATCGAGATGCAGCAGGCGATGGGCACGAAGGGCGCCGGCTTCGACATGGGCCTTGGCTGCTCGTCGGCGGCGGCGGCACTGCACATCGCGGTCAATCTGGTGCGGGCCGGCGCGCACAGGCGCGTGTTGGTGACGACGCCTGAGATCATCACCGGCCATCTCAATTTCCGCGACCGGCAGACGCATTTCATCTTCGGCGATGCTTCGGTTTCGATGGTCGTCGAGGGGCTCGCCCAGGGCGAGAAGCGGCCGGGACGTTTCGAGGTGCTCGACACGCGCACCTGGACGCAGATGTCCAACAACATCCGCACCAATCTCGGCTACCACACGCGCACCGCCCAGGACGATCCGTATATGATCAATCTGGAAGGCAATCTGATCAAGCAGGTCGGCAACAAGGTGTTCAAGGAAGTCACCGTCGCCGGGCACAAGTTCATCGTCGAGTTCCTGGCCGAACACGGGCTGACGCCGCAAGCGATCCGGCGCTTCTGGCTGCATCAGGCCAATGCGCGGATGAACGCCATGATCCTGAAACTGTCGTTCGGCCACGAGGTCGGCCATGACCGAGCGCCGATGGTGCTGGAGCGCCTCGGCAACACCGCCGGCGCCGGCGCGATCGTCGCCCTGTCGGAGAACCATGCCGACATGAAGGCCGGCGACTACGGCCTGCTCTGCGCCTTCGGCGCCGGCTATTCGATTGGCGGCGCGCTGTTGCGCATGCTCTGACTACTTTGGCGCGAACGTCGCCGGTACAATCGCATCAGTCCGCTTGATTGGAGCATCAGCGCTTTAGACTGGACCTGATGAGTTGACTGCGGCTAATTGCACGGCATCACGCAAGGAGCGAAGCGTATGCTGGATCTCTTCCCCGAGGCCGAGAATCCGGTCGAAATCATCCCGGCGCGGAAGCTTGCCGCGCAGGTGACAGCGCTTTACGTCGCGGCATCTGATCATTTCGAGACCCGCTCGGTGGATGAATTGCTGCTTGGCTTCAGTGGCATCGACGGCGATTTCCATGCCGGCATGACACGTCGCTCCGGTGGGCGCGAGCCTTGGTATCCACGCGGCACCGAGATGCGCAACGAGCGGCAATTGTCTGTCGTGGCGGCGGACGAGCTAGCGATCGTGGCAGGGCGGATGGGCATCGCCGAGATCAGGCCGGAGTGGATCGGCGCCAACCTCTTGATCGAAGGCCTGCCGCATCTCTCCATGCTGCCATCCGGCACGCTGCTGTTCTTCAAAGGCGGCGTCACCATCAAGGTCGATGCACAGAATGGACCTTGCCGCATCGCCGGACGCTCGGTCGCCGAAAATGCCGGTATGGCCGACCACGAGACCGGCGCGCTGCTGTTCCCGAAGGTGGCAAAACGGCTGCGCGGCCTCGTCGCCTGGGTCGAAAAGCCCGGCCGCATCACCACAGGCGAGGAGATTTCGGTGCGCGTGCCGGAGCAGTGGATTTACCGGGCCTAGATCGGGCCTGAGTCAGGGATAGTGCACCGGGGTCGACCAGGCCGGGTCCTCGTGCTTTTGCCAATAGATCGCCATGAGACGCTTGGTAATCGCGCCGACCTTGCCGTCCGCGACCGGAACACCGTCGATCATCGTCACCGGCATGATGCCGCCGGCAGTCGAGGTGATGAAGACCTCGTCGGACTGACGCAGCGCAGCGACGCTGACATCGGCCGCTGTCACCGCAAGCCCTGCCTCCGCGCAGAGATCGAAAACGGTGCGGCGGGTGATGCCGGGCAGCACGCCGACAGCCGGCGTCGACAGTTTACCGTCGTCCACGCAAAAGACGTTGAAGCCGGGGCCTTCCGCGACATTGCCGTTGAAATCGAGGACCAGTGCCGTCTCCGCGCCGCGGTCATAGGCGTCGTAGAGGCCTCGCACCAGGTCGAGCCAGTGATAGTTCTTGATCGCCGGATCGATCGAGGCCGGTGGGATGCGCACCTTGTCGCTGATCGCAACATGAAGGCCGCGCTGCAATTGCTCGGCATTGGCGACCGAGCCGAAGGGAACGGCGAAAGCCATGAAGCGGTTGACCGCCTCGCGCGGGTCACGGCTGAAGGTCGGGGACGCGCCGCGTGTGCACAGCATCTCGACATAAGCGGCGCGATGGCCTGACAGCGCCACGCAATTGTGGAGGATTTCGGCCACGCCTTCGCGGTCGAACGGGATCGTCATGCGCAGCTTCTCCAGCCCGCCGAAGAAACGGTCGAGATGCAGGTCGAGGCGGAAGAACCGACCGTCCCAGACATGCACCGTGTCGTAGGTGGCGTCGGAATGCAGGAAGCCCCAATCCAGAACCGAGATCTTGGCTTGCGACATCGGCAGATATTGCCCGTCCAGAAAGGCAACGCCATCCGGATAGGCGTGCGGGTCTTGATGATGGGCGGAGAGCTCAGGCAGGCGGTTGGCTTGCGGGTCGATCGACTTGCTCATCACGTCCCCCTCAGGTCGTTTCTCGCCGACCAGATGACGGAATAGAGCGGCACGGTGGGTGGCACAAGACACAGGCTGGGCTTGCCACTGGGCCATTGAGAACCAGTTATTCTTCCTCGTTGTCATCGAGCAGACGCGTGGCGCGCCAGCGGGTCAGCACAATGTTGATCTGTTCCATCACGAAGAAACGCGCCGAGTCGCGGTCGTAGCCTTCGGCCAGCAGCTTTTCGTAGTCGGTGTGCACATGGCGGATATGGGCCGTCGTCGCCAGCCACACGGCAATCGTCGGCGGCAAGGTCTTCATATGCACGGCGCCGGCGTCGGCGCGGATCTTTTCCATGTCGGCATAGGGCGCCAGCGGCAAGAGTGCAGTCAGCGCCTTGGCGATGGCGCGACGGCGGCCGGTCGGCGCGCTCATCTCTCGATCCTTCCAGGCTCGTCCCGTCCGGCAATGGTCGCCTCGGCAAAGGCATCGGTCGAAGCGAAATAAGGCTTGATGTCGATCACCGGCGTGCCGTCGAGCACGTCGATGGCGTCGATATCGATACGGCCCGTATTGATGTCGAGGGCGACGAGCTTGGCGATATGCAGCCCGACCGGGTTCGGCCGGGCAGGCGAGCGCAGCGAAAAAACGCCTTTCGGCTCCGCCGCATGACGGGGTTTCTGGATAATCAGGGTCCGCGGTGAGTGATGCAGCCAGGACAGGATGACGATGTGGCTGGCGCGTTCCAGGCCAAGCAGGCCGTTACGATAGGGCAGGTCGATCGTGAGAACCGCCGGCTGTCCCGTCTCCCGCGCGGCTCCCATGTTCTTCGGGCACGTTTCCCGCGTGGTCCAGGGAGAGGCGATGCGGCCGATGAAGACGACATGGCCGTCCGGTGGCATATCGGCCGGATCGGTCGCCAAAAGCTTTTCGCCGCTGCGCGTCTCGAACATGGTTTTCGCCTCGATCATGCTTCCAGCTTTGCGCGATCCGCCACGCATGCGTCATTTTCTTGTCCGGAAGCGACATAGCGCTTGCAAGCCTATCAAAATCGACATAAACATATGTTTATATCTTTTTCAAAGAGAATGCTCGCATGCATGTCGCTCTCGACACTATGGTAGATACATTGAAGGCGGCGGCCGAATCCAGCCGGCTGCGCATACTGGCGTTGCTATCGCGCGGCGACCTGACCGTTTCCGATCTCACCGAAATCCTCGGCCAGTCGCAGCCGCGCGTCTCGCGCCACCTGAAACTTTTGCTGGAGGCGGGGCTGATCGGCCGCTATCAGGAGGGCTCATGGGCCTTCTTCCGGCTGTCGGATTCGGATGCGGCGCGGGATTTCGTGCTCAGGCTGGTTTCCGGCATCCGTGGCGCCGACCCACAGGTCGAGCGTGACCTCGAGCGGTTGGCAGCGGTCAAGCGCAAGCGGCAGGATCGCGCCGCGCAATATTTCTCCGTAAATGCCGCGAGCTGGGACCATATCCGCTCGCTGCACGTGCCAGACCGCGCCGTCGAGGCGGCGCTGCTCAAGCTCGTCGGCAAGCGGCCGTTCCAGTCAATGCTCGATCTCGGCACCGGCACCGGGCGGCTGCTCGAAATCTTTTCGCCGCTCTACCGGCGCGGCGTCGGCATCGACATGTCGCGGGAGATGCTGACGGTGGCGCGCGCCAACCTCGACAAAGCAGGGATTTCGAACGCGCAGGTGCGCCAGGGCGACATTTTTGCGCCGCCGGTCGAGCGCGACGCCTTCGATCTCGTCACCATCCACCAAGTGCTGCACTATCTCGACGATCCCGCCCGCGCCATCCGCGAGGCGGCAAGGCTGCTGCGCCCGGCGGGCCGGCTGGTGATCGTCGATTTCGCGCCGCATACGCTGGAATTCCTACGTGACGTGCACGCGCATGTGCGGCTCGGCTTTTCCGACCGGCAGATCACCGAATGGTTTTCCGAGGCCGGGCTCGACCTCGAAGACAGCCAGGAATTCGAGCCGCGCGGCGGCAACGAGGCCAGGCTCACCGTCAAGCTGTGGCTCGGCCGTGACCAGCGCATGCTGATCGCCGATCCTTCCAGCCACGCACAACCGGCCAATGCCTATCCGATAGGGGAAACCGCCTGATGAACCAGTTCCGCTTCTCCCGCCGCCCTGACATTGGCGACAAGATCCGGGTTTCATTCGAGTTCTTTCCACCGAAGAGCGACGAGATGGAAGCAAGGCTGTGGGATACAGTCACCCGGCTGGAGCCGCTCAAGCCGAAATTCGTCTCCGTCACCTACGGCGCCGGCGGCTCGACGCGCGAGCGCACGGCGCGCACGGTCAAGCGCATCCTCAACGAAACGGCGCTGACGCCGGCGGCGCACATGACCTGCGTCAACGCGGCGCGTCACGAGGTCGACGAGGTCATTCAGGAGTTCGCCGATATGGGTGTCACCCGCTTCGTTGCCTTGCGCGGCGATCCGGCCGAGGGCGTCGGCGCTGCCTACCGTCCGCATCCGGACGGCTACGCCAATGGTGCCGAACTGGTGGGGGCGCTGAAAGGTGTTGGCGATTTCGACATCTCGGTCTCCGCCTATCCGGAAAAGCATCCGGAGAGCCCGGATTTCGCCACCGACATCGACATGCTCAAGCGCAAGGTCGACAATGGCGCGACGCGGGCGATCACCCAATTCTTCTTCGACAATGATCTCTACGAGCGCTATGTCGAGCGGGCGCGGCGCGCCGGCATCTACATACCGATCGTGCCGGGCATATTGCCGGTACACAATTTCACCCAGGTCGCCAATTTCTCGTCGCGCGCCGGCGCGCTGGTGCCGGCATGGCTGGCCGAGCGCTTCGACGGGCTGCAGAAGGACCCGCAGACGCATGCGCTGGTAGCGTCGGCGGTAGCGGCCGAGCAGGTGCTGGACCTTGTCGAGCGCGGCGTTGGCGATTTCCACTTCTACACCATGAATCGGGCCGATCTGGTCTTTGCCATCTGCCACATGATCGGCATCCGCTCGCATGAAGCCGAAGCCGCCGGGTCTGCCGCCGCGTAAGCTCTATCGACGTTTTGTAAAACCAAAAAGGCCGGGTAAAAACCCGGCCTTTTCAATGACTTGGACTAGTCTGTGCTGATCTTCCGTTGCTTTGGCGGGTCTACGGAAGAAAGCCCATAATCAGGGCTCCGATAAATGCAAACGCAGCACAGATCATCAATGCGTTGATCGGCCTCGTGAGTCCCATGTCATAGCCTCCTCTTAAAGAGCTATGGCGAGAGTCTAGGGTCATTTGTGCCACAGGCAAGCGGAAAATGTGCTGCATTGCGACGACAATGTGGAATTCACGGCAGGCCCTTTGCCGTTAAGCCTTGAAACTCTTCGGCAAAAAGCCGCTTCGGCCCTGTGAATAAATTGTGGCGAGGCGTAGGCCATATTGAGGATGACAGCGCCACCACGTCGGCCCAGATCGGCGTCGCACCCGCAAATCACCGGCAGTCGGCATATGCCGACTGCCCCGATACGCGACCTGCATTATCTTGACCCGGCGTAACGCGATGCGACACGAGGCGCTTTAGCCAAACTCCAGTCTACAAGGGCACTTGGACCATGACTGCAACCGTTCCAGTTCCATCGACAGCCGGGCCTGTCCTCGTCGAAAAAACCGCAGGGTCCCAGTTGACCAGCAGGTTCTACGAAGGCTCGCGGGTGCTGCGGATCGACGACGTTTTCCCTGATGACATCATACACGTGGAGCAGGGGCGTGCTCGCTCAAATCCGTGCCGCTCGCCGACATCATGAACCGACCGGAACGCAGCTTCATCTGAGCCGACAGGTGGTTCCCGAACCGACGTTGCAGGAATGACGCTACCGTCGGCCGAACAGGCGGCCGTCGATGGTGACGAGGCCGAGCGCGATCAGCACCATGCCGCCAAGCTCGAATAGTTCGAGCCGTTCGCCCAGGAACAGGAAACCGAGCAGGATGGCGCTGGCCGGCACGATGAGCGTGACCAGCGAGGCGTTGGTGGCGCCGGCCGAAGCGACGAGGTTGAAATAGAGAATGTAGGCGAAGGCGGTGGACAGCAGCGCCAGCGCCAACACCGCCGCCCAGACCGGCGGCGAGGCCGAAAACAGATTGGCAGGACCATAGCCAAGCAGCACGACCGGGATCATGATGATGGTCGAGGCGGTCAATTGTCCGGTGGCGATGACCGGTGACGGCACGCCCTTGAAGCGGCGAGCCACCATCAGGGCGACCGCATAGGACAGCGACGCGCCGATCAGCGCGAATTTCGCCCAGACCGGTCCGCCCAGCCCGGCAAGCAGGCCGGGGCCGATCATCACCGCCGTGCCGACGATGCCGAGCGCGATCCCGGCAAGCTTGTTCCAGGATAGTTTTTCGTCTGATGTCAGCGCGTTGGCGAGGATCAGCGTCCAGAACGGCGTCGTCGAGTTGAGCACCGAGGCGACGCCGGCGCCAAGCTCGGTCTGGCCGGCGAAGATTAGCGAGAAGGGAATGACGTTGTTCACGAGCGCCAGCAGGAAGAACAGGCCGGCATACGGCAAGGCAAGGCGGAAGGACGGGCCGCGCAGGGCGAGATAGAGCTGCAGCGCCAGCGCCGCAACGGCGACGCGAAACAGCACCAGCACCAGCGGCGGAAGCTCGGCAACCGCAATGCGGGCAAAGAAGAACGAGCCGCCCCAGATCGCGCCGAGCAGCAGAAGCTGCCCCCAGTCTTTCAGGACCATGGGGCCGCGCATTGCCGTCGTGGTTGTGATCGCCATGGATCGTCCTCCCAGATAGCTCTGAATGCCAAGCCAATCAGGCGTCTGTTCAGGTCATATCCTGTTCGAGCGCAAGGGCCACCCGAAACAAGATCGGTGGGCTAGCTTTCCTGTCTTCTGGCCTGTCATCCGGCGTAGCGCCGCAGCGTAAGGGATACGAGACATAGAATTGTTTTCATTCACGCATAGGTTGGATTAATTGTGCGCAGTCTAGGTCAAGGGATTCGTCCATGCAGCGATTCGAAAATGCCCGCGAAGCGGCGCTGGCGCTTCGCCCGGACGATCCGATCTATTGCTTCCGGCCGCAGGTGCTGAAGGCGGACGCCAGACAGTTCATGGGGATGTTTCCCGGCAAGACCGCGTATGCGGTCAAGACCAATGGCGAGCAGATCGTGCTGAAGACGCTGGTCGAGGCCGGCGTCGGCGCTTTCGACGTCGCCTCGCCCGGGGAATTCGCCGCCGTGCGCGCCGTCTCGCCCGACGCCGAGATGCTCTACATGCATCCGGTCAAGGCACAGTCCGATATCAAGCTGGCGCTGGAGAAATATGGCATCCGCGTCATCTCGCTCGACCATGAGGACGAGATCACCAAGCTGACCCGCGTGGTGCGGGCGCTCGATATCGATCCGGGCGCGATCACCGTGTTCGTGCGCATCCAGACGAAAGGATCGGCTGCTTACGAGTTATCGAAAAAATTCGGCGCCGGACCGGCCAATGCAGTCGAGCTGGCCGAACGGCTGAACCGGACGGGCTACAAGGTCGGGCTGTGCTTCCATGTCGGCAGCCAGATCGAGGATCCCGACACTTATGAGCGGGCGCTGGCCTCGGCCGACTGGGTGCGCAACCGCGTCAGCTTCGACATTGCCGGGCTGGATGTCGGTGGCGGTTTTCCGGCCGAGTACGGCCACGATCCCAACCGCAAGCAGATCGAGATGCCGTCGCTCGGCCAGATCATGTCACGGCTGTCGGGCGATCTGAAGGAATACCAGTTCGACCAGATGCCACTGGTGGCCGAGCCGGGCAGGGTGATCGTGGCGCGCTGCCTATCGCTGATCGTGCGGGTGCTGCTGCGCAAGGGCAAGCGGCTCTACATCAATGACGGCATCTGGGCGTCGCTGTCGGATTCATGGACCGGCAAGATCACGCTGCCGGCGCGCTTTATTCCGGACCCGGCAATACGCTCACGCAATGGCGAGGAGAAGTCCATCGTGCCGTTCAAGGTGTGCGGCGCGACCTGCGATTCCGTCGACATCCTGTCGCGGCCGTTCTGGCTGCCGGAAACGGTCGATACCGGCGACTGGATCGAGATCGGCCATATCGGCGCCTATTCGCTGTCGCTGAGGACCCGGTTCAACGGCTTTTATCCCGACACGTTTGTCGAGGTGACGACGCCGTTCGACGAAGGCGACGCGCCGCAGGGGTTCGCAAGCCTGGAGACGATGGCGGATTAGGCCATACGCAGGTCAGGCTACGCCGCCGCCGGCCTGGATGTTCTCGCCGGTCAGCCAGCGGGCCTCATCGGAGGCGAGGAAAACCGCGACATCGGCAACGTCGCGCGGCGCTCCGATCCTGCCGAAAGGCGACATGCCGGCGGCGATCGCGCGATCCCGCTCGGGCAGCAGGTCGGTATCGGTAAAGCCTGGCGAAAGTGCATTCACAGTGACGCCGCGCGGTCCGAGCTCGCGCGAGAGGACGCGGACGAACTGTTCGACGGCCCCTTTGCTGCCGAGATAAAGGGCCGTCTGCGTGAAGAACATTTTTGTTCCACCGGTGGAGACGGCGATGATGCGGCCACCGTCGCGCACGCGGCGCGCCGCTTCCTGAAGGGTGAAGAAGGTGCCTTTGGCGTTCGCGTCGAAGACATAGTCGAAATCGGCTTCGGTGGCCTCGACCAACGGTTTGATGACGGCGACGCCAACATTGGCGACGACGATGTCGATCGTCCCCATCTGCCTTTCGGTCTCATCGAACAGCCGGCTTATGTCGGAAACACTGGAGATATCGGCCCGAATGGCGACGGCCTTTCCGCCATTCTCGTGAATGGCGGCGACGGCTTCCTGGGCGGCCTTCTCGTTGCCGACGTAATTGACGATCACGGCCGCACCGTTTGCCGCGAGGCCCTCGGCGATGGCGCGTCCGATGCCGCGCGAACTGCCGGTTACGAGCGCGGTTTTGCCTTTGAGCGAATGATACATAGCTGCTGTCCTTTTCTCGTCTGGCTGCGGCCGCTCCAAATCGAGCGGCGGTCCCACGTCGAAGTTAGGGGCATGCTATTGCTCAGATAATAGCCTATTATCGAATAGGCTTGTTAAGTCTGGGGTACATAATGCGAGGGTCCGAGTTCTCCGAGCTGAACGCATTTGCAGCGATCGTCGAGGAAGGCAGCTTCGTCCGCGCCGCGGCCAGGCTCAGGATATCGCCGCCGGCGCTTAGCCAGACGATACGCGGACTGGAGGAGCGTGTCGGTGTCCGGCTGCTCAACCGCACGACCCGCAGCGTGTCGCCGACCGCAGCAGGCGAAACGCTGTTTGCCCGCCTCGCGCCGGCATTCAGCGAACTCGAAGGGGCTATCGCCGACGCGCGTGCATCACGCGATCGACCGGCAGGCTCGTTGCGCATCAACGTTCCACGCATCGCCGCCATGCGTTTCATCGCTCCCATACTCGGTGATTTTCGGCGCGCCTATCCGGATATTGCCCTCACCATAATCGTCGACGACATGTTGGCCGATATTGTCGAAGGACGCTTCGATGCCGGTATCAGGCTTGGCGAGCGGCTGAATAAGGACATGGTGGCGGTGAAACTCAGCGAGGAGTTGGAGATGGCCGCGGTGGCGGCGCCCGGCTATCTCGAGGATCATCCTGTACCGCGCCATCCTGCCGACCTGCATCATCACCAGTGCATCAATTTCCAGTGGCCCAGCGGCGGCAACATCTACCGGTGGGAGTTCGCGCGAGGCCAACGCGCTCTGGAGATAACCGTGAATGGCATGCTGACAGTCAATGATACGGAACTGATGATCAAGGCGGCCCTGAACGGGGTCGGCGTGGCTTACATGCTGGAATACCAGGTTCGTCCGTGGATCGAAGCCGGCAAGCTTATCCGTTTTCTCGAAGCCTGGTCGCCCAGATTTCCGGGCTTTTACCTATATCATACGAGCTCCCGGCAGGTTCCGCCGGCGTTGCGTGTCTTCATCGACTTCCTGCTTGCCAGGCGATGATCCGCTTAAAGTTTCGCCAAAAGCTCAGGTGTCGGCCAGCCGTCGACCGGAAAGCCTAGCCGCTTCTGTTCCTTGCGGACCGCCTCGCGGGTGTTGGTGCCCAGGATGCCGTCGACCGTGCCCACGTCATAGCCTTTGGCCTCGAGCTTCGTCTGCAAGGCCCTCATCTGGTCGCCGTTGAGGCCGGGTTCGGGATTGCGCGGATCGAATTGCGGCGCGCCCGCCAGCCGCGCGGCGAGATTTGCCGCGGTCAGTGCATAGGTGAAGGACTGGTTCCATTCGAGATAGACGTCGAAATTGTCGTAGACGAGGAAGGCCGGCCCCTTGCGGCCCATGGGCAGCGCCAGGCCTGCCTTCAGGCCGTTGTCGGCAAGCGGCGTGCCATTGGGGTTGGTGACGCCCCACTGAGCCCACTGCGTCAGCGGCAGCTTATTGGTGCGGCCGGTCTGGTCCCATGGCAAGTCGTCGGGCACGCGGACCTCCTCGATCCAGGGCTGGTCGCGCTTCCAGCCGCGCGACATGATCTTGTTGGCCGTGGTCATGATCACGTCAGGTGCGCTGCCGCGTAGGTCGATGACTTCGTCGCCATCGCCGTCGACGCCCCGGTTGAGATAGTCAGAAGGCAGCATCTGCGTCTGACCGATTTCACCGGCCCAGGCGCCGGTGACGTCAGCCGGAACCACGCCGCGATCGATCAGTGTCAGCAGCGGAACGATTTGCGGGCGAAAGAGTTGCGGGCGGCGGCAGTCATGTGAGAGCGTCACCAGTGCGTTCAGTGTGTGGAAATCGCCCTGCACTGCGCCGAAATCGGTCTCAAGTGCCCAGAAGGCGGCGATGACCGCCGGCTGGACGCCGAATTCCCGGTCGGCGCGGGCAAAAACATCGGCATATTTCTTCAGATTGGCCGCACCCTGCTTCAGCCGATGAGGCGAGATCATGCGGTTCGAGAATTCGACGAACGTCTGGGTGAACACGCCCTGGGAGCGGTCGCGCGCCAGCACCTTGTCGTCGGCAGTGGCCTTTTCCAGTGCCTCAAGGCCGGCAGCGCCGACGCCGGCGGCCTTGGCCTCCGCCGCCACGCCCTGCTTCCATGCCTCGAAATCGCCGCCGCATTGCTGTGCCGCTGCTGGCACCGCCGTGGCAGCCAGAAGCAGCGCCGCGAGAATTTTCAAACGCAATCGCATCGCCATCCTTCCGAGAAGATTACCGGCGGTTGCAGGCGTCCCTCACTGGCTGTGTCGAAAAGCAGGCGGCAGGCCCGCTGTCAACGGGTGTTCTGCCGCAGCCACTTGTTCCAGGCGGCTTCCGAGCCGTTGAAGACATTGATATCGGCCTTGCCCCTTATGCCCGGCACAACGCCGGTTCCGGTGTACTGCCAGAAAGTGAAGGGATGGCTGCCGTATCTCTCGCGCGGATGGCCTGCCACTGAACGCAGCCAATAGGGGTAGCCGCGGAAAGCCGACAGGCCATTGTCGTCGAAAAAATCGATCGAGGTGTAGATGATCGGCTTCTTGCCATAATGTTTTTCGACGATTTCAAGGAATGTGCTCATCTCACTGCGCACCGTGGCGGCATCGGGCCGCAGCTTGCAGGTCGGTGATTGCGGGTTCCATTCCATGTCGAGAACCGGCGGCATAGCTGAGCGATCTTTGGGCACGTTCTTGATGAACCAGCGCGCCTGCGTGGCGGCCGGCGTGCAAAAATAGTAGAAATGATAGGCTGCGCGCGGAATTCCGGCGGCTTTCGTGCGGCTCCAATGCTCGTCGAAATACTCGTCGAAGCGATCGCCGCCTTCCGTCGCCTTGATGAAAACGAAGGAAATGCCGCTGGCCCTGGCCACCGGCCAATCGACCGAGGTCTGGTATTTGGAGACGTCGGTGCCGTGAACGGCATAACTCCACGGAGCGCCGCTTTCCCACTCATGCGGGTCGGAGTCGTCAAAACGGGGTGCACGCACCGCAACGGTCGATGCGCCCGGCAGTGACGGCGCAAGATCGTCGACGGTCGAGCAGGCGCCCAGCAACGTCAGCATGATGAAAGCCGCGAAACGGCGCATCGCTACTCCTGGAGCCGGTTCCAGCCGGCCGCTGATGGGTCGTTGCTGCAGGTGGCCCCTCGACCGTGCCCCCAAGCGATCTCCCCACAGGACCGCTTCTATTTTTAAAGCGCGCCTCTTCGACGCGCTTTAATCTTTGTTTTCTGCATGTCGTTATCCCAAACCGCTGAGCACTTTTGGGCGACAAGCATCAGTGATCGCCGATCATGGTTGATATTCCGTTCACGGCGCACGACAGGAGCCGCGATTTTGCCGAAGCAATGGCGGCAAATCAATGACATAGATGAGCTTCCGGGGGAGTCGGAAAAATGCAGATTGGTCTAAGGCGGGTGAAATGGCTGCTCGGGCTGGCAGTGCTGGCGGCCGCAGCGCTCGCCGCGTGGCTGTATTTGGCGCCGCCGGAACTGATCCGCGTCGGCTCGGGCTACACGGCCAAGATCGTCTGCTCGAATGTCTTTATCGCCGGACGCGATGCCAATGAGGTGCTCACCGTCGACGTGCAGGCGCCCGGCCATCCGCTGCTGCGGCTGATGAGGATCTTCGTCGACAAGGAGCAGGGCACGGTCTCGGCTGGGCTGTTCGGCGTGTTCGGCAAGAGCGTCGCGGTCGCTCGCGGCAGTCTCGGCTGCACCTTGGTTCCTGATGGCGACACTACTACGGTCGAAGCAGTCGCCCGGCCGGCGCTGACGCCGGCACCGCCGCTGGACGCGCTCTGGCCGGACGGCGACAGGGTCGACGCCTCGCAGGATCCTGAAATCGCTGATATCCTCGACGATGCGGCACTGGCAGGCACCGGCATGCGCGCGGTGGTGGTGGTCAAGAACGGGCGAATCGTCGCCGAGCGCTATGGCAGCGGCTTTTCCGAAAAGACACCGCTGCTCGGCTGGTCGATGACCAAGTCGGTGAACGCCGCGATCGTCGGCACGGTGGTGAAAGCCGGCAAGATGGCGATGACGAACCAGGGGCTGTTCGGACCCTGGAAAGCGGATGACCGCGCCACCATCAGTCTCGCCGACATGATGGCGATGTCGAGCGGGCTGGAGTTCAACGAGGACTATGGCGACGTCGCCGACGTGACGCGGATGCTCTATCTCGAGCCTGATATGGCGCGCTTTGCCGCATCCAAGCCGCTGACCGGCGAGGTCGGCAAAATGTTCTCCTATTCGAGCGGCACGGCGGTGATGTTGTCGCGGCTGTGGCAGGATGCGATCGGTGACAAGGACAAGGCGCTGGCGTGGCCAAGGGTTGCACTGTTCGAGCCGCTCGGCATGCAGAGCGCGGTGTTCGAGGTCGACGAAAACGGCACGTTCGTCGGCTCGTCCTATCTCTATGCCACGGCTCGCGACTGGGCGCGTTTCGGCCAATTCCTGCTGCAGGATGGTATCTGGAAAAGCCAGGAGATTCTGCCTACCGGTTTCGTCGGCTGGATGCGGGAAGCAGCACCGGCCTCAAAAGTCTACAGCAGGGGTCAGTTGTGGATCGAGGGGCCGGGCGACGAGGAGAGCCCCGGCGCCGGCATTGCTGCGGGCCTGCCTGGAGATACCTATTGGATGGAAGGGCATGACGGGCAGACGGTCGCCATCATCCCCTCCGAGCAGCTGGTGGTGGTGCGGCTCGGCCTGACGCCAGCCAAACTCGGCTACCGGCCGCAGACGATGCTGGCAGCGCTGGTAAAGGCGCTGCAATAGGATCACCTAGCCCCTCGGCAGGGTGTGAACTACTCGGGATAAGTCTCGACGCCCTCGGTCGCCGCCCTGTGGAAAAGGACAAATACCAAGGTATTGCCGGCCTCGGCCGTCGTATCGCTGCGCAGACCCGCCACCTCTCCAGCCACGCTGCTGGTGTACTCCGCAACCACCTCGCCGAAGCTGTTACGCTGAATGGCCACTTTCTGTCCGGGTCCGACCTTGTCGTTCAGCTTGACCAGATGCTCGACGAACCCGGCTTGGGTTGCGAGGATCGGGAACGCACTGTTGCCGACAAAAACATTCACATCCTTGCCTGTGCGTCCCATTGGCCCGGCAAGGATGCCATGATGCTTGAGGACGTTCATCGTGCCGTCAACGAACAGGGGAATCATCTCAAGGTCGAGGATACGCGCTGCACCAACCTCCGGACAAAAGGATGGGATACCCTCGGCGACAAACGCGTTATGAAGGACACTTGGATACACAGGATTGTCGAAGATCTGGCCCACTGGATAAAGTTCCAGCATCGCCTTGATCTCGGGCACATCCATGTCGCCAATGTTGAATGCGGAGGCATCGAATCCGGTCGTCCCGGTATGGAAGTCGATTGCGACGTCAGCGTTCGGCCGAAGGAGCCGGTTGAACAGGAGACCGGCGTGGCGGCTGGCCGCACTGGCACCGTTCTCGTTGCCGGGCCATTCCCTGTTCATGTCGATCAGGTCAATGCCCCTGCCAGAATTGGGCCATCTGCGCTGCATGCTTTCCATGGCTGGACGGGACACGTCCGTGACCGCCATCACTGTGCCCGACATCTCCGCCGGATCAAGTTGGTTCATCACGGTCTGGACCGTATGCACAGAACTCATCTCGTCACCATGCACGCCACTGACCAGGACGGCGCGCTTGCCCGGCTTTGCCCCCCTAGCGACCGTCACAGACACATGCCAGTGCTGTCCGGTGGGCATCTGCGCGCCCTGAAAATACAAAAAATGCTTCTTGCCGGGCTCCAGGTCCTTGACGTCGAGCACGCTGACGACTTTTTTCCCCTGGATCACATCGCCGGTATAGACCGTTGCTGATGACGCACCCGGTATCGGGCTAACAGATGAAGCCGCTGAGTCCTGGGCGTTCGCAGAACCAGCATCGGCCGCGAAGACGGCCGCCGCGCCTACCGAGGCAATGGATGCTACAATTATATCCCGGCGATCGAGGCCCTTTTAGGTTTGTCCGACATGATGAGGATCTCCTATGTCGTGTGGAAAGCCAAAGTCGAATGCCAATGTGCAGACTTTCGTAAGCAAACCGCCCGCATTAACGCAGTCGTGGCAGGCAGCGATCACATCCTGCCGCGAGCGGCAAGATACTGCTTCAATCGCGCGATCTGGTCGGCAGACCAGCCCTGTGGATCAGTCACCGCGAGCCACGCGTCGACGTAGTGTTCGGGCGCAAAGACATGACCATAGCCCATCGGCGTATTGGTCGCGACGGCCATGTCAAAGGCCAACTGTAGCATCGATACTACTGGATACCACCGCAGTTCCGGCGAGACGTCCGGGCCGCGTGGAGCGTCCATCCACTCGGGACGACGATAGAAGTCGCGATAATCGAAAAACGTAATCGCATCGCTGGCATATTGGAGGTAGACAATGCGCATGGGACCCCAAGGCGCGTCCGCCGGACCGGTCTCGCCATTCTGGTTCATGAAGCGGACGAACGAACCGTTCCGGAACCGCGGCAACCAAGCGGGCGTACCGGCATTGCGATGCTCCGTTATGCTGCGCCAAATTCTGCTCTCAAAGGGCGGACCGCTCCACAGCGCCCCTTGGACAGGGTCACCGAGGATCTCGAAAAGCTCCACCGATCTCTCGGAGTTCATCGCTCCGAGGCTCAGGCCATGCAGATAGAGTTTGGGCCGCCTGTCGTGGGGAAGCGTCGTCCAGTATTCATAGACTGCGGCAAACAAAGCCCTTGCTGCTTCCGAGCCGTATTCCGGCTCGACCAGCAACGATAGCGGGCTCGACAGATAGGAGTACTGCTGGGCAACACTCGCCACGTCGCCATTGTGGAGGTATTCAACCGTATCCATCGAGGCGGGATCGATCCAGCCACTTCCGGTAGGCGTGATGACGACCAGTATGGAGCGTTCGAAGGCACCGACGCGCTTTGATTCCTCAAGAGCAAGTTGCGCCCTCTCTTCGGCAGTGTCGGCCGCCCGAAGCCCCACATAGACCCGGATGGGTTCGCGCGCATCCTTTTGCGTGAACGTGCTTATCTCGCTAGCGGTAGGTCCCGTCGCGATGAACTCTCGTCCTGCCCGTCCAAGTTCTTTCCAACTGACGAGGGAAGCGGCACTGCCGGTCTTGAGCGGAGGTGTCGGCTGCGCTCGATCCGGTTCGACAAGGGCATCAAGCGTTGCGAAGGACGAATCGGCGACATAGAGCGCGTAGCGGACGAGCACGCCATTTGTGATCGCCCAGAACAACAGTATCGCGACAGTGAAACCGATTACATTCGAAACCCTGCGGGGGACGAAGCGGCCCGACCTTTCTGAAATCGAACGGGAGATGCGTTTGAAGAGCCGGGCCAGCGCGATGAGCATCAGGAACGTGACGATCGCGATGACGCAGACTTCAAGCGGATGCGCGCTCGTCACGGGTTCGAGGTGCATCAGTTGACGGATTGAATTTTGCCATTCCGCTGCCCACCATAAAAACAAGATGGCGATTGCTGCGCAAATGGCAGCGACGGCGATCTTGAGAGCAAGCAGGAACCGCTCACGCGGTTCCGGAAGCTCCATATAGGCCCACAGCCAGCGCCACGCGACTCCGATGCCGTATCCGGCGGCGAAACATGCCCCGGAGAGCAGGCCCTGGGTCAGATAGGTTCGAGGAACAAGGGTCGGCGTAAGAGAAGCTACGAAGAACAGCGTGCCCACGACGAGGCCGCCGGCAGAAAGCGAGCGCCAGAACTTTGTCACCCAGTTACGCATTTGGCCGCTTCGCTCCTCCTAGGATAGCGGTCTCGCGCTGAATACGACTAGCCCATCATGGCTTGCTCTCGCGTTTTGTAGAAGGAGGGCAGGATAAATTTCCAGCTGCTCCGCGTGGCAAGTCGCAATATTTGGTTGAGTTGCATTGCGATCGCCAAAAATCCCCGTCGCTGTTGGAGAGCCGATGTTTGCAAACGGCGCGACCGCACCGGGAAGCCCGGACGAGTCAAGAGAATACTCGGTTTAGCGTCGGCCTTTCGCGCCGGAAGACACAAGAGACGTTCGCCAGCTCTAGTCTAATCCGATTCAAAGCTCGTTCTCGTGAAGTGCGTGGCAAGGGGATGGCAAGTCCGCTCCTGACGCGCGAAGCTGCCCGTCTTCGACTCCGGCTCGGCCTGATCTGAATTTCAACACATCCCGACTAGCTGCGCTGCCCGACCACGGCCAGCCAGGCGTAGCCACGATAAAGCGTTCTGAACCGCAGGCTTGCGCCGACTCTTGCAGATTCCGATTCCAGAACGTCGCGCAGCGCTTCGCGTGGCTCGACGTGGAATTTTCTCAGCCAGCCGCGCAGTAGTGTGCGGAACCAGCGAGGCAGGGCCTCCTGCTGGCCGAAATCGACGACGTGCAGCGAGCCGCCAGGTGAAAGGGCGGCAAGTGCGGCCGACACCGTCTTTTCCCAACCGGGGATCATCGATAGGGAGTAGGACACGAAGATGCGGTCGAAGGTCGTCAGGCCGAACAGCGCTTTTGCGTCGAAATCGGTGGCGTCGCCGCGCGCCAGCTTGACGCGGCCGGACAGGCCTTCGCGGGCCATGGCAGCGTTGGCCGTTTCCAGCATCTCGGCAGAAATATCGAGACCGAAGAAGCGGGCGCCGGGATAGTATCGGGCGGCAAGCACGATGTTGCGGCCGGTGCCGCAGCCGAGTTCGAGCACGGTGCCGCCAGCGGGTACATCCAACCCTGCGATAAGCCGGTCGCGACCGAGTAGGTAATATTTGCGGGTCAGGTCGTAGAAATGACGCTGCCAGCGATAGACGCCGTCCATCAGCTCGGCATGCCCGGCCGGCGGTTTGCCGTGCCCCGCCGGCGGTTCGGCGTGCCTGGCCGGCAGTTCGGTCGTGCTCATGCGGCCTGCTTCACATAAAGGTGGAAGCCGCCATAGATGGCCGAACGGTCGCGGGCGGAGAATTCGCGCGAAGCCTCGTCCGCATAGCTCCACTGGTCGAGCAGCGAATTCGAGACCCGGCCCGGCAGCAGGCTGGGTTCGGCCGCGGTGCGGAAGATGACGCGGGCATGAGTGGACGCGGTGCGGGTGATCTCGGCCCACAGCGCATTGAGCTGGTCGTCGGTCATCCAGTCCTGCGCGTCGAGCAGGACGAAGCGGTCGACCGAACCGGCATCCTTGCCGGCGAGAAATTCGATCAGATTGGCATGATGAATG
Source organism: Mesorhizobium robiniae (assembly GCF_040545535.1). Lineage (NCBI taxonomy): Bacteria > Pseudomonadati > Pseudomonadota > Alphaproteobacteria > Hyphomicrobiales > Phyllobacteriaceae > Mesorhizobium > Mesorhizobium robiniae. Next base: position 845,409 of record NZ_JBEPMC010000001.1, read on the forward strand.
GCGACGCTGTCGACATTGTTGCGGATCGTCTCGTAGTTGCGCTTTTCGAGATAGGCGGGCAGCGCCGCCTCGCCGGGATTGGGATAGCGACGGGCAAAAGCCTGCCAGGCGAAGTAGTTGTTCTCTAGCGGAAAATCGCAGGCGAGCTTTTCCAGCCGAGCCTTCAGCACGCTGGCCATGGTGCCGTCGCCCGAGGTGATCAGCGAATCGTACTGGGCCGGCGGAATGCCGAGCCCGAACAGCGAGGCCTTTCGCGAGGTGGCCCATTTCAGCAGCGGCTTTTCGAAGACGGGCGCCAACTCCTCGTTGAAGAAGCGGCGCTGATCGGCGATGGTTTTCGCTTGCATGATGCCGGCCGGATCGACGCCGAAGAATTTGGCGGTGCGGTGACCCATGGCGATGAACAGGCCGAGCAGGCCGGTCTGGTAGAAATTGCGGTCGAAGACGGCGATCCGGCGACGGCCGCGCCAGGTGCGGCGCTCCCAATAATGGCGGCTGACCGGATCGAGATGCGGCGCGATGAAGCGGTCGTAGGCTTGCGAATTGTGACGGGTCTCGGCGGCGCCGAAGAAACGGAACAGGTCGCCCTGCGAGGGCAGATGGCGCACCGCTTCGAGTTTCATGCGGTTCAGCGCGATATGGGCGGCGTTGAGATCGACGGCATCGATCCTTTCGGGCGACCGGGTGAGATAGGCCAGGATGTTGCAGCCGCCAGAGGCGATGGTGACGACGCGGTGGCCCTGGCCAAGCTGCATCGCCTCCATGTCGACATCGGGGTCTTCCCATATTTGCGGATAGACAAGGCCGGAAAACAGCAAGGCGAAGAGCCGTTCGGAGAGGCCGGCCTTCGACAATGGGCGGTTCTGGTAGACGGCTTTGCCAACTTCCTTGCCGCGGCGAAAAACCAGTTCTCCGGAAATGTCCGTCATGGCAAGGCGATTCCCCGTTTGCTTTGCCGCAAGCGGGTAGCGCAGGGTCATGACAGGCCGGTGACAACCTGTTGAAGCTGGCTCAGGCCTCGCCAAACCCACCCGGCGTCGGTGTCGTCACGATGACGGCGTCACCGGCCTCGAGCACTGTCTGGTCGCAAGCCTTCAGGACTTCGACGCGGCCATCCGTGCGGCGGACCTTGGTCGAGCCAATTTCGCCATCGCCGCCGCCGTCGAGGCCTTGCGGTGGGCGGTTGCGATGCGAGGACAGGATGGCGCACTCCATCTTTTCGAGGAAGCGGATGGTGCGCCTGGTGCCGTCACCGGCACTCCATTTGCCTTTGCCGCCGGAGCCTTCGCGGATGTGGAAATCCTCGAGCAGGACGGGAAAACGCAGTTCAAGCACTTCCGGGTCGGTCAGGCGCGAATTGGTCATGTGGGTGTGGACGCCGGAGGTGCCGGAAAAGCCGCGGCCGGAGTTCATCCGGCCGGCCGGCGAGCCGGAGCAGATCGTCTCGTAATACTGGTACTTCTTGTTGCCGAAGGTGAGATTGTTCATGGTGCCTTGCGCGTTGGCTATCGCGCCCATGGCGCCGAACAGCGCGTTGGTGACATGCTGCGAGGTCTCGACATTGCCGGCGACGACCGCCGCAGGGTAGGCGGGCTTCAGCATGCAACCCTCAGGAATAATGATGTTGATGGGTCTCAGACACCCGGCATTCATCGGGATCATGTCCTCGACCATGACGCGGAAAACATAGAGCACGGCCGCGCGGGCGACCGGCTCGGGAGCGTTGAAATTGTTCTTCATGACCGGCGACGTGCCAGTGAAGTCAACGGTCGCCTCACGCTTTTGCCGGTCGACCGAGATCTTCACCTTGATGATCTGGCCGGTATCGGTCGGATACTCGTATACAGAACTGTCGGGCAGCCGCTCCAGCACGCGGCGCACACTTTCGGCTGCATTGTCCTGGACGTGACCCATATAGGCCTCGACGACATCGAGGCCGAAATGCGCGACCATCTTGCGCAGTTCGGCAACGCCCTTTTCGTTGGCGGCAATCTGCGCCTTGAGGTCGGCAATGTTCTGGTGTGGATTGCGTGCGGGGTAGGGATGGTCGGTGAGCAGCGTCTCCAACTCCTTCTCACGGAATCGACCGCGATCGACGATGCGGAAATTGTCGAACAGCACGCCTTCCTCATCGACCGTGGTGGCGAGCGGCGTCATCGAGCCGGGCGCCGTGCCGCCGATGTCGGCATGGTGGCCGCGCGAGGCGACGTAGAAGAGGATTTCCTCCCCCCTCGAGGGGGAGGTAGCGGCGAAGCCGCCGGAGGGGGTCGCCGCGGCAGTGCTCGACGTTGTTGAGGTGCCTCCTGAGAGGACCCCCTCTGGCCGCTTTGCGGCCATCTCCCCCTCAAGGGGGGAGATTAGGTCAGCGCTTGCAAAAACCGGCGTCACCACCGTGATATCAGGCAGATGCGTGCCGCCATTGTAGGGCGCGTTGAGGGCAAAGACATCGCCGGGGTGGATGTCGCCGGAGTTGAGCCGGATGATGGTCTCGACCGAACGGTCCATGGAGCCGAGATGCACCGGCATGTGCGGCGCGTTGGCGACCAGCGCGCCATGGCGGTCAAAGACGGCGCAGGAGAAATCCAGCCGTTCCTTGATGTTGACGGAATAGGCGGTGTTCTGCAGCGTCACGCCCATCTGTTCGGCGATCGACATGAACAGGTTATTGAACACCTCCAGCATGACCGGATCGGCCCCCATCTTCCCGGAGAGACCGGTGCCGAGTGCCGCCTGCCGGCGCTTTTTCTCGATGCGGCGCAAGAGCACATGGTTCTTGGCGGTGATCTCGGCCTGCCAGCCCGGCTCGACGACGATGGTCTGGTTCGGCTCGATGATCAAAGCAGGGCCGGCGGTCTTGTTGCCCGGTTTCAATGTCTCGCGAGGAAAGATACCGGCGTCGCGCCAGGCGCCATCGGTGAAGATCTTCCTATTCTCCGCAGGGTTTACGGCGATGCCCTCAAGGACTGAATCACTTTCCTCGCGGCCGGTGCCGCCGGTGTCGATGCCTTCGACGCCGACCGATTCCACGATCATCGGCTTGTCGTCATAGACGAAACCGAACTGCGCCTTGTGGGCCGTTTCGAAATCGCCTTTGGCCCGTTCAATCGATCCGCGCTCGAAATTCACCGGCAGTGCGGTGTCAGTGCCGTCATAGCGGACCTGCAGCACCGGCTTCGAGGCGACAGCGTCCTCAGCGATTCCTTGCGCGGCGAGCTCCTCGATGACGTCCTTTTGCAGCGTTGCGATGAGTTCGTCGATTGCCGGTTTGGAGCCTTCCAACAGCGGTTTGAGCAGCGCCTGCTGGCGCGATGCAAAGACCGAGGACAGGCCGATACCATAGGCCGAAAGCAGGCCGGAAAAGGGATGGATCAGCACGGCTTCCATGCCGAGCGCATCGGCAACGAGGCAAGCGTGCTGGCCACCGGCGCCGCCAAAGCAGTTCAACAGATATTCGGTGACATCGTAGCCGCGCTGCACGGAAATCTTCTTGATGGCATTGGCCATGTTTTCCACAGCGATGGTGACGAAGCCTTCTGCGACTGCCTCCGGCGCGCGGCCGTCGCCAATCTGGGTGGCCAGCGCGGCAAACTTTTCGCGCACGGTGTCGACGTCGAGCGGTTCGTTCTGGCCGGGCCCAAAAATGGCCGGGAAGAAGTCGGGCTGCAGCTTGCCCAGCATGACATTGGCGTCGGTGACGGCCAGCGGGCCGCCGCGCCGGTACGCAGCCGGGCCGGGATTGGCGCCGGCCGAATCCGGGCCGGCGCGGAAACGGCCGGCCTCGTAATGCAGGATCGAGCCGCCGCCGGCGGCAACGGTATGGATGCGCATCATTGGCGCGCGGATGCGCACGCCGGCGACCTCGGTGTCGAAGGCGCGCTCATAGTCGCCGTCATAATGGGCGACGTCGGTCGACGTGCCGCCCATGTCGAAGCCGATGACTTTGTCGAAACCGGCGAGTTTTGCGGTCTCGACCATGCCGACGACGCCGCCGGCCGGACCTGATAACAACGCGTCCTTGCCCTGGAACATGTCGGCCGCCGTGAGGCCGCCGGACGACATCATGAACATGAGGCGAGGGGATTGGCCGATCTCCCCCCTTGTGGGGGAGATGCCCGGCAGGGCAGAGGGGGGCGCCGTAGGGCGCTTCGTGTCATGATTGACGTCACTGGGAAGTTGAGATGCTGGCGGGACAGCGCCCCCCTCTGTCGGCTTCGCCGACATCTCCCCCACAAGGGGGGAGACTGGCGCCGCGCCCAGCTCTCCCGCCACTCTTTGCACATAGCGCGACAGAATCGGCGACAGATAGGCGTCGACGACCGTAGTGTCGCCGCGGCCAACCAGCTTTATCAGCGGCGAGACCTCATGGCTGACCGAGACCTGGCCGAAGCCGAGCTTGCGGCAGACTTTTGCAACCGCCTTTTCGTGGTCGGGATATTTCCAGGCATGCATGAAGACGATCGCTACGGCGTCGATACCGTCGGCCTTGGCTTGTTCGATGGCCGGCCGGCAGGCGGCAATGTCGAGCAGCCGTTCGACATTGCCGTCGGCGCGCACGCGTTCGTCGACTTCAATGACGCGTTCGTAGAGCTGCTCTGGAAGGATGATCTCCTTGGCGAAGATGTCGGGCCGCGCCTGATAGGCGATCCTCAGCGCGTCGCGAAATCCCCTGGTGATGAGCAGCAGAACACGGTCGCCTTTGCGCTCCAGAAGCGCGTTGGTGGCAACCGTGGTGCCCATCTTCACGTCGCCGATCAGGCCGGACGGGATCGGAACGCCGGATTTCAGTCCGAGCAGATCGCGAATGCCCTGGATGGCGGCGTCGGCGTAGGCTTCAGGATTCTCGGACAGCAGTTTGCGTGGGTGCAGCCTGCCCTGCGGGTCACGGCCGATGACATCGGTAAAGGTGCCGCCGCGGTCGATCCAGAAGTCCCATTTGGCGATCACGTCAGCTCTCCCAGGCATTTTATTGATTCAATGTGTTAATTTCCCAGTAGCCTGGTGTTAGTTCGCCATGGCTTCGCCGGCAACGGCAAAAGCAGACGATGTTACATGCGGAAATGCAACGTTACGAAACTCATAGCCGCCTGATGCATTCTCTCGTTGATCGTCACCGTTAGCGGGGGCGTGATTAGAGGAGAGATATCATGAAGAAACTCATTCTTGCGTCGGTTTCGGCGCTTGCCCTGCTCGGCGTTGCTGCTTGCAGCGACAGCGGCACGGGCGGAGACGCCACCACCACACAGAGCACCAATCCGCCGGCAAACGAGCAGCCGATGCAGCCGGCCCCTGATGCCACGCAGCCGGCTGAGCCGGCTCCGGCGCAGCCATCTGCGCCTGCACAGTAGTCCATATGACGAAAAGAAGGCCGGCATGATGCCGGCCTTCTTGGCTGGATGATGGGCACCTTGCGGCGACCGCCGCAGGGTGAAAAGGGCGTTCTTATCCGCCAGGCGATATGACCTGTGTCGCGGCTATTTGCCGGTTTTCCCATGATCGACTGTTGGCGCGGGCCTGCCTCAGGCACCCCTTAGGGCGCCCCTGCGGCATTGTCTTCGCTTGATAGCGGTGCCCGGTTAGCCCTAATAGGTGCCCATGTCGATTTGGGATCGCCTCGGCGACTTCATCACGCGCGTTTCGTCCTCAACCTCGTCGGGTGTCGCCGACGTGGTCGAGGCCGTGCGCACGGTTTTCTCGGGCGATCCGGATCTGCGCCGGCGCGTCGCGTTCTCGGTGGCGATGATTGCGCTGTCGGCCAAGATGGCCAAAGCCGACGGCATCGTCACGCAGGACGAGGTGCGCGCCTTCCAGCAGATATTCGAAGTGCCGAAGGAGCAGACGCGAAACGTGGCGCGGCTCTACGATCTGGCCAAGCGCGACATCGCCGGATTTGAGACCTATGCCGAACGCATGGCGCAGCTTTGCGGCTCCGGTCATTCGAACTGCGTGATGCTGGAGGACATTCTCGACGGGCTGTTCCACATCGCCAAGGCCGACGGGCTAGTCCACGAGCGCGAAGGCCATTTCCTGCATCGCATCGCCGAGATCTTCCGGATCGAGGAGGCGCATTACCAGAGCATTCTGGCGCGGCACATCGATCTCGGTGCGGCTGATCCCTATATCGTGCTTGGCATCGAACGGGGGAAACCGTTCGAGGAGGTCCGAAAGCGTTATCGCAAGCTGGTCTCGGACAATCACCCCGACCGGCTGATCGCACGCGGCCTGCCGCAGGAATTCATCAAGATCGCAACCAGCAGGATAGCGGCGATCAACGCAGCTTATGAGATGATCGAACGAGGCCTGCGGCACGCATGAGCGGCTTCCTGCCCGACGAGCCGAGCGCCGAGGTAAGGGTATCGCCGAATTTCGGTCCACGACGCGAGACGACCAAACCCGACATGATCGTGCTGCACTACACCGGCATGAAGACCGGCGCCGGCGCCGAAGCCTGGCTGTGCGATCCAATGAGCGAGGTTTCGTCGCACTATCTCGTCCATGAGGACGGCCGCATCGTCCAGATGGTCAGGGAAAGCGACCGTGCCTGGCATGCAGGCAAGAGTTCGTGGTTCGGACGCAGCGACATCAACTCCTGCTCCGTCGGCATCGAGATCGTCAATCCGGGGCATTCGCTGGGCTATCGGAACTTTCCGAAACGGCAGATCGATGCCGTCATCGGCCTGTGCAAGGGAATTGTTCAGCGCCATTCCATTCCAGCCCAACGGGTGCTCGCCCATTCCGATGTGGCGCCGGGGCGCAAGATCGATCCGGGCGAGAAATTCCCCTGGAAGGCGCTGTTCGAGGCCGGTGTCGGCCATCTTGTCAAAGCGGCATCCGTCAGGCGCGGCGCGGTGCTGAAGGTCGGCGATGCGAATGCCGAGGTCGAGGCGTTGCAGTCGATGCTGGCGCTCTACGGCTATGGCGTCGAGATATCAGGCGCTTTCGACCGGCAGACGGAGATCGTGGTCGAGGCTTTCCAGCGGCATTTCCGGCAACGCCAAGTGGATGGCGTGGCCGACGGATCGACAATCCGCACGCTGGAAAGGCTGCTTGCTTCCGTGAGGGCAGGTCCGTCCAAATAGTCTTTCCCTTGGCCGTTAAGTTACAATCTGTCACTTAAAGTGACTTGCCTCGCCTTCTTTGCCGCCAAATCGACCGTCAAAGGCGATCCGTGCAAGTTGTCGGATCTACAGCCCGCCAGATGTTCCGACGGTGATTTAGCGTAGCTGCCTGAGTTCTTCACGCAGTCCAAACAGAACAGGACCCCATGCAGAAATTGACCGTTTTAACGGCAGCTGTTGCTGCCGGCGTAATGACTTTTGCCTTCAGCACGGCGAATGGCGCTCCATTGAGCCAGCGGGCCGACCAGGGTTTCATTACCGCACCAGATAAAACCGCCACGACGAAATCCGGCCAAGATGCGAAGGAAAAAAGGACAGTCTCAGCTAAGGCGGTAAAAGCTGCTGCGGTAAAGGTGAAAAAGCCAGCATCCGCCAAGGCGGAAAAAGCTGGCGTAAAAGTGAAAAAGCCAGCCTCTGCAAAAAATGCAGTCTCCAAGCGGCATGTGAAGCGCAACAGGAAACGCATCGACCGGACGACGACGGCGTCGATCGCCCGGAAAAACAGGGCAGCGGCGCCCAAGGCGGCGGCCGCCGGCGGCAGTGGCCAGTATTCGACGATCATCGAGCGTCATGCCGCCAGCAATGGTGTGCCGGTCTCGCTCGCCAAGGCCGTCATCATGATCGAGAGCGGCTTCCAGCCGAACCAGGTTGGCAGCGCCGGGGAGATCGGCCTGATGCAGATCAAGCCGTCGACGGCGCGGATGATGGGTTACAGCGGCTCGATCAAGGGCCTCTACGATCCGGACACCAATATCAAATACGGCATGAAATACCTCGCCATGGCGCGGAACCTCGGCGGCGGCACGACCTGCGGCACGATCCTCAAATACAATGCCGGCCATGGCGCCAAGCGGATGAACCCGATATCCGCGGCCTATTGCGGCAAGGTCAAGGTGCAGTTGGCAGCGCTTGGAGCGCCGGCGTAATAAGCCGGAAACTGCTTTTTTGTTTGCGTTTTCGAACGTGAACCCCTTTATACGCCTTGCCAGCTGGCCGGGCGGCCGCACCCGCGAAGCCGAAAGGCTGCGGGTGAGGAAAGTCCGGGCTCCATGGAGACACGGTGCCGGTTAATGGCCGGCGGGGGCGACCCTAGGGAAAGTGCCACAGAAAGCAAACCGCCACGATCCGTCGTGGTAAGGGTGAAAGGGTGGGGTAAGAGCCCACCGCGCGACTGGCAACAGGAGCGGCACGGTAAACCCCACCGGGAGCAAGACCGAATAGGGGCGGTGCGGGGGGAAACCCTCGAGGGCTGTTTCCGGCTCACCGTCCGGGTAGGTTGCGTGAGGCGCATGGCAACATGCGCCCAAGATGAATGGCCGCCACGTTCTCGCGCCGCAAGGGGCGAGGGCCATACAGAACCCGGCTTACAGGCCAGCTGGCAGTTTTCTCCAGATCTAAAACGAAGTCCCTGATATCGGCGGGTTGCGCCTTGGGGCGCACCTGCTGGTTCAGACCCTTCATTGACTGAATCAGCATTGCTGGGCGTACGAGGAGCAAGCGTTTCTTGAAGTTGGTACGATTAAATCGTACCATATACGGGCAATATCAGGAGCGCATTCATGGGTCAGGTCGACAAACGCAGCATCACGCTTTCGCCGGAATTGGCGGCGGCGGTCGACGATGTGGTCGCCGCCGGCGAGTACGCTTCGGCGAGCGAGGTGATCCGCGACGCGCTCAGGCAATGGAAGGACCGGCGCGATCTGCACGGCTATACGGTCGAGGAGCTGCGCAAGCTGGCGCAGGAAGGGATCGACAGCGGACCGGGACGATTTGCGTCGATCGACGAAATCAAGGCTGAAGCGCGCAGACGATTGAAATCCGATAACGCGGCATGAATTTGCTGCCCATCATCCGAACTGCAAATGCAGAAGAGGATTTGATCGCGATCTGGCTTCATATCGCGCGAGACGACGAGGCTGCAGCAGACCGGCTGCTCGACCGGATCGAAGCCCGCTGGCAGCAACTGGCGACTTATCCTTTCTCAGGCGCGTCGCGCGAAGACATTGCGCCCGGCATTCGCCATCTAGTCGTCGGCGAATATCTCACCTTGTACCGTGTCGGCGAGGATGCGACCGAAATCCTGCGGGTGCTGCATGGCCGACGCAATATCGAAGCCAACGATCTGGCTTCGTGATCGATCCGTTCAGCCGCTGACGCCGTCCAGTGACGCCTCGATCGCTTGCCAAAGCTCTTCCACCGGCTCGCAGCCGACGGACAGGCGAACGAAACCGGGAGGAACAGCATCTCCTCTTTTTGCTCGCCGTTCCGCCGAAGTGTGCACGCCTCCGAACGACGTTGCTGCCTGCATCAATGCGCAGTTGTTGATGAAATCCTCGGCCTTGTCCTCCGAGGCGAGCACGAACGAGATGAGGAAGCCGAAGCGCTCCATCTGGGCGCGGGCAAGATTGTGCGAGGGATCGCTTTCCAGACCCGGAAAGCGCAAGCCCTTGATCGCACGATGGTTCTCCAGCCGCCGCGCTATTATTTCGGCGGAAGCGCACATCCGGTCGAAACGAACCTCCAGCGTTTCGAGGCCGCGATGCACCAGCCATGCTTCGAACGGGCCGGGAATGGAGCCTGAGGTCTCACGCCAGCCGGATACGGCGGCTATGATGTCCTCATTGCGGCTGGCGACATGGCCGAACAGCACGTCGGAATGGCCGTTGGGCGCCTTGGTGTCGGCGGCAACAACGATGTCGGCGCCGAGATCGAGCGGTCGCTGGCCGAAGGGCGTCATCGTCGTGTTGTCGACCACCAGGATCGCGCCCGCTTTGTGCGCCGCTTCGGCGACAGCTGTAATGTCGCAGATATCCAGTCCCGGATTGGCGGGGGTTTCGACAAAGGCCAGCCGGTATCCATCGAAGCCGCCGTCGAGGAAGGTCGATGTCGGCCGGACGTCGTAGGCGACGCCGAACGGTTTCAGGAAACGGTCCGCCAGCGCCCGCGTGGTGTGATAGCCGTCCGACGGCAGCAGGATACGGTCGCCGGATTTGAGCAACCCAAAAAACACCGCCGAGATTGCAGCCATTCCCGAGGGGAAGGCGACGCATGGCGCGTCTTCAAGATGCGCCAGCATGTGCTCGACCGCGTCCCAGGTCGGATTGCTGAAGCGGCCATATTGATCGAAGCCGGTAGCGTCGCCGGGTGCGTGGAAAATGGCGGCCATGGTTAGGGGCAGGGGAATTGGGTCACCCTTGGCAAGCCTGCCGCGACGCAGATGGGAAAGTGCCGCCGCGCGGGACTTGGCTGTTTCGGACATGGTTTCAACCTTGTTTCTGACCGGAAAGGAAGGGCCGACGCTATGCGTGGTGGCGATCCGCGGCAAGCCGTCTCCGGTCAGGCCAAGCAGCTCTAAACGCTTCGTTAGGCTTAATGGAGCATAAAGACGGGAGTGCCGTCGAAGCTGCTCTCATCGGTTGTGGCACGCATGTTTGTGAAGCCTATTCCCGTTGACGCCCATAACGCCCCATGATATCCCATTCCAACATTCAAGCTTTCGTTCCGCGTCAGGGTGAAGCGTACGCCAATCGGGCAGCCGCGGCGGCTGTGCGTTTGCCTGTTTTCGCCCGGAACGAAGTGAGTTTTGGACGGGGACCGCGCCGCGGCGGCGCGGACGGGAAGATGCAGAGGGGTGCGGCGGCGCAAGCGGCCGTAACGCGTAATGGACCGGTTTCTGTCAAGCGCGGTGAACAGGATCGATGCGAAGGGGCGGGTGTCCGTTCCGGCGCATTTCCGCGCGGTTGTGCAGAAGCGCGGTTATTCGGAACTCTATGCGCTGCGCTGCCTGGACCGTCCGGCGATGGATGTCGGCGGGCTCGACCTGCTCGACCGCTACGAGCAGCGCATCGCGCAGGAAGACCCCTTTTTGCAGACGGCGGACGACATGTCGTTCTTCTGCCATGGAGATGGAACCTTTCTCAAGCTCGATCAGGATGGCCGCATCTCGATGACCGATTTCATCCGCGAGCACACCGGCATTTCCGCGGAAGCGGCGTTTGTCGGTCGCGGCAATTTCTTTCAGATCTGGGAACCTGGACGGCTCACCGCCTATGGGGCGGAAGCACGCGCCCGGCTTTTGCAGCTTCGGCAGGGGACGAAGCCTGGGGAGCGGTCGGAATGATGGCGGGCTACGGCGATGATCCTCACGCCGCTGGCGGACCGGCCCGTCACATTCCGGTCCTCCTTGCCGAGGTGCTGGAGGTGCTTTCGCCTGGAGCAGGCGAGGTGATCGTCGACGGCACCTTCGGCGCCGGCGGCTACACCAAAGCCATTCTGGCAAGCGGCGCCTCGGTCGTCGCCATAGACCGCGATCCGGATGCGATCGATGCGGGTCGTGTTCTCGAACAACAATCGGGCGGCAAGCTCAGGCTCGTTCAGGCGCCGTTCTCGACATTGGACGAGCATGTTGAAAGCGCCGATGGCGTCGTGCTCGACATCGGCATCTCCTCAATGCAGATCGACCAGGCTGAGCGCGGTTTTTCGTTCCGCGCCGATGGGCCGCTCGACATGCGCATGGCGCAAGCGGGCCTGAGCGCCGCCGACGTCGTCAACAGCTTCAAGGTGGGCGATCTTGCCCGCATCTTCGGCTTCCTTGGCGAAGAGCGCCATGCCGGCCGCATTGCCCGGATGATCGAAAGCCGTCGCGAAAAACATCCGTTCGAGCGCACGCTCGACCTTGCCGATGCGATCGAGACGCATATTGGCCGCGCGCCGAAGGACAAGATCCATCCAGCGACCCGCGTCTTTCAGGCGTTGCGGATTTTCGTCAATGACGAACTCGGCGAACTGGCCAAAGCGCTGTTTGCGGCTGAACGCGTGCTGAAACCGAGCGGACGGCTGGCCGTGGTGACGTTCCACTCGCTGGAAGACCGCATCGTCAAACGTTTCATCGCCGATCGGGCCGATGCGGCGACCGGATCGCGGCACCTGCCCGAGGCACAAGCGCGCAGCGCCACCTTCAAGAAGGTGGGCAGCGGCGTGACGCCCGACGAGGCCGAGATATCAGCCAATCCGCGGGCGCGGTCGGCAAGGTTGCGCGCTGCGGCGCGCACCGACGCGCCGGCGCGCGCCGGCGATTTTTCGATTTTCGGGCTTCCAAAACTTCCTGACCCAAAACTTCCCGGTGTCGACCGGCCGGGAGAGAGGTGAGCACGTGTTTCGTACCAGCGACATAGTCCTGATCGCCGTCATGGTTTCGGCTGCGGCCCTGACCTACAAGACCAAGCGCGAGGCCGAGGAACAATTGGCGGCGGTGCACAAGATCCAGGCGCAGATCCGCTACGAGGAGGATACGATCGATCTCCTTAAGGCGGACTGGAGCCTGCTTACCCAGCCGTCGCGCCTGCAAAAGCTGGCCGAGATCTATAAATCGCAACTCGAGCTCGAGCCGGTCAGTGCCCGCCAGATCATCGGGCTGGACGAACTGCCGGCAAAACCCGTCACCATCGAGGACCTGTCGTCGCAGCGGCTGGGCGGTATGGCCGACAGCGGTGACAAGGATCCTGTGGTGACCGGAGGCATCGTCCAATGATCGTCAGCCTTCCATCGATCGCCAGGGTTCCCTTGATTGCGAGACTGCTGAACGGCCGCGCCACGTCGGAAGACGGATCGATTGTGGTCGAAGGCGCCCGCAAGGCGACCGGCGGCAAGGGCAGGACCCGCATCGTGATGACGATGGCGGTTTTCTTCGGCATCTATTCGACCATCACCGGGCGGCTGGTCTATCTGGGTTTCCAGAATCCCGACCTGTCCGGCGGCCCACAGAGCCGGGTGACGGCGTCTCGGCCCGACATCGTCGACCGCAACGGGGAAGTGCTGGCGACGGACATCAAGACGGCGTCGCTGTTTGCCGAACCGCGCCGCATCGTCGATGCCGACGAGGCGATCGAAAAGCTGGCGACGGTGCTTCCCGAAATCGACTACGAGCAGACCTATCACAAGCTGAAGAGCGGCGCCGGCTTCGTCTGGCTGCAGCGGCAACTGACGCCCAAGCAACAATCCGATATCATGCAGCTCGGCATTCCCGGCTTCGGCTTCCGCACCGAAAAGCGCCGCTTCTATCCGGCTGGCGAAACCTCGTCCTACATTGTCGGCCTCACCAACATCGACAATCAGGGCATCTCCGGCATGGAGAAATACATCGACGAACAGGGGCTGAGCGACCTTCAGGCGTCGGGCCTTGCCGTGGCCAAGGATCTGAAGCCGGTGCGGCTCTCGATCGACCTGCGCGTCCAACATATCGTGCGTGACGAGGTCGCCGCCGGCATGGAGAAATACCGCGCCATTGCGGCCGGCGCCGTCGTTCTCAACGTCAAGACCGGCGAAGTGATGGCGATGGCCTCGGTTCCGGATTTCGATCCGAACAATCCCTATAATGCGCAGGACAAGGACCGCTTGAATCGCATGTCGGCCGGCCTTTACGAAATGGGCTCGACCCTGAAGAGCTTTACCACCGCGATGGCACTCGATTCCGGCAAAGTGACGCTGGAAAGCCGTTTCGACGCTTCGCGCCCGATCAGGATCGGCCGCCAGACTATTCATGATTTTCATGGCAAGGCCCGAGTGCTGTCGGTGCCGGAAGTGTTCATCTACTCGTCCAACATCGGTTCGGCCAAGGAAGCCGAAGCGGTCGGCATCGAGGGCCACCGCGAATTCCTGCATCGCCTGGGGATCCTCGAGAAGATGCAGACGGAACTGCCTGAGGTCGCCCGCCCGACTGAGCCCAAAATCTGGAAACAGGTCCATTCGATCACCATCGCCTTCGGTCACGGCGTGTCGACAACGCCGCTGCAGACGGCGGTCGGCTGTGCTGCGCTGGTGAACGGCGGCTATCTGATCCAGCCGACATTCCTGAGGCGCGCGCAGGAACAGGCGATGTCGGTGGCCAAGAAAGTGGTCAGCGACAAGACCTCCGAGAGCATGCGCTATCTCTACGCGCTCAATGCCGAGAAAGGCTCAGGCAGGAACGCCAGGGTTCCCGGTTTTCGTGTCGGCGGCAAGACAGGAACGGCCGAGAAGGTTGTCAACGGCCGCTACTCAAAGGACAAGAACTTCAACGCCTTCGTCGCGGCTTTCCCGATGGACGATCCGCAATACATCGTGCTTACGATCGCCGACGAACCGAAGCCGGAAAAGCCCGGCATGGGTGCGACCGCCGCCTCGAATGCCGGCGCCATGGCTGCAAACATCATCCGACGTTCGGCTTCCATGCTTGGCGTGAAGCCAGATTTCAGCCATGAAAATGGCGCAACGCTGGTTTCCTATCAGTGATTCTTAGGGCGCGCCGGCAACTGCGCGCTATTTTGTTGCGATGAACGGGGTTCGATGAAGCTGAAAGATCTAGCCGGTATCCTGCCTGTCGAGGGGACAGCTTCCTTCGATACGGAGGTTACCGGGATTTCGTCGGATTCCCGCCAGGTAAAACCGGGCGTGGTCTTCTTCGCGCTCGCCGGTACCAAGGCGGATGGCGCGGCCTATGCCGCCGATGCAGCCAAACGCGGCGCAGCGGCGATCGTGACCGGTAAGGGCAGCGCCGTCGCTGGACTGCCGGTGCCGGTTCTGGCCGTCGACGACCCGCGCCTTGCGCTGGCGCTGAGTGCCGCCCGTTACTTCGCCAGGCAGCCGCAAACCATGGTCGCAGTGACCGGCACCAGCGGCAAGACATCGGTTGCGGCTTTCACCAGGCAGATCTGGGAGCAGTCGGGCTTCGCCGCCGCTTCGATCGGCACAACCGGCGTGGTGGCGCCGGGCCGCAACGAATATGGCTCGCTGACCACCCCCGACCCGGTAGATCTGCACAGGCTGCTGAGGGAACTGGCGGATGCCGGCGTTACCCACGCGTCGATGGAAGCCTCCAGCCACGGGCTCGACCAGCGCCGGCTCGACGGCGTGAAGCTTGCCGCCGGCGGGTTCACCAATCTCGGCCGCGACCATATGGACTATCATCCAACGGTCGAGGACTATCATCGCGCCAAGCTGCGCCTGTTCGACGCACTGCTGCCGAAGGGCGCGCCAGCCGTGATCTTTGCCGACGATCCATGGTCGCAGCCGACGATCCAGGCGGCGAGGGCGGCGGGGCTGAATGTGCTGACGGTCGGCCGTCATGGCGAGTTCCTGAGACTGAAGCGGGTCGAGCACGAGCGCCACCGTCAGCGTGCCGAGGTGGAAGTCGATGGCGTTCTTCACGAGGTCGACCTGCCGCTGGCCGGCGATTTCCAGATAGCCAATGCCCTGGTTTCGGCGGGGCTTGCCATCTCCACTGGCACGCCCGCCGCCAAAGCCCTGATCGCGTTGGAGAAATTGAAGGGCGCGCCGGGCCGGCTCGACCTCGTCGGGACAACATCCAACGGCGCGCCGGTCTATGTCGATTACGCACACAAGCCCGACGCGCTGGAAAACGTGTTGGCCTCGGTGCGGCCGTTCACCACCGGTCGCGTCATCGTCGTGTTCGGCTGTGGCGGCGACCGCGACCGGGGCAAGCGTCCGATCATGGGCGAGATCGCCACGCGGCTCGCCGACGTCGTCATCGTTACCGACGACAATCCGCGCTCGGAAGTGCCCGAAACGATCCGCTCCGCGATCCTTGCCGCCGCACCCGGCGCCGTTGAGATCGGCGACCGGCGCAAGGCGATCCACGAGGCAGTCGCCATGCTCCATGCCGGCGACACGCTGATCGTGGCCGGAAAGGGACATGAGGAAGGCCAGACCATCGGCGCCGAGACCCTGCATTTTTCCGACCATGAGGAAGTCCGCGCCGCGCTCCAGGAGCGCGCTGCATGAGCCTGCTGTGGACCTCCGGAGATCTCGTCGCCGCCATGGGCGGACGACCGCTCGGGCCGATGCCGGAAGGCATTAGCGGCATCTCGATCGACAGCCGCAGCCTTGAGCCGGGCGATGCTTTCTTCGCCATCAAGGGCGAGGCGATGGACGGCCATGACTTCGCGACCGCCGCCATCAAGGCCGGCGCCGGCGTGCTGGTCGTCGCCGAGGGCAAGCTGCCGTCGCTCGGGCGGCTGACGGCACCGATGATCGTCGTGCAGGACGTGCTGGCCGCGTTGGAGAAGCTGGGTTTGGCCGCACGCGCGCGCTCGAACGCCAAGATCATCGCGGTGACCGGTTCGGCGGGCAAGACCACCACCAAGGAAGCGCTGCGCCATGTGCTGTCAGCGGTCGGCAAGGTGCATGCGTCAGCCCAGTCTTTCAACAATCACTGGGGCGTGCCGCTGACGCTGGCGCGGATGCCGGCGGATTGCGATTATGCCGTCTTCGAGATCGGCATGAACCATCCCGACGAGATCCGGCCGTTGGTCAGGATGGTCCGGCCGCATGTCGCCGTCATCACGCTGATTGCCGCGGCACATCTCGGTTTCTTCCGTAACCTGGACGAGATCGCCAAGGCCAAGGCGGAGATTTTCGAAGGGCTGGAGCCGGACGGTGCCGTCCTTCTCAACCGCGACGACCAGCGCTGGAAGCTTCTGGACAAGATGGCGAGAGCCGCCGGCATCGAGCATATTTACGGGTTTGGCGAAAATGCCCGTGCAACCTTCAAACTGCTCAAATGCGCGCTGCATGCCGATCATTCGGTCATCACCGCCAAGATCGGCGGACAGGAAATCACCGCCAGGGTCGGCGCGCCGGGCCGCCACATGGTGCAAAATGTGCTGGCGGTGCTGGGCGCCGCGCATCTGGTCGGTGCCGACATCGCCAGGGTGGCGCTGGCGCTGGCCGATCTTTCGGCAGAACGCGGACGCGGCAAGCGCCACGTGCTGCGCCACCCGAAAGGTACGATCACGCTGATCGACGAGAGCTACAACGCCAATCCGGCGTCGATGAGCGCTGCAATGGCGCTGCTCAACGCGACGCCGGTGTCGGACGAAGGCAGGCGCATCGCTGTGCTCGGCGACATGCTCGAACTCGGCGACCATTCGGCGAAGCTGCACGCTGCACTTGCCGACCTGATAGTCGGCACCGAGACGCGCACGGTTTTTCTCGCCGGTCCGGAAATGCGGGCGCTGGCCGATATCCTGCCCGACGAGATCAAGACGGAGTATCGCCCCAGTGCCGAGGATCTGAAACTGGTGCTTCTGTCGGCGTTGAAGCCTGGCGACGTGGTGATGATCAAATCGTCGAAAGGCATCGGGTTTTCCAAGCTGGTCGACGCATTGCTCGGCAAATTTCCGGCTGTAGCCACAACCACCAAACAGACCTAGAGCCAGGTCCGGGGGCCGAATCGCATGTTCACACTGCTCGTCGAATTCGCGGACAAGATCTCGGTCTTCAACGTCTTCCGCTACATAACTTTCCGTACCGGCGGCGCGCTGATCACCGCGGCGCTGATCGTCTTCATCTTCGGACCGGCCATCATCAATTCGCTGAGGCTGCGGCAAGGCAAGGGCCAGCCGATCCGCGCCGACGGGCCGCAGACGCATTTCAAGAAAGCCGGCACGCCGACCATGGGCGGGCTGATGATCCTGTGCGGCATCGTCGGCTCGTCGCTTTTGTGGGCGAACCTGTCCAGCATCTACGTCTGGGTGGTGCTGCTGGTGACGCTCGGTTTCGGCTCGATCGGCTTCTACGAC
Organism: Mesorhizobium robiniae; assembly: GCF_040545535.1. Taxonomy (NCBI): domain Bacteria; kingdom Pseudomonadati; phylum Pseudomonadota; class Alphaproteobacteria; order Hyphomicrobiales; family Phyllobacteriaceae; genus Mesorhizobium; species Mesorhizobium robiniae. The sequence continues at coordinate 863,101 of NZ_JBEPMC010000001.1, forward strand.
GATTATCTGAAGGTGACGAAGCAATCGCATCTCGGCTTTTCCGGCAAGGCACGGCTGGCGCTTGAATTCGTCATCGCCGGCATCGCCGCCTGGGTGATCATGCATAATGGCCAGGCGCCGTTCTCGTCGTCGCTGACTTTTCCGTTCGCCAAGGAATTTCTCATCAATCTCGGCTGGTTCTTCATTCCGTTTGCGTGCTTCGTGATCGTCGGCGCCGGCAATGCGGTGAACCTGACCGACGGCCTCGACGGGCTGGCGATCGTGCCGATCATGATCGCGGCGGCGTCCTTCGGCGTTATCGCCTATCTCTCCGGTAATGCAGTGTTCGCCGAATATCTGCAGATCCATTTCGTGCCCGGCACCGGGGAACTGGCGGTGGTCCTCGGCGCGGTGATTGGCGCTGGCCTCGGCTTCCTGTGGTTCAACGCACCACCGGCGGCGATCTTCATGGGCGATACCGGCTCGCTGGCCTTGGGCGGCCTGATCGGCACGGTCGCCGTTGCCACCAAGCACGAGATCGTGCTGGTCATCGTCGGCGGCCTGTTCGTCGTCGAGATCCTGTCGGTCATCATTCAGGTCGGCTACTTCAAGATGACCGGGAAGCGGGTGTTCCTGATGGCGCCGATCCACCATCATTTCGAAAAGCTCGGCTGGACCGAAAGCCAAGTGGTGATCCGCTTCTGGATCATCGCCGTCATCCTGGCATTGGTCGGCCTGTCGACCCTGAAGCTGAGATAGGAGGCCGCTTGATCCCCGCCGCATCCTTCGCAAGCAAATGCGTTTCGCTCTTCGGGCTCGGCGGCTCGGGGATCGCCACGGCGCGCGCGCTGATCGAGGGCGGAGCGGATGTGCTCGCTTGGGACGACAATCCCGGCAGCGTCGCCAATGCCGCGGCCGTTGGCATCGCGACCGGCGATCTGCGCGGCGCCGATTGGGCGAAGTTTTCGGCCTTCGTGCTGTCGCCCGGCGTGCCGCTGACGCATCCGAAGCCGCACTGGACAGTGGAGCTGGCGCGCGCTTCAGGCGTCGAGATCATCGGTGATATCGAGCTGTTCTGCCGCGAGCGGACCTTGCTGGCGCCGGCAGCACCGTTCATCGCCATCACCGGCACCAACGGCAAATCGACGACCACGGCGCTGACAGCGCATATCCTGAAATCGGCCGGACGCGACACGCAGATGGGCGGCAATATCGGCCGCGCGGTGATGACGCTCGATCCGCCGGAGCCCGGGCGGCACTATGTCGTGGAATGCTCGTCCTACCAGATAGATCTGGCGCCCTCGATCAATCCTACCGCCGGCGTGCTGCTCAACCTGACGCCGGATCATCTCGACCGTCATGGCACGATGCAGCATTACGCCGCGATCAAGGAACGTCTGGCGGCCGGCAGCGAAACCGCGATTGTCGGTATCGACGATTCCTGGGGCGCCCAGCTCGCCGACCGGCTGGAGCGGGCAGGCCGGCACGTCATCCGCATTTCCAAGCGCCTGCCGCTGACCGACGGCTATTTCGCCGACGGCACCGATCTGATGGAAGCGGTGCATGGCCGGTATAGCCGCGTTGCCTTTCTCGAAGGCATCGGCTCGCTGCGCGGCCAGCACAATGCGCAGAACGCGCTGGCCGCCGTCGCCGCCTGTCTCAAGGTCGGGCTCGATCTGGGCGAGATCCAGGCGGGGCTGGAAAGCTTTCCCGGGCTGGCGCACCGTATGGAGCAGGTTGGCCGCAAGGGCCATGTGCTGTTCATCAACGATTCCAAGGCAACCAATGCCGATGCGGCTGCGCCAGCATTGTCGAGTTTCCCACGCATCTACTGGATCGCCGGCGGGTTGCCGAAAGAGGGTGGCATCGAGCCGTTGCGCGGCCTCTTTCCGCGCATCGCCAAGGCCTATCTGATCGGCGAGGCGGCACCGGCGTTCTCGGCGACGCTCGGCGAGGCGGTGCCTTACGAGATCTCCGGCACGCTGGCGGCAGCGGTCGAACACGCCGCAAGCGACGCGGCAAAGGATGATCACAACGGCGAGGTGGTGGTGCTGCTTTCACCGGCCTGCGCCAGTTTCGACCAGTTCAAGAATTTCGAAGTGCGCGGCGACGCCTTCAGGCAAGCTGCGAGCACTATCGATGGCGTGAAGCCGATCGGAGGGACACGATAATGCAAAGCCGTCTCGACAAAAGCCCGGTTGCCACCTGGTGGTGGACGATCGATCGCTGGTTCCTGGCCGCGTTCCTGTCGCTGATGGGGCTTGGCATCGTGCTGTCTTTCGCAGCAAGCCCGGCGGTGGCCCAGCGCATCGGCCTCGACAGTTTCCACTTCGCCACACGGCAGATCATCTTCACCATTCCGGCACTTGGCGTGATGCTGGCCGTTTCCTTCCTGGAATCGCGGCAGATCAGGCGCATGGCCCTGGCCATGCTGTGCATCATGCTCGTGCTGATGGTGGCGGTGCTCTACATCGGCGTCGAGGTGAAGGGCGCGCGGCGCTGGGTATCGCTCGCCGGCGTGTCGATCCAGCCTTCGGAATTCCTCAAGCCGGCTTTCGTCGTCATCTGCGCCTGGCTGTTTGCCGAACACAAGCGTCAGCCCGACATTCCGGGCAATCTGTTCGCCATGCTGCTGCTGGCCCTCGTCATCTCGCTGCTGGTGGCGCAGCCCGATTTCGGCCAGACCATGCTGGTGCTCGGCACCTGGGGGGTGATGTTCTTCATGGCCGGATTGCCATGGCTGTGGATCATCGCACTGGGCGCTGCCGGTATCGGCGGGGTGTTTGCCGCCTATACGGTGTTTCCGCATGTCGCCGGCCGTATCGACCGCTTCCTGACGGGCGAGGGTGACACGTTCCAGGTCGACATGGGCCGCGATGCGCTGATCAATGGCGGCTGGTTCGGGGTCGGGCCGGGCGAGGGCACTGTCAAGCGGGTCATACCCGACAGCCATGCCGATTTCGTCTTCTCGGTGGCCGGCGAGGAGTTCGGACTGATCATGTGCTTCTTCATCATGACCATCTTCGCCTTCATCGTGCTGCGCGGGCTCAGCACCGCGCTCAAGGAGCAGGACGATTTCTCACGCTATGCGGTTGGCGGTCTGGTTACGGTTTTCGGCCTGCAGTCGGTCATCAACATGGCCGTCAATCTGCAGCTTATGCCCGCCAAGGGCATGACCTTGCCGTTCATCTCCTATGGCGGCTCCTCGCAGATCGCAATCGCCATCTCGATGGGCATGGTGCTGGCGCTGACGCGCAAGCGCCCGGAAAAGCGCAAGCAGTTGGGCTTCGCACCGTCGCCGCGCGCCATGCCGGCGGAGTGAGATGTCGAGCGGCTCGATCCTTCTGGCGGCCGGCGGTACGGGCGGGCATCTCTTCCCGGCCGAGGCGCTGGCGCATGAGCTGATCAGGCGCGGCTGGACGGTGCATCTCGCCACCGATGACCGCGCCGAGCGTTTTGCCGGCCAGTTTCCGGCCGCAGGTATCCATCCGATCCAGTCGGCAACCATCGGCTCGAAGAACCCTTTTGCCGTGCTCGCTGCCTTCTGGAAGATCTGGGGTGGCGTGCGCCAGGCATCCGCCGTGATCGGCCGGATCAAGCCGGCCGTCGTGGTCGGTTTCGGCGGCTATCCGACGCTGCCGCCGCTCTATGCGGCGACGCGGCGCAAGGTGCCGACGCTGATCCATGAGCAGAACGCGGTGATGGGACGTGCCAACCGGGCGCTGGCCGGCCGCGTCGATGCCATTGCCGGTGGGTTTTTGCCGGAAGATTCAAGCGCTGCAGGCGCCAAGACGGTGACCACAGGCAATCCGGTCAGGCCGCAAGTGCTGGAGGCGGCAAAGACGCCTTACACCGCCTCGACCGGAAACCAGCGCTTCCGGTTTCTGGTGTTCGGCGGCAGCCAGGGCGCACAGTTCTTTTCTGATGCAATGCCGGCGGCGGTCGAACTGCTTTCCGACATACAACGCAGGCGGCTTGATATCACGCAGCAAGCGCGTGCCGACGATGTCGAGCGGGTGAAGGCGGCCTATGCGGCTCTCGGCGTCGAGGCTGAGGTGTCGCCCTTCTTCACCGACATGGCGGCGCGCATGGCTGCGGCGCATCTGGTGATGTCGCGGTCCGGCGCATCGACCGTTTCGGAAATCGCGGTGATAGGCCGGCCGGCGCTGCTGGTGCCCTATCCGCATGCGCTCGACCACGACCAGGCGGCCAATGCCGCGGCATTGGCCGCGGCAGGTGGCGCCGAAGTGCATCCGCAATCCACGCTTTCGCCCGAGCGTATCGCCGCACTGATTGGTGCCCTGATCGACAGTCCGGAGCGGCTGACCACAATGGCAGGGGCGGCGAAATCGGCCGGAAAACCGGATGCGGCACGGTTGCTCGCCGATCTGACAGAGGCTATTGCGTCGAAGAAAAGCATATCGGACTTCAGGAAGGAGACGCACGCATGAAGATGCCGCAGACGATCGGCCTCGTGCATTTCATCGGCATCGGCGGTATCGGTATGAGCGGCATCGCCGAGGTGCTGCACAATCTCGGCTACAAGGTGCAAGGGTCCGACCAGGCCGACAGTGCCAATGTGCAGCGGCTGCGCGACAAGGGCATCGAGTGCTTTGTCGGTCACCACGCCGATAATGTCGGCGATGCCGAAGTGGTTGTCGTCTCGACGGCGATCAAGAAGTCCAATCCGGAGCTGAAGGCGGCGCGCGAAAAACTGCTTCCCATCGTCCGTCGCGCCGAGATGTTGGCGGAACTGATGCGCTTCCGGCAGGCGGTGGCCATCGGCGGCACGCACGGCAAGACGACGACGACCTCGATGGTGGCGACGCTGCTCGAAGCCGGCGGGCTCGATCCGACCGTGATCAATGGCGGCATCATCAATGCCTATGGCACCAACGCCCGCATGGGCGACGGCGAATGGATGGTGGTCGAAGCCGACGAGAGCGACGGCACCTTCCTGAAGCTGCCGGCCGACATCGCCGTCGTCACCAACATCGATCCCGAGCATCTCGACCACTACGGCTCCTTCGACAAGGTGCGCGAAGCCTTTCGTCAGTTCGTCGAGAACGTGCCGTTCTACGGCTTCGGCGTCATGTGCACCGACCACCCGGAGGTGCAGGCGCTGGTCAGCCGCATCGAGGACCGGCGCGTCATTACCTATGGCGAGAACGCGCAGGCCGACGTGCGTTTCACCAATCACCGCATGGACGGGCCGACCTCGGAATTCGACGTGGTGATCCGCGACCGCAAGACCCGTGGTCAGTCGACGATCGCAGGCCTGCGCCTGCCGATGCCCGGCCGTCACAACGTCTCCAACGCGACCGCGGCGATCGCCGTCGCGCATGAGCTCGGGCTTTCGGCCGAGGCAATCAGGAAAGGCCTGTCGTCCTTCGCCGGCGTCAAGCGGCGCTTCACCCGTACCGGTTCGTGGAACGGCGTCGAAATATTCGACGATTACGGCCATCACCCGGTCGAGATCACGGCGGTTCTGAAGGCGGCGCGCGATGCCACCAAGGGCCGCGTCATCGCCATTGCCCAGCCGCACCGCTTCACCCGGCTGCATGATCTGTTCGACGAGTTTTCCGTCTGCTTCAACGACGCCGACACGGTGATGGTGGCGCCGGTCTATCCGGCAGGCGAAGAGCCGATCGACGGGGTAACGTCGGACGCGCTGGTGTCGCGCATCCGCGCTGGCGGCCATCGCGACGCTCGCTACATAGAAGGGCCCGCCGCGATTGCGCCTTTTATCCGCGACCTGGCGAAACCAGGCGATTTCGTCGTCTTCCTCGGCGCCGGCAACATCACCCAATGGGCCTATGCACTGCCCAGGGAACTCGGCGGGACGGCCCCGTGATGCGCGGCCAGGCGTTGATCGACAAGCTTGGCGGCCGGCTTGCCGGCCTGCGCGGCCGTATCACGCCCAATGCCGAGATGGACAAGATCACCTGGTTCCGCGCTGGCGGACTTGCCGACGCGCTGTTCCAGCCAGCAGACGAGGACGATCTCGCCGCGTTCCTGGGGGCGGTGCCCGAAGAAATACCGCTGACCATCGTCGGCATCGGCTCGAACCTGCTTGTTCGCGACGGCGGCATTGCGGGCTTCGTCGTCCGGCTTTCGGCCAAGGGCTTTGGCGAGGCTGAGGCGATCGGCCCGACAACGATCAAGGCGGGCGCCGCCACGCCCGACAAGCGCGTTGCCGCCGTCGCCTACGAGGCCGGCATTGGTGGCTTCCACTTCTACCACGGCATTCCGGGCGCCATCGGCGGCGCGCTGAGGATGAACGCCGGCGCCAATGGCGTCGAGACGCGCGAGCGCGTCATCGAAGTGCGGGCGCTCGACCGCAAGGGCAATGTGCACACGCTTAGCAACGCCGATATGGGTTACGCCTATCGCCATTCGGCAGCACCTGCCGGGTTGATCTTCACATCGGCACTGTTCGAGGGGGTTTTGGAGGACAAGGCCGCGATCAAGGCGGCGATGGATGCCGTCCAGCACCATCGCGAGACCGTGCAGCCGATCCGTGAAAAGACCGGCGGCTCGACCTTCAAGAATCCGGAGGGCACCTCGGCCTGGAAGGAGATCGACAGAGCTGGCTGTCGGGGGCTGATGATCGGTGGCGCGCAGATGTCGCCGATGCATTGCAACTTCATGATCAACACCGGAACCGCGACCGGCTACGACCTCGAATATCTCGGTGAGACGGTGCGCACGCGCGTGCTCGAAAAGTCGGGCATCCGCTTGCATTGGGAAATCAAGCGCATCGGCAATTTCCGGCCGGGGCACGAGGTCCAGGAGTTCCTCGGGCAGTTACTTTAGCGCGATCTGATGTTCATGTAATGCTTGAACTTCAAACGATGTGAAGCATCGCGACCGTTGCGCCAAAGACTCACAGCACAGTTTTTATGGTCGTTTTTACGGAAAGTGAATCTCTCGGAATCGTAAGCACTTGCCAGCGAATCAACTCTCTGATTCTCTGCCTGAAAGCGTTTCCTGATTTGAGTCGTTCGACGCGTTTCCCGCGTTTTCCGTCTGGGGGGCAACCTGCCGGGAGACTCGGACTCAAAGTCGCGGAAATCGTGAGAGCAAGGACTGCTCTGATCGAGAGATGCAGACCCGCCGTGAGAGGGGCCGCCGTGAGAGGGGATGACGGGAAATGAAAAGCAAGCACGTGGCCGTCCTTCTGGGTGGATTCTCGTCCGAGCGGCCCGTGTCTCTGTCTTCGGGGAATGCCTGTGCCGATGCGCTCGAGAAGGAAGGCTATCAGGTCACTCGCGTCGACGTCTCGCGCGATGTCGGATCGGTGCTGGCCGACCTCAAGCCCGATGTCGTCTTCAATGCGCTGCACGGGCCTTTCGGCGAGGATGGCACCGTCCAGGGTGTCCTTGAATATCTGGCGATTCCCTACACCCATTCCGGCGTGCTCGCCTCGGCTCTTGCCATGAACAAGGAGCAGGCCAAGAAGATCGCCAAGTCTGTTGGCATCCCGGTTGCCGAATCGAAGGTGGTCAATCGCTTCGCCATCCAAAACAAGCATCCGATGAAGGCGCCCTATGTCGTTAAGCCGGTCAACGAAGGGTCGAGCTTCGGCGTCGTCATCGTGCATGAAGGCCAGTCGCATCCGCCGCAGGTCATCGGTTCGTCCCACTGGAAGTATGGCGATACCGTCATGGTGGAGCGCTACGTGCATGGACGCGAGTTGACCTGCGCCGTGATGGGCGACGTGGCTCTCGGCGTCTGCGAGATCATCCCGACCGGCCATTCCTTCTACGACTATGATTCAAAATACGTCCCGGGCGGATCAAAACACGAATGCCCTGCAAAAATTTCACCGAATATTTACCAAAAAATACAGACACTGACGCTCAAGGCTCACCAAGCTATCGGCTGCCGGGGCGTTTCCCGGTCGGACTTCCGTTATGATGATCGACACTCCGAGAACGGCGAAATTGTCTGGCTCGAGATCAACACGCAGCCGGGCATGACGCCGACATCCTTGGTGCCTGAAATTGCCGCGCAGGCGGGGCACTCGTTCGGCGATTTGTTGAGTTGGATGGTGGAGGACGCTTCGTGTCTGCGTTGAAGTGGGGACAGGGCAAGGGAGAGGACGCGGCCGGGCCGACGCTGTTCGGTATGTCGTTGTCGTTCGACCATTTCGTGCTGCCGCGTCTGCTTCGCCGGCCGGTGCGCGTACTGGCGCGTCTGGGCGAGGGCGACTTCGAGGTGCCGCCTTTTTCTGCGGCCATGCTGTCGGCGGCGCTGGTCGTGTCGGGCAGTGCCTATGGAGCCTATGTCGGCGGACATGTCGAAGTCATCGTCCAGGGCGTCACCGCCCGTACCGGCTTTGCCGTCGACCAGATCAAGGTCGTCGGTAACCGCGCAACCTCCGAGATCGATATTCTCGACAGGATGCAACTCGATGGCTGGACGTCGCTGATCGGCTTCGATGCCGAAGCCGCGCGTGAGCGCATCGCCACACTGCCATGGGTCGAGATTGCGGCGGTGCGCAAGGTCTATCCGCACACGCTGGAGGTGCGCATCGAGGAGCGTGAGCCTTTTGCGCTCTGGCAGCAGGGCAGCGAGCTTTCCGTCATCGAGCGGTCCGGCGCCGTGATCGCGCCGTTCTCCGGCGGCAAGCAGGCACTGCTGCCGCTGATCGTCGGCACCGGCGCCCCGGCCAAGGCGCCGGATTTCCTGGCCAGGATCAAGAAATATCCAGAGCTGGCCGCGCGGGTCAAAGGCTATATCCGCATCGGCGAACGGCGTTGGGACCTGAAGCTGGAGAACGGCATCACGGTCAAGCTCCCCGAGGACGGCGAGGATCAGGCGATCGCCGATCTGGTCAGGATGGACCATGAGAACGGGCTGCTGACGCGCGATATCGCCGCTGTCGACATGCGCCTGTCCGATCGCCTCGTCGTCCAGTTGACGCCGGAAGCGGCGACGCAGCGCCAAGCCGCGCTCAACGAAAAGCCGAAAATGCCGAAGCGCAAGGCGGAGACGAAAATATGAGCTGGCTTGGCGGCAACAGCGACGCCTCGTCGCGCCGGTCCGGCATCATGACGGTGCTGGATGTCGGTTCGAGCAAGGTCTGCTGCGTGGTGGCCAAGCTCAAGCCGCGCGAGGACGGCATGCTGCTGCGCGGGCGCTCGCATCGCATCCAGGTGATCGGCATCGGCCACCAGAAATCGCAAGGCGTGAAATCGGGCGTCGTCATCGATCTCGACAGGGCCGAGCACGCCATCCGCCTTGCCGTCGATGCCGCCGAGCGCATGGCCGGTCTGACGGTCGATTCGCTGATCGTCAACATGACAGCCGGCCGGCTGAAGAGCGAAAGCTTCTCGGCAACCATCAACCTCGGCGGCCATGAGGCCGACGAGGCCGATATCAAGCGTGTGCTTGCCGCCGGCGCCAAGCAGGCACTGCGGGCCGAGCGCGAGGTGATCCATTCGCTTCCCGTCGGCTTTTCGCTGGACGCCGAGCGCGGCGTGCGTGATCCGCGCGGCATGGTTGGCGACCAGCTCGGGGTCGACATGCATGTGCTGACGGGTGACGCGGCACCGTTGCGCAATCTGGAGCTTTGCATCAACCGTTCGCATCTGTCGGTCGAGCGCATGGTGGCGACGCCCTATGCCAGCGGGCTTGCCGCGCTGGTCGACGACGAACTCGAAATGGGCGCAGCCTGCATCGACATGGGTGGCGGCACCACGACGATCTCGGTCTTTTCGGAAGGCAAGTTCGTCCATGGCGACGCCATCGCCATCGGCGGCAACCATGTGACGCTGGACATGGCCAAGGGCCTGTCGACCTCGCTTGACGCCGCCGAGAGGCTGAAAGTGATGCATGGCTCGGCGCTGCCGGGCAGTGCCGACGACCGCGACCTGGTATCGATACAGCCGATCGGCGAAGATGGCGAGGTGCCGTTGCAGATACCGCGTTCGGTAATGACGCGTATCGTCCGGGCACGCATCGACGAGACGCTCGAACTGTTGCGCGATCGGCTGAACAGGTCCGGCTACGGAAATGCCGTCGGCAAGCGTGTGGTGCTGACCGGTGGCGCCAGCCAGCTTTCCGGCCTGCCCGAGGCGGCGCGCCGCATTCTCGGACGCAATGTGCGCATCGGCCGTCCGCTCGGCGTGGCGGGGCTGCCGGAAGCGGCCAAGGGGCCGGCTTTCTCGACGCCGGTCGGGCTTTTGATCTATCCGCAGATGGCGAATTTCGAGAGCCATCCGGCGAAAGGAATTTCTGGTCTCAGGATGACCGGAACGGGCGGAAAACTGCATCGAATGAGTCAGTGGTTGAGAGACAGTTTTTAAATTGACGGGGACAGCCCCATAGGCGGCCGCGGCGGCGAAGCGGCGGGAAAGGCAAAGGACGGAGACAATGACCATCAATCTGCAGAAGCCGGACATCACCGAGCTCAAGCCGCGTATCACCGTGTTCGGTGTCGGCGGCGGCGGCGGCAATGCCGTCAACAACATGATCACAGCCGGCTTGCGCGGCGTCGAGTTCGTGGTGGCCAATACCGACGCGCAGGCGCTGACGATGTCCAAGGCGGATCGCCTGATCCAGCTCGGCGCGCATGTCACCGAGGGCCTGGGTGCGGGATCGCAACCGGAAGTCGGGCGCGCGGCGGCGGAGGAGTGCATCGACGAGATCATCGATCACCTCTCCAACACCCATATGTGCTTCGTCACTGCGGGCATGGGCGGCGGCACCGGCACGGGGGCTGCGCCGGTCGTTGCACGTGCTGCCCGAGAGAAGGGGATTCTCACCGTCGGCGTCGTCACCAAGCCGTTCCATTTCGAAGGCCAGCGCCGCATGAAGACGGCGGATCTGGGCATCGAGGAGTTGCAGAAATGCGTCGACACCCTCATCGTCATCCCCAACCAGAACCTGTTCCGGCTGGCCAATGACAAGACGACCTTCGCCGACGCTTTCGCCATGGCCGACCAGGTGCTCTACTCCGGGGTGGCCTGCATCACCGACCTGATGGTCAAGGAAGGGTTGATCAACCTCGACTTCGCCGACGTCCGCTCGGTCATGCGCGAGATGGGCAAGGCGATGATGGGGACGGGCGAAGCTTCCGGCGAGGGCCGCGCAATGGCCGCCGCCGAAGCCGCGATCGCCAACCCGCTGCTCGACGAGACCTCGATGAAGGGCGCCAAGGGCCTGTTGATCTCGATCACCGGCGGCCGCGACCTGACCCTGTTCGAAGTCGACGAGGCGGCGACCCGTATTCGCGAGGAGGTCGACCAGGAAGCCAACATCATTCTGGGTGCGACGTTCGACGAGGATCTCGAAGGCGTCATCCGTGTCTCGGTGGTTGCTACCGGCATCGACAAATCGGCGGCTGATATCGCCGCCGCGCCGATCGCCATCCGCACGGCTCCGCCAAAGCCCGTCAGCCGCCCGGCCGTTCCGGTCGCGGAAAGCCGTCCCGCGCCTGTCCAGCAGGGGGGCTACGAGCCACGCGCCGCCGATCCTGTGGCCGAGGCGATTCAGCTTGCCGAGGCGAATGCCGCGGCGATGACGCGTCCCGCGCCGGTTGCCCAGACGGAAGACTTCCGCCCACAGAGCAAGATCTTCCAGGCGCCGCCGGCCCAGCCGCAGCCGATGGTGCAGCCAGTGGTTCAGCAGGTGATGCAGCCTGCGCCGCAGCGCGAAATGCTTCAACCGGCAGCACCCCAGCGCATGCCGCGCGTCGAGGACTTCCCGCCGGTGGTGAAAGCCGAAGTGGAAGCCAAGGCGCGCCCGGCCGACCATGAGAACAGCGGACCGATGGGACTGCTCAAGCGCCTGACGAACGGCCTTACCCGCCGCGAAGAGGAGCCTGCACGGCTGCAGCCGGCGCAACCGCGCGAGCCGAAACTGCGCCAGGCAGCGCCCGAAGTGCGCCGCCTTGCCAGCCAGGACCCGCAGCTTTACGCGCCGCGCCGCGGCCAGTTGGACGACCAGGGCCGGCTGACGCCGCAGAGCAGGGCCGTCCAGGAAGACGATCAGCTGGAGATTCCGGCATTCCTGCGCCGCCAGGCCAATTGACCCGTTAACGGTCTGTAACAATTGTTAACAGGCAGACAAGAAATTGTTTGCCTGTTAATGTCGAAAGCGATTAGAAAACAAGTCCTTACGGGACGATGTCCACTCCGGATCGCGGTTACAGTGAGTAAGAAACCGTGATTTGGAGACTTTCTGCCGGAACACTATCTTCGCCCCGAGCAATGTCGGTTTGCTGGGATTCGGGGAAGTGCCCTGCCTGCCGATCAAAGAGCCGTGCCCTTGGGCTCATGAAGCGGACTTAGGCAGTATGGGCTATGGGGTTTGTTTTGCACGACTATCAGACGACACTTAAATCGCGTGCGACGCTGACAGGTACCGGCGTTCACAGCGGCAATTCCGTTACCGTTCATTTCCTGCCGGCAGACGCTGATACGGGTGTCGTGTTCCAGCTTTCGAACGGAGGCGAGGGCCGTGAGTTCCGTGCGCTCGTTTCCGAAGTCGGCGCCACCGATCTCTGCACGATGCTCGGCGATCCGGCAGGTGAGCATATCGCCACCGTCGAACATCTGATGGCCACGGTTTTCGGGCTCGGCATCGACAATCTGGTCATCGAGATCGACGGCCACGAGGTTCCGATCCTTGATGGCAGCGCCATGGCGTTCGTGGAGGCCATCGACCAGGCGGGTATCGACACGCTGCCGGTCAAGCGCCGCTACATCAGGGTGGTCAAGCCGGTTCGCATCGAGAACGGTGCCTCCTGGGCGGAGTTCAGGCCGTATGACGGCACGCGCTTCGAGATCGAGATCGATTTCGAAAGCCCGGCGATAGGCCGTCAGCTCTTCGCATCCGACATGAACGCCGACATTTTCCGCCGCGATATCGCGCGGGCCCGTACGTTCGGTTTTATGAAGGATGTCGAGCGGCTGTGGGCGGCCGGCTATGCGCTTGGCTCATCGCTGGAAAACTCCCTGGTGATCGGCGACGACAACCGCGTGATCAATATGGGAGGCTTGCGTTATCCCAACGAGTTCGTGCGCCACAAGACGATGGACGCCATGGGCGATCTGGCGCTGGCCGGCGCCCGGTTCATCGGCTGCTTCCGTTCCTATCGCGGCGGCCATAGGCTGAACGCGGCGGCGCTGCGGCGCCTTTTGTCGGACCGTTCGGCGTTCGAGATCGTTGAGACGACACGCCGAGAGCGCGGTCGTGCCGCCGAGATGAACGCCGTCTATGCGCCCGTTTACGGACCCTGGATGGTCTGATTCTTAACGTTTTTCGGCTTTTATAACCGTCGACCTGTGTTGCAGGAATGCATCATTGGCCGGCGAAATCATGTAAGTGCGCAGGCCGCGCCAGACCGCCACAAAAATGTGCGATTGGCCGGGGATAGCGTTGCCGGGCATGGCGATTATGGTCTATGGCTGCTGCCCCAGAGCGAATGACGACTGAAATGACGCCGAAAGGGCGGAATCCAATCATGTTTTTCAAGCGAATTGGTCAATCGAAAGCGCCGCATCGGGCTGTTTTCCTGGCGCTTTCGGTGGTTGTTCCATCGCTGATCCTGTCGGCCTGCATGTCGTCCGAAAAGGATGTCGACCTGTCGACCTATGTCGAGCAGACCGAACCGGCCGACGTTCTCTACAATCAGGGCCTCGCCAACCTCAATGCCGGTCGCCTGCAAGAGGCGAGCCGCAAGTTCAGTGCGGTCGACCGTCAGCATCCCTATTCGGAATACGCCCGCAAATCGATGGTGATGGGCGCCTTTGCCGACTATCGCCAGGGAAACTATACCGAGGCGATCGGTTCGGCCAAGCGCTATCTTACGCTCTATCCGTCGACCGACGACGCGGCTTACGCCCAGTACATCATCGGGCTGAGCTATTACCGGCAAATCAAGGACGTCACCCAAGACCAGAAGGAAGCGCGCCAGACCGTGCAGACGATGCAGGATCTGGTGACGCGCTGGCCCGATTCCGAATATGTCGACGACGCCAAGGAAAAGATCCGCTTCGCCAACGACCAGCTCGCCGGCAAGGAGATGCAGATCGGCCGTTATTATCTTGAGCGCCGTGAATATATCGCTGCCGTCAAGCGGTTCCGCAACGTGGTGGAGACCTATTCCAACACGCGCCATGTCGAGGAGGCGCTCGCGCGCCTTACCGAAAGCTACTATGCGATGGGGCTGACCTCGGAGGCGCAGACCGCCGCGGCTGTGCTCGGCACCAACTATCCCGACAGCGTGTGGTACAAGGATTCCTACAAGCTCCTGCAGACTGGTGGGCTCGAGCCGCGCGAGAATGCCGGGTCGTGGATCGCCAAGGCCGGGAAGCTGATCACCGGCGCCTGAGCGGCGCATCACCATGCTTTCCAGACTGTCGATCCGCGATATCGTTCTGATCGAAAAGCTGGACATCGACTTTTCGTCCGGCCTTTCGGTGCTGACCGGCGAAACCGGCGCTGGAAAATCCATCCTGCTCGACGCGCTGTCGCTGGCGCTCGGCGCCCGCGGCGACGCCTCGCTGGTGCGGCACGGCGCGGCACAGGGCCAGGTCATCGCCGTGTTCGACGTGCCGCGCAACCATCCTGCCCGCATGCTGCTTGCCGACAACGCCATCGAGGACGATGGCGACATCATCCTGCGCCGCGTGCAGACGGCGGACGGCCGTACCCGCGTCTTCGTCAACGACCAGCCTTCCAGCGTGACGCTGATGCGCGACGTCGGTCATGCGCTGGTCGAGATCCACGGCCAGCATGACGAGCGCGCCCTGGTCGATCCTGGCGCCCATCGCGAATTGCTGGACAGTTTTGGCGGTCATCTCGGCACTGTCGGTGCGACAGGTGAGGCGTGGCGCTATTGGCGAGGCTGCGAGCAGGACTTGGCCAAGCACCGCGCCAAGGTTGAAGCGGCGGCGCGCGAGGCCGACTATCTCAGGGCCGCGGTCGCCGAATTGACCAAGCTCGATCCCCAGCCCGGCGAAGAGACCGAGCTGGCGGAACTGCGCGCCACGATGATGCGGGCGGAAAAGATCGCCTCGGAAATCCATGACGCGCAGGATGTACTTTCCGGGCCGTCCTCGCCCTTGCCGCAGCTCGCCAGCCTGCTCAGGCGCCTGCAGCGCAAGGTGACGGAAGCGCCGGGCCTGCTCGACGATGTGGTCAAGTCGCTCGACGAGGCGATGCTGTCGCTCGACGCCGCGCAGTCGGGTGTCGAAGCAGCCCTTCGCGCCACCGAATACGATCCGCAGCGGTTGGAGAAGGCGGAGGAGCGCCTGTTTTCGCTGCGCGCCGCCTCGCGCAAGCACAGTGTGGCGGTCGACGATCTGGCGCAGCTGCGTGACACTATGGTCGCCGATCTTGCCGATCTCGATGCCGGCGAAGAGCGCCTGCACGGACTGGAAAAGCAGGCCGCGGCGGCGCGCGAGGCCTACGACATTTCGGCGGCGCAGCTGTCGTCGCTTCGCCATGCGGCCGCCGTCGGGCTGACCAAGGCCGTCATGACCGAATTGCCGGCGCTGAAGCTCGAACGGGCCGAATTCATCGTTGAAATGACGAGCGTCGCCGAAAGCAGGATGGAAGAGGGCATCGACCAGGTCGAGTTCTGGGTGCGCACCAATCCCGGCACCAGGCCCGGCCCAATGATGAAGGTCGCTTCCGGCGGTGAGCTGTCGCGCTTTCTGCTGGCGCTGAAAGTGGCGCTGGCCGATCGCGGCTCGGCGCCGACCTTGGTCTTCGATGAAATCGACACCGGCGTTGGCGGCGCGGTAGCGGACGCCATCGGCCAAAGGCTGGCGCGGTTGTCGAAGCGCGTGCAGGTGCTTTCGGTTACGCACGCGCCGCAGGTGGCAGCGCGCGCGGCCACGCATTTCCTGATCTCCAAATCCGGTAGCGCCGATCGTGTCGCCACCGGCATCGCCGAGATGGACCGGGCAGCGCGCCAGGAGGAGATCGCGCGGATGCTGGCCGGAGCGACGATCACCGACGAGGCACGCGCGGCTGCCGAGCGGCTGCTTCGAGAGAATACGGCCGCAGCATAGAAACACGCCGTCCGATGCGGCAAGTCCGGCTTTCGGACGGAGTCAGGAGATGGCTGCATCCCGCTGTTCAGGATTGATTTTCTCGCGGGCTGGCTCCCCTACGGCAAATCCTGATCTATAGTGGCGCGCCATTCTTGGGGAAGCAGTTCATGTCCGAAAAATCCGTCGATTCGCTCAACGAGAGCGAGGCAGCCAGCGAGCTGAAGCGGCTGGCCGAGGAGATCGCCGAGCACGACCGGCGATACCATGGCGAGGACGCGCCTGTTATCACGGACGCCGAGTATGACGCGCTGACGCGGCGCAACCTCGCCATCGAACAACGCTTTCCCGATCTGGTGCGCGAAGATTCGCCGTCGCGCCGGGTCGGCTCGCCGCCGGCGGAAGGCTTTGCCAAGGTGCGTCATGCGGTGCCGATGCTCAGCCTGGCTAAGGCCTATACCGACCAGGACGTCGCCGATTTCATCGAGCGCGGCCGGCGCTTCTTCGATCGCGACAAGGATCTCGACATCGCCTTTACGGCTGAGCCGAAGATCGACGGCCTGTCGGCTTCGCTGCGCTATGAAGGCGGCGTGTTCGTGCAGGGCGCAACGCGCGGCGACGGCGCCGTCGGCGAGGACATCACCGCCAATCTCAGAACGATCGCCGACATTCCCAAGCGCCTGAAAGGCTCGGGCTGGCCCGATGTCATCGAAATTCGCGGCGAGGTCTATATGACCTATGCGGAATTCGAGGCGCTGAAGCAACGGTCGGCGGCGGCCGGCGGCCAGGACTACGTCAATCCTCGCAATACGGCGGCCGGGTCGCTTCGGCAGAAAGATCCATCCGTCACCGCCAGCCGCAATCTTAGATTTTTCGCCTATGCCTGGGGCTATACGACGGCGGATCCCGCGCCGACCCAGTACGAGTCCGTGCAG
Source organism: Mesorhizobium robiniae (assembly GCF_040545535.1). Taxonomy (NCBI): domain Bacteria; kingdom Pseudomonadati; phylum Pseudomonadota; class Alphaproteobacteria; order Hyphomicrobiales; family Phyllobacteriaceae; genus Mesorhizobium; species Mesorhizobium robiniae. The sequence continues at coordinate 880,025 of NZ_JBEPMC010000001.1, forward strand.
AAGTTCAAGGATTGGGGGTTCCAGATCAGCCCGCTGATGGTGCGGGCCAAGTCGGTCGAGGAACTGGTCGCGCATTACCACCTGATCGAGGAGCAGCGCTCGTCGCTTGGCTACGACATAGACGGCGTCGTCTACAAGGTCGACCAGTTGGAGCTGCAGCGCCGATGGGGTTTTGTCACCGGCGAACCGCGCTGGGCTGTCGCTCATAAATTTCCGGCCGAACAGGCAATGACGACCGTGCAGAGGATCGACATCCAGGTCGGCCGTACCGGCACGCTTGCGCCGGTTGCGCGACTGGCGCCAGTCACGGTCGGCGGCGTGGTGGTCGAGAACGTCACGCTGCACAATGAGGACTATATCAAGGGCCTGGACAGCACCGGCCAGCCGATCCGTGACGGCATCGATGTGCGCATCGGCGACACGGTGGTGATCCAGCGGGCAGGGGACGTCATTCCGCAGATCGTCAGCGTTGTCCTCGACAAGCGGCCGTCCGATGCCGTGCCCTACGAATTTCCGCACGTCTGCCCGATCTGCGGTTCGCCGGCGACGCGCGAGATCAACGAAAAGACCGGCAAGGAAGATTCCCGCCGCCGCTGCACCGGCGAACTGATCTGCCCGGCGCAGGCCGTGGAAGGACTGCGCCACTTCGTGTCGCGCGGCGCCCTGGATATCGAAGGCCTCGGCGCCGAAAACATCGACCTGTTCTTCAATGCGGGGTTGATCAAGACGGCCGCCGACATCTTCACGCTCAGGGATCGGCGTCCAGCCGTCACCAGGGCTTTGGCCGAGCGGCGCGAGGAGCAGGCGAGGCAACGCGAGGCGGCATCGGGCAAGGCTCGCAAGAATGTTCGCGGTGTCGAGGATCGCAACTATGAAAGCCTGGACAAGCTCTTCGCTGCCATCGACGCCCGCCGCGAACCGGAGCTCGATCGCTTCATCTTCGCGCTTGGCATTCGTCACATTGGCGAGACGACGGCGGCCGTGCTTGCCCGAGAGTTCTCGACCATCGAGGAGCTGATCCGCATCGGCAAGGAGACTGCAAAAGCCGAGAATCCGCATGACGTTTTTCCGTCGATCAACGGCATTGGCGACACGGTGATCAACGCGCTGCGCGATTTCTTCGGCAACGAGCGCAACGACGACGTGCTCGACGCGCTGCTCGCGCAGGTCCGGCCGAAGCCCTACATCGTCAACGTCTCGGCCGACAGCGCTGTCGCCGGCAAGACCATCGTCTTCACGGGCACGCTGGAAAAGATGACGCGACCGGAAGCCAAGGCGATGGCGGAACGTCTCGGCGCGAAAGTCGCGGGCTCGGTCTCCGCCAAGACCGATCTCGTCGTCGCCGGACCCGGCGCCGGCTCCAAGCTCAAGCTCGCCACCGAACTCGGCATCGAGGTGATCGACGAGGACGCCTGGCTAGCGCGGATCGGCAAGGCGTGATGACGGGCACGTTCAACGGTTTTGGCCGGAAGGCCATTCCATTTCTCAAGGCGCTCGACTTTCACCAGAGCCGGGAGTGGTTCCAGGAGAACCGCGACCTCTACGAGAGCGAGCTTTATGAGCCGTTCGGAGATCTCGTCGAAACGCTCTCCGAACGCTTCGCGGTGGCGGGACTGGGCTTGCGGGGCGATCGCAAGAAGTCGCTGTTCCGCATCAACCGCGACGTGCGATTTGCCAAGGACAAGCGGCCCTATAACAGCCATCTGTCGGCCATCCTGTCGCCGGACGGCACCAAGATGGAGCAGGGCGTGTTCTTCGCTTACATCGGGCTCGACCGGTGCTTTGCCGGCGTTGCCTGGTGGCAGCCTGGCCCGGAGCTGCTCCAGGCCATGCGGAGGGCGATCGCGACGAAACCGGCGGAGTTCCGCAGCCTGATCGGGCGACTGAAGAAGGCCGGGCTCGAACTCGATACGGATGGATGCATGAAGCGCGCGCCACGCGGCTTCGAGGGTGTCACGGAGGCCGATCTCGCCCAGGCTGTCCGCAACCGGCATTTCGCTGTCCGCCACACGATCGACCCGACTGGAATCCACACGTCGGCCCTGGTCGACGAACTTGTCGATTTCACGGTGTGCGCCAGGCCGCTGCTCGACTGGGGCCGGGCGATCCAGGGCAAGGTTTCGGCGAGCTAGGGTTTCCGGTGCGGTCCGGTCGCGGATGTGACGCTACATTCGCATCAAGAGACCACCGTCAACAGGGAGCTCAATTCCGGTGATGTAACTTGCCTGGTCGGAGAGCAGGAAAAGCGCGGCATTGGCCATGTCCTGGGGTGTGCCGATCCGGCCGAGCGGCGCGTAACTGGCGACTGCCGAGCGCTTTTCTTCGGTATCCCAGCGTGCCTGCAGCGGCGTCAGCGCCATGCCCGGACAGATGGCGTTGGACCGGATGCGGTCGCCAGCAAGCTGCATGGCCAGCGATTTGGAGAGCGCGCAGACGCCCGCCTTCGATGCCTGGTAAGCATCCTGCGGGTTCGCGTCGCCGCGATACCACTGGATGGTTGAGAAATGGACCATGGCTCCGCCGCGCCCACCGGAGCGCATATAGGGAACGACCGACCGTGCCGTGTGCACGAAGGACTTCAGATTGATGTTGAAGACCTGATCCCAGACGTCGAGATCCATGTCGAGAGCCGATCTGTCGCGGCCGAACCAGAGCACGCCGGCGACATTGGCGAGATAGTCGATACCACCGCGCTCACGGCCCGCCGAGCCGATGGCCTGTTCGACGAAGGCGGCGTCGGTGAGATCGCCTTGGGCGAAAGTGAGCCTGTCGTCATAGGAGGCGAGGGAGGTTGGGCGGGCCTTGACGTCGATGGCGGTAACGGATGCTCCCGCTTCGAGCAGCGCAAGCGCTATCGCTTCGCCCATGCCACCACCGGCGCCGGCGACAACCGCGTGCCTGCCGGTGAAATCATAAACGATCATCTGCTTGCCCTCATGTGCTCCGCCCAACGCGCGATCGCCGGACAATAGGGGCGGATAAAAATTCCATCAAGCGGTATTAGAAAAAATTTGCCAAAATGGAAAATAGCGATATCGTGGCCGGATGACTTCCCAGTTCGAACGGATTTCAAAATCATGAACCTGCATTCCGGCGCGCGGACCTTCTCCGTGACCTCTCCTGTCGACGGTTCGACCTATGTGACGCGCGGCTATGCTGACGGCACTGCAATCGAAGCCGCGGTGACGCGGGCCCGTGCCGCATTGCCCTCCTGGCGGCGGACGCCGCTGGCCGAGCGGCTGGCGATCCTGCTGCGCTTCGGCGAGGAAATGAAAGCCCGCGCCGCTCCGCTTGCCGAGATGGTCGCATGGCAGATAGGGCGACCGCTGTGGCAGGCCGACGAGACGCGGCGTCTAGCGCTGATCGGACAGCTGCTTTCCGACATCGCGCCCGAAACGCTGGCCGACGTGCCGTATCCCTCCGACGAGACCATCCGCCGCTATGCGCGGCCGGTGGCGGGCGGCCTGCATCTGTCGATCTGTGCCTGGAACTATCCGACCGCCATGCTGGGCTATCTGGTGACGTCGCCGCTTGTGGCCGGCAATGTCGTGATCTTCAAGCATTCGCCGCAGACACCGCTGATCGCGGAGGTGGCCGAGGAGGCTTTTCGTGCCGCCGGCGGCCCCGAAGGCGTGTTCCAAAGCTTGCATCTCGACCATGCCGATGCGGAGCGATTGATCGCGTCCGGTGCCTTCAATGCGGTGAACTTCATCGGTTCAGTCAATGGCGGCCGGCGCGTTCATGCCGCCGCCGCCGGCACCTTCACCCAGGTGCATCTCGAACTCGGCGGCAAGGACCCGACCTATGTCCGCGCCGATGCCGACCTCGAGGCGGCGATACCGCTGATCGCAGAGGGCACATACTCCAATGCAGGACAGTCCTGCTGTTCGGTCGAACGGATCTATGTCGACCAGGCGATCCATGACCGCTTCGTCGACGCCCTTGTCGCCGAGACGGCGAAATGGACCATCGGGCATCCGATCGGCGAGAAGCCAATGGTAGGCCCAGTGGTGCGGGCGAGCGCCGCCGAGACGATCCGCGGTCTCACCGAAAGCGCGGTGCTGGCAGGGGCGCGGCGGCTGATGCCGCAGGATGGCGCCCTCAAGGCCGCAGGGCTTGGCGCCGCCTATGTCGCTCCGGAAGTGCTGGTCGGGGTCGATCACAGCATGCAGATCATGCGTGACGAGCTGTTCGGACCGGTGGCTTGCATCCAATCGGTCGACGGCGACGACCAGGCAATCGGCCTGATGAACGACAGTGATTTCGGCCTGAGCGCCTCGATCTGGACGCAGGACATCGATCGCGGCGTGGTCCTGCTCGACGAGGTCGAGGCCGGCACGGTCTATCTCAACCGCTGCGACCACGCCGACCTGCACCTGCCATGGGGCGGCATCAAGAATTCAGGTCTCGGCCGCACCAATGGCCGCGCCGGCCTGACAGAAGCGACGGCGGCGAAGGCCTATCACGTCCGCTCCGTCATCGGTTGAATTGGAGGTCGTCCGGTGAACGCGGCGGCCCTTGCAGGGCTTGACGATGCGACCGTCGAGAGGCTGGCCGCAGCCAGCGTCGAGCGGCTGCTGCCTGGTGCGACCAGCCCCTATCTGTTGATCGCCGAGCACGCCGGCAATCTTGTGCCGGCGCCATGGCATGACCTTGGCCTGGCAGTGCCCTATCTCGGCACGCATTTCGCCGTCGATATCGGCATCGACGCCTTGACGCGCCGGCTGTCGCGGACGTTGCGGGCGCCAGCCGTGGTCGCGCATTATTCGCGGCTGTTCCTCGATTATAACCGCCCAATGGGCGAGTGGGACTTCATGCGGCCGGATCTCGGCGGTATTCCGGTGCCTGGCAATCTCGCGGTCGATGCGGCTGACGCCAGGGTGCGCAAGCGCATCGCCTGGGTGCCGATCGAACAGGCGATTACCGGGACCGCGGCAGGCAGGCAGGCGCTCGTCTCGATACATTCCTTCACCCCGGTGATGGGTGGCATCAGGCGCGATGTCGATATCGGCGTGCTGTGGCGCGAACCGTCGCCTTTCGTCACCTCGGTGCTCAAAACTATCGGCGCGCGTGGCGCCGAAGCAGGCTTGAGGATCGGCGACAACGCGCCCTATGATTGGCGTCAGGCGGTCGGTTATACGCTGAACCGGCATGGGCTCGAGCAGGGCAGGCCCTGCCTCTATCTCGAAGTCCGCAACGACCTGCTTTCCGATCCGGAAAAATTCGAGCTCATCAGCCAGACCCTGGAGACAAGCTTTGCCACTGTCGCGATGTCACTATGGCCGAAATCAGCCGTAGCCGTCTAAAGGCTGGACGCCCTCAGGCCACGCCGCTAGAGCTTGTCGAATTGGAAACACGACAGCCAAGGGCATGGGCGATGCAGGGCAATGTGGGCAGCAAGATCAGGGATGCGCGCAAAGAGCAGAACATCACGCTGCGCGACCTCAGCGAGCGCTCCGGCCTTTCGGTCTCGCAGCTGTCGAAGCTCGAGAACGGCAAGGCGCGCCTGACGGTCGATGTGGCGCTAATGATCGCCGGCGTTCTGCATGTGCCGGTGGCGTCCTTCCTGTTCAGCCCGAAGCCGGGCATGCAGGCGCGCCGCTCGATCACGCGCGCCGGCAGCGGCATCCTACATCAGGGCAATGCCATGGAATTCGAGGTCTTGTGCAGCGATTTTCGCGACAAGACCAACATTTTCTGGCGCGTCACGCTGCGGGCAAGGAGTTTTGAGGAGAATGGCGGCTGGCGTAGCCATTCGGGCGAGGAGTTCATCCATGTGCTCAGCGGCAGTCTGGAACTGCACACGATCCACTATGACCCGACGGTGCTGCAGCCGGGCGACAGCATCCTCTTCGACGGCGAAATGCGGCATGCCTATATCGCGCTCGGCGATGAGCCGGTCGTCATGCTGATGTCGAACACCGTCCCGCGCGACGGGCTGCCGGCCGGCGCCGGGGTCTGATCCCGCCGGTCGGATTTCAGGCCGGAAGTTCGGCTCGCCAAGAATATTTTCTAAAATGGAAAAAGATACTTGTTATGGAAAAGTCGGGGGTCTAGCATCCTTGATGACCGGCTGACAGGAGAAAAAGCCATCGGCCGGGATGGGAGATGTGACCGATGCTGTCGGTTGAGGCAGTCAGCAAGACTTTTGGCGGCGTGCAGGCCTTGCGCAGTGCTTCGCTGTCTTGCGCGGCCGGCGAAATCCTCGGCTTGATCGGTCCCAATGGTGCTGGAAAATCCACACTGGTCAACGCCATCTCCGGTGTGCTCAAGCCGGACACCGGCAGCGTGAGGCTGGCAGGCAAGGAAATCACTGGCCACGGTCCCGAGCATTGCGCGCGGGCAGGCGTCGGCCGCACCTTCCAGACTATCCGGCTGTTCAGGGATTTGACCGTCCGGCAGAATGTCGAGGTCGCCCATATCACCTGTCGCTCGGTTCGCCCCGATGTCGCGGCCCGCATCGGCGTCGACCGGCTGCTGGCCCAGTATCAACTGGACGGCTTCGCTGATGTTCCGGCGGGGACATTGTCCTATGGCAGCCAGCGCCGGCTCGAAATCGCCCGCGCGCTGGCGCTCGGTCCTTCGCTGCTTCTGCTCGACGAGCCGGCGGCCGGGCTCAATGAAGATGAATCCGAGACACTGGCGGTGGCGATCGAGGGCATTCGCCGCGATGTCGGCTGCGCGACCATCGTCATCGATCACGATCTGCGTTTCATCAACCGGCTGTGCGACCGGCTCTGCGTCATGGACCAGGGCCAGGTGATCGCTTCCGGGCAGACCGAAGAGGTGTGGCGCGATCCGCGCGTCATCGAGGTTTATGTCGGGCAGTCCGAGACATCGTGACGGTGCCTGGGAATTGCAACAACAAGGGAGAAGGAGGGGTTCAATGGACAGGATGATTTTAGGGGCCGCTATTGCCGCGGCGGGGCTCTTGCAGGTGGCGCATGCCGGCGCCGCCGATCTGAAGATCGGACTCGCGGTGGCGATGACCGGCACTTATGCACCCTACAGCGAGGCTGAAGGCGCTCGCTGCATGGCCGACAAATTGAACAAGGCGGCTGGCGCCGGTGATCCCAAGATCGAACTGATGATCGAGGACAATCGTTCCGATCCGCAACTTTCGGTTTCGCTCGGCCAGAAGTTCCTCGATGCCGGGGCCCAGGTCATCACCGGCGTGCCGTTCCCGGATGCGCTGATCCCGACCGCCCAGATCGCGGCGCCCTATGGCGCGACGGTGTTTTCGGCGCCAAACACCCAGATCGAGATGCAGCAGGCAGGCCTCGACAATTTCATCGCCGGCGCGGTGCCCGATCCGATCAATGCAGCGGCCACCGCCGGTGCACTCTATGGCAAGGGCGCGCGCACCGTGGCGCTGCTGGTCTCGCCCGATGCCGGCTCCTACTCAGAAAAACTGCCGGAATGGTTCGGTGAGGTGTTTGAACATCTCGGCGGCAAGGCCGTCTCCAAGCTCAACTATTCCTGGGGCACCACCGACTGGTCGCCGCAGATCGCCAGCATCAAGGCACTGCCTGAAAAGCCTGATGCCATCCATGTCTGCGGTGTGCTGCCCGATGTCGGCATCCTCATTCGCCAGTTGCGCGCCAATGGCTATGACGGCTGGGTGGCCGGCTGTGATGCCTTCGACGACAAGTCTTTGGAAGGAACCGTCGGCGATCCGGCTTCGCTTGAGAAGGTTATGTTCGCCACCCATGGCGCGACCGGCGTCGACAGCCCGATCGACCACTTCCTGGCGCAGTGCAAGGCCGACGGCTACAAGATCAATGGCATCTTTGATGCGCTCGGCGCTGACATGGTGCAGATCAGCTATGAGGCGGCGAAGAAGTCCGGCACCGTCGAGCCCGCGGCCTTACGCGAAGCGATCCGCGCGTCGGGCGGCTATCCCGGCACGACGGCGCCGATCATCTCCTTCGCCGAAAAGAAGGGTTATCCGGTCAAGGCCGTGCCAGTGATGGGCTTCTCGAACGGCAAGCGCGTGCTCATCACCGACGCGCAGCCGACCTTCGTTCCGGCGTTGAACTGATTGGCAAAGCTGTTTTGATGATGCCGCGAGCGACAATCCGGGCCGGTTCGTGCTGAAGGTCGAGAATCTGAGCGTGCGCTACGGCGCGGTCGCCGCCGTGCGCGATCTGTCGCTGTCGGTGGGGCAGGGCGAGCTTGTCGCCCTGCTCGGCCCGAACGGTGCCGGCAAGAGCTCGACCATCAATGCCCTGACTGGCCTTGTCTCGCCGTCGGCCGGCCGTATCGTCCTTGACGGTCAGGATATATCGCGTGTCCGAACCGAGGATCGCATTCGCGCCGGCCTGACGTCGACGCCGGAAGGCCGGCACATCTTCGCCAATTTGACGGTCGGCGAGAACCTGCGGCTGGGCGCGGCGACGCGGCGCGACCCCAGAGGGGTGCGTCAGGACATGGAGCGCTTCCTCGCTTTGTTCCCGGTCCTCTCCGAACGCTACGCGCAGGCAGCCGGCACGCTTTCCGGCGGCGAGCAGCAGATGCTGGCCATTGCGCGGTCGCTGATGTCGCGGCCAAAACTTCTGCTTCTCGACGAACCCTCGCTGGGGTTGGCGCCGAAGATCGTCGTCCGGATCTTCGATTTCATCGGCCAGCTCAAGGCCGAGGGGCTGACGCTGCTGGTGGTCGAGCAGAACGCCAGGCAGGCGCTTCGCTTTGCCGACCGCGTCTATGTCATGAGTTCCGGCGCGCTTCGCTTTGACGGGCCGCCGTCCGGGCTTGCCGACGAACATGGTCTCCTCAATCTCTATATCGGCGGGTAGGCGCGGCATGGACTACGCTCTGCAGCAACTTTTGAACGCACTCGCCTTCGGCGCGGAATATTCGCTGGTGGCGCTTGGCCTGGCGGTGGTGTTTTCGATCATGGGGCTGGTGAACTTCGCCCATGGCGAGATCATCGGCGTCTCGGCCTACAGCGTGTTCCTGGCCGCGGCGCTGGGGCTGACGTCGCCAATCGTCGCGGTCCTGCTTGCCATCGCGGCGGCAGCGCTGGCGGCCATCGCCTTCGAGCGCGTGGCGTTCCGCCCGGTTCGCTATGCGCCAACGACGACGGGATTGCTGACGGCCTTCGGCGTCAGCATCGTCGTGCAGAACCTGTTCATGCTGCTGATCTCGCCGAAGCCGCAATCGGTCTCGATCCTCAATGGCCTGAACCAGATGTGGTTCTTCGGCCCGTTTGCGGTGTCGTCGCTTCAGGTCATGGAATTGATCGTCTCCGGCCTCACCATCCTCGCCCTGGTGCTCTTCCTTAACCGGTCGACACTCGGTTTGGCGATCCGCGCGGCGTCGCGCGATTTCGCCACCGTTCGCCTGATGGGCATCAGGGCCAACCGGGTGATTGCCACCGCCTTCGCCATTTCAGGTGCGTTGGCCGGCATCGCGGCCGTCTTCATCATGGCGCGGCGCGGCAGCGTCTCGCCCGATCTCGGCTTCAGCCTGGTGCTGAAGGCTTTCGTCGCCTGCGTCATCGGTGGTTTCGGCTCGCTTCCCGGGGCGGCGGTCGGTGGCATGCTGCTCGGCTTCATCGAAGTCGGCCTGCTCGTCGCCTTGCCGCAGGAATATGGGGGCTTCAAGGACGCGCTTACCTACGCGATCATCGTCGCGCTTCTCGTCTACCGACCGGAAGGCCTGCTTGGCCAAAGGATCGAACTCGGCGACAAGGAGATCTGAGGTGGGGGAGATCTGAGGTGGCGAGATCAGAGATGTCGCAGGCGATCGAAGATACCGCACTTGCCCCTGTTGCAAGGCCTGGCGGCGCGCTGGTGCGCTCGCTCGTCGGCGGGCTGGTGACGTCGTTGCCGGTGCTGGTGATCGGACTGCTGATCCTGAACTTCGCGCCGACCTACTACACCTTTCTGGCGCTCGGCGCCTTCGTCAACCTGATCGTCGTCGTCGGCCTGCAAGTCTTCATGGGCAACAGCAACATCGCCAATCTCGGCCACAGCGCCTTTGTCGGGCTTGGCGCCTATGGCGTGGCCATCCTGTCGACGCCGCTGGCGATGAAGAAGCTGTCCATTCCAAACGCACCTTTTGGTTTCGCGACGCTCGAGCTCGATCCCGTCACATCGGCGCTGCTCGCGCTGCTTGCGGTCGGCATTCTGGCCCTGGTCAGCGGCAAGGTCATCAGCCGCCTTTCGGGCGTTGCCGCAACGATTGTCAGCCTGGCACTGCTGATCATCGTCCATTCTGTCTTTCTCAATTGGACCGATCTGTTCAAGGGCAACCAGGCCTTCTTCGGCATTCCGAAGGTCGTCGGCCTGCCTTGGATGATGGTGATGTCGGTCTTCGCGATCGTGTTGGCTCGGCTGTTCAAGGACAGCCGCTGGGGCCTGCAGCTGAGGGCAAGCGCCCAGAGCCCGCAAGCCGCCGCCGCACTCGGCATCGACGCCCGGCGCCTGCGGCTGATTTCATGGGTGCTGTCGGCGCTGATCTGCGGCCTGGCTGGTGTTCTCTACGCCTATTTCGCCGGCACGATCAGCCCGAAGCTGTTCTATTTCCAGATGATCTTCATGACGCTGGCGATGCTGATCCTTGGCGGCATGGCGACAGTTACCGGCGCGATGACCGGCGTGATCGTGCTTTCGGTCGGGCTCGAATTCATCCGCAGCATCGAATCGGGCGTCACGATTGCCGGCATCCAGCTGCCGCAACTGCTTGGTCTGTCCGGTGTCGCGCTTGGCGTCGTCATCGTGCTTTGCATGGCCTTCCGGCCAAGCGGCATCAGCGGCCGCTACGAACTGGACGAATTGCTCTCGCGATTTTTCAGGCACGCGAAATAGCGACGCCTGGTGTTTTTCTGGTGGAGGTTTGAAAGTGGAATTTGAGGACAGGGTCGCGGCGTACACGCCCGAGCTTAAGGCGTTGCAGGGCAAGCTGGCAGCCGATGGCGTCGAGTTCATCGAGATCCATACGGTCGACACGTCAGGCGCCTTTCGCTCGAAGATCGCGCCGCTCAAATTGTCGAGTTACGGCGAAGCGATCAACGCCATCCTCTATTGCGTCACCCATGGCGACGGTCAGCCGATGGGCGACGTCGCCTTCGCTTCGGCAAGCGCCAACGAAGAGAACGGCTTTCCCAACATCAAGGGCATCATCGACCCGGCGACCGTCGTCCAGCACGGCTGGAAGCCGAAATTCGCCTCCGCCATTACCCGCGCCTACATGCTCGACGGCACGGTCTGCCCGTTCGATCCACGCGGCGTCCTGGCCAAGGTCGAGGAGCGGATGAATACGCTTGGCTACGAAACGCGTTTCGCACTCGAATATGAGTTCGGCATTTTTCACGCCGACCATGATTTGATGCGTGCCGGCCGCTATCGCGAGTTGAAGCCCTGGGGCCATTCCCTGGTCAATTACGACCTGGTGCGCAGCGGCGAGTACCAGGATTTCGCTGCCGAGTTCATCACCCGCATGAAAAGCATCGGCATTGGCGTCGCCTCTCTGGTGACCGAATACGGCTTCGGCATGTATGAATACGCGCTGACGCCGAAGACGGCGCTGCAGGCGGCCGACGACGCCATGCGCGCCAAGCTGCATCTGCGCGAATTGTGTGCCGAGCGCGGGCTGGTTGCCACTTTCATGACTCGCTTCCAGCCGCCGGGCAAGGAAAGCGCTTGCGGTGCGCATCACCATGTCAGCCTGTGGCGCGACGGCAAGCCGGCCTTCGCCGCCGGACCAAGCCGGCTGACGCCGGTCGCCGAGCAATTCCTCGCCGGCGTGCTGAACCGGATGCAGGACACGCATCTCTTGTTTCGGCCGACGGTCAATTCCTACCGCCGCTTCGATCGTGGCGCATGGTCGCCGGAAGACGTCGCCTGGGGTTTTGAGAACCGTACCGCGCCGATCCGCGTCATCACCACGCCGAACGATGGCGCCTGCCGGCTGGAGCATCGTGCGCCTGGAGCCGACATCAATCCATATCTGTCAATCGCGGCGATCCTGGCGGCGGGGTGCGAGGGGATCGAAAAGGAATTGCCACTCGAAGCGCCGGTGACATCGAACCTGGCCAATCTTGACAAGCCGAAATTGCCGCGCACGCTCAACGCTTCGATCGAAGCCTTCGCAACGTCCGATTTCTGCGCCGAGGCCTTCGGCGAGACCTTTCGCGACAATTACGCCGAGAGCCGGCGCGCCGAGCAGGCTGCCTTCGACGCCTGGCAGGCATCGCATATCACCGACTTCGAATGGCAGCGCTATTTCGTCAGTTGAGGCGAGCGAATTTGCCGGCACTTTGTGCCTGGCGCCGCCCTGGCGATCATTTCGGCTGATCGTTTGGCTCAAGCGAATTGGTGTGACAAGGCAGGCGGCGCTACCTACATACGACCATTCCCGAGGGAGTGGTCAATGTCGGCGGAAGCAATCTCCGAAAACAGCGCGAAGAGCGATTTCTGGCAAGGCGTGCGGCTCTCGATGCCGGTCGTGGTGGCGGCGGCGCCGTTCGGGCTGCTGTTCGGAGCACTTGCCGTCGACAATGGTTTTTCGGTGCTTGAAGCCGTCCTGATGAGCGCCATGGTCTACGGCGGCGCCAGCCAGATGGTCGGCATCGAATTGTTCGGGCAGCATGTCGCGCCATGGCTCATCGTGCTGTCGATCTTCGCCGTGAATTTCCGCCATGTGCTTTATTCCGCCGGTATCGGCCGGCGCATCGCGCACTGGCCGCTGGTTCAGCAAGCGGTAGGCTATTTCCTGCTCACCGATCCGCAGTTCGCGGTGGCTGAACGTAAGGCGGAGGCCGGCGAGACGGTCGGCTTCGCCTGGTATATGGGGCTTGGTCTGCCGGTTTATGTGTTCTGGGTAACCGAAAGCGCGCTCGGCGCGATGTTCGGCAAGCTCATCCCCGATACGCATGCTCTGGGCATCGATTTCCTGCTGCCGATCTATTTTCTCGGCCTGGTCATGGGCTTTCGCAAACGGCCGCTATGGCTGCCGGTGGTGGTCGCAAGTGCTGCTGCCTCCATCATCGCCTACAAAACGGTGGGTTCGCCCTGGCACGTCTCCATTGGCGCGGTGGCCGGCGTGCTGCTCGCGGTCATCCTGCCGCCGCATCACAGTGGTGTCGAGGCGCGGCCATGAGCACGACCTTGTGGATCATCATCGCCGGTGCGATCGCCACCTATCTCACCCGCATCGGCGGCCATCTGGTGATCTCGCGCTTCGAAAATATCCATCCGCGCGTCGAGGCCGGGCTGAACGCCGTGCCGGCGGCGGTGCTGACCACACTCGTCGCGCCGGCCGCGTTGAGCGCCGGACCGGCGGAATGGACAGCATTGATCGTTGCCGGGCTGGTCTCGCTGCGCGGCGGGCTGATGGCGATGTTTCTGGCCGGTGCCGCTGTGCTGATCCTTGCCAGGCAGTTCGTGGGGTAGACGAATCCTGCTACACGCCTTTGCGAAAATCACGACTTCTGGTCGTGCGGCAGCGGCGCCGTCGCCTTTTCCAGCCAGGCCAGCGTTTCGCCGTCGAGCATTGGTCCGATCTCGGCCAGCACGCGTGCGTGGTACAGGTCGAGCCAATGCAGTTCGTCCCGCGTCAACAGGTCGGATTGCACCAGCCTGGTGTCGATCGGCGCCAGCGTCAGCGTCTCGAAGCCGTGCATGGCGATGTCGCCGCCCTCTACCTGCTCGGCTGGCGTCACCAGGATCAGGTTCTCGATGCGGATGCCGTATGAGCCTTCCTTGTAGTAGCCCGGCTCGTTGGAGAGGATCATGCCCGCCAGCAGCTTTTCGGTGCCGGTCCTGGCAATGCGTTGCGGGCCTTCGTGCACGGCCAGATAGGAGCCGACGCCATGACCGGTGCCGTGGGCGAAGTCGCAACCGTGTTTCCACAGCGCCAGCCGCGCCACGGCATCGATTTCGGAGCCGCGTGTGCCCGGGGGAAAGCGCAGCATGGAAATGCCGATCATGCCTTTCAGCACCAGCGTGAAGCGTTCGCGCATTTCCTCGGTCGGCTTGCCGATCGGCACGGTGCGGGTGATGTCGGTGGTGCCGTCCTGATACTGCCCGCCCGAATCGAGCAGGAACAATTCGCCGGACTGAAGCTTTCGGCTGGTGGCGCGGGAAACCCGGTAATGCATGATGGCACCGTTCGGGCCGGCGCCCGAAATGGTGTCGAAGGACACGTCGCGCAACGGCATCTGCGTTTCCTCGCCGGTGCTGCGGCGGCATTCCTCGAGCCTGGTGACGACGGCAATCTCGTCGAGCTTGCCGGGCTTCTGCCGGTCGAGCCAGCAAAGCAGCTTGGCCACGGCGGCGCCGTCGCGTCGATGCGCGGCGCGGGCGCCGTTGATCTCGGCCTGGTTTTTCGTTGCGCGTGGGATGCGGGCAGGGTCGGGCGCTGAAACGACCGTGCCGCCATTGTCCTCGACCAGCATTCTGAGTTTTTCGGCCGCCAGCACCGGGTCCAGCGCGATTTTTGCACCGCCTTCGGCCAGCGCTGCGATAGCAGCTTCGAATTCACCGGGCTGGTGCAATTCGGCGAGCTGCGTCAGATAGGCCGCGACGGTGCGCGAAAACTTGCGCCGGTCCATGAAAAGCTGGTGCGACCCATCGGCGGCGAGCACGGCGAAGCCGAGCGCCAGCGGCGTGTGGGGCACGTCACCGCCGCGGATGTCGAAGGCCCAGGCGATGGAGGACGGGTCGGTCAGCACGGCATGGGTGGCGCCATCCTTGCCGATGGCCAAGGCCAGCCGCGCCAGCTTGTCCTTGGCCAGTTCGCCGGCAAAGGCGATCGGATGGAGCTCGACTGGCGCCAGCGGTGGGCCGGGCTGGTCCTTCCAGATGGCGTCGATTGGATTCTTCTCCAGCGGCACCAACACCGCCCCCGATTTTTCGGCCGAAGCTGTCAGCGCTTTCACGTCGCCTATCGTCTGCAGCCACGGATCGAAGCCAAGCCGCACGCCCTTGCCCAGATTGTCCTTTATCCAGGTGGCGGGTGGATTGTCGACCAGGCTCTCGATCGAGAAGATGTCGAGATCGACTTCCTGGCGCACCTGTAGCGTGTAGCGCCCATCGACGAACATGACGGCGCGGCCGCCGAGCACGATGGCGATGCCGGCCGAGCCGCTGAAGCCGGTCAGCCATTTTAGCCGCGCCGAGCGGTCGGCGACATATTCGCCCTGATGCTCGTCGGCACGGGGCACGATGAAGCCATCCAGGCCATTGGCAGCCAGCCATCGGCGCAGCAACGCAATACGCGGCTTGCCGACAGCGGGGTCGCCGGCGGAATCAAAGGTCTGGAACATGATGGCCTCTCCTCGGATGCTGGCGCGACCGTAGCGTATGGCCCCGAAAATCGGAATCGACTTTTGCTGCACCGGACCTTCGGTTGGGAGAAAATCAGCGCAAGATCAAAGTGCTACAGCATCAGCCGCCTGACAATCGGCGGAATTTGGTCCAGCAGCATCGCTTTTGCGCATAGGCGCCATGCAGAATCGGCGATTTTCAAATAGGTCAGCAGAGCTTACCTTTTTGGAGTGGAGGAACGAGTCTTATTGCCTTGCAAAGGAGACCATCATGTCCACGATTTCAGCCAGACGCGGATTTTTCCGAAGCGCCATGAACGCTCTCATCGAAGCGCGCCAGCGCGAAGCGAGCCGCTATGTGAGCGGCGTTCTGCTTGGCTTTGACGACGAAACGCTGAAAGCACACGGCTATGATCGCGAAGAGCTGAGGAAGGCGGCAAGGTCGCCCTACGTCTGAGCGACTTGCTGCTTGCGCTTGAAGGCGCTGCACGTCACCGCTTGAGGTGGATCGTCACCCAGCCCTCGCGGTGCAACGTCCTGACATGGCGAAACTGCTGGCCGACATAGGCCGAGATCACCGCGTCGCGCTGCCGGTCGAGAATGCCCGACAGCACGATCGAGCCGCCCAAGACGACTTGCCTGGCCATTTCGGGTGCCAGCCGCATCAGCGGCCGCGCCAATATGTTGGCGACGATGAGCTCGAAGGGACCGCGCGCGGCAAAGATCGGGTGGTGGAAGCCTGGCGCGGTCACCGTTTCCACAAGCGCCTTGACGTGATTGAGCCGTGCATTGGCGGCGGCGACCTTTGTGGCGACGGGATCGATGTCGGTCGCCAGCACCGGGATGTGGGCGAGCTTGGCCACCGCGATGGCCAGTACGGCACTACCGGTGCCGAGGTCGAGCGCGTTGCGCGGGTGCTCGCGCCGCACGACCTGTTCCAGCATTTCGAGACAACCGGCGGTGGTGCCGTGATGACCGGTGCCGAAAGCGAGGCCGGCCTCGATCTCGATGGCAAGCTCGCCGCTGCGGCGCTTCCTGCGATCATGCGCGCCGTGAACGAAGAAACGGCCGGCGCGCACCGGCTTCAATCCCTCCAACGAACGCGTCACCCAGTCGATATCGGGCAGACGCTCGCGCGCAATCGGCCTCGACAGGGCAAGCCCGGCAAGAATCTCTTCCACACGCGCCTCGATGGCATCGACATCGCCGTCGGCATAGAGCGACACTTCGTGGATGTCGCGATCCTCATCGACTTCGAGGATGGCAATCGGCAGGCCCTCGTCCTCAAAGGCCGTTTCGAACGCCGCGAAGATACGGTCGGCCTCGATCTTTCCAGTGGTGAAATAAAGCCGCGTTTGGGTCAAACGATGTTCTTGCTTTAGCATGATCTTTTCCGAAAACCGGTCCCACTTTTCGGGATCATGCTCTAACCTTCCGCCAGCCGCTTGAGCTTGGCGATGGCAGTGTCCGAGCTTTCGCCGTAGGCGATGGTGCCGGCGAAATCGCCCCTGGCATTGAGCAGCAGCACCGACGCGGTGTGGTCCATCGTGTAGTCGCCGTTGCCGGTATCGACCTTCTTCGAATAGATGCCGAAGGATTTGGCCATGGCGTGGACCTTGTCCGGTTCGCCTGTAATGCCGAGGATGCGGTCGGAGAAGTTGCTGATATAGGCGTTCATGATTTCGGGCGTGTCGCGCTCCGGGTCGACCGAGACGAAATAGGCGCGCAGGTTCTTGCCGTCATCTCCCATCGTCTTCAGCCAGCCGGCCAGTTCGAACAGCGTGGTCGGGCAGACCTCCGGGCAGTGGGTGAAGCCGAAGAAGACGACGCTGGGGTGGCCGCGCAAGGCAGCCTCGGTGACCGGAGCGCCCTTCTGGTCGACCAGCGTGAATGGCGCGCCAAACGGCTCGCCGCCATAATGCCCGCGGTACCAGTCGAAGGTGAGCCAGCCGATGCCTGCTGCCATCAGGACGAGAATGCCGACCAGTATTGAACGCATCATCGTTGGTGTCCGTCGTGATTTCATTGACGCCGTACCGGCGCAGAGCCTGTTCGGCGAACACTCTTAGCGGTTTGATCTCGTGCGCGCAAAGATGTCGCGTTGCCGCAACCGGCTTTCCTGTCAAAAGGTGATCCGCTTGCAAAGTGCTGCCGCCCGTCCCACCTGAGGTCGGCAAAACTCGAACCGCAGGAGGCTAACCTTGCAAGGACTGATTAGGCGAAAACTGATCGGCGGCACGTTGGCCGCATGGCTTGTCGTCGGTGCTGGTGCGGCCGTCGCCCAGGAGGTCGGCAAGGTCGGCGTCGACTGGCTGGGCAACGACATCATTGTCGAGGCGATCAAGGATCCGGAGGTCGAGGGCGTGACGTGCCACGTCTCCTATTTCGACCGCGGCGTGATCGATCGCCTGCAGAAGGGCAACTGGTTCGAGGATCCGTCCGATTCCTCGATCTCCTGCCGCCAGACCGGGCCGATCACCATCGGCGACATCGACATGAGTGAGGCCGGCGAGGAGGTATTCAAGCAAGGTATCAGCCTGATCTGGAAGAAGCAGGTGGTGAACCGCATCTACGATAAAGCCAATGAGACCCTGATCTATCTGTCGCACTCGCGCCAGGTGCAGGACGGTTCGGCGAAAATGTCGGTCACCACCGTGCCGCTCTATGGCCAAAACGTGGTGTGGACCAACCGCAAGCCGAAATAGACTCTGGCAACAGGTGACGGATGATTGGTCCCGCTTGCGGCACCAATCGGCGACGTGACAATTGCTCCCGCCTTGCAGGAGCAATTGCGCTGACGTAAAGCCGCTGGAATGGATCGTCCTGAAAATCTTGTCCCCAAGGATTCCGAGCCGCGCATCCACCCGACCGCGGAGTTGAAGGCGTGCAAGCTTGGACGCTACGCCTCGATCGGCGAGCGGGTCATCCTGCGTGAAGTCACAGTGGGTGATTTCTCCTATTTCGAGCGCCACGCCGAGGCGATCTACACGACCATAGGCAAGTTCTGTTCGATCGCCGCCAACAGCCGCATCAACGCGCTGGAGCATCCGATCGAGCGGCTGACCCAGCACAAGGTCAGCTACCGCCCGAACGAGTATTTTCGCTGGCTGGGCGTCGACGCGGCTTTCCGGGAACGACGGCGGGCGCAATCCGTCAGCATCGGCCACGATGTCTGGATCGGCCATGGCGCGGTGGTCATGCCTGATGTGACCATCGGCAACGGCGCGATCGTCGGCGCCAATGCGGTGGTGACGCGCGACGTTCCTGCCTATGCGGTTGTCGCCGGCGTTCCGGCCAGGCAATTGCGCCAACGCTTCGCGGCGGACATCGCCGCGCGGATCGAAAGCCTTGCCTGGTGGGACTGGCCGGTCGAGAAACTGGCCAAGGCGGTCCCCGACATGCAGGCGCTGTCCATCGAGACCTTCCTAGATCGCTGGGAGCACGAGATACCCTGATCCTTGCGGGCCTATGAACGGCTGCGTCGGTGAAATCTCTCCCTGGAGGGAACCAGGAGCGGATGCTGGTTGTTTCTCCTGCCATGATAGAGAAGCTTTTCACCAAGATCGCCAACTATGTTGCGCATCTCGCCGGTCTGCCGTCGACATTCGCCGTCTGTTTTCTGATCATTGTTGCCTGGGGGGCAAGCGGACCGATGTTCGGGTTTTCCGATACATGGCAGCTCATCATCAACACCGGCACGACGATCGTCACCTTCCTGATGGTGTTTCTCATCCAGAACACCCAGAACCGTGATGGCGCAGCGATCCAGGCGAAGCTGGACGAACTGATCCGGGTCGGCAAAGCCAAGAACACCTTTATCGGCATCGAGCATCTGACCGAATCCGAGGTCCAGGAGATCCGCGAGAAATGTGAACGCGCGGCGAAGCGGCACGACCGGCAGGTCGCCGATACGGCCGCTAAGAAAGCCGCGGCGGAAAACCGTGGCTCGAAGAAGCACGCGGCGTAAGCGTCAGTTTTCCATGAACTTCGCGAAAGCGTCCTTGTGGTCCGGATGCCAGCGTGACAGGGCAGGGCGGTTCTCGATGATGTCGCCGATCGCCCAGGCCATGCGCTTTTCGTCCATCGGCCGCGTCGTCTCGTTATCAGGACACAGGATGTAGAAGTCGCGACGCACCAGCGCGGCCAGCATGAACTCGATCACCTGCTCGCCGGTCCAGGCGCCCGCGGGCTTTTCGGTCGCACCTTCGGTGAGACCCGTATAGGTGAAGCCTGGGATGAGCAGATGCGCCGACAGATAGGCGCCCGGCTCGTTGCGCAGCGCGTGCGCCAGGCCTTCGGTGAAGGTCTTCACGGCCGATTTGGAGACATTGTAGGCAAGGTTGCCGGGTGGCGTGGTGATGCCTTGCTTGGAGCCGGTGTTGATGATCAGACCCGGCGTGTTAGCCGCGAGCATGCGCGGTGCGAAAACCTGGACACCATGCACGACGCCCCAGAAATTGGTATCCATCAGCTCTCTCCAGGCGACGCGGTTTTCCCACGGTTTGCCGGGATTGTTGCCGACGCCGGCATTGTTCATCAGCACTGAAACCGCGCCAAAGGCAGCGAAGGCAGCATCCGCCAGCCGGTCGACATCGTCGATATAGGAAACGTCTGCGTCAACGGCACGAACAGCATCGTCGCCGCCGATCGCGGCAAGCGCTTGCCGGGCCTGATCTAGGCGCGCGCCGCCGATGTCGGCAATGACGGTTTTCATGCCCATGGCGGCGAATCGTTTGGCCGCGGCCAGGCCGATGCCGCTGGCGCCGCCGGTGATGACGGCAACATTGCCGGAGGCAAGGGTAGGCAAAGCGCTCTGGATTTCGGCGTCGGTGGTCATCGCAATAGTGTCCTCTTCGAGTTGTGCCGAATTTAACGCGGCGAGGGCCCCGCGCAAGTCCGCTTTAGCGTCCTCGGGTTGACCGCATCGGCAGGCGCTGCGCATGCTGTCCTGACAAAAAGGAGATTTGCTAATTGACCGATTGGATCGAGATCCTGAAAGAACAGACCGCTACCGGCGACCAGATGAGCCGCGAAGTGCCGCAGATGCTTTCCAATCCCGATATCAGCGAAGCGCAAGTGAAGACGCTGTTTTCGGCGCTCGAAAAACAGGCGGAGTTCGTTGAAAAGCTGCGCATGGCGCTGGAAAAATTCGGCCATGATTTTTCGGTGATCGAGGCAGCCGAGCGGCTGGAGGAACGCTACGCCGACCTTGCGGCCTCGGTGGCGGAAAAGCTGAAAGCGATGCGGGGATAGGAACGCCGGCGCTTTTGATCTGCTGTCCGGCACGGCAACCAGCATAAAGCATGACGCCTAGCGACTGGCGCGGAAGTCTGGCAGGGCGACATAGAGAACCACGGTCAGGGCGCCGAACCTGTCAGGAGCAGGTCCGGGCAGAGGGAACCCATGACGTGAAAAGGCGTTGGCGTCGCGATCCCGGACAGTAAGAGGTCGAAATGACGGTCAATGCCCCAGCCATGACGCGCGATCACGAACTCGGTGGCGCCGCCGCAATAGCTGCCGTTGCTGCGATGATCGCAGTTCTTTTCGCCGGCAGCACGGTGCTGACGCCGCTTTACGTTATCTACAAGCAGGCGTTCGGTTTTTCGCAGATCACGCTTACCCTGATCTATGCCGTCTACGTGGTGGGCAACCTGGCGGCGCTGTTGATGTTCGGGCGTTTGTCCGATGTCATCGGCCGCCGGCCGGCCGCCTTGGCGGCGATGATTGTGGCGGTCGTCAGTGCGCTGTTTTTCCTGTTCGCCGAAAATGTCGCGTGGCTCGACATCGCGCGGATTCTGAGCGGCCTAGGAATAGGCGTCGGTGCGGGAACCGGCACTGCCTGGCTTGCCGAGCTGGTCGCAGCCGAAGACAAGTCACGCGCCGCCATCATTGCCACCAGCACCAATTTTCTGGGTCTAGGCCTTGGCGCGCTGGCGGCGGGACTGCTCGCCGAGTATGCGCCGTGGCCGCTCAGGCTGACATTCGTCGTCTATCTGGCGGTGCTCGTCGTTGTCACGGTGCTGGTCTGGCGGACGCGGGAAACCATTTCACAACCGGGAAAACTGGCCGATGTCTCCATGCAGCCACGGCTCTCCGTGCCTGGTGAGATCCGCACCGGTTTCGTAGCGCCTGCGGTAACCGGCTTCGGCGCCATGGGGCTGGTCGGTTTCTACGCGGCGCTTGCACCGAGCATCCTGGCGCAGCAGCTCCATATTACCAACCATGCCGAAGCCGGCGCCTTGTTCTTCGAACTGGCGATCGTGGCTGCCGTCACCATACTGGCGACAACGCGGCTTTCGAGCCGCAGCACTATGCTTGCAGCACTTGTCCTGATGATCCCGACCGTCGCATTGATCGTAGCGGCGCAGGTCTTCGCTTCGATGGCGATCATGACCGCCGCGACTGCGTTTTGCGGCGTCGCGGCAGCGCTCGGCTATCGTGGTGGCCTGCAGGTGGTCAACCAGATCGCGCCGGCCGACCGCCGCGCCGAAGTGGTCTCAGCCTTCTTTATCTGCTGCTTTTGCGGCAATGCGCTGCCGGTCATCGGTATTGGGATCCTGTCGACAGTGGCAAGCCCGGCCACGGCAAGCCTGGCCTTTGCCGGCATGATCACCCTCTTTTCCCTGGTGGCGCTCGCATTCGGAGCCAGATATGCGCGGTGAGCCGATGGTTCAGCCGTTCGGCGTCTCGGGCGAGAGATGCGCGCGCTGGCGCGGCACGCCGAGACCAGTGTCCGGCGGCTCACCGGCTGCGGGCCTGTCCTCTATCATGTGCATGGTGCGCCAGCGGCCAAAGCGGTAATAGGCTGCTGCCAACGCGAGCGAGGTGATCGAGCCGACCGGAAAGCTCCACCACAGCGCTTCCTCGCCGATCACGCTTCGGAAGAAATAGGCGAAGCTGGTGCGCACCAGAAGCACCGAGATCACCAGGATGATCAGCGGCGGCATCACCGCGCCGGTGGCGCGCACCGTGGCGAAGAGCACGATGGTGACGCCGAACAGGATGAAGGACCAGGACGCGACATTGTTGATGTGAGCGGCGATGTCGATCGCGGCACTGTCGCTGCTGAGGAAGAGCCCAAGCACCGGGCGGTCGAAAACGAAAAGCAGCGCGACCAGCGCGCCGGTCAGGACGAGGTTGAAGGCAACGCCTGACATGGCGATGCGGCCGATGCGGTCCCAGCGCCCGGCGCCGACATTCTGCGCGGCCATCGAGGAGACAGCGGCGCCGATCGCCAACGCCGGCATCTGGACGTAGGTCCAGAGCTGCGCGGCGATACCGTAAGCGGCCGCGACCTGCGAGCCGTAGGAATTGACCATGCCCATCACCGTCAGCGCCGCGGCCGAGATCACGATCATCTGCAGGCCCATTGGCACACCCTTGAGGACGACGATGCGCAGCAATTTCGGGTCCGGCCGCAGCAGCGCGAGATTGGCGCCGGCCAGCCGCAGCGGATGCTTGCGCGCATAGAGCACGACCAGGATGGCGATGACACTGACCGTCTGGCCGATCAGCGTCGAGGTGGCCGATCCCGATATGCCGAGTTCAGGGAACGGGCCGAAGCCGCGGATGAGCAGCGGGTTCAAGATGATGTCGAGCACGACCGCCAGCGCCATGAAGATAAAAGGCGTGCGCGAATCGCCGGCGCCGCGCAGCACCGTCATGACGAAGGAGAGCAGGTTCATCATCGGCACGGCGACAAAGATGATGCGCAGATAGGAGCGGGCCAGAGGCAAAGCATCTGATGGCGTGCCCAGCGCATTGAGGATGGCGTCGACCCAGATCCAGCCGCAGACCGCAAGCACCACCGAAATGGCGAAGAAGAAGGTGGCGCTGGTGCCGACGATGCGCCGCGCCTCGGACAGGTCTCGCGCGCCGACCGATTGCGCAATCAGGATGGTCGCCGCCATGCCGATGCCGAACACGGTGCCGAGGATGAGAAACAGCACGAGATTGGCGTTGGATGTGGCCGTCAGCGCCGATTCGCCGAGGAAGCGGCCGACCCAGACGGCGTTGATCGACCCATTGAGCGACTGCAGCACGTTGGAACCGAGCACCGGCAGCGCGAACAGCAAAAGCGTGCGCGGTATCGGGCCGCTGGTGAGGTCGCCGGTTCGCCGGGGCGCGGGCATCTTGTCGTCCATGGCAGGCAGCTCGGCAAAAGATCATATGATTCAGGCCTGCGATGATATCGCAGGGTTGTTCCACACGCATCTCTTTCCAGGTTACCTCGCAGCGAAGGTATTACCCGAAAGGCTGGCCGGCACCATCAATCACTATCGCGCGCGATCAGCTCCAGCGGCCAGACCTCGCGGATGGTGCGCGGGCCTTCCTCGCCGGCATAGGCCGGAATCGAGGCCAGCAGCATTTCGGCCAGCCGTCGTCCCATCGGCTCCAGGGGAGGGCGGAAGGCGGTCAGCGCCGGCGAGAAATAGCCGCAGAGCGGGGTGTCGACGATGACGATCACCGCAATGTCGTGCCCCGGCTTAATGCCCATCTCGGCCAGCGCCTTGCAGCCGCCGAGCGCCATAGCGTCATTGTTGAAGATGATCGCGGTCGGCGGGTCCTTGCAATTCATCACCCCAGGCGTCACCTCGTAGCCGCCGGCCTCGTTGATGAAATCGGACGCAATCAGTTCGGGATCGACCTCGATGCCGTGCCGCCGCAACGCTTTGCGGTAGCCGGCCAGGAACAGATAGCCGAAGTTGAGGTCAAGCGACGGGCGGATGGCGGCAATGCGGCGGTGGCCGCGCGCAACCAGACGATCGACAGCGTCGGCCCCGGCCTTTTCGAAATCGAGGTCGAGCGAGGGATAGGACTTGCCGCCGGAACGGCTGCGGCCGAGCGTTGCGAAGGGGAAGCCGACGCTGGTCAGATAATCGATGCGCTCGTCCTCGCGCCGCGTCCAGGCCAGCACCACGGCGTCGGCCCTTCGTGTCTCGACGACACGGCGCAGGCGCTCCTGCTGGTAGTCGCCCGGCGCGCCCATGACGACGATGAGATCGAGCCCGCTTTCGGCGAGTTTGGCCTGCAGCCCGGTCAGGAATGGAATGAAGAAAGGTTCGCCATATTGCTGATCGCCGGGATGCGGCTGCAGCATGAAGGCGATCGAATGGGTCGAGCCGCGCCGCAGGCTGCGGCCGGACTGGTTGGGCGAATAGTTCAGCTTTGCCGCCGCATCGAGCACGCGCTGGCGTGTATCGGCGTTGACGTCGGCGCGACCGTTGAGCGCGCGCGACACGGTGCCGATCGAAATGTTCAGGTGACGTGCAAGGTCGTGAATGCTGGACGCCAAAGGACAGGTCTCCCCCTTTCCTGGCTAGCACCGGCAGCCGCACAGGCCAAGGATAAAGACGGTTTTTCGCGAACCGCCGATTGACATTCTACGTCATCGGGTGTGTTGTCGTAAACGTTTACGGAAAAACGTTTACGGCCATGCCGTGAATGCCGTGACTTCGGTCTGGAGGGACCGAACGGGAGGAGTCGGATGATGGATGTCGTCCTGGTCGGCTGCGGCGCGATGAGCAAGCAATGGCTCGATGCCGCAAGGCAGGTTGAAGGGCTCAGGATTATCGGCCTTGTCGATCTCGATGCCGAGCGGGCGAAGGCGCGGGCGCACGAATACGAGCTCTCAGGCGCCATCATCGGAACCAATCTCGACGCGGTGCTCGACCAGACCAAACCGCAAGCGGTGTTCGATGTCGTGGTTCCCGCGGCCCGGCGCGATGTCGCGCTTTCCGCCTTTGCGCATCACTGTCATCTGCTCACCGAAAAGCCGCTGGCCGACAGTCCTGACAATGCGCGCGCCATCGTCGAGGCGGCGCGCAAAGCCGGGCGCGTCCACGCTGTCGTCCAGAACCGCCGCTATGTCGCCAATATCAGGCGCATCAGGCGCTTTCTCTCCTCCGGAGCCATCGGCGCGCCAACCAGCATCCATGCCGACTTCTTCGTCGCGCCGCATTTCGGCGGCTTTCGCGAGGAGATGGCCCATGTCCTGCTGCTCGACATGGCGATCCACACGTTCGATGCGGCTCGTTACATGGTCGGCGGCGAGCCGGTGAGCGTCTATTGCCAGGAATGGGAGCCGGCCAATTCCTGGTACCAGCAGGGGTCGTCGGCCAGCGCCGTCTTCGATCTCGGGCGCGGCAGACTGTTCACCTATGCCGGCTCGTGGTGCGCTGCCGGCTTCCGCACCAGCTGGGAAGGTAGCTGGCGCATCGTCGCCGAGCGCGGCAGCCTGATCTGGGATGGCCATGACGATCTGAAGGCAGAGGTCGCGCTGCCGGTTCGCGATGGGCTTTTCGACAAGACCGAGCCGGTCGTCGTGCCGCCCCTCGATCCCGCTGATCGCGTCGACGGCCATCTCGGCATCATCAGGGATTTCATGCACGCCGTCGAAACCGGCAGCGAGCCGGAAACGCGCGGCTCAGACAACATCAAAAGCCTGGCCATGGTTTTTGGTGCGATAGAGAGCGCTGAGACCGGGCGCCGCGTGGCGATCGCACAGGATTTACAATGACGCCAAACCCGCTTCTCGACATCAGGATCGGCACCATGGTGCGGGCCAATCTCGACGACCCTGCAGCCTATATCAAGGCGATCCTGCCGCTCGGCTTCGAGAGCATCCAGCCCTTCTTCTGGCAGACGCTGGGCGACAAGGATCTGCCAAGGCTCGCCGGCCAGATCCGCGACGCCATCGGCGATGCCGACGTCATCGTCTCGTCGCTCGGCGTGTTCGGCAATCCGCTGGAGAGCGGCGATGTCGATCAGGGCGTGCTGAAGGCCTGGGAAACCGTCATCGACAATGCGCATTTGTTTGGAACCAGCATGGTCAGCGGTTTCACCGGCCGCATCCGCGGCAAACCGCTGCCCGACAGCCTGCCGCGCTTCCGCGAGGTCTGGGGGAAGCTGGCCAAGCGCGCCGCCGACAAGGGTGTGCGCATCGCCTTCGAGAATTGCGCCATGGACGGCAACTGGGCCAGCGGCGATTGGAACATCGCCCACAATCCGGATGCCTGGGAGCTGATGTTCAACGAATTGCCCGATGAGAATCTAGGACTGGAATGGGAGCCCTGCCACCAGCTCGTCTATCTGATCGACCCGATGCCGCAGATCCGCAAATGGGCGCCGCGCATCTTCCATGTCCACGGCAAGGACGCGACGGTGCGCTGGGACGTGATCCGCGAGCATGGCGTGTTCGGCCGGCTGCCATTCGTGCAGATGCGCACGCCGGGCTTCGGCGACAGCGACTGGACGCGGGTGATCAGCGAATTGCGGCTCGCCGGTTACAAGGGGGCCATCGACATCGAGGGCTGGCACGACCCGGTCTATCGCGGCGACCTCGAGGTTACGGGCCAGGCGCGGGCGCTGGATTATCTCAAGCAATGCCGGGGAGGTGCCAGCTACCTGCCAAATCCGGTTTGAGGATGGGCTGGCGGGAGGGGCCGGCCAATGAAGCATTGCGGCGAAAAGCCGAAGCATTCGTCGAAACCCCTCGGCTTGCGAGGGAACAATGGGAGGATAAGTGCATGAGCATCGCGATGAGAACGACAGTTCTGCGCTCGACCGTCGTGGCCGCCGCCACGGCGCTCGCTGCCGCAATCTCCACTATGCCGGCGCAGGCGCTCGACGCCCAATGGTGCAAGGATGTCCACATCCGCTTCTTCGTCGGCGGCGCCGAGGGCGACGCCTTCGGCACCATCGTCTACAATGGCGCCAAGCAGGCTGCGGCCGATCTTGGGCCCAAGGTCGATTACATCTTTTCCCAGTGGGACGTCGAGAAGATGGTGCAGCAATTGCGCGAAGCCGTCGCCGTGAAGCCCAACGGCATCGCCATGATGGGCCATCCGGGCGACGCTTCGATCATGCCGCTGGCCGAACAGGCGCACAAGGACGGCATCAAGATGATGTACCAGAACGTGCCGGTGCCGAAAGTGGTGGAAGCGTTTGGCGGCGGCTATGTCGGCGCCCAACAGGAACAGCAGGGCCGTGCGCTCGGCGCCGAAGCGTTCAAGCTGGCCGGGCTCAAGGCCGGCGACAAGGCGATCATGATCGGTCCGTTCGAGAACGAGGCCCGCGGCGCGCGCGAGCGCGGCACGGTCGCTGCACTCAAGGAGGCGGGCGTCGAGGTCATCCAGCTCTCCTCGCCGCCAAGCGGCGAATGGGCTTCCGACCCCAATCTGGCGATTCCGGTGATCACCGCGGCACTTCTCAACAATCCCGACGTCAAGGCGGTTGGCTATCCCGGCGGACAGATGCTGGGCAACGTCCCGACTTACATGCAAGCAGCGGGAAGGAAGCCGGGCGACATCTTCAACTTCGGCTTCGACACCAGCCCGCAGATCGTCGAGGGCTTCAAGGGCGGCTGGGTGCAACTGACGGCCGACCAGCAGCCGTTCCTGCAAGGCTATCTACCGATCCTGAGCCTTTGCCAGCAGGTGGTGCTTGGGCTGGCGCCGATGAATGTCGACACCGGCGCCGGCTTCGTCACGCCGCAGAATTACGAGATCGTCGCCGAGCTGGCCAAGCAGGCGCTGCGCTGACCTCCCAAGCCGTCGGCCGGGATTTAGCCCGGCCGGCGGGGCCGCTGGCGAGAACGCCGGCACGAAATCGAGCGAGGATCGCCATGGCCGAACGCATCATCGAATTGCGCGACATCAGCAAGTCCTACGGTCAGGTCTATGCGCTGGGCGGGGTCAATCTCAGCGTCGACCGTGGTGAGGTGGTCGGCCTGATCGGCGACAATGGCGCCGGCAAATCGACGCTGATCAAGATCCTGTCCGGCGTGGTCAAGCCGACCAGCGGCGAGATCCTCGTCCGTGGCACGCCGGTGACCGGATGGAGTGCGGCGCGCTCGCGCGACGCCGGCATCGAGACGGTGTTCCAGGATCGGGCGCTCGCCGTCCAGCAGACGATCGTGCGCAACATCTTCATGGGCCGTGAGCTCACCGGCTTTATGGGCTGGCTGAAGGTCAACGAGGAGATCCAGGAGGCGAGCCGGCTGATGCGCGAGATCGGCTTCACCTCGAAAGTGTTCACGCCGCACTCGATCGTCGGCCAGCTCTCGGGCGGCGAACGCCAGGGCGTGGCGATCGCGCGGGCCATCTATAAGAAGGCGGAGCTGATCGTCCTCGACGAACCGACGACCGCGCTGTCGCTGACCGAGACCGCCAAGGTCTTCCATTTCGTGCGCCAGGTGCGGGCGAGCGGCCGCTCGATCCTGTTCATCGGTCACAACATCCACCATGTCTTCGACATTGCCGACCGCTTCGTGGTGCTGGACCGCGGCAAGGTCGCACTCACCACCGACCGCAGCGAGGTCAAGTCGGCCGAAGACCTGATCAACTTCATGGAAGACGTGGCGCATCCAGGCGGCTTGCCCGGCTTGCACGACGCCGGCGATGCGGGGAGGGCAGCGCGATGAGCAAGACCATGGAACCCGATCTGCAAAGCCCTCTCGGGGGCACGCATGGCGAAGCCTCCGGGAAAGAATGGAGACACCCATCCGACAATTGGCTGCGCGGCTTCATCCTCGACAACCGCGCCGCGCTCGGCACGCTTGCCGTGTTCATCGTCATGATGGCGGTGTTCATGATCGCCAACCCGGTCGTCTTCACCACCTGGTATCTCTACAGCTCCGTGCTGACCACGTTGCCGGTGGCGCTGTTCGTGGTGGTGCCGCTGGTCTTCGTCGTCACCTGCGGCGAGATCGACCTGTCGTTTCCGGCGACGATGGGTTTTGCCTCATGGGTGTTCGCGCTGGTGGTGCAGGCCGGCTACGACCCGTTCCTCGGCATCGCCGCCGCCATCGCCACCGGAACGCTGCTCGGCTTCCTAGTGGGGTCGCTGGTGGTCTATGGCGGGCTGTCGTCGCTGATCGCGACGCTCGGCATGAACTTCCTGTTGCGCGGTCTGATCCAGATCATCAACGAGGGCAAATCGACGGCACTGACCAACCTCGCCGACAGCTGGGCCTACAAGATCTTCTCCAGCCAGATCTACGGCATCCCGGTGCAGATCTTCTGGGCCATCGCCTTCGTTGTGCTGTCAGCGCTGCTCTACAACAGGCATCGCTTCGGCGCGCAGGTGAGGGTGGTCGGCGATAACCCCGACAGCGCCCAGCAGATGGGCATCGACGTGAAGCGCGTGCGGGTCAAAGTGTTCGTCTTCGTCGGCATCGGTGCCGCGATCGCCGGCACGTTTTCGGTGATGATCAACTTCACCTGGTGGCCCACGGCCGGCGACGGCTATCTGTTGCCGGTGCTGGCCTCGGTGTTCGTCGGCGGCACGCCGACCTGGGGTGGCATCGGCACCGTGGTCGGAGGCGCGATCGGCGCGGTCACCGTGTCGTTCATTCAGACTGGCGTCGTCGCGGCGGGCCTGAGCGGCTTCTATGTGCAGTTCTTCAACGGCCTGATCATCATCCTGTCGCTGCTCGGGCACAAATGGAACCAGGCGCGGTATCGGTGAGGGCGACAGCCGAGTCCGCTTAAACGGCCACTACAGGCCCGGCCGCCGCGGCCGGACTTGCAGTCTCGAATACGACTGGCAATCCGGGTCCGCCTGACTAGGGTCCGGACTCAATTGAGCCACCAAGTTATTGCGGCGGCGAGGAGGATGCCAGCAAGGAAGTTCCTGGCGAGCTTGTCGTATCGGGTGGC